>NZ_JAUSXO010000001.1:2571486-3214357 GCF_030816075.1 Arthrobacter agilis | reverse complement strand
CATGGTCAGCTCGGGGACGATCGGTCCCACGCCGGTGAGCGGAGGCGCCGACCGGCAGGACCGCGGGCTCCCGCCGGGGGGCGGTGGCCTTCGCGGCACCGTCACCTGCCGGTGTCGAGGCGAGGACTAAACTGGACAGGCCGGAGACCGACCGGCCCCGCTCCCAGAGAGGCCCTTGATGGCTGCTGCATCGTCCGCGCCGAGCGCCGGCCCCGATACCGTCGAGCTGCAGGCGTGGAAACCGTTCCTGGTCCGCGCCGCGGTGAGCGCGCTGTTCGGGCTGGTGACCATCTTCTGGCGTGAACCCTCCACGCTCGTGATGTCCCTGGCAGGAGGGCTGTACCTCCTCCTGAGTGGTGCCGCCTATCTCTGGACGCACCGCATGGCCCACTGGGGCCCGCAGTCGCGGTTACTGACCGACGTCGGTGGCGGACTGCTCCTCGGGGCCGGCATCGCCAGCCTCGTCTTCCTCGACGACCGCAGCTTTGCGTTCGCCGGCGCCGTCGCGCTGGTGATCGCGGGCCTGGCCGAACTGGTGCGCGGACTCGCTGCTCGCACCCACGCCGCGTCACGGGACCTCGTGGTCGTCGGCGTCGTGGGCATCGTCACGGGCGGTATCCTCCCGTTCGTCATGCACCTCGGCGCGCACGCCCTCCTCGGGGTCACGGGCGGCGGGGCCCTGCTCACCGCCGTCGTGCTCGGGATCGCCGGGCTCAGCTACCGGCACGATTCAGCGCTCAGCGCATCGTCCGGATCCGGTGCCCAGGGCGGATCGGACGCCGTAAACTAGAAGCTCTACGTCACGTAGAAACTATTCGGAACCGGAAGGAGTGCCCGTGGCCAACCGCCAGCCGGGGAAACCCACGCAGGGACGATTCCGTCACGGCATCAAGGCACCCCTCGTCTTCTCCGCCGTCCTGGCCGTGGTGGCCGGGGTCGCGACATCGATCTTCGCCACCGGGGGCGGCGCCAAGGAACTGCGGGTCGACCTCGGTCTCACGGCCGCCGGGATCGCCTTCATCGCCTCCCTCGTGATCTGCGCGATGCTCATGATGGCCGAGACGCCCAATGCCGAGCACCTCAGCAAGGGATCCGGCGTCAACCGCTCGTCCCGCACCCCGGACGGGGCCACCCCGGACCCGGCGGCCTCCGCCAAGCGGCCGGCGGGCGAGCCCGACGACGAACCGCGCTTCGGGGAGCGACTGCCGGGGCAGGACAGCTAGCCTCCTTGACGTCCCTGCTAGCCTCCCACCATGGGGGATGACGTAGCAGGATTCATGAGGGATTTCGGCGCGCTCGTGCGCATGGCACTGGAGGCGCAGCCGCGCTCGGCGCGTGGCCGGGAGCTCGTCGACACACTCTCGGCCCACCTCGGAGCCGAGCCCGGCAGCGTGCCGGTCGTCATCGAGGAAGTGGCTCCGCACCGTTTCGTGGATGCCGACATCGTCCTGGGGTCGCTCACGGCGGACGGGCGGTGCGTGGGCATCGGCGGCGGGGACCATCGCCACCACATGTCCTTCAGCGACATGGTCCAGCAGTCGGAGGTCCATCCGAACTTCCCGTTGTCCCAGCCCGACTACGCGAACCTCCCGGTCGGGCCGGACGAGCAGCGGCAGGCGGTGGCGTTGGGCCTCCGGTTGTTCGAGCGTGACGGCGTGCCCCTGGCGCTCCTGCAGCGCAACGCCGAGCCCCGCTACGGCCGGCAATCCGCGTCGCTCGAGGTGATGTGCGCGGACGCCGCCGTCGTCTCCGGGTTCCTGGCCGAATTCCGGCGGAGGATGCAGCGCGAGAGCGTGATGAAGGGGCAGGTGCTGTCCTTCACCGTCGAGGACTTCGGGCCGAGCAGCGCGGGCGTGACGTTCCATCACCGGCCCGCGCTGGACGCCGCCGACGTGATCCTCCCCGAAGGACTGCTGGAGCGGGTCGGCGAGCACGCCCTCGGTATCGCCGTGCATCGGCAGGCCCTTCTCGCGGCCGGCCAGCACCTCAAGCGCGGCATCCTCCTGTACGGCCCGCCCGGCACCGGCAAGACCCACACGGTCCGGTACCTGCTGAGTGCGAGCGCGGGGACGACGGCGATCATCCTCACGGGTGGGACGCTGCAGCATGTGGGCGAGGCGGCCAGGACGGCCCGTGCGCTCCAGCCGTCGATCGTGGTCCTCGAGGACTGCGACCTCATCGCCGAGGACCGCAGTCTCGGCCACGGGCCGCAGCCCCTCCTGTTCGAGGTGCTGGATGCCATGGACGGACTCGACGACGACGCCGACGTCACGTTCGTGCTGACCACGAACCGCGTGGACATGCTGGAGCGGGCCCTCGCGCAACGGCCCGGGCGGGTGGACCTGGCCGTGGAGGTGCCGCTTCCCGGTGAACACGAGCGTGCGGCCCTGCTGCGTCTCTACGCGCGCGGTCTCGCCTTCAGCGAGGACGCCGTCGGGGCCGCGTCCGGGCGCACCGGGGGCACGACGGCCTCCTTCATGCGTGAACTGGTGCGCCGCGCCGTCCTCGCGGCCGCGCTGCAGGGCACCTCGGTGGCGGACGGGCATCTGCTTGCCGCCGTGGACGAGCTGATGGCGGACGGCGCGTCGCTGACGCGGAGCCTGCTCGGGAGCAACGGCCCGGGCCAGGAGGAGGGCGTCCCCGCCGGCCCCGGCGGGTCCTTCGGGTGGGTGCCCGGGGCGCCGCCGTACTCCGGCGGTCATCCACCTGCGTACGGGTCGTCGCTGTCCCTGTCCTTCGACGGGGAGGGCTTCGCCGACGGCGGCTACTCCGAGGACGGTTTCCCGGACGACGGCGTCGAGATGATCGATGGCGCGGACGGCGGGCCGGACGTCCCTCCCGGCGACGCCGGGCGCTAGGGGCGCTGGTGGTGCTTCACGTTCGCGGTCCGGCCGGACGGTCGCTCCGGGTGGAACGACCGTCCGGCCGGTAGGTCCTGCGGCTCAGCGGCCGGTGCGGCGCTTGCTGTAGACGTCGAAGGCCACGGCGAGCAGGAGCACCAGGCCCTTGATGACCTGTTGCCATGCGGCGTCGACCGAGAGGATCGACAGCCCCTGGTTGAGGACGCCCATGACGAGGCCACCGATGACCGCACCGACCACCGTCCCGACGCCACCCTGCACGGCGGCTCCGCCGATGAAGACGGCCGCGATCGCGTCGAGTTCGAAGCTTCCGCCCGCGGACGCCACAGCACTGCCGGCACGGGCCGTGCTGACCACGCCGGCGAGGCCTGCGAGGAAGCCCATGTTCACGAAGATGAAGAAGTTGACCCACTTCGTCTTCACGCCGGACATCATGGCCGCGTAGAGGTTTCCACCCATCGCGTACACGTGCCGCCCGAAGACGGTGCGCGAGAGCAGGAACGAATAGAGCAGCACGAGCGTCGCGAGGATGACGAGGATGATCGGTGTGCCCCGGTTGTATGCGAGCAGGTAGCACAGGTACATGATCGCGACGACGGCGATGGCGATCTTGAGGACGAAGGACAGGGTCCGCTCGCGGGGCAGGTTGAGGCGGCGCAGATCCGCGCGTCCCTTGAGCTGCTGGACCACCAGGGCCAGCGAGGCCAGGGCACCGATGCCGAGCGTGATGAGGTCCGGTGTGCCGGTGGAGGGGAGCGTGCCGGACCCGATGGAGTTGAAGGCCCGCGGCAGTCCGCTGATGGTTCCACCGGTCAGCAGCACCAGGGCCACGCCGCGGAACACGAGCATGCCCGCCAGCGTCACGATGAAGGCCGGTATGCCCACGAAGGCGACCCAGAAGCCCTGCCACGCGCCGATCAGAGCACCCACGAGGAGCGACAGGGCGACGGCGGCACCCCACGGCAGGCCCCAGCTGTTCATCGAGAGTGCGGCCACGGCCCCGACCGTGGCGACGATCGACCCCACCGACAGGTCGATGTGCCCGGCGATGATGACGATCACCATGCCGATCGCGAGGATCAGCACGTAGGCGTTCTGCTGGATCAGGTTGCTGACGTTGCCCGGGTACAGGAGGCGGCCGCCGGTGAGGACCTGGAACAGGAGGATGATGACGGCGAGGGCGGCGAGGATGCCGTACTGGCGCATGTCGACCCGGCGTCGCTTCTTCTTCACGAGGTCGGGCCGGGGCGGGACGGGAGCAGTGGCCTGCTCGGGCGTGGTGGTGGTCATGAGGCCTGTGCTCCTTCGTTCCTGGCGGCGGTCATGTAGCGCATGAGCTCCTCCTGGCTGGCGTGGGCGCGATCCAGCTCGCCGGTCAGCTTGCCTTCCGCAATGGTGTAGATGCGGTCCGAGAGACCGATCAGTTCGGGTAGCTCGCTGGAGATGACGATCACCGCTTTGCCCTGGGCGGCCATCTCGTTGATGATTCCGTAGATCTCGTACTTGGCGCCGACGTCGATCCCGCGCGTGGGCTCATCGAGGATCAGCACGTCCGGTCCGGAGTAGATCCACTTGCTGAGGACGACCTTCTGCTGGTTCCCGCCGGAGAGGTTGCCCACCACGGAGGAGACACTCGGCGTCTTGATGTTCATCTGCTTGCGGTACTCGTCCGCGACGGTGTACTCCCTGTGCCGGTCGATGATCCCCAGGCGCGCGAGCTTGCCGAGCGCGGCAGCCGAGACGTTGACCGTGATGCTGCCGATCAGGTTCAGGCCGTAGCGCTTGCGGTCCTCGGTGACGTAGGCGATCCCGTTGCGGATCGCCTCACCGACGGTACGTGTGTGGATCTCCACGCCGTCCTTGTAGACCCGGCCCGAGATCCCGCTCCCGTAGGACCGCCCGAAGATGCTCATGGCGAGTTCCGTGCGGCCCGCGCCCATGAGACCTGCGAAACCGACGATCTCGCCGGCACGTACGTGGAAGGACGCACGGTCCACCACGACCCGCTCCACGTCGATGGGGTGGTGCACGGACCAGTCCTCGACCCGGAACTTCTCCTCGCCGATGTCCGGTTCACGCGGCGGGAACTGATGGTCCAGCGGACGCCCCACCATGGCGCGGATGATGCGGGTCTCGATGTCGTCGCTGTCCACCACAGGGAAGGACTCGATGGTCTGCCCGTCACGGATGACGGTGACGGTATCGGCGATCGCCCGGATCTCCTTGAGCTTGTGGGAGATGATGATCGACGTGATGCCCTGGGTCCGCAGCTGCTCGATCAGATCCAGCAGGTGCGCGGAGTCGTCGTCGTTCAGGGCAGCGGTCGGCTCGTCGAGGATGAGGATCTTGACCTCCTTGGACAGCGCCTTGGCGATCTCCACGAGCTGCTGCTTGCCCACACCCAGTTCGAGCACCCTGGTGGCGGCGTTCTCCTGCAGGCCTACCCGGGCGAGCAGTTCGGTGGCCTGGAGATTCGTCTTGTTCCAGTCGATCACCCCGCCGCGCTGCACCTCGTTGCCGAGGAAGATGTTCTCCGCGATCGAGAGGTACGGGCTGAGCGCCAGTTCCTGGTGGATGATGACGACGCCGTCGCGTTCGCTGTCGTTGATCGAGCCGTACGCGACCGGCTCTCCGTCGATCGTGATCGTCCCCCCGAAACTGCCGTGCGGGTAGACCCCGCTGAGCACCTTCATCAGGGTGGATTTGCCGGCGCCGTTCTCGCCGCAGATCGCATGGACCTCGCCGCGTTCCACGCTCACCGAGACCCCGTCGAGGGCCCTGATGCCGTTGAACTCCTTGACGATGCCGTCCATCTTGAGGATTACGTCACTCATGCTGTTCTCGCTTCGCTCCCGGGCAGGACGGGGCGCGGTTCATGACCGCACCCCGTCCTTCCCATTCGATGGTCAGAGACCGATGTCTGCTGCCTTGACGAAGCCGGACTCCACGAGCGTCGGCTCGACGTCGTCCTTGGCCACCACCACGGGGTCGAGGAGGTACGAGGGCACGACCTTGGTCCCGTTGTCGTAGGTCTCGGTGTCGTTGACCTCGACCTCGTCGCCGGCGACGATCGAGGCGATCATCGATTCGACCTGGCTGCCGAGCTCGCGGGTGTCCTTCCACACGGTCATCGACTGCTGGTCGGCGAGGATGGCCTTGACGTTGGCGACGTCCGCGTCCTGTCCCGTGATGATGGGCCAGTCGCTGCCCGGCTTGTAGCCCGCGGCGTCGAGGGACGCCTCGATGCCGAGCGCCAGGCTGTCGTTGGGGGAGAGCACGACGTCGACCTTGTCACCGCCGGTGTAGAACGACTGCAGGCGGTTGTCCATCTCGGCCTGCGCGTCGTCCGAGCCCCAGCCGAGGATCCCGATGGCCTTCCAGCCGTCGTTGTCCGCCGGCGACTTCCCGGAGGGGACGACCAGCTGGCCCGATTCGACGTAGGGCAGGAGGACGTCCCATGCGCCGGCGAAGAAGAACGCCGCGTTGTTGTCGTCCGGGCTGCCGGCGAAGGGCTCGAGGTTGAAGGGGCCCTTGCCGTCGGCGAGACCGAGCTGCTCCTCGATGAACTGGCCCTGGAGCTGACCCACCTTGTAGTTGTCGAACGTGGCGTAGTAGTCCACGGCCTCCGTGCCGTTGATCAGGCGGTCGTAGGCGATGACCTTGACGTCCTGCGAGGCGGCGTCCTCGAGGGCGGGGCCGAGGGTCTGGCCGTCGATGGCCGCGACGACGAGGATCTTCGCCCCGCCGGCCACCTGGTTCTGGATCTGGCTGATCTGCTGGTCCGTCTTGTTGTCCGCGTACTGGAGGTCGACGGTGCAGTCCGCGGCCTCGAGCTTCTCCTTGAGTCCCTCGCCGTCGTTGATCCAGCGCTCGAGGCTGCGGGTGGGCATGGAGATGCCGACGTTGCAGCTGCTGGTGGCGTCGTCGCCTCCGGCCTCCGGGGCGGTCGATCCCGCCGGCGCGCAGGCCGACATGCCTGCTGCGACACCGACTGCCAGCAGGAAGGCCGAGACATTCTTGATCGTGGTCATGGGTTGAGCCTTTGAAAAGGATCCGACCGGTGGCGGGCGAACCAGGCACGGGCCGGTGGTGACGGCGGGTGGCCCTGGTCCGCCTGGTGGCTGGATCGAGCTGATACAACGCTGTAGCGCCCGGTCGACGGGGCGTCGACAATATGTAGGCGAAGACAACTTATCCATGGGGCAAGCGTTACATCAAGGGAACCGGTGAACGTTATCGAAGTGAGACGTTCCTCGAGGGTCAGGCGCCCTGGGCCTTCCGGGCGCGGTAGGCCTTCACGTGGGTGCGGTTGGCACAGTTGCCGGTGTCGCAGAAGCGCCGGGACCGGTTGCGGCTCAGATCCAGCACCACGCCGTCGCAGTCCTCGCCCGCGCAGGAGCGCAGGCGGTCGAGTTCGTGCCCCCGGATGACGTCGGCGAGGGCCATGGCCGCCTCGGTGGCCATCCGCTCCTCGAGCGGCGCCTCCGGCGCGGTCGCGTGGAGGTGCCAGTCCCACTCGTCGTGGCGGACGAGCTGGGGCAGGGCGTTCGCCCTCCGCAGGATGCCGTTGACGAGCGCGACGGCGTCGTCCTCCGCCGCGGACCAGATGACTTCCAGCTCGGCCCGCAGGGCACGGACGGCCTCCAGCTCGGCCTGCGAGTGCGTCCGCGAGCCGGAGAACCGCTGCTCCTCGAGGAACCTGTCGAGGCCCTCGGGGGTACCGAGGGGGTCGATGTCCTCTTTCGCGGTGTTGATGAGTGCGGCTGCAGACGCGAGCGCCACTCCCGTGTCATATGTGAAAGGCATGTTGACTCCTGACATCACTCACCCTAGTGTCACGACCATAACCACTTCACACTCATGACACCAGTCATCGACCCGAAGGGAGCCGACGTGACCCTGCGCCCCGCCACCGGCCTCTGGATAGCACTGATCTCCGCGGCATCCTTCGGCGTCTCGGGCCCCTTCGCGAAGTCCCTCCTGGAGATCGGCTGGAGCCCGGGAGCCGCCGTCGGCCTCCGCATCGGCGGTGCCGCCGTCGTGCTCCTGGTGCCCGTGCTGATCGCACTGCGCGGCCGCTGGTCCACCGTGGGCGGCAACGCGCTCACCCTCACCATCTACGGGACGACGGCGATCGCCCTGTGCCAGCTCTTCTACTTCAATGCCGTCCAGCGCATGTCCGTCGGGGTCTCGCTGCTGCTGGAGTACCTGGCGCCCGTGCTGATCGTCGGCTTCCTCTGGCTGCGCTCGCGCAGGGCACCGCATGCCCTCACGATCATCGGGTCCGTCACCGCCGTCCTCGGGCTCCTGCTCGTCCTCGACCTCGCAGGGGATGCCCGGCTCGATCCGGTGGGCGTGCTGTTCGGTCTCGCGGCCGCCGTCTGCCTCGTGGTGTTCTTCCTGATGTCGGCGCGCGTCGACGACTCGCTGCCTCCGCTCGTCATGGCCGGCGGCGGCATGGTGGTGGGCGCTCTCACCATCCTGGTGCTGGGCGTCACGAACATCATGCCGTTCCGCTTCGTGTTCACGGATGTCCAGCTGGCAGGGCGGACGTACAGCTGGGTGGTACCCGTGGCCGTCCTCGTCCTCGTCGCCACGGTCGCGGCCTACGTGACGGGCATCGTGGCCGCGCAGCGCCTCGGGTCCAAGGTGGCGAGCTTCGTGGCGTTGACCGAGGTGATGTTCGCCGTGCTCGCGGCCTGGCTGATCCTGGGCGAACTGCCCGGTGCCGTGCAACTGCTGGGCGGACTCCTGATCGTCGCCGGCGTGGTGTGCGTCCGGCTGGACGAACTGCGGTCCGCGCCGGCCGACGAAGCCGCGACGGTGCTCGACCGCCCCAGTCCGGTGGAGCCGCTGCCGAAGCCGTGAGCGCCCCGGAGTCCCGTCGAAGGCCGTAGTCTCTCGTACACAGCACGACGGCGACGAGTACGAGCCGACGCGGCGGCTGCGGCAGGCCGCAGGCAGGTGCTGCCGTCGCAGGCCCGGCCGATGGGAGCAGGTGGAAGGGGCGTCATGGCGACCGAGCACCACGCGGTAGTCGTCGGTGGGGGTATCGCGGGTCTGACCGCTGCGGCCTCCCTCGTCCGTGAAGGCTGGACGGTGACTGTGCTCGAGCGGGCGCGGGCCTTCACGGAGGTCGGCGCAGGTCTGGCCATCACCCCTAATGGAATGTCGGCTCTCAGCTCTGTCGGCGTCGATGGCCCTGTCCGGGACGCGGGCCACCGGGTGCGCATGGCCGGCACCACCGATGAGCATGGACGATGGTTGATGCGTGTCCCTCCCGCCGGTGCATCCAGCCCGGACCAGGACATCCACGGTATCCACCGGCAGAAGCTCCATGGCCTGCTGTTGACTGCAGCGGGAGGAGCCGAGCTGGTCAGTGGCGCCCGGGTCACCGACATCACTCCCGGAACGCCGGACGGGGCCCGGGCACGCGTGGACTGCGTGGGCGTGAACGGTGACCTGTCCTACGAGGCCGACCTCGTCATCGGGGCGGACGGTCTTCGCAGCACTGTCAGGGGTCTCGTCGCCCCTGGAACGACGCCCCGGTTCAGTGGCAGATCGTCGTGGCGGGGCATAGTCCAGGACCGGGCGCTCGTCACGGACGACGTCACCATCAGGTGGGGCCTGGGAACGGAATTCGGGGCCGTGCGCATCGGAGCCGACCAGGTGTACTGGTACGGGTACGCCTCCTCGAAGGAAGGTCATCGCTGGCCCGACGAGAAAGCCGCGGCCATGCATCATTTCCGCGGCTGGGCCGATCCCGTCCAAGCTCTGATCGATCGCACCCCGGCCGACCGGGTGATACGGCACGACGTCTTCGCACTCGCCCCTGACCTCAGGACCTACACCTATGGACGGGTAGTGCTCATCGGCGACGCAGCACACGCCATGGTTCCCACGATGGGTCAGGGGGCGAACTCCTCACTGGAGGATGGCGCATGCATCGGACTCCTGGTCGGCCGGCCCGTCAACGAGGGAGTGTCCCTGCGATCGGCACTCGGCACCTTCGACGCACTCCGCCGCCCCCGTACCCAGAAGATCGCCCGCCGATCACGAACCGCCGGGCACGTCGGAGCCGACCTCGACGGCAGGATCAGGATCGCCGTCCGTAACACCCTGCTGAGAGTGGCCCCCGCCGGACCAGCAGCGAGAGCAGGAGCATCGATCCTCGCGTGGAGAGCCCCGACCTAGACCGGGACCGACACGGGGACGGTCCACGATGATCGAGGTGCCCTGAGGTCGGGTGCGTGCACCCCTCCGGCCTTGCGGCGCTGGTGCAGTGGATGACCACCACATGACAGGCGCGGCACGCCGGGTCCTGCCCGGCAGCGAGGCCTGTCTTCACTGGCCGGCCGTGAGAACGGATCGTCCGCATCAGCCGTGGTGAGCGGCTCGGGAGACGGGACCTCAGTCAGTCGATTCCAGTGTCCTCGCGGGCCAGACGCCGGTCTCGAAGAAATCGTCAAGAACTGTAAGAGCAGGAGACGGGTCCAGGCCATTGCGCATCAGCCAGGCGTGGTCGTCGTAGGTGGCCGCGTAGCGGTCGCCGGAATCGCACATGAGCGAGACGATACTTCCTGAGCGGCCGTCGGCGATGAGATCCGCGACCAGCTGCCATACGCCCCAGAGGTTGGTTCCCGTCGAGGGCCCGGCGTGCAGTCCGGTCAACGTCCGCAGGTGCTGTGCGGCGGCGACCGATGCGGCATCCGGCACCCGGATCATCGCGTCGATGACGGACGGCACGAAGCTCGGTTCCGAACGCGGCCGACCGATGCCCTCGATGCGGGAGGGCCGGCCGGTCGGGGTCGCGTCCGGCTGGGCCCAGGCCGGATAGAACGCCGAGTTCTCAGGGTCGACGACGGCGAGGCGCGTCGGGTGGCGGTGATAGCGCAGGTAGCGGCCGATCGTCGCGCTCGTGCCTCCGGTCCCAGCCCCCACGACGATCCAGGCAGGCAGCGGATGAGGTTCGAGAGCGAGCTGCCCGAAAATGGACTCGGCGATGTTGTTGTTGCCGCGCCAGTCGGTGGCGCGCTCGGCGTAGGTGAACTGGTCCATGTAGTGTCCTGCCGTCTCCCGCGCCACCTCCTCGGCGCAGGCGTAGACGTCGGAGGCGTGCTCGACGAACCGGCATTCGCCACCGTACTGCTGGATCAGCGCGACCTTCTCCGGGCTCGTCGTCGCCGTCATGACGGCGATGAACGGCAAACCCAGCAGTTGAGCGAAGTACGCCTCGGACACGGCCGTCGAGCCACTGGATGCCTCCACGATGGTGGTCCCTTCCGTGATCCAGCCGTTCACCAGGCCGAACAGGAACAGGGACCGTGCGAGCCTGTGTTTGAGGCTACCGGTCCGGTGTGTCGACTCGTCCTTGAGATATACCTGCACGCCCCAGTGTTCGGGGAGCGGTACGGCGAAGAGGTGGGTGTCCGCCGACCGGTTGCCTTCCGCTTCGATACGCCGAACGGCATCGTCGGACCACGATCTGTCGGGGGCGGTGAACCTGGGCATTCCGCCAGCCTACAAGTTGTCCTCACGGGGTGAGCGGGAGCGTTGCAAGCAGCGTGATGCCTCGCAGGAAGGGCCGGAGCCGTGCGCTCCGTCTGCGGCGTGATGTGGCAGTGCGGGTAGCGGGGTGCGGTTCGAGAACCGATACCTGATCTCCTGAAGACCCTTCTGCTCGGGGCGGCTACAGTGTCATTATGAGAAGAGTTTTCCAGCACGTGATATTTGGTCAGTTGGCCGGGAAGATCTGATGTCGTCGTGACATCGGCTGGCCTCTTCTACGTCTGGGACACCTGGCTCGATGATGCCGGGGCCGGAGTCCTGTGGATCGCGTGGGACGAGTGGCAGTGAGGGTGGCTCAGGTTGCGAGTGCGGCCCTGGTGCTGTTGCTGGTCTCCTGTTCGGACCCCGGCGGGTCCACGAACCCGCCGCCGACGTCGAATCCGTTTCCGTCGGAGAACAGCGGGCCCCGTTCCTCTGTACGGCAGACAACGCCGGCACCGGTGGCAGAACCGGCCCCGACAGAGGATCACCAGTCACGATCCTTGGTGCTGACGACCGAGGCCGGCAGTTCGACCGTGGCCGTTCTGGACCCTGCGGCGATCGGCCATGAACTCGTCGCGAGGATCGAGGTCGGAGCGGCCCCCTGGGACATTGCAGTGGCGGAATCCACGGGTCAAGCGATTGTCGCCACAGCTGTCGGCCTGACCGTGATCGACGTGCATCTGCTGGAGGCGACCAGGGTCATTCCTTACGCTTCCGGACCGGACCGGGTTCTCTATGGCGAGTATCGGCCGGGAGGAACGGGAGTCGCCATCTCGCCGGATGGGCGATTCGGCTACGTTGCGGTCATCAGCGGTGCCGGAGCGGCGGTGGTGGAGAAGGTCGATCTTCGTGATGGGTCACAGGTCGGCTGGGTCGAGGTGGGCCAGCGGCCTTTCGACATCCTCCTGTCCGCCGACGGGACGGAGCTGTACTCGATCAACCATGACGGCTTCTCGGTGCACGTCATCGACGCCTCCGCCATGAGCGCCGTGGAAGTCCCGATCGCTCCTTTCGGGACCGACGGGGGACTGGCTTCCTGGGAGAAGCCTCACTACGGAGCCCTGACGGCCGACGGTTCGCTGCTTCTACCGTTTCAGGGCAGGACACTCGCGATCCTCGACCCGGTGACCAGAGCGACGCGGTTCGAGCCCATGACCGCGAATTCACACCAGCACGGTGCCGCCCTCACCCACGGGAACACCAGTCTGCTCGTGGTAGGAACCGGATCCTTCGGCAACGCAACAGGGACCCCGAACCTGACAGTGCGGGATCTGGCTGCAGGATCCGAAGCGGTCATACCGTTACAGCGGCTCCACGAGAATGTCGTCTCCTGGTCGGCACCGGACGGCGGTCCCGAATACGCGCTTCTTTCCGGAGGCTACACGAGGGATGGATTCTGGGACGGTCTGACGATGATCGATCTGGCAACGCTCGAGCAGCACGAAGTTCTCGGCGTAAGGAGGCCTCAGGCCCTGGCCGTCTTCACGGAAGGGGCCCGGGACCGGTAGGGCAAGGGCTCCACGTAGGACCTGATGAGTTCTCGGTGCTCCCGGAGTGGATTGTCGCTCGCCGGCAGGACGAGGAATTCCGGGTCGATTCCGCGGGGTCCTCGAGGCCCGATGTCGTCCCGCACGCCGCCTCTACCGATCCGCGAGTATCGCCGGCCCCGTGTCAGGTCGGATCGTGGGTGATCAGCCTCTGCCGATGAACGGCATCCCGGAGGCGGTGATGGTCAACTGATTGATGTTCGCCTCTGCTGGCATGGTCGCCATCAGCGTGACGGCCCGTGCTGCCTGACAGACGTCGAAGGTGGGTTCGATCATGCGGGTCCCGTCTGCTTGCAGCGCTCCGCTTTCGACGCCCAGGGCGCCCATCATGCCCGTGGATGCGTTGCCGATGTCGATCTGGCCTGCGGTGATTCCAAACGCGCGGCCCTCGAGGTCGATACTTCTCGTCAGCGCGGTCACGGCGCTTTTCGTCATGGCATAGCCGGCGGCATGGGGGCGCGGTGAGTGGGCTGCGATGGATCCGTTGTTGATGATGCGCCCACCCGAGGGTCGCTGCTGTTTCATTGTTCGAATGGCTTCTGCGGCGCAGAGGAACGACCCTGTCTGATTGACCTGAAGGACCTGCTGCCATTCAGTCGTCGTGATGTCCTCCAGCGGCGCGGATGGTCCTGTGATACCGGCATTGTTGAAGAGCAGGTCCACCCTGCCCCAGTGGGTGCGTGCCGCTTCGAAGAGTGCCGCTACGTCGTCCTGTGAGGTGACGTCCGTGGGTACGCAGAAGGTGTTCTTGAGGGCGGTCGCGGTCTCTTGGAGCGCGGTGAGCGTGCGGCCCGCGAGGACGACGTTGAACCCCACCTCATGCAGCTGCTGTGCAACAGCGCGACCGATCCCGGAACCGGCACCGGTGACCACGGCGGTTCCCGGGCCACGTCCTGCACCGGATTCGTGCTCACCCTGCGTGTGTCGGGGCGGGAACGCTCGCGGGGAACTCATGGCAGGGAGGTGTAGAACGCTGTGGAGGTCAGCCGGCCGATCAGCGCCTGCAGGAAGCGGCCGGCATCGGCGCCGTCCACCAGGCGGTGATCATAGGTGAGCGACAGGTACATCATGGGACGAACGACTGTCGTCTCCAGGCCCGACGGGTCGGCCCGCACGACGAGGCGCTTGGTGACGGCACCCAGCGCCAGGATCGCTATCTGGGGCTGGACAATGATGGGCGATTCGAAGAGCGCCCCGACCGCGCCGATGTTCACGACGGTGAAGGTGGGCTCAGGCAGGGCGGTGGATGGCTCCGGACAATCAGGCTGTGTCCTGATCGCCGCTATGTGCGACGCCGCCTGAGCGACCGTGAGGGTACCCGCGAACGGAAGCAGGCCCGTCCTGTGATCGCCATGGGTGGCGAACGTGATGTGCTCCTGTGCGTGGTAGCTGATCTCACGTCGCCCCTGGTCGTACTGCGCGTTCAGTGTCGGGTGTTCCTGCAGAGTGGCCGCGACGGCGAGAATGACAAGCGCCTGGACGAGGGTGTCAGGGGCCTTCCCGACACCTCCCGGTGCGCCGCTGAGCTTCAGGGCCCACTCGGAAAGCCTGCCCGCGTCGACCTCGTGCACTTGCGTCAATTGGGCCGAGGTCGCCAGTGACGCGCGATGGTCGGTACGGGTGGGGACTGGTGTGGGGTGTCCGTCTTCTCCCCCCTGGGTCAGCGGGGACGTCCCAGCCCCGGGGAGACCAGTGGGCGCTGAAGCATCTGTCCGGTTGGTGACGGTTGCCCGGGTGCCGGCCCGCAGGATATCTGTGCGGCGCGGCCGGGTGCCGCTTGAGGCCATCAGCGCTGGAAGGTCCACCCGCATGGTTCTTGCAAGCTTCCGGAGTTGAGGCGGAACCGGATGCACGTCGAATCCGTGATGACGGGTGGCCGTACCTGACGTCTCCGAAGCGGTAGGGGAATCGCGGGTGTTCCGGGCGGGTGCAGCATGGGATGTGGGCTCTGGCATACCGGTCGTCCTTCGGGTACGGGTCTACAGGCATTGCCTGGCGTCTTGCTGTATCGCCGGGCAGCAATCACTGTATCTTGTATGACGGAATAATGTTTCCGACGGGCGAAAACTTCTGGTTAGGTTGCCCATAGTCTAGGAAGAGGTCCGAATGAGCGTCACTGACGATGTTTCAGATATTCTGAGTGGTTTGACTGTCGGTAAGCCCGATGGGGATCCTGAGGAGACCGCGGAGTGGATCGAGTCCCTCGATGAGTTGATTCGCACCCAGGGCACGGAGCGTGCGCAGTACATCATGCGTTCGCTTCTGCAGCGTGCCGGTGCGCAGTCCGTGGGTGTGCCCATGGTCACGACGACGGATTATGTGAATACGATCCCGGCGGATCAGGAGCCGGAGTTCCCGGGCGATGAGGAGATCGAACGGAAGTACCGTGCGTGGTTGCGCTGGAACGCGGCGGTCATGGTGCACCGGGCGCAGCGGCCGGAGATCGGGGTCGGCGGGCACATCTCGACGTACGCGGGCGCGGCGACGCTGTATGAGGTGGGTTTCAATCATTTCTTCAAGGGCAAGGACCATCCCAGTGGTGGTGACCAGGTGTTCTTCCAGGGTCATGCCTCCCCGGGGATGTATGCGCGGGCGTATCTGGAGGGCCGGCTGAGCGAGGAGGACCTGGACGGGTTCCGGCAGGAGAAGTCCAAGGAGGGCCACGCACTGTCCTCCTACCCGCATCCGCGTCTGATGCCGGAGTTCTGGGAGTTCCCCACGGTGTCGATGGGCATCGGCCCGATGAATGCGATCTATCAGGCGCAGTCCAACCGGTATCTGCACAACCGTGGGCTGAAGGACACCTCCGGGCAGCAGGTCTGGGCGTTCCTGGGTGACGGTGAGATGGACGAGCCGGAGTCGCGTGGCCTGCTCCAGCTGGCGGCGAACGAGAAGCTCGACAACCTGAACTTCGTGATCAACTGCAACCTGCAGCGCCTGGACGGGCCGGTGCGCGGTAACGGGAAGATCATGCAGGAACTCGAGGCGTTCTTCCGCGGTGCGGGCTGGAACGTCATCAAGGTCGTCTGGGGGCGCGAGTGGGACTCGCTGCTGGCCAAGGACACGGACGGCGCGCTGGTGGAGATCATGAACCAGACGCCGGACGGTGATTACCAGACGTACAAGGCCGAGTCCGGCGGGTTCGTGCGGGATCATTTCTTCGGGAAGTCCCCGGAGACCAAGGCGATGGTCGAGGACCTCTCCGACGACGAGATCTGGAAGCTCAAGCGCGGCGGGCACGACTACCGCAAGGTCTACGCGGCGTACAAGGCGGCCACGGAGTTCACGGGCAAGCCGACCGTGATCCTCGCCAAGACCGTCAAGGGGTACGGCCTGGGCCCGCACTTCGAGGGCCGCAACGCGACCCACCAGATGAAGAAGCTGACGAACGCCGACCTGAAGGCGTTCCGCGATCACCTGCGGATCCCGGTCACGGATGAGCAGATCGACGACGACCTCTACAACGCCCCGTACTACCACCCGGGCGCCGACGCACCGGAGATCAAGTACCTCATGGAGCGCCGGCGTGAGCTCGGCGGGTTCGTGCCCGAACGGCGCACCAAGCACGCCGAGGTCGTCCTGCCGGGCGAGAAGGCGTACGAGATGGGAAAGCGCGGCTCCGGCAAGCAGATGGCCGCGACCACGATGGCGTTCGTGCGGATCCTGAAGGACCTCATGCGCGACAAGGAGTTCGGTAAGCGCATCGCGCCGATCATCCCCGACGAGGCACGCACGTTCGGCATGGACTCGTTCTTCCCCACGGCGAAGATCTACAACCCCAACGGGCAGAACTACCTCTCCGTGGACCGCGACCTGGTCCTGGCGTACAAGGAGTCCGTGCAGGGCCAGATCCTCCACGCGGGCATCAACGAGGCCGGATCGATGGCGGCGTTCACCGCCGCGGGCACCGCCTACGCCACGCAGGGTGAGCCGCTGATCCCGATCTACGTGTTCTACTCGATGTTCGGGTTCCAGCGCACCGGGGACTCGATCTGGGCGGCAGCGGATCAGATGGCCCGCGGGTTCATCATCGGGGCGACCGCCGGGCGCACCACGCTCACCGGTGAGGGCCTGCAGCACGCCGACGGGCACTCCCCGATCCTGGCCTCCACGAACCCGGCCGTGATCACCTACGACCCGGCGTTCGGGTACGAGATCGGGCACATCATGCGCGACGGGCTGAACCGCATGTATGGGGACATCGGCGACAAGCCCGAGTCCTTCCGCAACGTCATGTACTACATCACCGTCTACAACGAGCCCTTCGTGCAACCCGCCGAACCCGAGGAACTCGACGTCCAGGGACTGCTCAAGGGCATCTACCTGCTCAAACCCGCCAAGGTCGACGGCCCCCGCACCCAAATCCTGGCCTCCGGCGTGGCCGTGCCCTGGGCGCTGGAGGCGCAGAAGATCCTCGCCAAGGACTGGGGCGTCTCCGCGGACGTCTGGTCGGTGACGTCCTGGAACGAGCTGCGCCGCGACGGCCTGGACGCCGAGGAAGAGGCCTTCCTCAACCCCGGCGCCGACGCCCGTAAACCCTTCATCACCCAGCAACTCGAAGGCGCCACGGGCCCCATCGTCGCCGTGTCGGACTTCATGAAGGCCGTGCCCGACCAGATCCGCCAGTTCCTCCCGAACGAGTTCGCGACCCTCGGAGCCGACGGCTTCGGCTTCTCCGACACCCGCGCAGCAGCACGCCGGTACTTCAAGATCGACAGCCACTCCGTCGTCGTCCGCGCCCTGGAGATGCTCGCCCGCCGCGGCGAAGTCGACCCGAACGCGCCCAAGGAAGCCATCGAGAAATACCGCCTCCTCGACGTCAACGCCGGAACCACCGGCAACACCGGCGGCGACAGCTAACCCCCACCCACCCAGGGCGAGACGCCACGAGGGACCGACCTGTTCAGGTCGGTCCCTCGTGGTGTACGGATGTTGTCCTGCTGCTCACGCCCGAGGGCCTTGTGCTGCTAGTCGCTTTCCCGCGGCGTGTGCTGCCGGCTCAATGCCCGGCGTAAGCGCACGTGAAGGGGCACACGGTCGAGGAAGGCCGCGGGGAAGAAGAAGTCGGGGTCATCCCCGCCGGGTTCGTAGGGCGTCCAGGATTCGCTGACAGGCTTACCGGGCTGATTCTGGTCACGCGACGCTGTACTCACGGTTTTCACCTTACGAAATAGAAGTTTCTTATGGTGGAAGTTTAGGTTTGGAGCAGGATCCCGTCAAGGAGTGGCAGAATGGGTGCCCAAGATCGCTTGACAGGCTCTGTGTGATGGGGCTTACACTGTTAACGAAATAAAGATTCCGTATTGCAGAAACATCGAATCAAGTCGGTTCCAGCCGATGGTCAAGGGTGTTCAGCGCTGCTGCGGAGAGTGCAACAAGAAAGCTGACACCCTTGATGACTTTGAGCGAGTTCAATTCGCTGACCCCCGAACAGGCCGCCGAGGCCCTGAGGCCCTGCGTCGACATCTCCCGCTGGGTGACCAGCCTCGTCGACGCCCGGCCGTTTCCCAGTCGGACCGCACTCTTGGATTGCGCGGCGGCTGCGGCCCCCGGCTGGACCGAGGCGGAGATCGACCGGGCCCTCGGGCATCACCCTCGCATCGGTGAGCAACCAGCCGGTCCGTCTGCCGAGGCCCGGCATTCCCGCAGCGAGCAGGCCGGCCTCACGGCGTCCGACGGCACCACTGCGCTCATCGCGGCAGGCAACAGAGCCTACGAACACAAGTTCGGCAGGGTCTTCCTCATCCGCGCCAAAGGACGGACCGCAGAGGACATCCTTCGGGCCCTGAGGCAGCGCCTGGAGAACCACCCGGCGCAGGAAACCCCCATCATCGCGCACGAGCTGCGGAACATCGCGTTGCTCCGGCTGGAAGGAATCGTCACATCATGACAGTCAGCCACGTCACCACACACGTCCTGGACACCGGCAACGGACTACCGGCACGAGGGGTGCACATCGTCCTGGCACAACGGAACAACGATGCATGGGTCGTTGTCGCCACAGGTATCACCGACGCCGACGGTCGTGTTCGAACCCTGGGACCCGAGCAGCTTCCCTCCGGCATCTACCGCCTCGAGTTCGACGTCGGCACCTACTTCACCACAGCCGGGGTCGACGCCTTCTTCCCCGAGGTGGCCATCACGTTCCACCTCGACGGATCGACCGAGCACTACCACGTACCCCTACTCCTGAGCCCATACGCATATTCGACCTATCGAGGAAGCTGATCATGACTGCAACGACGCAAGAGAACCAGACCACCACTTCGGGTGCTGCGGGAAGCGACACCGGCACGAACATCGTGCTGGGGCGCAACCAGTACGGAAAAGCGGAAGTACGACTGGTCAAGGTCACCCGCGACACGGCCCGGCACTCCCTCGAGGACCTCAATGTCACCTCCCAGCTCCACGGTGATTTCGAATCCGCGCACACTGCGGGCGACAACTCCAGGGTGGTCGCCACCGACACGCAGAAGAACACGGTCTACGCCTTCGCCAAGGACGGGGTCGGCTCGCCGGAGGACTTCCTCCTCCGCCTGGGTCGGCACTTCACCGAAAGCTTCGACTGGGTCACCGGCGGGCGCTGGGCAGCGGAGCAGTACTTCTGGGATCGGATCAACGACCACGATCACGCATTCTCGAGGAACAAGTCCGAAACCCGCACTGCCGTGCTTCTCGTCAACGGGTCCGACCAGCAGCTCATTGCCGGCATCGAGGATCTCACCGTCCTGAAATCGACGGGATCCGAGTTCCATGGATTCCCCCGTGACAAGTACACGACGTTGACGGAGACCAACGACAGGATCCTTGCCACCGACGTGACAGCCAAATGGCGCTATAACACCCTGGACGTCGACTTCAACGCGGTCTACGCCGACGTCCGGGCCATCCTGCTCGACGCCTTCGCGTCCACCCACTCGCTGGCACTGCAGCAGTCCATGTTCCAGATGGGCAAGCAGGTCCTGGAAGCCCACCCGGAGATCCAGGAGATCAAGTTCTCGCTCCCCAACAAGCACCACTTCCTCGTCGACCTGTCACCTTTCGACCTGGAGAACAACAACGAGGTGTTCTTCGCTGCGGACCGTCCCTACGGACTCATCGAAGCCACCATCGAGCGCGAAGGCAACCCGACCGAGGCAGCGATCTGGGCGAACATCCCCGGTTTCTGCTGATCGACCCAAGGGGCCGGAGTCCACTCCGGCCCCTTCGACCCCCCCCCCCTCACAAGCCGACAAGGAAGTCTGCTATGAAATCAGTCAAACCAGGCAGGAAATCAGCACGGCACACCCCATCGACTACCCAGCGCCCCGAGGACGAACGACTGCCACTCGGAAAAACGGTCGCCTACGGGTTCCAGCACGTCCTCACCATGTATGGCGGCATCATCGCGCCCCCGCTCATCATCGGCTCCGCTGCAGGGCTCGAGCCCAGCGACCTCGGCGTCCTGGTCGCATCCTGCCTGTTCATCGGAGGCCTCGCCACCATCCTGCAGACCTACGGGATCAAGTTCTTCGGCTGCCAGCTCCCCCTGGTCCAGGGAACATCCTTCGCATCCGTCGCGACCCTGGTGGCGATCGTCAACGGGGGAGGAGGGCTTCCGGCCGTCTTCGGTTCCGTCCTGGCGGCATCGGTCATCGGCTTCTGCGTTGCCCCGTTCTTCGCCAAGATCGTCCGCTTCTTCCCCCCGGTCGTCACCGGCGTCGTCATCACCACCATCGGCCTGACCCTGATGCCCGTGGCGGCGAACTGGGCCATGGGCGGGAACAACAAGGCAGAAAACTATGGGAGCCTGGCCAACATCGGCCTCGCCGCCCTGACCCTGGCGATCGTCCTGCTGCTCAGCAAGGTCGGGAATGCCGCAATCTCGAGGCTCTCGATCCTGCTCGCTATCGTTCTCGGAACGATCTTCGCCGCCGCGACGGGCATGGCCGACTTCTCGAAGGTGGGTGACGGGCCGATCTTCGCGTTCCCGCAGCCTTTCGCTTTCGGCTTCCCGGTCTTCGAAATCGCCGGCATCGTCTCCATGACGATCGTCGTCATGGTCATCCTGACGGAGACGACAGCCGACATCCTCGCAGTCGGTGAGATCACCGGCAGCAAGGTGGACTCGCGCCGCATCGCTGACGGGCTGAGGGCCGACATGGCCGCCAGCATCGTCGCGCCCGTTTTCAACACCTTCACGCAGAGCGCCTTCGCGCAGAACGTCGGGCTCGTGGCGATCACCGGTATCAAGAGCCGTTTCGCCGTCACGGCCGGCGGCGGTATCCTCGTCGTCCTCGGCCTCCTGCCTGTCCTCGGCCGGCTCGTTGCAGCAGTGCCGACACCAGTGCTCGGAGGCGCCGGAGTCGTGTTGTTCGGCACGGTCGCGGCCAGCGGGATCCGCACCCTGTCGAAGGTCGAATACAAGAACAACATGAACCTCATCATCGTCGCGGCCGCACTGGCCTTCGGCATGATTCCCATCGTCGCCCCGACGTTCTACGACGCGTTCCCGACCTGGTTCGCCACGATCTTCCACTCAGGGATCAGCTCCTCCGCGGTCATGGCGGTCCTGCTCAACCTGCTGTTCAACCACTTCAAGCGCGGCAACTCCGCGCAATCATCGGTTTTCGTCGCCAGTCCGCCCCGCATGGTCAGGGAAGATGAGCTCCAGGCGCTGCGGGACGGGGATCACTTCGAAGCAGGGAAGCTCGTTGACGCCGATGGCACCGAGATCCCGGTCGTCAGTGCCGCGCACTATCCCATCGTCAAGGAAAAGCTGGACAAGGGTGAGATCAGTCATGCCGATGACATCAGGCGTATCTGTGAAACGCATCCATCAGCAGGCAGCGGCGCCCACTAACCCGCTGCCCGCGCTCACGCTGACCCACGGGCATCACGAAAGGCCGGGGACTCACCAGCCAGCAGGCCAGATGAGTCCCCGGTCCTCGCACACCGCATGCACACTGCGCGACGGTTCTCAGGCAGTGACGTTGAGTTCCGTGGAGATGGTCTGCGCGGCTCTGGTCAGCAACGGCACGGCCCTCTTGGCAAAGTGGTCGTCCACGCGCGACACCGGGCCCGACACGGATATGGCTGTCGGGGTCGGGGAATTCGGGACCGCCATGGCGAAGCACCGGACACCCAGTTCCTGCTCGCCGTCGTCGATCGAGTATCCCCTCTCGCGGATCACCGCCAGGTCCGCCAGCAGGTCATCGATGGAGCCGATACTTTTCTCCGTGGGTGTGGGCATGCCGGCACGGGACACGATACGGCGCACCGTTTCATCATCGAGCTGGGCGAGGATGGCCTTGCCCACACCTGTGTCATGCGTATGTGCCCGACGGCCGACCTCGGTGAACATGCGCATCGAGTGCAGTGACGGGACCTGCGCGATATAGACCACCATGTCCGAGTCCAGAACAGCCATGTTCGCCGTCTCACCGAGGGCGTCGACCAACTGCTTGAGCTGCGGACGGGCCAGGGCCCCGAGCTGCTTGTTCGCACCCTCGCCCAGACGGATCAGACGCGGACCCAGCGCATAGCGACGATTCGGCAACTGCCGAACGTAGCCCTTGGTCACCAGCGTCCGGAGAAGGCGGTGAATGGTCGGCAGCGGAAGGTCCGTCGAAGCAGCGAGCTCACTGAGGGTGACCTCACCGCCTGCATCATTGATCAACTCCAGAAGCTCGAAGACGCGCTCCACGGACTGCACGCCTCCACTTCTTGCCGGCGTCTCCGTCATCCCTGCTCCTGACATCGTTCGGAACTCTGCTATCTGAATCAAGCATATCCGCATCGTGGAAGTTCTATCCCAACCAACGGCATTCGCTTGTGTTTCCACAATACAAATATTATTATCCATCATACGAAAACATCGACGTTTACCGACACGAAGGAAGTCTCATGGCCAATCCCAGCCCCGGATATTCGATCACCCTGCGCGTTGAGGCTCCCTCCGCCTTCTCCACCACTGCGGAGCTCGCGGCAGCGGTAGGAGCTGCGGGAGCGTCCATCACTGCCCTGGACGTCACGGAATCACACCACGAGCACATCGTCGTCGACGTCAGCTGCAACACAACGGACGCGGAGCACGGCGAAAAGGTCCGGGAGGCCCTCAACGAGCTTCAGGGCGTCACCGTCCGGCAACTCAGCGACAGGACGTTCCTGATGCACCTCGGGGGCAAGCTCGAAGTCGTCCCGAAGGTCGCTCTTCGCAATCGTGACGACCTGTCCCGTGCCTACACCCCCGGTGTCGCCCGAGTGTGCCTGGCCATCGCGGAGAATCCTGAGGACGCACGCCGGCTGACCGTCAAGCGCAACACGATCGCCGTCGTCACCGACGGTTCAGCAGTCCTCGGGCTGGGCAACATCGGGCCGGCCGCTGCTCTGCCCGTCATGGAGGGCAAGGCAGCCCTGTTCAAGCAGTTCGCCAACGTCGATGCCTGGCCTGTCTGCCTCGACACCCAGGACACCGAACAGATCATCAGCATCGTCAAGGCGCTCGCGCCCGTATACGGAGGGGTGAACCTCGAGGACATCGCCGCTCCGCGGTGCTTCGAGATCGAGAACAGGCTCCGTGAGGAGCTGGACATCCCGGTCTTCCACGATGACCAGCACGGAACGGCCATCGTCACCCTGGCCGCGCTCACCAACGCACTGAGGGTCGTCACGAAGGATCTGGCCGACGTGCGGATCGTCGTCTCCGGTGTTGGTGCTGCCGGATCGGCCATCATCCAGCTCCTGGTCGCACAGGGAGCCCGGCACATCGTCGCCTGCGACCGCAAGGGCGCGATCAACAGCGACCAGCAGCACGCCGACCCCCACCGGGCCTGGATCGCGCAGAACACGAACACGGAGGCTTTCTCTGGGTCCCTGCATGAGGCCCTCGTCGGAGCGGACGTCTTCATCGGGGTCAGCGCGCCGAACGTCCTCTCCGAGGAGCATGTGGCCTCCATGGCCGATCAGGCCATCGTGTTCGCCATGGCGAACCCGGATCCGGAGATCGATCCGCTGATCGCCGCCAAGCACGCCGCCGTTGTCGCAACGGGACGTTCCGACTTCCCGAACCAGATCAACAACGTGCTCGCCTTCCCAGGATTCTTCCGAGGCCTCCTCGATGCCCAGGTCTCCGACATCACGCCGGAGATGCTTGTCGCAGCAGCAGAGGCCATCGCGGCGCGCGTCAGCGAGGCGGAACTGAACGCGAGCTTCATCATCCCCAGCGTCTTCGACCCCCAGGTCGCTGCCGATGTTGCTGCAGCAGTGGCAGCAGCTGCCGTCACCGAGCCTGCCCTCGCTCACTGAGCTACCCGAAAGGCTACGCAATGACCATCGAACTCACCTCCCCGATGCCGTTCCCGGCAGCCGGAACCATCCTCACTCCCAAAGCGCTCACCTTCATCGAGCAGCTCCACCAGAAATTCGCGAACCAGCGCGAGGAACGCCTGACCGACCGCGCCCTGCGGCGGCAGCACGTGTCGGAAACGGGACGGCTGGACTTCCTGCCCGAGACGCGTGCTGTCCGCGACGACACCTGGAGCGTCGCCGCCGCCCCGCCCCAGCTGCAGGACCGCAGGGTGGAAATGACAGGACCGGCCACGCCGGCGAAGATGGCGATCAACGCCCTCAATTCCGGGGCCAAGGTCTGGCTCGCCGACCTCGAGGACGCCAGCACACCCACCTGGCACAACGTCGTCGACGCCCAGCTGAACCTCCTGCAGGCAGCCCGGGGCGAGCTGAGCTATACCTCGCCGGAGGGCAAGGAATACGCCCTGCGGACGGATGCACCGCTGGCAGTCGTCGTGGCACGGCCGCGCGGGTGGCACCTCCCCGAGAAGAACATCTCCGTCGACGGGCAGGCTGCGATCGGCGCCCTGGTCGACTTCGGCCTGCATTTCTTCCACAACGCCCGCCAGCTCCTCGGCAACGGCAGCGGACCCTACTACTACCTCCCCAAGCTCGAAAGCCACCTCGAGGCACGACTGTGGAACGACGTCTTCGTCTTCGCGCAGGACTATGTGGGCATCCCGCAGGGCACCATCAGGGCGACCGTGCTCATCGAGACCATCCCCGCCGCGTTCGAGATGGACGAAATCCTCTATGAACTGCGCGATCACGCGTCCGGCCTGAACGCGGGACGCTGGGACTACCTGTTCAGCATCGTGAAGTACTTCCGCGATGGCGGGACGGACTTCGTCCTGCCGGATCGGGCCACCGTCTCCATGACGGCGCCCTTCATGCGCGCCTACACCGAACTGCTGGTCCAGACATGCCACCGCCGGGGTGCATTCGCCATGGGAGGGATGGCAGCGGTGATCCCCAACCGACGCGAACCGGCCGTCACCGAGGAAGCTTTCAACAAGGTCCGCGCCGACAAGACGCGTGAAGCCAACGACGGCTTCGACGGATCCTGGGTGGCCCATCCTGATCTCGTGCCCATCTGCCGCGAAGTTTTCGACAGCGTCCTGGGAGCCAAGCCCAACCAGGTCGATCGGCAGCGTACCGACGTCAGCGTCAGCGCAGAAGACCTGCTGGATGTTGGATCCGCGGACGGGAGCGTCACCGAAGCGGGCCTGCGGTCGAACCTGTACGTCGCCATGGCGTATGTGGCTGTCTGGCTTTCCGGTAACGGGGCTGTCGCCATCCACAACCTGATGGAGGACGCTGCAACCGCCGAGATCTCCCGGTCCCAGGTCTGGCAGCAGATCAGGAACCAGGTCACCCTCGCGGACACGGGCCGCACCGTGACGGCAGAACTGGTGCAAAGACTGCTGGAGGAGGAATCTCAGGCCCTCAGAGCGGAAGTCAGCGCCGAACTCTTCGAGAAGTACTATGTGCCGGCCCAGGCACTTGTGGCGGACATCTGCCTGTCCGAGACCTACACGGACTTCCTCACGCTGCCCGCGTATGAGCTGGTGAAGTGACGGTGGTCCGCTCGCGGCTGTCCGACGCGGTGCACGCCCACATCGATGACACCCTGGCAGCAACCGACCGTTCCCTCGAGCACGACTATCCGGGAGACAGCGGTTCCCGGCAGCCGATCCACACCGTTTACCTGCCGGCCGACCGCTTCGACACGTCGACCCTCACCGCATGGGGCGCCCAGGCTCTCGAGGCAGTCGGGACGCGCGGCATGAACCATGTCTGTGAGCTCGTCGGCGCACCGGAGGGTCTCCGCCGCCAGATCGCGGACAAGGTCAACGTGAAGCTCCTGGCCGAACCGATCGAGGACCTGCGACTGGATTTCGAGGACGGTTATGGGCCGAGAGGAGATGACGAGGAGGACTTCCACGCAGCGCAGGCCGCGCAGCGGGTCAGTGATGCCGTCTCCGCACAGAAATGCTCCGACTTCGTCGGTATCCGGTTCAAGAGCTTCGAGCAGGACACCCGGGCCCGCGGTCTGCGGACCCTGGACGTGTTCGTCTCGGAACTGCTCGCCCACGGCGCCTTGCCCGCCGGCCTTGTCCTCACCTTGCCGAAGGTCAGCACCACCGCTCAGGTCCAGGCAATGGTGTATGCGTGCGAGGAGCTCGAACGGGCACATGGTTTGGAGCCGGGCCGTCTTCGGTTCGAAGTGCAGATGGAGACCCCCCAGCTGATCATGGGGGCGGACGGCACCATCCCTGTCGCCCATCTCCTGCACCGCAGCGACAAGCGGGTCACGGCCCTGCATTACGGGACGTATGACTACAGTGCGTCCCTGGAGATCGCCGCCGCGTACCAGTCGATGGAGCACCCGGCGGCCGACTTCGCGAAGCAGGTCATGCAGGTGGCCGTCGCAGGAACCGGCGTCCGTCTCTCCGACGGGTCCACCAACGTGCTTCCGCTCGGATCCGAGGACAACGTGGATGCCGCGTGGGCGCTGCACGGGCGTCTTGTCCGACGGTCCCTGGAGCGCGGCTATTACCAGGGGTGGGACCTGCACCCCGCGCAGTTGCCCTCCCGGTTCGCCGCAACCTACCTGTTCTATCTGGAAGGGTTCGACCAGGCGGCGACGCGGCTGAAGAACTACGTCCATCAGCTTCAGAGCACCATCATGGATGAGCCCGCGACCGCACGCGCGCTGGCACGTTTCATCGACCGGGGCTTCGCCTGCGGGGCGTTGAGCTCACAGGAGATCGAAACGCACAGTGGCGTATCCATTGCCGAGCTCAAGGCCCTCGCCTATCCGAAACAACATCTCACCCGAAGGGGCACCAATGACTGACACCTCCTACTACGCTCCGCAGAGCGCACTCCCGCCGCAGACCGATCTGCTGAGCGACCGCGCCATCGTCACCGAGGCGTACACGGTGATTCCTCGCGGAGTCCTCCGCGACATCGTCACCAGCGTGCTGCCGGAATGGAACGGGACCCGGGCGTGGGTCCTCAACCGTCCGGTTGCAGGCGGTGCGACAACTTTCGCCCAGTACCTGATGGAGGTAAGCCCCGGTGGCGGGTCAGGCAACCCGGAACCGCAGAAGGAGGTCGAGTCATTCATCTTCCTCCTCGAAGGTGCTCTGACGGTGCGCATCGAAGGAGAAAGCCACTCTCTGACGCCTGGCGGCTTTGCGTACCTGCCGGCGGGCTCGGAGTGGTCCACCGCCAACGAGGCCGGCGGGTTGGCTAAATTCCAGTGGATCCGCAAGCGGTACGAGCCCCTCGAGGGCTATACGGCGAAGGCCGTCACCGGCAACGAGCAGGACCTCACGCCCGGTGCGATGCCGGATACGAACAACAAGTGGCGCACCACCCGCATGCTTCCCGTCGATGACCTCGCCTATGACATGCACATCAACGTCGTCACCTTCGAGCCCGGTGCGTCCATCCCCTTCGCAGAGACCCACGTCATGGAACACGGGCTGTATGTCCTGGAAGGCAAGGCCGTGTATCGCCTGAACGAGGACTGGGTCGAAGTGCAGGAGGGCGACTACATGTCCCTACGGGCGTTCTGCCCCCAGGCCTGCTACGCCGGTGGGCCCTCCAACTTCCGCTACCTGCTGTACAAGGACGTGAACCGCCAGATCACCCTGTAGTCCAGCCCCCACAGGACCAGCTCCGCCCCCAGGTGTGTCGAAGGCCTGGGGGCGGAGCTGTTCCACTTTCCCGACCACCCCCGGCACGTCCCACCGGGCGCCTCCACGGCCCTGCCCCTCCCGAGCCGCGTGCGTCGACCCGCGGGAAGCGTGACGCTTGACACTTCACGAAAAACCCGCCTACAGTTCCAACATAAGAAAGTTAAATTTCACACAGCGGAATACCCGAAGTGTGGTTCGAGCCCTCTACCAGCGTCAAGGACCAGCCATGGCATACACAGTGAACTGTTCGATCCTCCTGACGGAGCTGCCGCTGCTCGAGCGCCCGGCGGCCGCGAAAGCCGCCGGATTCGATTTCGTCGAGTTCTGGTGGCCGTTCCAGTCATCGGTTCCCTCCGACGCCGAGGTCACAGCCTTCGAGCGCTCCATCACTGACGCCGGCGTGCAGCTTTCCGGGTTGAACTTCAACGCCGGGAACATGCCGGAGGGGGAGCGCGGGCTGGTCTCCCTGCCTGCCCGTAGCAAGGAGTTCCGCGACAACCTGGAGGTTGCCGCGGGTATCGGTGAGCGCCTCGGCTGCACGGCATTCAACGCGCTCTACGGCAACCGCACCTCGGAATCGACGCCTGAGGAGCAGGACGCCATCGCCATCGAGAACCTTGTCCTCGCCGCGCGGGCTGTCGCCCGCATCGGTGGGACGGTCCTGCTCGAACCCGTGAGCGGCGCCGAGCACTACCCGGTCCGGACCGCGCGACAGGCCCTGGACATCATCGGGAAGGTACAGGCTGAAGGAGCATCCAATATCGCTCTCCTCGCCGACTTCTACCACCTGTCGGTCAACGGCGACGATGTCGCCGAGCTGATCCGCACGCACGCCGCATCGTTCGGCCACGTCCAGATTGCTGATGCCCCCGGTCGCGGGGCTCCCGGCAGCGGCGCGCTGCCACTGGGTACCTGGGTCGATAGCGCCCGGGCCGGCGGCTATACGGGATTCGTCGGCCTCGAATACAAGGCCCCCGCCGGGTCGGCCTTCTCCTGGCTGATCCGCGAACGCCGGGCATAGACGCAGCGCAACCACAGCCTCGAATCAAAGGACTAGGAACATGAGCACAGTAGCAATCATCGGCCTCGGTATCATGGGGCTGCCCATGGCGGTCAACCTCGTGAAAGCCGGCCACGACGTCATCGGCTACAACCGAAGCCAGGACAAGACCGACCAGCTCGTCGAAGCCGGCGGCCGGGGTGCCTCGAGTGTCGCCGATGCCGTCCGCAACGCCGAGTTCATCATCACGATGGTGCCGGACTCACCTGATGTCGAGGCAGTCCTCACGGGCGAAGACGGTGTCCTCGCCCACGCACAGCAGGGGGCCTACTGGATCGACGCCAGCACCATCCGGCCCGATGTCAGCACCCGCCTGGCGGCGGCAGCCGAAGAATCCGGCCTGAAGGCTCTTGACGCTCCGGTTTCCGGCGGCGAGCAGGGCGCCATCGAGGCAACCCTGTCGATCATGGTCGGCGGCGCCGAGGGCGACTTCGCCGCAGCGCTGCCGATCCTCGAAGCCGTGGGAAAGACCATCGTCCACGTAGGTCCCGCGGGCTCCGGACAGACAGTCAAGGCCGCCAATCAACTCATCGTGGCCGGAACGATCCAGCTCGTTGCCGAGGCGCTGGTCTTCCTGGAGGCCCACAGGGTCGACACCGCCGCCGCGGTGAAGGTCCTTGCCGGTGGTCTTGCCGGAAACCGCATTCTGGACCGGAAGGCCGAAGGGATGCTCGCGCGCACCTTCGAACCGGGTTTCCGCGTCGATCTGCACCACAAGGACCTCGGGATCGTCGTCGCAGCAGCACGCGAAGCAGGCGTCGCCATTCCTCTTGGAGCCCACACCGCCCAGCTCATGGGCTCACTGCGGGCCCAGGGACACGGGTCCCTGGACCACTCCGCACTCCTGCTCCTCGTAGAGCAGCTCTCCGGCATCGCACCCACCGACCCCTCCTCGCGTTAGGAACACCCCATGCCACAGATGCGTGCAGCAGACGCAGCAGTTCTCATCCTGGAGAAGGAAGGCGCAACCCAGGCCTTCGGTCTTCCCGGAGCAGCCATCAACCCCTTCTACTCGGCGATGCGTGCACACGGAGGAATCCGTCACGTCCTGGCCCGCCACGTCGAGGGCGCCTCCCACATGGCGGAGGGATTCACCCGAGCCAAAGCCGGCAACATCGGTATCTGCATCGGAACGTCCGGCCCAGCCGGCACCGACATGATCACCGGCCTGTACTCGGCGTGGGCAGACTCCATCCCCATCCTGTGCATCACCGGTCAGGCCCCGGTGGCGAAGCTTCATAAGGAGGACTTCCAGGCCGTGGACATCGCTTCCATCGCCAAGCCGGTCACGAAGATGGCCATGACGGTCCTTGAGGCCGCACAGGTACCCGGTGCCTTCCAGAAGGCGTTCTACGAGATGCGGTCCGGGCGCCCGGGTCCCGTACTGATCGATCTTCCCATCGACGTCCAGCAGACCATGATCGAATTCGACCCCGACACCTACGAGCCGCTGCAGGTCCACAGGCCTGCCGCCACCACCCGGCAGCTCGAGAAGGCCCTCGACATGCTCATTGCAGCCGAGCGCCCACTCATCGTCGCCGGCGGCGGCATCATCAACGCCAACGCCTCCGATGACCTGGTCGAACTGGCCGAGCTCCTGAACATCCCCGTGATCCCGACGCTCATGGGATGGGGATCCATCCCCGACGACCACGAACTGATGGCCGGCATGGTGGGCCTGCAGACCTCCCACCGGTACGGCAATGCGACCATGCTGGAATCCGACGTGGTGATCGGTATCGGCAACCGGTGGGCGAACCGCCACACCGGTGCCCTCGATGTGTACACCAAGGGGCGGAAGTTCATTCACGTCGACATCGAGCCCACTCAGATCGGCCGTGTCTTCGCGCCCGACTTCGGGATCGTCTCCGACGCAGGAGCAGCCCTGCGCGGCCTCGTGGAACTGGCGCGGGCCCGACGTGAGCAGCAGGGACTGCCCGACTGGAACGCGTGGGTGAAGGACTGCGCCCAGCGGAAGTCCTTGCTGCAGCGCAAAACCCACTTCGACCACGTGCCCATGAAGCCGCAGCGCGTGTACGAGGAGATGAACAGGGCCTTCGGTCGCGACACGCGCTACGTTTCGACGATCGGTCTGTCACAGATCGCCGGAGCGCAGTTCCTGCACGTCTACAACCCGAGGAACTGGATCAACTGCGGACAGGCCGGGCCCCTGGGCTGGACCGGTCCGGCAGCACTCGGTGTCGCCCAGGCAAGTCCCGGCGAGCCCGTTGTCGCCCTTTCGGGTGACTACGATTTCCAGTTCATGATCGAGGAACTGGCTGTGGGTGCGCAGTTCAAGCTCCCCTACATCCATGTGGTGGTCAACAACTCCTACCTCGGCCTCATTCGGCAGGCCCAGCGGGGATTCGAGATGGACTACCACGTGTCGCTGGCGTTCGAGAACATCAATGCACCCGACCTGGAAGGCTACGGTGTCGACCACCTCAAGGTCGCTGAAGGCCTCGGCTGCAAAGCCATCCGGGTACGCGAAGCGGACGATCTGCAGGCCGCCTTCGACGAGGCGCGTAGGCTCATGGCCGAGCACCAGGTGCCGGTCGTCGTCGAGGTGATCCTCGAGCGTGTGACGAACATTTCGATGGGAGCCGCAGGCATCGACCAGATCAACGAATTCGAGGATCTGGCCGAATCCGCCGACGACGCTCCTACAGCCATCTCGCTCCTGGTCTGATCGATGCGCATCGTCGTCGCGCCCGACAAGTTCAAGGGCTCCCTGTCTGCCGCTGCTGTGGCCGGCAGGCTCGCCGCCGGCCTCCGGAAGCAGCTACCGGATCTCGAGATCGTGGAAGTTCCGGTGGCGGACGGCGGCGAGGGGACCCTCGAAGCGGCCTTCGCAGCAGGGTATGAAGAGGTCGGTCATACCGTGACCGGCCCGACAGGCCACGCCGTGTCGGCGTCTGTCGGTATCCGGGGGCGGCAAGCCGTCATCGAGATGGCTGCCGCCTCGGGGTTGGCCCTCCTGCCGGAGGGCCGGCTGATGGCACTGACGGCCTCGAGCAAAGGGACCGGCGAACTCATCCGCCATGCGCTGGATGCCGGTTGCACGGAAATTGTCGTCGGCGTCGGCGGCAGCGCCTGCACCGACGGGGGAGCGGGCCTTCTCGTCGGCCTCGGCGCCCGGCTGCTGGACGTGAACGGCAATGATTTGCCCCCTGGGGGTGCAGCGCTGCAGCACCTGTACCGAGTCGACCTGTCCGGTCTCGATACCCGGCTCCGGAACACCGACATCATCCTCGCCAGTGATGTCGACAACGGTTTGCTGGGACCCTTCGGAGCCGCCGCGGTATTTGCTCCGCAGAAGGGCGCCACGGCCCACGACGTCGTCCAACTCGAATCCGGTCTGGCGCGGCTGGTCCACGTCCTCGCCCTCGAACTGGGGCCGCGGGCCATCTCGCTCTCGGAAGCGGCAGGGGCAGGTGCTGCCGGCGGAACCGGTTATGCCGCGCTCGCGGTCCTGGATGCAGTCAGGAAGCCGGGCATCGACGTTGTTCTAGGCTTCACACAGCTAGCGGAACAGCTCGCCGGGGCCTCGCTCGTGGTGACGGGGGAGGGGAGCCTGGATGAGCAGACGCTCATGGGGAAGACACCCCTGGGTGTGGCGCGCCTGGCCGCTTCCCTCCGCCTTCCCGTCGTGGCTGTATGCGGGCGCACCCCCCTGACGCGAGAAGCATTGCGTGCCGCAGGATTCGACAGGGTCTATGCCCTCGCCGACCTCGAACCCGACACGAACCGGTGCATGACAGAGGCCGGCCCGCTGGTGGAGCGGCTGGGAGAAATCGTCGCCGACGACGTCGCGAAGCAGATACAGGCTGAACTATTGAGTGAAAACACGTGAGGTGGACGCAGTGACGGACAACGTACCGGCAACCCCGGAGGAAAAGATTTTCGACCTGGTGATCAGGGGCCGGCGGATCATGACGACCGCCGGTGTCAGGGCGCGCGAGGTCGGTGTGCTGAACGGGTCGATCACCGCCATCGTGCCCCTGGGTACGAACCTCAGCGGCGGGGTCGAACTGGATCTGGCTGACGATGAAACCCTCCTTCCCGGGCTCGTGGACAGTCATGTACACGTCAATGAGCCGGGCCGGACGGAGTGGGAAGGGTTCGCCTCCGCGACCAAGGCGGCAGCCGCAGGCGGTGTGACGACCATTATCGACATGCCGCTGAACAGCGTCCCACCGACGGTCACCGTCGATGCGCTGCGCCAGAAACGAGCTGTTGCCGCTGATCAGGTCTTCGTGGATGTCGGGTTCTGGGGCGGTGCGATCCCTGGGAACATCGCCGATCTCCGCGGTCTCCACGATGAAGGAGTCTTTGGCTTCAAGTGCTTCCTGCTGCACTCGGGCGTGGATGAATTTCCGCACCTGGAAGCCGACGAGATGGAAGCCGACATGGCGGAGCTGTCGAGTTTCGACTCCATCATGATCGTCCATGCCGAAGATTCCCGATCGATCGACCGGGCACCGACCGCTGAAGGCGACCAGTACTCCCGCTTCCTCGCCTCACGCCCCCGCGGTGCTGAGAATGTCGCGATCGCCGAGGTCATCGAACGGGCCCGATGGACAGGATCCCGAGCGCACATCCTTCACCTGTCCTCCTCGGATGCCTTGCCCATGATCGCAACAGCCAAGCGGGACGGTGTCCGCCTGACGGTGGAAACCTGTCCGCACTACCTGACCCTGCTGTCCGAGGAAATCCCCAACGGAGCCACCGCCTTCAAGTGCTGCCCGCCCATCCGCGAAGCCTCGAACCGGGAACTACTGTGGCAGGGCCTGATCGACGGGACGATCGACTGCATCGTCTCGGATCACTCACCCAGCACCTTGGATCTGAAGGACCTCGAGAACGGTGACTTCGGCGTCGCCTGGGGCGGCGTGTCATCGCTCCAGCTCGGGCTCTCCCTCATCTGGACCGAGGCACGGCAGCGAGGCATACCCCTCGAGAAAGTGGTCGAATGGATGTCCAAGCGTCCAGCCGAGCTCGCTCGGCTGACCAGGAAGGGGCAGCTCGCACTCGGCTACGACGCGGACTTCGCTGTGTTCGCCGCCGACGACAGCTTCATCGTCGATGTCGAGAAGCTGCACCACAAGAACCCCATCAGCCCCTACGACCGCAAGCCGCTGACAGGGGTCGTCCGTCGGACCTATCTCCGCGGTGAACCCGTCAGCGTAGAGCACCCGCGTGGCCAGCTCATCCGCAGGGGCGCCAGCTGACGTAGCCGGCACGCTGACGCGAACGCGTCAGGACCCGCAAACAGCCAGGGAGGGGCACTGCTCCTACAGCACCCCTCCCTGGTCAGCTCTACTGCGCAGCGTTGACGCTCTCCAGCAGGCGGGCAACATGGCCCTGAGCATCGACGCCGTACTCGGCACTGATGACGGATCCCGTTGCATCCACAAGGACGGTCGACCGGAGGACGCCCGTCGTCACCTGCCCGTTGACGGTTTTCTCCCCGTAAGCGCCCCACGCACGCGCGACCGTCGCGTCAGGGTCGGAGAGCAGCGGATACGTCAGCTGCTCGGTCTCGGCGAAGGTCTGAAGCGCTTCGACGGGGTCCGGGGACACTCCGACGACGGAGAAGCCGAGAGCCTGGAACCGGGCGAGATTGTCCCTGAAGTCACATGCTTCTGTCGTGCATCCGGGGGTAGCTGCCTTCGGGTAGAAGTAGATCACTGCCCGTTGTCCCTGCAGATCAGTCAGGGCCACGTCCGGGCCGGATGCCTGGTGCAGCTTGAAAGGCGGTGCCTGATCGCCGTGAACCAACTTTTCCACTACATACCTCCGTTGTCTCGCTTGGCGGAACTTTTATTCCGTCTTGTGATATTACACAACCCTGTTCAGGAGCCACCATGCCCAAGGACCTGCACCTCATCCGCGAGGAGGTCTACCGCCGCAATCCGGGCGAGGCCGAGTTCCATCAGGCTGTCGACGAAGTGTTCGGCTGCCTGAGTCCAGTCCTTGAGAAGCACCCCGAATTCGCCGAGGCTGCCATCCTCGAGCGCCTCTGCGAGCCCGAGCGCCAGATCATCTTCCGTGTCCCCTGGGTCGATGACGCCGGTCAGGTACGCATCAACCGTGGTTTCCGCGTCGAGTTCAACTCGGCTCTCGGCCCCTACAAGGGGGGCCTGCGCTTCCATCCTTCCGTCTACCTGGGGATCGTGAAGTTCCTCGGCTTCGAGCAGATCTTCAAGAACGCCCTTACCGGCATGCCGATCGGCGGTGGCAAGGGGGGATCGGATTTCGACCCCCGGGGTAGGAGCAACGCCGAGATCATGCGCTTCTGCCAGTCCTTCATGACCGAGCTCTACCGGCACATCGGTGAATACACGGACGTCCCTGCGGGCGACATCGGGGTGGGAACACGCGAGATCGGCTACCTTTTCGGCCAGTACAAGCGCATCACCAATCGATACGAATCGGGGGTGCTGACCGGCAAGGGCAGGGGTTGGGGTGGTTCGCTCGTCCGCCCGGAAGCCACGGGCTATGGCACCGTCCTGTTCGTCCGCGAGATGCTGGCAACACGCAACCTCCGACTCGAGGACCAGCGGGTGGCCGTGTCCGGGTCCGGGAACGTTGCCCTGCACGCCATCGAAAAGGCCCAGGCACTCGGCGCGCACGTCGTCACCTGTTCGGATTCGACCGGCTACGTCGTCGACGAAGGCGGCATTGACGTCCGGCTGCTCAAGGAGATCAAGGAACAGCAGCGGGGCCGGGTGAGCGACTATGCCGCCCAGCGCGGTCGCGCCGCCCGCTTTGTTGCTGATGGTTCCGTCTGGGAGGTGGACGCGACTGTTGCCCTGCCCTGCGCGACCCAGAACGAGCTGGGCGAAGCTGCCGTGAAGCGACTCGTGGGGTCGGGACTTGTCGCCGTCGCGGAGGGAGCGAATATGCCCACCACGCCGGCAGCCATCACCCACCTCCAGAATTCGGGTGTCCTCTTCGGGCCGGGGAAGGCCGCGAATGCGGGCGGAGTCGCGACATCCGCCCTGGAGATGCAGCAGAACGCCAGCCGTGACGCCTGGTCGTTCAGTCACACGGAACGGAGGCTCGAAGCCATCATGACCGACATCCACCAGCGCTGCGCTGCCACCGCGGACGAATACGGCCTCCCGGGTAACTACGTCGCAGGAGCCAATATCGCCGGCTTCGTCCAGGTTGCCGACGCCATGCTGTCCCTCGGCGTCATCTGACCAGAAGTGCGCCATCCCATGAGGTGCTGGCAGGGCTGGTCCGAGGCGCTCATGACGTGAACCCCATGCCTTGACGCTTCGTGTCTCAAGTTCTACCGTTGTTCCATTCCTCAGAAGTTTTATTCCACATCGTGAAATGGGTAACTGCAATGACGCAAGTTGACCGCACACCAACCTCCGAGCAGCGCACGACAGCTCTCACCAATGTCAGCCCCCAGCTCTACAACACCGACCTGGCTCCCACGCAGCGCGAGGGCCGGCGGTGGAGCGCGTACAGCATCTTCACCCTGTGGGCGAACGATGTGCACAGCCTCGGGAACTACGCCTTCGCGATCGGGCTCTTCGCACTGGGACTGGGTGCCTGGCAGATCATGCTGTCCTTCCTGATCGGTGCCGTGCTGTTGTTCCTACTCCTGAACCTCTCGGGGTTCATGGGGGAAAAGACCGGCGTGCCCTTTCCAGTGATGAGCCGTATCGCGTTCGGTATCAAAGGAGCACAGATCCCGGCGATCGTCCGCGGGGGCGTCGCCATCGTCTGGTTCGGGGTTCAGACCTACCTCGCCTCCGTCGTCCTTCGCGTCCTGATCCTCGCCCTGGCCCCGAACCTTGCACCACTCGACGAGAATTCGATCCTCGGACTGTCGACGCTCGGGTGGATCAGCTTCATGGCTCTCTGGGTCCTCCAGGTCATCGTCGTCAGCTACGGCATGGAAATGATCCGCAAGTACGAAGCCTTCGCGGGCCCCGTCATCCTCGCCACCATGCTTGCCATCGCCATCTGGATGTTCAGCGAGGCAGGCGGATCCATCGCACTGTCGACACGCGAAAGCCTCACCGGAACACAGATGTGGCTGCAGATCTTCGCGGGCGGTGCCCTCTGGATCGCGATCTACGGAACCTTCGTCCTGAACTTCTGCGACTTCACCCGCGGCGCCACCTCCAAGCGCAGCATCACCCGAGGCAACTTCATCGGCATCCCGGTGAACATGCTGTTCTTCGGAGCCATCGTGGCCGTCCTCGCAGGCGCCCAGTACAAGCTCAACGGGCAGATCATCCACAGCCCTGCCGACATCGTCCAGACCATCCCCAACACGCTGTTCCTCGTCCTCGCGTGCCTGGCGCTGATCATCCTGACCGTCGCCGTGAACCTGATGGCGAACTTCGTCGCACCGATCTACATGCTGGCCAACCTTTTCCCCCGGACGCTCAACTTCAAGAGGGCCGGCTTCGTCAGCGCAGTCATCGGCGTCGTGATTCTTCCCTGGAATCTTTACAACTCGCCGGCCATCATCGTCTACTTCCTCGGCGGACTCGGCGCGATCCTCGGACCCCTGTTCGGGGTGATCATGGTCGATTACTGGATCATCCGGAAAGCCCAGATCAACGTCCCCGACCTGTTCACGACGAACCCGCTGGCAGACTACTTCTACTCCTCCGGCGTGAACCCCCGGGCGATTGCAGCCCTCATTCCCGCCGCCGTCGTCGCCATCCTCGTCGCCGTACTGCCCGTGTTCTCGGCGGCAGCAGGCTTCTCCTGGTTCATCGGTGCCGGTCTCGGCGCCGTCCTCTACTACCTCGTGGCAGACAAGAACCGTCTTCACCGCGACGTCTCCGCGGGAAGCCATCAGCGTTCCCTGCGCCCACTGAACCCGAATACGACGAAGGACAAGCCCATGCGCATTCTGGTGTTGAACGTCAACACAACGAAGTCCATGACGAAATCCATCGGAGAAGAAGCGGCGGCCGCCGCATCCCCCGGCACGGAAATCATCCCACTGACCCCGCTGTTCGGCGCGGAATCGGTCGAGGGCAACTTCGAGAGCTACCTCGCAGCGATCGCCGTCATGGAAACGGTGAAGCGGTATGACGGTCCCTACGACGCGGTCATCCAGGCCGGGTACGGGGAACACGGCCGTGAAGGGCTCCAGGAAATCCTGACGGTCCCTGTCGTTGACATCACCGAGGCCGCAGCAAGTACCGCGATGTTCCTCGGTCACCGCTACTCGGTGGTCACCACCCTGGACCGCACCGTCCCACTCATCGAAGACCGCCTCAAACTCGCAGGACTCACTGACCATTGCGCATCTGTGCGGGCAAGCGGCATGAGCGTGCTGGAACTCGAATCCGAACCAGAGCGAGCAGTCGAAGCAATCCTGCAGCAATCGCTTGCTGCCATCGAGCACGACCGAGCCGAAGTCATCTGCCTCGGCTGCGGCGGCATGGCAGGGCTGAAGGAGAAGGTCGCCGAACGCACCGGGGTGCCCGTCGTCGATGGCGTCGCGGCTGCCGTGAAAATAGCGGAAAGCCTTGTGTCGCTCGGACTCTCCACCTCCAAAATCCGTACCTATGCTCCGCCCCGGCCCAAGTTCATCAAGAACTGGCCCCCGAAAATCCCCCTCACCTGACCCCGTTACCCGCCGGCCGGCGGGCGTGACGCAAGAGCAGGACGACATCTGTCCCAGGCCGTCCTGCCACCACTTCATGAGTGCCGACGCCATCGGCAAGTAAGGTCCTCCATTGACTATCCACGCAAACGCAACGCACCTCGCCATGTGGCTCGAGCGGGAGGCGTTGGCGGAGGCCATGATCCCGCTGATCGGGCGCCTCTACCGCACCAATAACGTGGTGACGAGCATCCACGGGCGCAGCCTGATCAACAAATCCACGATGAACATCCTCAAGGCCCACCGGTTCGCCCGCCGCATCACCACCGAGGAACTCCGGCTCGAGGACACCGCCCCGCTGCTGGCGATCCTCGCGGACCTCGACCTCGGCGCCGCGGCGATCGACATCGGACGCCTGCGCAACGCCTACGACCACGCCGCCGCCGCCGGGGACACCCGGACCCTGGAGGAGTTCCTCCGCGCGGAGCTCGCCGACATCGTGGGCAAGGGCGGCCACGACGAGCGCACCAGCACCGACGTCGTCCTCTACGGCTTCGGCCGGATCGGCCGGCTCGTGGCCCGCCTGCTCATCGAGAAAGCCGGCGGCGGCCACGGCCTGCGCCTGCGCGCCGTCGTGGTCCGCCGCGGCGCCGACAACGACCTCGTCAAACGCGCCAGCCTGCTGCGCCGGGACTCCGTGCACGGCTCCTTCGACGGCACCATCCAGGTCGACGAGGCCACCAACACCATCACCGCCAACGGCATCCGCATCCAGGTCATCTACTCCGAGAACCCCGCCACCATCGACTACACCGCCTACGGCATCCGGGACGCCCTCGTCGTGGACAACACCGGCCGCTGGCGCGACGAGGCCGGCCTGTCCCAACACCTCATGAGCACCGGCGTCGGAAAGGTCCTGCTCACCGCACCCGGCAAGGGCGCCCTGAAGAACATCGTCCACGGCATCAACCACGACACCATCGAAGACAGCGACCGGATCATCACCGCCGCGTCCTGCACCACCAACGCCATCACCCCGGTCCTGAAAGCCATCCACGACCGCTACGGCGTCGCCCACGGCCACGTCGAGACCGTGCACTCCTTCACCAACGACCAGAACCTCATCGACAACTTCCACCGCGGCGACCGCCGCGGCCGCTCCGCGGCCCTGAACATGGTCCTCACCGAAACCGGGGCCGCGACCGCCGTCGCCAAAGCCCTCCCGGAACTGGCCGGCAAACTCACCGGCAGCAGCATCCGCGTCCCCACCCCGGACGTGTCCATCGCCATCCTGAACCTCACCCTGGACCAGGCCACCACCAAGGACGAGATCAACACCTACCTCCGGGAAGTCTCCCTCCACTCCGGGATGCGCAAACAGATCGACTACATCGACAGCCCCGAAGTCGTCTCCACCGACTTCGTCGGCTCCCGCCGCGCCGGCATCGTCGACGGCCTCGCGACCATCGCCGACGGCCACCACGCCGTGCTCTACATCTGGTACGACAACGAATTCGGCTACAGCTGCCAGGTCGTCCGCGTCCTCGAGGAAATGGCCGCCGTCCACCCACCCACCTACCCCACCACCCACACCGACACCGACACCGACACCGACATCACTGCCGGGGCACTCCTTGCCACTCACACGGCATAACACCATGGAGCAATCAGGCACCGACGACGGGAGGACAAGGATGCCGCAACCTCGACGACGAAGAGTGAGAGCCATGCCTCTCCCGCCGGCCGCTCGTCCATCAGCCCCGAGCGCACAGGACGTCTGGGAGGATCTACACCCCCATGACCAGGTCCTGGTCCGTGAGTGTGGGCGGACCCCCTATCGAGCAGTCGTCGATGCGCTGACCCCAGACGCGAGTGTCGTATGGGTTCTCCCGTTGACTGCCGGCTCACGACGCGCGTTCCATTGTGCTGATGAGGTGGAGATCCTGTCGGTGCGCCCACCCGCGCGGGATGGCGCACCGGAGCGATAGGGCGTCGACGATCCGCGAACCCTCGTAGCTCTTCAAGCCCTGATACCTACCTCGGCGATGATTGTGCGCCCTCGGATCCGTCAGATGGGTGGAACCGGAAAATCACTCGAGAGACGGGAAGCAGCACATGGGACGGATCAGTGTCACCGAGAGCATCACGCTGGACGGCGTCATGCAGGGCCCCGGCCGGCCGGACGAGGACAGGCGCGGCGGATTCACCCGGGGTGGGTGGGGCGACGGCTACCAGGACCACGTCTCCCTGCAGTTCATGGGTGAAGGCATGGCCGGCGGGGGGATGATGCTGTTCGGCCGACGGACCTACGAGGACGTGCTCGGCTACTGGACGGCGATGACCGGACCCAACCCGTTCACGGACTACCTGACGCAGGTGCGGAAGTACGTCGTGTCCCGCTCGTCCACTGCCGCGTTGCAGCATCCGAATTCGATCCTGCTCGGTGGCGACGCCCGCGAGACGGTCCGCCGCCTGAAGGAGGACACGGACGGCGCCATCACGATCATCGGGAGCGGCGAGCTGGTCCGGGCCCTGCAGGAGGCTGGGCTCGTGGACGAGTACATCCTGCAGATCCATCCCATCGTGCTCGGATCAGGAGCCACGCTGTTCGGGGCGTCCGACCGCAGGGACCTGACGCTCCGGCGGTCGGTCACCACGACCACGGGCGTCATCGTCGCGCACTACGCCGTCGCCCCGCCCTCGTAGGGAGGGCGCCGGGCGCTGCCACTACCGGCCGAAGCCCCGCAGCCGCAGCGAGTTGGCGACGACGAGCACCGAGCTCGCCGCCATCGCGGCGCCGGCGAGCATCGGGTTGAGCAGCCCGAAGGCCGCGACCGGGATGCCGACGGCGTTGTAGAAGAACGCCCAGAAGAGGTTCCCCTTGATGGTGCCGAGCGTCCGGCGCGAGAGCTCGATGGCCTGGGCCACCTGCTCCAGGCTGTTGCCCATCACCGTGAGGTCGGCCGCCTCGATGGCCACGTCCGTCCCCGAGCCCATCGCGATACCGAGGTCCGCCTGGGCCAGGGCCGCGGCGTCGTTGACGCCGTCGCCCGCCATGGCGACGGTGGCCCCCGCGGCCTGGAGGTCCCGGATGGCCTCCACCTTGCCTGCCGGCGTCACGCCCGCGCGCACGTCCGCCGCGTCGATGCCCACAGACTCGGCGACGCGCAGCGCCACGGCGCGGTTGTCGCCCGTGAGCAGAACGGGCCGCAGCCCGAGCCGGCGCAGGCGCTCGACGGCGGTCGCCGAACCGTCCTTCACGGTGTCGGACAGTGTGATGAAGCCCGCGACGGTGTCGTCGAGCGCCACCCACACCGCGGTCGTCCCGGCCTCCTGGGCGGCACCGAAGGCTGCGGCCCCGGCGTCCGTGGGACGGATGCCGTGGTGCTCCAGCCAGCCGGCCTGCCCGGCCGTGACCGTCACGCCGTCGACGTCCCCGCGCACGCCTCCGCCCGGGGCACTCGAGAATCCGCGCACCTCTGGCAATGGCCCGAACCCCTCGGCGTGCTGCGCGATCGCCCGGGCGATCGGGTGTTCGCTCGCTGCCTCGACCGCACCTGCGAGGCGGAGCACCTCGGCCGCGGAGAAGGCGGGGGCGCCCGGCGTACCTGCCAGGGCGACGACGTCGCCGACGGCCATGACGCCGGTGGTGACAGTGCCTGTCTTGTCGAGCACGATGGTGTCCACGGTGCGTGTGTCCTCGAGGACCTGGGGTCCGCGGATGAGGATGCCGAGCTGGGCGCCGCGGCCCGTGCCGGTCAGGAGCGCCGTCGGTGTCGCGAGGCCGAGCGCGCAGGGGCAGGCGATGACCAGGACTGTCACGGACGCCGTGAAGGCGGCATCGAGATCCCCGGTGAGCACGAGCCACAGCACGAAGGTGAGGACCGCGAGCACCAGGACCACGGGGACGAAGACCGCGCTGATGCGGTCCGCGAGCCGGGCGATCCGCGCCTTGCCGCTCTGCGCCTGGCTGACCAGGCGGCCCATGGAGGAGAGCACGGTGTCGGAGCCGACACGTGTCGCCCGGACCACGAGCCTGCCGGACGTGTTGATGGTGGCTCCCGTGACGGCGTCGCCCGGGGTGACCTCGACGGGGATGCTCTCACCCGTCAGCAGGGCGGTGTCGACGGCGCTGTGGCCGTCGGTGACGATGCCATCGGTCGCGATCTTCTCCCCGGGACGCACCACGAACTCGTCGCCCGGGATGAGCGTGTCGGCGGGGATGGTGACCTCGGTGCGCCGGCCGTCCACAGTGCGCAGCACGCGCGCCTCCTTGGCTCCGAGGCTCAGGAGCGATTTCAGCGCGTTCCCCGCCCGCCGCTTGGCGGACGCTTCGAGGAAACGGCCGAGCAGCAGGAACGTCACGACGACGGCGGCGACCTCGAAGTAGAGGGAGGGGGCATCCATCGTCATCCCCTCGACGCCCCCGTGCTTCGTCAGGGCAGGATCGCTGAAGAGTTGCCAGGCCGAGAACAGGAACGCCGCCGTGACGCCGATCGAGACGAGCGTGTCCATGGTGGAGGACAGGTGCCGCGCATTGACCGCGGCCGCGCGGTGGAACGGCCAGGCGGACCACGTCACGACGGGCAGGGCCAGGGCGAACACCACCCAGCCCCAGTCCGGGAACTGCAGGCCCGGCACCATGGAGATCAGCAGGACCGGGACGGACAGGACGGCGGCGAGGGCCAGGCGCGCTCCGAGGAGCGAGGGCGTGTGGTCGTGCGTGTCCCCGGGGTGGTCGGGGTGCACCACGTGCGCGCCGTACCCGGTGGCGACGACCGTGTCGATCAGGTCCTGGTCGCTGACGGAGGCGGGCACGCGGACCACGGCGCTCTCCAGGGGCAGGTTCACGCTCGCCTCCACGCCGTCGAGCTTGCCGAGCTTGCGTTCGACCCGGCTCACGCAGGAGGCGCACGTCATCCCCTGGATGGCGAGCTCGACCACGCGCTGCTCCTGTCCCGTGCCCGGGATCTGCTGGGTGGTCATGTCAGGATGCGACCGGCACCACGGTGTACCCGGCCTCGGCGACGGCTCCGTCGATCGACGCGGCGTCCAGCGGTGCGGAGGACGAGATGGTGGCGGTCGATGTACCGCCGTTGACGAGCTCGACGTCGACGGCCTCGACGCCGGGCAGCTCCGACAGCTCGCTCTGCACGGCGCTGACGCAGTGGCCGCAGGTCATGCCGGTGATGCCGATCGTGGTGGTGGTCATGGTTCTTCTCCTTGATGGGTGATGGGGTTTCCTAGCGCAGGAGCCGGCCGATCGCCGCCGTCGCTTCCTGGACCTTCTCCTGCACGGCGTCGTCGCTGCCGGAGGCCTGCGATTCCTGGGCCGCACCCACGACGCAGTGCGAGATGTGCTCCTCGAGCAGTCCCATGGAGACCGCGTGGAGGGCCTTGTTGACGGCCGCGACCTGGGTGAGGATGTCGATGCAGTACTGGTCCTCCTCGACCATGCGGGCGATCCCGCGGACCTGTCCCTCGATGCGGCGAAGCCGCTTGAGGTAGGCGTCCTTGTCCGCCGTGTAGCCGTAGGGCGCTGCGTGCTCGGTGCCGGCATTGCTCATTGTTGGGCTCCTCTCCTGCCTCCACTATACCCTTGGGGGGTATAACGCGCCACAGCGCTGTGTTCTTCCCACCGGAGGATCCGTGCGTTGAGGGAACACCCAGCGCGATGCCGTACGTTGGTTGACGGCATATCCCCGATCCAAGGACGTCCATGACCCTCTCGCTGTCAGGCTGGCAGAAGCGCGTCCTCCTGGCGCTCGCCGGAATCGCGGTGCTCGCTCTCTTCGCGTTGGCCTTCACCGCCGGGCGCGTCTCCTCGGGCCCCTCCTTCCCCGGCACCACCAGCGCCGATGCGGGCTTCGCCCGCGACATGCAGGTGCACCACAACCAGGCCGTCGAGATGTCCATGATCGTCCGCGACAACATCACCGATGAGACGCTCCGCGCGATCGCCTACGACATCGCCCTCACCCAGCAGCAGCAGGCGGGGCAGATGTACGCGTGGCTCGAGGAGTGGGGCCTGGACCAGAGCAGTCCGCAGCCGCGCATGGAGTGGATGGCGGCCGGGACCGGGGGCCACGACGGCATGGAGATGGGAACAGGCTCCGCCTCCATGCTCACGCCCGAGGGGCTCATGCCCGGCATGGCGACGGACGCCCAGCTCGACGAGCTGCGCGCCGCGCGCGGCGAGGACGCGGAGCGGCTGTACCTGAACCTCATGATCAACCATCACCGGGCGGGCGTGGACATGGCCCGCGCCGGCGCCGAACTGGCCGGGACGGACCAGGTCCGCACCCTCGCCACGAAGATCCAGTCCGGCCAGCAGGCCGAGATCACGCTGATGCAGAACATGCTCGACGCCCTGTAGGCCGCCGCAGTCCAGGACCCGCCCGCCGGGCGTCCGAGGACTGCCGCGCCCCGCCGGTAGATTGGTCTCCGGCGCTATCCGATCCGCGGTGAACGCCGCAGCCGCCCCAGCACGAAGGACACCCGTTGAACAAGAAGCGATCCCAGGAGAACCAGGACCGCCAGGCGCGCCTGGCCGCCATCCAGGCCCAGCAGCGGGCCGGTGAGCGCAAGCGCAACGCCCTGATCTTCGGTGGGATCGGCGCCGTGATCCTCGCCATCATCATCGCGGTGACCCTCGTGATCGTGAACCAGGTCCAGATGAACCGGGACCGTGAGCAGGCGGCGGCGCAAGGGATCGAGGGCGTCCAGGAGTACTCGGACCTCACGTTCGACCACGTCGACGGAACCGTCGAGTACGAGCAGTCGCCGCCCGTCGGGGGGAACCACAACCCGGTCTGGACCAACTGCGGTGTCTACACCGAGCCCGTCCCCAACGAGAACTCGGTGCACTCCATGGAGCACGGTGCCGTCTGGATCACGTACAACCCGGACATCGGCCAGGCGGAGATCGACAAGCTCACCGAACTGGTGGGAACGCGCTCCTACGTACTGCTCAGCCCGTACCCGGATCTCGACACCCCGATCGCTGCCAGCGCGTGGGGCCTGCAGCTGAAGGTCGACTCCGCCGACGACGCGCGACTCGGGACCTTCCTCGACAAGTACATCCAGGGCGAGCAGACCCGCGAGCCCGGTGCGGCCTGCTCCGGCGGGATCACTCCCGCCGGGCGCGCCTCCTAGCTCCTCGTGCCCGACGGCGCGGCGGACCGGCGTCCGGTCCGGGGACCGTGGTGACCCCCGACGTCGTCGTCGACCTCACGGTCCTCGAACGGAACATCGCCACGATGGCCCGCTCCACGCGGGAGCGCGGGCTCTCCCTGCGACCCCACGCCAAGACCCACAAGATGCCGCAGATCGCCCGCCGGCAGATCGCTGCCGGTGCGGTCGGACTGACGGTGGCGACCATCGGCGAGGCCGAGGTCTTCGCCGAGCACGGCGCCACCGACCTCTTCATCGCCTATCCGTTGTGGGTGGACCAGCAGGCCGCCACGCGCCTGCTCGCCCTGGCCGAGCGTGCGCGGCTGACCGTCGGTGCGGACTCGGTGGACGGCGCTCGGCAGCTCGCGCGCGCCTTGGGTGCCTCCGCCTCCCGCATCGCCGTCCGCGTGGAGCTGGACAGCGGACACCATCGCAGCGGTGCGTGCGCCACCGAGGCCGTCGACATCGCCCGGGCCGCCACGGAGGCGGGGCTCGCGGTCACCGGCCTGTTCACCTTCCCGGGGCACAGCTACGGGCCGGACGCCGCGTCCTCGGCCGTCGCGGACGAGCAGGAGACCCTCCGCCGGGCCGCGGACTCCCTGCGGGAGGCGGGCTACGCGGACCTCGAACTCAGCGGCGGATCGACGCCGTCGGCGTCGCTGGCGACGGGCGCGACCCTGACGGAGCTGCGTCCGGGTGTCTACGTCTTCGGCGACGCCCAGCAGTGGGAGCTCGGCCACTGCGCTCCGGAGGACATCGCCCTCACCGTCCACAGCACCGTGGTGAGCCGCCGCCCAGGGACCGCCGGACAGGCGGATCGCCTCGTCCTCGACGCGGGCAGCAAGGTCCTCGGCAGCGACAGGGCGGCGTGGGCCACGGGATACGGCCGCCTGCCGGACCACCCCGAGGCCCGGGTCGTCGCCCTCTCGGAACATCACGCCACCGTCGAGTGGTCCGGTGCACGGATGCCCCCGCTGGGTACGCGGCTGCGCGTGGTCCCGAACCACGTGTGCCTCACCGTCAACCTCGTGGACGAGGTGCAGGTGGTACGCGACGGCGTCGTCGAGGACCGGTGGCCCGTTGCGGCGCGGGGCAGGAACAGCTAGACGATCCCGCACCGTCCGCCCGGCGCGCCACCGGTCCATCGGGGCCCCTAGACTGTCCGTGAACGGGACACCACGACCGGTCCCGCGCCGCCGTCGATGCAGGGGAGCAGCCATGACGAACCATCGTGCAGCAGTCGCCACGGCGAGCGTCTCCCTCCTGCTGATCGCCCTCACGGGGTGCGGTGGTGGCGGCACGGCGGCGGTTCCCGAGCCGCCGGCCGAAGGCAATGTGCTCGATGCAGCCGACGTCCTGACCGCTGCTCAGGAGCAGGAGCTCGACGCGCTCATCGACGAGCAGAACAGCCGCACCGATGCCGCCCGCGTGGCCGTCCTGACCGTGGAGGACGCGAGCGGCTCCATCGAGGACTACGCCCGGTCCGTCGCGGCGGAGTGGGGCGTGGGCGACGACGGCGCGGACAACGGCGTGCTCGTGGTCGCGGACACCGGGGAGCGCGAGCTGCGCATCGAGACCGCCGACGGGGCCCGCGAGACCTTCTCGGACGACGACGCCGAGCAGGTCATCGAGGACGTCCTCGAACCGGCCTTCGCCGACGAGGAGTACGCCCGGGGCCTGACGGAGGCCGTCGGCCAGATCTACGGCTACGCGCAGGGCCAGGATCCGGTGAAGGAGCCCTTCGACTGGGGCCTCCTCGCGGGAGTGGCCGGTGGTGCTGCCGCCGTCATCGGAGCCTTCATCTGGTGGGCCGTGGCGCACTCCCGACGCCGTCGCCGCGAGGCCGACGAGGAGATCCGCGCGGCCGAGGACGCCGACCCGGACCTGCGCCTGACCGAGAAGCAGCGCGAGGCGTACCGGAAATACCGGTACAGCCACCGCGGTGGCGACGCCGTCTCCAACCCGGCCGTGTGGCTTCCCCTCTACATCGCCAACCCGGCGCTCTATTCCGGCGGCACCGGGGCCACCGCCTCGGGATCCTCCTTCAACGGGGGCGGAGGGTTCAGCGGCGGCGGGGCGTCGGGCAGCTACTGACCCGGGGTCCCGGACCGGGGGTCCGGTCCTGACACGACGTACCCGTGGGGACGCAGCGCATCGGTACCGACGGGCGGCACCGAGCTGCCGCTACTGGTCGACGGCGGCGCCGATCGGCTCGAGCACGACGTCGGGGTAGTCCTTCCGGAAGTGCCCCACCTTCCACTTGTCACCGAACACGGCGACGATCTCGCCGTCGGCCCGGAACAGGATCTCGCCGCCACGGAACGTCTCGGGTACGCCCTGGCTCTCCGGGGCCACGCGCATGGCGAGCGTGTAGGAGAGGTGGTCGAGTGATGTCGGAGCATTGAACTCGGTGCCGAGACGCTCGGCCGCGACCTCGAACTGCAGGGCTCCGACGGCGGCGAGCACGGGCGCCTGGTCGCCGCGGAGGTCCGAACGCAGCACCTGCACCACGCCCTCGTGCTCGAGCTGCTCGATACCGCGGCGGAACTGCTTGTAGCGGCCCGGATCCTTGGCCCGCGCGACGGCGAAGAGCTCGGGGGAGAAGCGCGGGATGTCGGGGAACTGCACGGGCTGTTCGGCGAAGAGGCTGTCACCCACGCGGAGGCTCGTCGCGTTCACGAGGCCCACGACGTCGCCCGGCCAGGCCGTGTCCACCACCTCGCGGCTGCGCCCGAGGACGCGGTGCGCGTACTTGGTGGCGAAGGGCTTGCCCGTGCGCTGGTTGGTGATGACCATGCCGCGCTCGAAGGTCCCCGAACAGATGCGGAGGTAGGCGATGTGGTCGCGGTGGGCGCTGTCCTGGCCGGCCTGCACCTTGAACACGAAGCCGGACATGGGCGCATCGATGGGGCGGGGCTCCTGCTCCTTGGACGGGCGCGGCGACGGGGAGGGGGCTACGTCCACGAGGATGTCGAGGAGCTGGGAGACCCCGAAGTTCTTCGCCGCGGCCGCGAACAGGACGGGCGTCTGGCGTGCGGCCTCGAACTCCTCGCGGTCGAAGGTGCCGTTCGAGGACTCGACGAGGCCCGACTCCTCGCGCGCGTCGAGCCAGGCACCGGCATCCCGGGGATCGAGGGCGTCGATGTCCACCTCGGTCTCCGCGGCGGCCTGGGCGCCGGCCTCCACGGCCTCGAGCGCGATGGCCCGCTCCGCGCGCAGGTCGATCAGGCCCTGGAAGTCACCGGCGATGCCGGCCGGCCAGGTCAGCGGCACCGGGGTCATGCCGGTGCGCTCGCCGACGTCGTCGATCAGGCCGAGGGCATCGAGGCCCGGACGGTCCCACTTGTTGATGACGGTGATGATGGGGATGTTGCGGGCCTTGCACACGGCCAGCAGCTTGACGGTCTGCGGTTCGAAGCCCTTGGCGGCGTCGATGAGCATGACGGCGGAGTCGACGGCGGCGAGGACCCGGTAGGTGTCCTCCGAGAAGTCCGCGTGCCCGGGGGTGTCCACGACGTTGAGGATGGTGTCGCGGTAGGTCAGCTGCAGGGCGGCCGAACTGATCGAGATACCGCGCTCCTGCTCGATGCCCATCCAGTCCGAGACGGTGGCATGGCGGCTCGACTTGCCGTGCGTGACACCGGCGTCCTGGATGGCGCGCGCGAGGAGTGCGAGTGCCTCCGTCAGGGTCGACTTCCCAGCATCGGGGTGCGAGATGACGGCGAACGTCCGGCGGCGTCCGGCCTCACGGCGGACGGCGTCTGCGTCAAGGACAGGGGATTCGGTAAGCAGGGCCACCCTTCCATTGTCCCCGATGACCGGGAGGCGTCCGGCGGGAAGGGCGCCTGTTCGCTGTACGCATGGAAGACGGGCCGGGAATCCCCCGAAGCTATTGACAATAGCTTTAAAGCTAACTATATTAGCCACATGACCCGACACCAGTTCTTCGCCCGAGCGGACACCCTCCACCTGGCGGTTCCGGGCGGCACGATCGCCTACGACCTCCAGGGCGCCGGCCCCCTCGTCCTCCTGGTCCCCGGGATGGGGGAGCTGCGCTCCTCGTACCGCCTCCTCGCTCCGGCACTGGTCGAGGCCGGTTACCGGGTCGCGATGGTCGATCTGCGCGGACACGGCGACAGCAGTGCGTCCTTCACGTCCTACGGCGACGTCGAGACGGCCTCTGACATCGCCCTGCTGCTGCGCGAGCTCGCGGTCCCCGCCGTGATCGTCGGGAACTCCATGGCGGCCGGAGCGGCCGTGATCGCCGCAGCCGAGCAGCCCGCCCTCGTCACCGGCCTGGTGCTCGTCGGTCCCTTCGTGCGCAACCCGCCCTCGAGCGGCCCCCTGCAGCGCCTGCTGTTCCGGGTTCTGATGGCCCGCCCCTGGGCCGCCCCGGTGTGGAACGCCTACCTGCCGATGCTGTACGCGGGCCGGAAGCCCGCGGACTTCCCGGAGTACCGGAAGGCGGTCCTCGCCGCGCTCAGGCGCCCGGGGTACACGAGGGCGTTCAGCCTCACCACCCGCACCGACCACGGACCGGCCGCCGAGAGCCTGCCGGCAGTGCAGGCGCCGACGCTCGTGATCATGGGGGAGAAGGACCCGGACTTCAAGGATCCGCAGGCCGAGGCCCGGTGGATCACCGGGGCGCTCGGCGGGTCGATGGTCATGATCCCGGACGCCGGGCACTACCCGCAGTCGCAGCAGCCGGAGCCGACCGCGGCAGCCGTCGTCGGATTCCTCCGGACGCTCGGGCACCATGCCTAGGGCCGGGCTGAGCACCGCCGCCGTCGTCGAACGCGCAGCGCGCCTGATCGACGATCAGGGGCCCGGCGCCCTGAGCCTGGCGGCGCTCGCGGAGAGCCTGGGCGTCCGGGCGCCGTCCCTCTACAAGCACGTCGACGGCATGCCCGGGCTCGAACGCGCCCTCATGATCCGTGCGAAGGAGGATCTGGCCCTGGCCCTCGGTCAGGCCGCCGTCGGACGCTCCCGCGACGACGCGATCGCGGGAGTCTCAGCGGCCTATCGCACCTGGGCGCTCGAGCACCCCGGGCAGTACCCGCTGACCATCCGCGCCCCCGCCCCGGGAGACGCCGCGGACGAGGCGGCGTCCTCCGCCGTCGTCGACATCGTGTTCAGCGTGCTCGCCGGCTACGACCTGCACGAGAGTGACGCCGTCGACGCCACGCGCTTCCTGCGGTCCGCCCTGCACGGCTTCGTCGCCCTCGAGACGGGCGGCGCCTTCGCCCTCCCCGTCGATACGGAGCGCAGCTTCACCCGCCTCGTCGGGAGCGTCACCACTGCCCTGTCCGAATGGTCACGGGCGTGGTCACGGCCGTGATCGCGGTCCGTCGCCGACGATGCCGCCGGCCGACCGCCGGCATCCATCGACCCCGCAGCCACCACGTCAGGGCAGCTCGAGCCGCATGAGGACACGGGGGAAGCCGTTCACCACCGACGTGGTGTCGGCCGCCTTCGTGAAGCCGGCCCGGTCGAAGAGACTCCGCGTGCCGACGTACGCCATGGTCAGGTCCACCTTCCGGTCCCCGTTGTCGACGGGGTACCCCTCGATGGCGGGCGCGCCGTAGGAACGCGCGAAGTCGACGGCGCCGTCCAGCAGCCGATGCGAGAGGCCCTTGCCGCGATGGCCGGGCCGTACCCGGATGCACCACACCGACCAGACGTCGAGATCGTCGACGTGCGGGATCCTGCGGTTGCGGGCGAAGCCCGTGTCGGCGCGCGGGTGGATGGCGGCCCAGCCGACCACGTCCCCGTCCTCGTACGCGAGGACGCCCGGCGGCGGATCCTGCGCGCACAGGTCCTGCACGAGGGCGCCGCGGTCCCGCCCGGCCAGCGCGGCGTTCTGTTTGGCCGGGATGCGGTAGCTGAGGCACCAGCAGACGTTCGCATCCGGGCGTCTCGGTCCCACCATTGCTGCGACGTCGGCGAAGACCGTCGCGGCTCGCACCTCGATCACCATGGACCCACTGTTCCACCCCACCGCCCCGGCGGACAACGGCCCCGGGTGCGCAGCAGCGGGAAAGGGCCCGTTCCTTCCGGAACGGACCCTTCCGCGCGTGGTCGCGGGCGTCGAGGCCTAGTGGTCGACGCGCTCCGCCGTCGTGCTGCGCAGGCTCCACGCCGCGAGGACCGAGGCGCCGACCATGAGCAGGGCCGCGATGCCGGACGTGACAGTGACGCCGCTGTCGAAGGCGTGGAACGCCGAGTCCCGGAGGAGTGACGCGCTGGTGGGGCCGAGCTGGGTGGCCACCTCGACGGCGCCGCCGAGCGTCTCGGTGGAGGACTCCGCCTGGGCGCTGCTGAGGCCGGAGGGCAGCAGCAGGTTCCGCTGGTAGGACGCCAGCAGGATGCTCCCGAGCACGGCGGTACCGAGGACGGAACCCACCTCGTAGGCGGTCTCCGAGACGGCGGACGCGGCGCCGGCCTTGTCGGCCGGGACGGTGGACAGGATGAGGTCGTTGGACACGGTCTCCGATGCGCCCACGCCCACGCCGAGCACCACGAACGCGACCATGAGGAAGCCGGCGGACCCACCCTCCCCGAGCAGCGCGATCATGGAGTACGCCACGGCGGAGAAGAGCAGTGACACCGAGACGACGGCGTGCGGCGGCAGGCGCCGGGCGAGCGGCACGACGGCGAGGCCCGCGACGATCGTCATCACCAGCCCCGGCAGCAGCACGAGCCCGGCATCGAGCGGGGTGAAGCCGAGCACCAGCTGCAGGTGCTGCGACACGAAGAACAGGAACCCCACGAGCGAGAAGATCGCGAGCAGGTTCACCAGGACGGCGCCCGTGAAGGCGCGCACCGTGAAGAGGCGCACGTCGAGCATGGGGTCGCGCCGCTGCAACTGGCGCGTCACGAAGACGGTGCCGGCGGCGAGGCCGATGAACGCGGCCGTCACGGAGACGAGCAGCGGGCCGCCCTTCGCGAGGTTCTTGATGGCGTAGACCACCGGCAGCATGGTCCCGATGGACAGGACGATGCTCGCGTAGTCGACACGCCCCGGGTTGGAGTCCTTCGATTCGGGAACGACGACGGGGGTCAGGACGAGCATGAGCACGAGCACGGGGACCGCGAGGAGGAAGACGGAACCCCACCAGAAGTGTTCGAGCAGTACGCCGCCGAGCAGGGGGCCGAGGGCCGCGCCGGCCGAGAAGCCTGCGGCCCAGACGGCGATGGCGATGCGGCGCTGGTTGCGGTCGGTGAAGATGTTGCGGATCAGCGAGAGCGTCGAGGGCATGAGCATGGCACCGAAGACGCCGAGTCCCACGCGGGAGGCGACGAGGAAGCCTGCGGTGGGGGCGAAAGCGGCGGCGACGGAGAACAGGGCGAAGCCCGCCGCACCGATGATGAGCAGGCGACGTCGGCCGAAACGGTCACCGAAGCTGCCCATCGCGACCAAAAGTCCCGCCAGGACGAGCGGGTAGCTGTCCACGATCCAGAGCAGGGTGGTGCCGCTCGTGGCGAAATGGCGGGAGATCTCCGGCAGGGCGAAGCTCAGCACGGTGTTGTCCACCGAGACGAGCAACACCGGCAGCATCAGCACGGCGAGGGCGAACCACTCGCGGCGGCCGGCAAGGACGGGGGTGGGGATCTGAACGGCACGCGGGTTCACCTCGGACACACGTGCGGAAGCGGAGGGTGTTGTTGTCATCCCTCAAGGCTATACCGTCCAGCCGGTACAGTACAAGAAAAGTGACCGGTATCATGAGCGGGTGTCCAGTTCCCGCGAGCGCATCCTCGACAGCTTCGAAAACGCGTTGATCCGCGACGGGGAGCGGGCCGCGACCATGGAGGCGGTGGCCGCTGCGGCGGACGTCTCCAAGGGCGGGCTGCTCTACCACTTCCCCTCGAAGGAGGCCCTGGTGGACGGTCTTGCAGACCGCCTCCGCGGACTCGCCGAGAAGGACCGAGAGGCCATGGCCTCGGCCGTGGATGGCGCGGCGCGCTACTACGTCCGTACCTCGGTCTTCGAGGACAGTGCGCTCGACCGGGCCCTCGTGTCCATGGCACGGCTCGCCCAGCAGGGCCACCCGACGGCGAAATCCTCCCTGGCCGAGATCCAGGAGGGGTGGCTCGACGCGCTCCAGGCGCAGCTCGGCGACCGCACGGCCGCGCGCGCCGTCAAGCTGCTCGGCGACGGGCTCTACTACGACGCGGCGTTCTTCGCCACGGACGGCGCCGGGCGCACCAGCCGCGGCAAGATCGAGGAACTGCTCGACGTCGTCGACCTGATCGTCTCCCGCCGGGGCGACCCGCACGCGGGCTCCTGAGCGCACCTATCGCGACCGCCCGGGTGCGCGCGCTGATCGCCCACCCCGTCCACGACCCCGAGAGGACCCCATGATCAAGGGCTTCCGCGACTTCATCCTGCGCGGCAACGTCATCGAACTGTCGATCGCCGTCGTCATCGGCAGTGCCTTCACGGCACTCGTCGGCGCCTTCACGGCGAACATCGTCAACCCGATCGTGGCCTCCGCGGGCGGGATCGACGCGACGGGCCTCGGCTTCCGCATCCGGCCCGGCAACGACGCGACGTTCGTCGACATCGGCGCGGTCATCACCGCACTGGTCACCTTCCTCATCACGGCCGCCGTCGTCTACTTCCTCTTCGTCGTGCCGATGAACCGCGCCAACGCGCGCCTGCGGGCCCACGCTGCGGCGCAGGATGCCGTGGAGGAGCCCATGCCCGTCGACACAGCCCTCCTCACCGAGCTGCGCGACCTGCTGAAGGAGATGGCAGCGCGCGACGCACGGCGCTGACCCGCGCCGTACACCGCCCCGCACTCTCCAGGCATCAACCCCGCAGAACCCGCCCTCCTCTCTTCTTTGACCCACAAGATGAGCGCGTGCTTACATAGTGAGTAAGTTGGAGTGACGCACGGCACATCACCAGGTGGGTCGGCGTTCGGGACAAGGAGGGCCGATGGCAGACTGGATGATTTTGACCATCACGGCGGTGGCGATCCTGGCAATCGTTTTCATGATCGTCAGACTCCGCCTCAACCCTGCGGTCTCCCTGGTCGTGGGCGCGGCCGGTCTGGGCCTGGCGACGGGCATGGGGCCCGGCGGGACGACCGACACGATCATGCAGGGCTTCGGCGACATCATGCTTGAAGTCGGACTGCTCATCGCCTGGGGCGTCCTGATGGGTTCCATCCTCAACGAGATGGGCGCCATCCGGCGGCTCGTCGACAGCCTCCTGCGGGTGTTCGGGCCGCGCGGTGTCCCGTACGCCTTCGGACTGACGATCGGCACTGTCCTTCAGTCGATCTTCCTGGACGTCCTCCTGGTGATGAGCGCTCCGCTGGCACGACGGATAGCACCCGCCCTCGGCAAGTACGGCACGGCGAAGATGGCGACCGCCATGGCGATCAGCCTGGAATGCGGCATCGTCCTGATGGTGCCCGGCGTCGCGGCGGTCGCCCTCGCCGGCCTGCTGAGCGTGCCCCTGGGGGAGATGCTGATCTTCGGCCTGATCGTGATCGTCCCGACGATCCTCATCTCCCTCTTCATCATGAACCTGCTCATCACCCGTGGCCTGTGGAAGGTCGACTCGGACGAGCAGACCGATGAAGAATTCGCTGCGGCCGGGGCGGAATCCGCCGAGCTCGAAGGCGCTGCCGCCCCGCGCTCGTCGCAGCTGTCCGGCAACGAGAAGGCGGGCACGCTGGTGGACGGACGCGGCACGCGGGTCGGCCTGCTGCCCCACGACGCCCGCACCTCGGGCGGTCGTGCGCCCAACGAGCCCAGCCTCGTCCTGCTCTTCGCACCGATGCTGCTCGCACTGGCGCTGATCGCCATCGGATCCATCCTGAAAATGGTGGACTTCTCCAGCCCCGTGGTCGACTTCGTCTCCGCCCCGGTCATCGCCCTGCTCATCGGGCTGCTGGGTACGAGCTACGTGGGTCGTTTCACGATCGGCCGGAAGCGTGTCGAGGCGGCGGTCGTCAACGGGTTCCGGGAGTCGGGCCAGATCCTCATCCTGACGGGTGCCGGTGGATCGCTCGCGGCCATCGTCGCCACCAGCGGCATGGGGGACATCCTGGGCAAGTACTTCACGGCCAACTCCTTCGCCCCCCTGATCACGGTGTGGATCATCGCCGCGGCACTCCACATCGCTGTCGGCTCGGTGTCCATCTCCGCCATCACCGCGGCGGGCATCCTCGCACCGGTTGCAGGTCAGATCGGCCTGAACCCGGTACTGATTGCACTGGCAGCCGGCGCCGGCTCACTGTTCGTCGTCCACGTCACGTCGAACACCTTCTGGCTGCTGCAGTCGATGCTGGGCCAGACCACCAAGGGAACGCTGAAATCCTGCACCCTCGGCGTCTCCCTGGCCTCGGTGGTGGCCCTGGGCTGCACCCTGGTGCTCGGCATCTTCATCTGACACCGCAGGCCGAAACAGCAGAACCATCCGTCGTTGGACCAGGAAGAGGAAAGCTCATGACCACACCGTCGATCAAGCCGCTGGACGGCATCCGAGTCCTGGAGTTGGGCAACTACATCGCCGCACCCACAGCAGGGCGCCTGCTCGCCGATTTCGGAGCCGAGGTCATCAAGGTGGAGCGCCCCGGCACGGGCGACGAGCTCCGGAACTGGCGCCTGATCAAGGGCTCGACGTCGATGCTGTACCGCACGATCAACCGGAACAAGAAGTCCGTCGTCCTGGACCTCCGGTCCGAGGCCGGACGCGAGGCCGTCAAAGCCCTCGTCCGTGAGTGCGACGTGGTGCTGGAGAACTTCCGCCCCGGCACGCTGGAGAAGTGGGGAATCGGGCCGGAGGTGCTCAACGAGATCAATCCCCGCCTGATCATCAGCCGGATCTCCGCGTTCGGGCAGACGGGCCCACTGTCCCGCCGGCCCGGATTCGCGGCCGTCGCCGAGGCGTTCAGCGGCTTCCGCAACCTCGTCGGCGACCCCGACCGCGCCCCGGTCCGCGTCGGCGTGTCCATCGGGGATTCCATCGCCGGGCTGTATGCCGCCTTCGGCGTCGTCATGAGCCTGTACCAGCGTGAAGTCCGGACGGGCGCCGGCACGGAGCCGGTCGCCCTGCGGGAACGCGTCATCGACGTCGCCCTGCACGAGGCGATGTTCTCCATGATGGAATCCCTCATCCCCGACTACCAGGCCTACGGCGTCGAGCGCGAACGCGTCGGCGGCCGCATGGAAGGGATCGCGCCCTCCAACGCGTACCTGTGCTCCGACGGGGCGAGCATCGTCGTCGCCGGCAACGGGGACTCGATCTACCAGCGCTACATGGAGACCATCGGCAGACCCGACCTGGCCTCGGATCCGGCCCTCCAGACGAACGCCGACCGCTGGGCGCGCCGTGAGGAACTGGACGAAGCCATCGGCCGGTGGTGCATGCAGCGATCCTCCGCGGAGGCGCTCGCAGCACTGGGGAAGGCCGGGGTGCCCGCCGGGCCCATCTACACGGCAGCCGACATCAGTACCGACGAGCAATACCTCGCCCGGGACATGATCCAGACCTTCGAGGTGTCCACGGGGGAGGAGGAACCGACGCGGGTCGGTTTCCCGGGCATCGTCCCGGTCATCGGCGAGCACTCCCTGCCCATCCGTCATCTCGGTCCCGAGCTCGGCCAGAACACCAGCGAGGTCCTCACCGGGCTGCTGGGGATGGACGAGACGCAGATCGCCGAAGCCACCGCATCCAAGGAGCACCTGCCCGCATGACACACACCTTCACGCCCCACGCAGAACTGCGCGACGTCACCCTGCGGGACGGACTCCAGCTCACCGGCAAGATCCTGCCCACGGAGCGCAAGGTCGAGGTGGTCCGTGCCCTGCTGGAGGCAGGAGTGCCCTCCATCGAGCTCGGCTCCATGGCCCGGCCCGACAAGGTGCCGCCCATGGCGAACACCCTCGACGTCGTCCGCGCACTGACACCCGAGGAGTTGGAGAAGTGCTGGATCTGGGTGGCCACACCGGGCCATGTCGCCCGGGCCACCGAAGCAGGCGCACGCAACATCCAGTACTGCCTGTCCGTCAGCGACGCGCACAACCAGGCGAACATCGGGCGCAGCACCGACGCGAGCCTCGAGGCCCTTCCGGAAGCCGTCCACCGGACGCTCTCCGTCGACGGCCGGATCCAGCTCTGCCTGGCCACGTCCTTCACCTGCCCCTTCGACGGCCCGGTCGATCCCCAACGGGTCCTGGAGATCGCCAACGACGCGCGCGCCGACGGGACAGAGGACATCGTCATCTGCGACACGCTCGGTCAGGCGGTACCCCAGCAGGTCGAGGACCTCGTCTCACTGGTCCGGACCGAATCCCCCGCACGGCGCATCGCGTTCCACGGGCACGACACCTGGGGCCTCGGCGTCGCGAACACCCTCGCCGCCATCCGCGCGGGCGCCACCATGGTCGACGGCGCCCTCGGCGGCCTCGGCGGATGCCCCTTCGCCCCCGGGGCCAGCGGGAACACCTCGAGCGAGGACCTCCTCTTCGCGACCCGGCCGTCCTGGCTGACGCCGGCCCTCTTCGGGGATCTCGTCAGGCTCGGCGAGGGACTGCTGGCGGACCTCGGCGAACCGAACCGCTCCCGGGCCGGCCAGGGCGCGCACTCCACGGCCCGCGCCTTCGACTGGGTGCTCCCTTCGCCGGCGTTCGACACCGCGAGCCGCACCGCTTGACCCCGCGCAACCGCTTCCTCGTCACCACGGCCCGGTCGTGGACCGATCCGAGGACGCGGATCGGCCCGGCAGGGCCTCAGGCCGGGATCTCGTCGGGGAACCGGCCGCCGTAGAGCCTCGTCATCCGTTCCGCCACCGAGAGGAGCTCCTCGACCCACCCTTCGCAGACCGCGTAGGGCATCCTCAGGGTCGGGCCACTGATCAGCACCGCACCCACCAGGCCGCCCACCGAGTCGAACACCGGCGCGGACAACCCGGATGCTGCGTCGTCGCGCTGTCCCACGGTGATGGAGAATCCGTTCCGCCGGGTCTGTTCCACGGCGGCGAGCAGGTCGGCGGGATCGGTGAGGGTGTTCTCGGTCAGGGTCGCCAGAGGAGCAGCGAGCGTCCGCTCCAGGAGGTCGGCGTTCCAGGCCAGGAGGACCTGCCCCGGAGAGCCGGCATGGAGCGGGAGGATCTTCCCGACGTGCATCTCGCGGCGTAGCGCGTGGTGTGTCTCGGCCATCGCCACGCACACCCGGTACGTCTGCTCGGCCTGGAAGAAGCAGGCCGTCTCGCCCGTGCGGTCCCGCAGCTCCTTGAGCAAGGGCATGAAAAGGTCGACCATGGGGACGCCGCGGGTGGCCGGGGCAGCCCAGTACGCCAGCTTCATCCCGATGCGGAAGGCGTCCTCCTCCCGGTCGAGCAGGCCCTGCGCGACGAGGTTGGTGACCAGCCGTTGGACCGTCGAGGTGGGCATCGACGTCGCCTCCCGGATCTCCCCGAGGGTCAGGGTCGGCCGGGAGAGGCTGAACGCGTCCAGGATCGCCGTGATCTTGCCCAGCACCAGGAGGGGGTTGTTCGGGTTGGACCGTCCTGCGTCGTTCGACACCATGCACCTGACGCTATGCGCAGGGGGAGCCGGGATCAATTCGGCCCGACGGCCCCGAAACCCGGGCGCGGCGGGCGGCCCACGGTCGACCAGGCCGCCGGGCGCATGACCCACACTGGATGTGGCTGCTCGTCGGCGGGCGGGGCGTGCCGCGGGGGTGCGCCTTCGCTGCGGCGGGACGGTACGCGGGGAGGAGGGGCGCGGTTCGGCGTCCACGCACCGTGCGGTCGACCAGGGAACGGAGTAGGAGGAGGAGCGCATGGCCGTCGCAGCGGGCGCCGATGGCGTGCAGTTGGCGTGGACGGCGGAAGGCCGGGGTGAGCCCCTCCTGCTGATCGCGGGCCAGGCGACGGGTGCCGATGGCTGGAATCCCGTCGTCCAGGAGCTGGCGCGGACGTTCCGGGTGATCCGGTTCGACCACCGCGGTGTCGGTCGCAGCGCCGAAGGGGACCCTGGCGCCTACTCCACCCGGCTGTTCGCCGCGGACGCTGCAGCCGTCCTGGACGCGGCCGGAGCCGACCGGGCGCATGTGTACGGGCATTCGATGGGCGGCCGGGTCGCCCAATGGGTGGCGATCGACCATCCGCACCGGGTGGGCGCCCTCGTCCTGGCCGCCACGGCGGCCGGCGGACCGGCAGGTCATCAGCGCTCGCGGGAGGCGACGGACGCCCTGTACAGCGGCGACCCCGCCCGGATGGAGCCCTACTTCTTCGACCCCGCGTGGGCGCGGCACCACCCGGACGATGTCCGGGCGTTCTTCACCTCCCGTGCCTCGACGGCTGCGAAGCGCGGACATTTCAGGGCCAGCAGGGACCACGACGCGCGCGAGGGCCTCGCGGCCATCGCGGCAAGGACTCTCGTCCTGCATGGGACGGAGGATGCACTGACGCCGTCCGGCCATGCGAAGGACCTGTTCCACGCGATCCCGCGCGCCACGCTGGTGAAGGTGCCCGGCGGTCGCCACGGCTTCCACCTGGACCGGGCCGAGACCACGCGATGGGTCGGGGACTTCATCGGGCGCGTTCGTTAGACCGGCACGGCAGACAGCACGCTCTGCGGTGCAGTCATGCAGTCATGCAGTTCTTGCAGTTGTGCAAGAATATCTGGATGAGCTCGGACCTCCCCTCCCTCCGCGATCGCCAGAAGGCGGAGACACGCCTGGCCCTGCATCAGGCCGCGGTCGCCCTCGTCCTGGAACGGGGGCTGGACTCCGCCACGGTCGAGCTGATCACCGACCGCGCAGGGGTGTCGCAGCGCACCTTCTTCAATTACTTCCCCTCCAAGGAGGACGCGGTGCTGGGCCTGCGGACGCCGGTGATGGACCCGGCCCTGCTCGAGGATTTCTCCTTCCGGCAGGACGTCCTCGGCCAGGTCTCACGGCTCCTGCTGGTGGTTGCCAGCAGCGCCCACGAGGGTGTGGACCAGGTGCGGCGCCGCGAGCTGACGCGCATGTACCCCCACATGATCCACCGTCTCATCGAGCGCATGAACGAGGCCGAGGACCTGGTGCGCGGGGCCCTGGCCGGACTCCTGGCCGAGAACCCGCACTGGGCGGCGGAGATCAGGGAGGAAGGCATGCCGGGCGATGTGGACGACATCGTGCGTCTCGTCGTCATGACGGCCAGCATCCCCCTGCGCTTCACCATCGCGTCAGGCCGCTACAGTCCCGCTGCCGGTCTTGCGCCCGAGGATCTCGCACCCGCTCTCTCCCTCTTCCACTCCGTACAAAGGAAACTCCTGTGAAAACCGAAGCCGTTCCCGCCGCGGCGCCGGCCGAAGGGAAACAGCACATGGTGCTGCTCTTCATCGGCCTGATGCTCTCGATGCTCCTCGCCTCGCTCAACCAGACCGTGCTCAGCACGGCACTGCCCACGATCGTGGGTGAGCTCAACGGCGTCGACAACATGCTGTGGGTCATCACCGCCTTCATCCTCACCTCGACCATCACCATGCCGATCTACGGCAAGCTCGGGGACCTGATGGGGCGCAAGGCGCTGCTCATGGCCGCCATCGTGCTGTTCATGATCGGGTCGGTCGTCGGTGCACTGGCCAACGGCATGGGCGTGCTCATCGCAGCGCGTGTCATCCAGGGACTGGGCGGCGGCGGTCTGATGATCCTCTCCCAGGCGGTCATCGCCGACGTCGTCCCCGCACGCGAACGCGGCAAGTACATGGGGATGATGGGTGGGGTCTTCGCCATTGCCTCGGTCGCCGGCCCCCTGCTCGGTGGCTGGTTCACCGAGGGTCCCGGCTGGCGCTGGGTGTTCTGGATCAACATCCCGCTCGGGCTGCTGGCGCTGGCCGGAGCCGTGTTCTTCCTCAAACTGCCCCGGCACGCCGGACGGCCGCGCCTGGACCTGGGCGGCATGGTGCTGCTGGCCGTTGCAACGACGGCCCTGGTCCTCTTCGCCACCTGGGGCGGGAGCAAGTACGAGTGGGGCGATCCGGTCATCCTGGGCCTCATCGCGGTCACCCTGGTGAGTGCTGCCGCGTTCGTCCTCGTCGAACGCCGGACGGCCGAGCCGATCATCCCGCTGCACCTATTCAAGGACCTCAACTTCAACCTCGCAACCGTCGCCGGCCTGTTCATCGGCGTGGCCATGTTCGGGGCGATCGGCTACCTGCCGACGTACCTCCAGATGGCCTTCAGTGTCGACGCCACCACGTCGGGCCTCCTCATGATCCCCATGATGGGCGCACTCCTGATCGCCTCGGTCGTCTCGGGCCAGCTGGTCAGCCGCACCGGTCGCTACAAGTGGATGCCCATCGCCGGCGGCGTGCTGGTCGCGGTGGCCCTCGGGCTGCTGTCCACCCTGGACCCCGGATCGCCGCTGTGGGATATCTGCGTGTATCTGGCGGTGATGGGCCTCGGTCTGGGGCTGAGCATGCAGATCATGGTGCTCATCGTCCAGAACTCCTTCCCTCTGCGCGAGGTCGGGACCGCCACCGCGTCGAACAACTTCTTCCGCCAGATCGGCGCCACGCTCGGATCAGCGGTGGTCGGGAGCCTCTTCGCCAGCCGGCTCACCGAACTGCTCACCGATCGGCTGCCCGCCGCGGCGACCGGAGGAGGGTCGGCCGGGGCGAACTCGCTGACGCCCGCTTTGGTCGCCGGATTCCCGGCGCCGATCAAGGACGCCGTCATCTCGTCCTACAACGACGCCCTGACCCCGATCTTCATCTGGATGGTCCCGCTGGCACTGATCGCCACCGTGCTGATGTGCTTCGTCAAGGAGAAGCCGCTCGCCACCGCCGTGGAACACGATGTGCTGTCCGAGTCCATCTCGGAGGGCAACATCCTCATCACGGCGGACGACGACGAGCCCTCGGTGACCGGCTCCGCCCGCTGACCCGTTCGCGGCGGGCGCGAGGCGGAGGCGTGGCTCGGGGGCGGGTGGTCGAAGCGATCGCGTCGCGGCTCCGGGATGCAAGCAGAAAGCGGTGAGGTGATCCCGGCTCCACCGGAGCGTCCTGCACCTGTCGGTCGTGATAGCACTTGAAGCGATGAAAGCGCCCACCCCGCGTCCCGCCCCGTGAGCGGCCGGACCCCGGCCAGGAACCCCGGCAGCCGTGTCCTGCTGGCGTGCATCGGGCTGGTGGCCCTCAACCTGAGGGGGCCGTTCGTGGCCGTCGCCCCGGTGGCGGACCTGATCCAGGCGGACCTGCAGTTCCCGCCCGCCGTGCTGGGGCTGCTCACCAGCATCCCCGTGCTGTGCTTCGCCCTCGCCGCACCGCTCGCGTCCTCGGCGGCCCGACGATTCGGCGTCGAGTTCGCCGTGACGCTGACCCTCCTCGGGGTGATGGCGGGGGTGGTGGTGCGTTCGGCGGGCGGTTCCCTGCTGGTGATGGTCGGCACCGTGCTGATCGGACTGGCCATCACGGTGGGCAACATCGCGGTGCCGCTGATCATCCGCCGTGATGTCCCCCTGGCGCGGCAGGGTTTCGCCATGGGGATCTACACGGCCGCGCTGAACATCGGGGCCTTCCTGACGTCGGCGGCGACCGCGCCTCTGGCAGAGGCGGCCGGGTGGCGGGTTGCGCTCGCCGCCGCCGCAATCCTCGCCGCGGTGGCCGTCTCCTCCTGGACCCTGGCCGTCGGCCCGGGGAAGGCGTTCCGTGTCTCCCCCGAGCGCTCGGGCGACACCGCGCTTCCGCCCGTCCGCGGATCCGGCTGGATCACCGCGGGCCTGGCCGTGGCCTTCGCCATGCAGGCGTTCTCCTACTACGGCGTCACGGCATGGCTGCCCAGCTATCTGCACGACGAGCTGGGGATGTCCGTGACCGGAGCCGGTGCCGCGTCCTCCATCTTCCAGGTCCTCGCCATCGTGGGGGCCCTCGGAGTGCCCGTGGCCACCAGGTTCATGAGCACGACGGCAGTGGCCGTCACCCTGGGGGCGTTATGGATCACCGTCCCGCTCGGTCTGCTCCTGGCCCCCGGGCTCTGGTGGCTCTGGTCCATCAGCGGCGGCATCGCCCAGGGCGGCGGCGCCACGGTGATCTTCCTCACCACCATCCGCCTGGCCCGGGACCAGATCTCGGCGGGCCGCATGTCCGCCGTCGTCCAGGGGTCGGGCTATCGCCTGGCCGCGACGGCGCCTCCGCTGCTGGGTCTCGTCCACGAGGCCTCCGGATCCTGGACGCCGGCGCTGCTCGTCCTCCTGGCGTCCGTGGTGATCTTCGTCGTCAGCACCACGGCGTCGGTACGGCGGATCCCGCGGGATCGCTGAACCGGCCCTGCCGGTGCACCGGGTCAGCCCCCCGGCCGGTCGTCGACGGGAGGGGACTGCGCGACCCCGGATGCCACGAATTCCTCGAGGAGCCGGAATCCCTGCCGGTCGACGGACCGGTGGACCGCCGCAAGCACCACGACTCCTGTGCCCGCGGCCCTGTCGAGCCCGATCCAGCTGCTGAAGCCGCCGGTACTGCCGTTGTGCCAGGTGATGGTCCGGCCGTGGTGCTCGAGGGTGATCCATCCCGCGCCGATGCCGACCCGGGGCGCGAAGTCCACGACGGGATCGAGCGCCGACATGCCGGGGGGTGTCCCGTCGAGGAGCGCCTGGAGGAAGCCGCGCATCGTGCCGATGGTCGCGCGGACGCCCCCCGCGGGAGCGACGGCTTCACCGACCCACGCGTGCATGGGACGCCCCAGGCGATCGGATCCCGTGAGGTCCGCGGGCCCGAGGTCCTGCCGGGAAGCGGGAGTCGAGAACCCCGGCCCCAGCACGTCCCGCAGGAGCTGTGCGTAGCTGCTGCCGGCCGCCGCCGCCACGGCGTGCCCGAGCAACTGGAACCCCAGGTTGGAGTACCTGGGTCGAGGGGCGCCGACGCGCACGTCCCGCGCCTGGTCCAGCAGTTCGGCGAGCGAGTCGCCGTAGGGATTCTCACCGCTGACCCAGAGCCCGAGGGTGCGCCGGAGCGGGTGCATCCCCGGTGGCAGGCCCGGAAGCCCGGACCGGTGGGTGGCCAGGGACTCCAGGCTCACGGAGCCGATTCCTGCGTGCTCCTCGAGGGTCAGCAGGTCGCGAAGGACGGTCGTCGGTGCGACGAGGCCGCGCTCCACGGCATCGCGGTACAGCATCCCGGTGAGCGCCTTCGAGATCGACCCGATCTCGAAGGTGGAGCGGTGGTCGGATTCCGCTGCGGCAGTCATCCCGCCCTCGGGGGTGACCACTGCCACGGCTGCAGGAGTCGAGCGGAGACCCCGGCCGACGGCGTGCACGAGGTGCGGATCTCCCGCCCATCCAGTCGTCATCGCACGCTCCCTCCCAGAACCGGTACAACGTCAACCTATATTGACGATGGTCCTGTGCGCCAGAGCCCGCTCCCAGCCGCGGCGGAATCGGTGCCGGCCGCCGTCAGCGCTCGGACGGATCAAGGACGGGTCCGGCTTCCGCCGTCGCGCCCGGAGGGCCGACCGGCTTCAGCGCGATCCGTCGAGGTGCTCGGTCGGGATGCGGTCCCGCTCGTAGGTGATGGCGTGGTATCCGTGCGGCGTGGGCTTGCCGTCGTCACCGAGGTTCACGAAGACGATCTCGTCGATCTTCAGGATGGTCTGCCGGGTGATCATGTTGCGGACCTCGGCACGCATGGAGAGCGACGTCCTGCCGAACCTCGTGGCAGCGAGGCCCATCTCGACCAGGTCCCCCTGGGTCGCCGAGCTCACGAAGTTTATCTCCGAGATGTATTTGGTGACGACACGCCGGTTACCCAGCTGGATGATCGCGTAGATCGCCGCTTCCTCGTCGATCCATTTGAGCAGGCTCCCACCGAACAGTGTGCCGTTCGCGTTCAGGTCCTCGGGCCGGACCCATTTGCGCGTCCGGAAGCTGATGTCCGCCTGTTCCATCCATCGAGAGTACGCCGACACCCCGGGGCAGCGTCCGTGACGATCCGTCTGGACATCCGCCGCCCGGCCACCCCGTCCCGTCCTCCTCGGGCCGGTCCCGGTGGGATCGGCCCGAGGAGGACGGGGTGCACATCCGTCAGGCGGCCTCGCCGGTTGCCGGGTCGATGATCCCGCTCACCTCGTTGACCGCGTCCGCCGGGAACCCGCCCCGCCGGGCATGCTCCCGGACGGCCTCGGCGTCAGGGGCGAGGTAGACGCAGTACATCTTCTCGCCGGTGACGTAGCTGTGCTGCCACTGGACGGCGGGAGCCATCGAGGCGAGCACGCTGTTGGAATGGGCGGCAGTCGCAGCCAGCTCGTCCGGGGACATCAGCCCCAGGCCCGGCAGGTCCCGCTCGATCAGGTACTTCGGCATTGCATTCTCCTCCGCTGATGTGCCGTCGGGATTCGACGGCGCCCCCAGCTTCTTCGAGCGCCCGGTGACGCGGCGTGTGCCGGCGGGATCCCGCAGCCGGGGTTCGGTCACACGGGACGTCACACGGAGAAGGCGAAGAGTAGGGGCCGGAGACAGGTACTCGACAGATGGTGGCTGCCGTGGAGATTCGACTCATCGGGCGTCCCGTGATCCTGGACGCCTCCGGTGCGGAGAGGCCGGTGCGCGGTCATCAGTCCTGGGCGCTGCTCGCCCGCATCCTGATGGCCGATCGCCCCCTGACCCGCCGGGAGCTGAGTGCCGAGCTCTTCCCGTCGGCCGATGACCCCCTGGGTGCACTGCGCTGGTGCCTCGCCGGACTGCGACGCGCCCTCGGCAGCGCGGAGTCGTTCACCGGTGACCCCGTCGTACCCGGACTGCCTGCCGACACCGTGGTGGACCTGCACGAACTGGACTCCGGCACCGTCGACCTGTCGTATGCGACCGGGCTGCTCGCCGGCGTCGACCCCCGGTGTTCACCGGAGTTCGACACCTGGCTCATGATCCAGCGGCACCGGGTCGCCGGTCAGGTCGATACCGCGCTGCGGGCCGAGGTCAGGCGCCGGCTGACCGGCGGCGCGTTCTCCCGGGCGGTGGATCTTGCCACCCTGGGCGTGCAGCGCGCCGTCTTCGACGAGGGCACGCATGTGCTGCTCCTTCAGGGCCTCGTCGCGATGGGTGCCGACGACGTCGCCGCCGCGCATGTCACGGCCACCACCGAGCTCTTCCGGCGGGAACTGGGACACGAGCCCACCACGGCGCTGAGGGATGCCGCCAGGCCGCGGCTCGCCGCCCCACCTCCGGGGGTGTCGCGTCGGGCCGTGGTCGTCTCCTCGCTGGAATCCGGGCGTGCGGCCCTGGCGGCGGGTGCGGCGGAGGCGGGCGTCGAGCTCCTGCGCAGGGCGTCCCAGGACGGCGAGGACGTCGGTGATCAGCAGCTCGCCGCCGCGTGCCTCCTCGAGCTCGGGTCGGCGCTGGTCCACTCGGTCCGCAGCCACGATGACGAGGGGGTCACGCTGCTGCACCGGAGCGCCACGATCGCGGCGTCGATCGGCGACGACCGGGTGGCTGCCCAGGCGCTGCGCGAACTGGGATACGTCGACGCCCTTGCCGGCCGGCGGCCCTCCGCGGCGGAGCACCTGCAGCGCGCGGAGGTCCATGCGGGCGATGATCCCTCCCTGCTCGCCGGGATCCTCTCGATCCGCGGCTTCAACCTGGGCGACTGGGGGAAGTTCGACGAGGCGGGCCAGGCCTACACGCGGGCCCTGGACCTCGCCCGACGCGCGCGGAGCGCCCGCCGGGAAGCCTGGACGCTCGGAACCGGCGCGTGGGTGCTCCTCGCGGCCGGGGACATCGCCCGGGCGCAGGCCTGGGCGGACGCCTCCCTCGTCCGGGCCGAGACCCTCCAGTGGGTGGCGTTCCGGCCCTGGCCCACAGCGGTGCTGGCGGAGACCGAACTCGCCGACGGGGGCATCACCCCGACGACGCGCACCCGGCTCGACGAGGCCTACGCCCTGAGTTGCAGCCTGGGCGACCCCTGCTGGGAGGGAGCCACAGCACGAGCCATCTCCCTGACCCATGCAGCGCACGGCAGGCGCACCGAGGCCCGCGCATGGATCGACCAGGCCCTCACCCGTAGCCGGCGGGCCACGGACACGTACGCGGCGGTCCAGGCGGCGATCCTCACCACCTCGGCCGAGCAGGCGGGCGCAGCCGGTGACGGTCCCCGGGCCGAGTTCTTCGCCCGCTCGCTGCTGGCCCTGAGCGCCCGCGCCCACCTCGACCATTACCTGCCGCGGGCCATCGCACTGCTCGACGCGGCCCGATGACGTCGGCTCCGCACCATCCCGCCGCTGCCGCGCGGTTCCAGGGGCCCTGCGCCGTCTCGGACAGCCGCGGGTCCGTCGGTGCGACCACCGCGCAACCGGGTGAGGAGATGTTCCTGCAGGTCAGCCGGCAGGTCCCGGACCAGGACGCCGTGCACGATGCCGAACGCCCGTAGTCGTGCCACTTCGGGGCCGTCCCAATCGACGAGGGCCGCCGAGGCACCGGGATTCAACGCCCGGGCGGCCTCCGCCATCGCCTGGAGGGTGCGCGCTTCGGCACGCGTCCCGTCCTCGAGGATCCGATCGACACTGCGGTCGAGGTACTCGTGCAGTTCCTGGGTTCCACTCTTCTTCGTCGTCATCGTCGAAGCGTGCGCCGCCGACGTGTGACGCGCCGTGGGTTCTCCGCCTCCTGGCGCAGAGGGCCCTCACCCGTTCGGTCACACGGGTGTCTCCCGCTCTCCGCCAGGGCGGCGGCGGGCTACCGGGTCACCTCCGGGTGTCCGCCAGGTCCGACGTCGACGGCCCCTCCAGCAGCTTCCCGTCCGCGGTGAACCGCGACCCGTGCAGCGGGCAGTCCCACGAGCGCTCGGCGTCGTTCCAGGTGAGGATGCCCTTCAGGTGCGGGCATACCGCGGAGACGCGGTGCTGCACGCCGTCGACCGTGCAGACGCCGATGGGGCGTGCTCCCTCGCGGATCACGCGCCCCTCGCCCTCGGCCGGCGCGGACGTCGACGACGTTGCGAGGCCGGAGAGCCAGCCGGTCACCAGATCCATGCCGACGACGGCGTTCGCCTGTGCTGTCTGCAGGGCGTCGGCCGGGCTGACCTTCGTGCGGTAGAGCGTCTCGGCCCACGGCATGTTGCCGCCGAGGATCTCGCCGGCGAGCGCGAGGGACGCGGCGACGGCGTTCGTCATGCCCCACTTGTTGTAGCCGGTCGCCGCGTAGATGTGGCCGCCGCCGGCGGGGACCTTGCCGACGTACGGCACGGCAGCGGCGGGGGTGTAGTCCTGGGCGGACCAGGCGTAGGCGGGCCGCACTGTGGGGAAGTACTCCTGTGCCCAGCGCGTGAGATCGTCCACCCTGGCCTGGGTGTTGGAGCTATGGCCCACCCGGTGGCCGTTGCCGCCGACGATCAGGTACTTCGTGCCGTCCACCGTGGCCGTGCGGAGGGAGCGGGTGGGGGAGTCCGCGCTGAGGTACATGTCCTCGGGGACGTCGTCGTGCACGGTGAGTGCCACACAGTAGGAGCGCATGGGCTGCAGCACGGCGAAGTACCCGCCCCGGTCCAGGATCGGGATGCCCGTGGCGAGCACCACGTTCGACGCCGTCACAGCCCCCGCGCTGGTCTTCAGCTCGACGCCGTCGGCCCCGGTCTTCGCGACACCCTCGACGCGGACGCCCTCGATCAGCGCGCCGCCGTGCCGCCGGAACTCCGAGGCCAGGCCGGCGAGGACCTCGAGGGGGTGGAACTGCGCCTGGTCCTTCAGGCGCAGCGTCTTCCGCACGGGGAAGGGAAGCGTTGCGGCGTTGCCGAGCTCGGTCTCGAGGCCGGCCTCGATGCACGCCTCATGTTCCGAGGTGAGTTTGCGGGCGCCGGTGTCGGTGGTCGCGTAGTCCACGGCGTCGCGCCGCTCGTAGCCGATCCCGTGCTCGTCGCAGAAGCGCAGCAGCCAGCTCTGGCCCTCGCGGTTACCGACCACATAGGCGCGCGCGAGCTCGGCGTCGTGGTGCTTGAGGATGGTGGAGATGCTGGTGCCCTGAAGGAGCGAGAGTTTAGCCGTGGTGTTGCCGGTGGTCACCGCCCCGGCGGTGCGCGCCTCGAGGATCGCCACGCGGTGCCCGGCCCGGGCGAGCAGGAGTGCCGTCGTCAGGCCCGTCAGACCGGCCCCCACCACCACGGAGTCGTACGCGGCGCCGTCCTGCAGTGCGTCGGTCGGGATGGACGGGGCGGTGTCGAGCCAGAGTGATCTCACGGTGGTCCTCTCAGGAGCCGAACGGTGCTCCCACGGAACCACTAAGCGTGCTTACAGTCAAGCGTCGGACGAGGTGTCCGGGACGGGCGCTAGGGTGGCGATCGACGACTGTTCCCCTCCAGGAAGGCGGCCCCGGTGCACGTCCGACTCGTCCTGCCGCACCAGCTGTTCGAGGAGCATCTCGAGGCCTCCCGGGACACGCGTTTCGTGTTCCTCGAGGACGACCTCCTGTTCCGCAGCCTGCGGTTCCACCAGCAGAAACTCGTGCTGCACCGCGCGGCGATGACCATCTTCGCGCGCCGGGTCCAGGACGCGGGCTATGCCGTGGACTATGTGGAGACGTCGGCCGAGCACACCAGCCAGGAACGGCTGTCCGCCGTGCTCGCCGTGCTCGCCGACCGCGAGGCGACCGTGGTGACCTACTACGACGTCGTGGACGACTGGCTCGAGCGCCGGCTCACGCGCACGCTCGCCGACGCCGGCGTCGAGGCCCGCGTCCTGGAGACGCCGCAGTTCCTCACGTCGCGGGACGTCCTCGGCGCCTACTTCTCCTCGCACAGCTGGCGCATGCAGACCTTCTACGAATGGCAGCGCAGGCGGCTCGGCATCCTGGTGGAGTCCGACGGCTCCCCGTCGGGTGGGAAGTGGAGCTTCGACACGGAGAACCGCAGGAAGCTCCCGAAGAAGATCGCGGTGCCGGACCTGCCCGAGTTCGAGCGGCCCGCCGAGGTGGAGGACGCGATCGCCTGGGTCCGGTCCGCCTTCCCCGGCAACCCCGGCAACGCGGAATCCTTCAACTGGCCGGTCACGCACCGCCAGGCCTCCGACGCCCTGGAGGCGTTCCTCACCGAGCGCTTCGAGCTCTTCGGCCCCTACGAGGACTCGATCGCCGTCGGTCAGGCGTACCTGTTCCACTCGGCCCTGAGCTCCAGCATGAACACCGGGCTCCTCCGCCCCGCCGACGTGGTGGATCTCGCGCTCGACGTCGCGGAACGCCACGGCACGCCGATCGCCAGCGTGGAGGGCTTCCTCCGGCAGGTCATCGGCTGGCGGGAGTACATGCGGGCGTCCTACGTGCTCCGGGGCCGGGAGATGCGGACGGGCAACACGCTCGGTCTCACCGCGGACCTCGACCCCGGGTGGTGGACCGCCGACACCGGGCTCGAACCGGTGGACACCGTGATCACGCGCATCCTCGACACCGCGTACGCCCATCACATCGAACGCCTCATGATCCTCGGGAACGCGGCCCTGCTGCTGCGGGCCAGGCCCGACGCCGTCTATGCGTGGTTCATGGAGATGTTCATCGACGCGTACGACTGGGTGATGGTGCCCAACGTCTACGCCATGAGCCAGTACGCGGCGGGCACCATGATCACCACCAAGCCGTACGTCAGCGGCAGCAACTACATCAGGAAGATGAGCGACTTCGGGGACGGCCCCTGGCGGTTCACCTGGGACGCGCTCTACTGGGAGTTCGTCGGTGACCACCGTGATCTCTTCGCCCGCAATCCCCGGTCCCGCATGAGCGTGATGCTCCTCGACCGGATGGAGGCCGACCGCCGGTCCGAGCTGCGGCACGAGGCGGCGCAGTGGATCCCCGGCACGGGGGCGACGACGGCGGAGGGGGCCCGACCGGCTCGCACCCGCACACCGACCGGTGCCCGGGCACCGCTGGAGGAGCGGTCGCCGGCGGCGGCGCCGGCGACCCAGGCCGCACTGCCCGGCCTATAGTCTTCAAGCATGGAACAGCGAACCCTTGGAAGAACCGGCCGTCCCGTCTCCGTGGTCGGCCTCGGCACCTGGCAGCTCGGCGCGGACTGGGGAGAGGTGGAGGACAGGGACGCCGTCGCCGTCCTCGACGCGGCCGTCGAAGCGGGCGTGACCTTCTTCGACACGGCCGACGTCTACGGTGACGGGAGGAGCGAGACGACGATCGGGCGGTTCCTCGCGGACAACCCGGGGACCGACATCCTCGTGGGCACCAAGATGGGCCGCCGGGTGGACCAGACTCCCGAGAACTACTCGCTCGCCAACTTCCGCCAGTGGATCGACCGGTCACGGACCAACCTCGGCGTCGACGCCCTCGACCTGGTGCAGCTGCACTGCCCGCCGACCTCCGTCTACAGCTCCGACGAGGTGTACGACGCCCTGGACACGCTCGTCAGCGACGGCGTCATCAGGAACTACGGCGTCAGCGTCGAGCGCACCGACGAGGCGCTCGCCGCCATCTCCCGCGGCAACACCGCCAGCGTGCAGATCATCCTGAACGCCTTCCGCCTCAAGCCGCTCGACGAGGTCCTTCCCGCGGCGAAGGCCGCCGGCGTCGGCATCATCGCGCGCGTCCCCCTCGCATCCGGCCTCCTCTCCGGCAAGTACACGAAGGACACGGCCTTCGCGGAGAACGACCACCGCAACTACAACCGGAACGGCGCCGCGTTCGACGTCGGCGAGACCTTCTCCGGGGTCGACTACGAGACCGGCCTGCAGGCCGCTCGGGAGTTCGCCGACCTGGTGCCGGAAGGCGTCACCACGGCCCAGGCAGCCCTCGCCTGGATCATCGCGCAGGACGGCGTCAGCACTGTCATCCCCGGAGCGCGCAATCCCGAGCAGGCACGCGCCAACGCCGCCGCAGCCGGGCACGCGGGCCTCGGAGCCGACATCAGCGCCGACGTCGCCGGTATCTACGACCGCCACTTCAGGAGCACCGTCCACCCGAAGTGGTGACTCCCCGCACCGGAACCCGCCCGCCCGCCGCGGGTGGGTTCCCGTGGCCCGGGGCCTCGACTATCGTGGGCGGTACCCACGTCAGACGGAGTCAGAGGTCGTCTGTCATTGTTGAATCACCGATGAAGGAATCGACATGACCGAGAACACCTCAAGCGTCACCACCGGCGAATCCCACACCATCCGCGACTGGACGGACCTCGCCGAGGAGATGTGGTCCTACCTGACCGGTCGGGGCGCCGCGATCAACTACACGCTCCAGGACATGACCATCGAGGTCCCGCGCGACATCGGCCCCGATGCCCCGCGCGCCACCTGGAAGTTCGACGGGACGCTGCGCATCACCACGAGCGACAACGCTGCCGGCTCCGGCACCTCCCAGGGCTGAGCTGCTCCGACGGACATGGCCTCGTCCCTCAGGCTCGACATCGACATCGACTTCTCGCTGGCGGAGCCGGCCACCGACGGCAAGCCGGAGGCGCGGCTGACCGGCACCGTCAATGCGGCCGGCACCGTCGTCGAGATCTTCATCGATGACCCGGCGGCGTTCCGCGGGAACAACCTGCCGGGCATCGGTCAGGTGCGTGCCTTCGCCGGTACGCTGGCGCGGCGCGGACTCGCGGTATCGGTCAGCGGCCCCAAAGGGCTGCTGGTCGGCCTCGGCGCCGTGGAGACCTCCATGGCGCAGCGGCTGATCACCCGCTCACCGCACATCCGGCTCGGCTCGCCGGGGACGCTCGCCCCGCTGCTCGGCATCGGGCGGCGGGCGCTCGAGAAGGGCTCCGCGCCGTCGCTCCTCCCGCCGTCCACGCCGTTCCCCCTCGTGCCGACGGTGAACCGCCGCATCCGGCGGACCATCACGACGACGCACTACGTGCGCGGAGGCGGCCGTCCGCGGCTGATCTTCGTGCAGAACTCGCAGGTCTGGAACGGGCAGGTGCCGCGGGAGTTCGAACTCGTCGCCGAGCGCACCACGATCGGCAGCGCCGAGGACGCCATGCTGAACCTCGACGGACTGGAGGGCCTCCATGCCGAGGTCCTCCACACCGAGGACGACGAGTACATGCTGGTTCCCCACGGCGCGATCACGGGCAGCGTGAACGGCCGGGAACCCTCGGTCCTCCGGACGGGCGCCCGGATTCAGCTCGGCGGGTGGGCGCTGGCCTTCTTCCGTGAGGAGTATGCGGATCACGGCAGGCCGTTCGGTGGCCGCAACGGCGGGGAGCTGGCCTACCAGCGCCCGCAGCGCAACCCCCGCACCGGCGCCACCGAGGTGGACGGCTCGGAGGGCGTCGGCGACTTCCGGCGGCAGCCACGCTGATCCCGCTGCAGGTGGGGATCCCGCCGTCCTGGTCGCCCTCGGAGCGGCCAGGACGGGCAGGAGGGCGCGCACGGCGTGGCCGATAGCGTCGAACTCCTGCTGGGACCGGCGTCGGAGTCCTTCCTCCTCGAGGACTGGGCCGCGCTGGAGGCCGCAGGCCTGCCCAACCAGTCGCAGCACCAGTCCTTCAGCAACGCCCCGCACATCACGCTCGCCGCTGCCGCGCGCATCGACGACCGCTACGACGCCGGCCTCGCCTCCGCCGCCGAGGGGGACGCGCTGCAGCTGGTGACGGCGGGTTTCCTCGTCTTCCCGACCCGGCGGAAGTTCGTGCTCGCGCGGCAGGTCGTGGCCGACACCGTGCTGACCGACCTGCACCACCGCGTCTGGCTCGCCCTCGACGGCGTGCCGGACGCCGTGCCCACCACCGTCCGTGGGGCGTGGACACCGCACATCACCCTCGGGCACGGGCTCACCGCGGACCAGCTGACCTCGGCCCTCGGGATCCTGCGGAACGGCCCGCCCGAGCAGCTCCACACGGGGATCGTCCGGCGCTGGGACGCTCAGGCGAAGCGCCTCGTCCTGCTCGGCGGCGGCGAGCCGTGACAGATCGGTCCGTCCGTCCGATGACCTGACCGCCGGCCGCGGCCGGAGGTTGTGCAACGCGAGTCCTGTCCCCTACAGTAGGCCGAAATAAATGAACGTCATTCATTTTATGGCGTAGGTCATGGTCGGAAGGACAGCATGCGCAACATCGACAGCGACGTCGTCATCATCGGAGCGGGTCCCTGTGGCCTGATGGCAGCCCGGGAGCTCACCCGCGCCGGACACACCGTGGCCGTGCTCGAGGCCCGTGACAGGGTGGGTGGCCGCACCCACACGGACATCATCGACGGGGCGATGCTCGAGGTCGGCGGGCAATGGGTGTCCCCCGATCAGACGGCCCTGATCGCCCTGCTGGAGGAGCTCGGCCTGGGGACCTACCCGCGGTACCGCGAGGGCGAGTCGCTGTACATCGGCTCCGACGGGAAGGCCACACGCTACACCGGCGACATGTTCCCGGCTCTTCCCGAGACCCAGGCGGAGATGGGCCGCCTCGTCGGGATCCTCGACGAACTGGCCGCCCAGATGGACCCTGCGGCACCCTGGGAGCACCCCCAGGCACGCGAGCTGGACACCATCTCGTTCCATCACTGGCTCCGGCAGCAATCCGGTGACGAAGAGGCCTGCAACAACATCGGTCTGTTCATCGCCGGGGGGATGCTGACCAAACCCGCCCACGCCTTCTCTGCCCTGCAGGCGCTCCTCATGGCGTCGTCGGCCGGATCGTTCTCGCACCTGGTGGACGAGGACTTCATCCTGGACAAGCGCGTGATCGGCGGGATGCAGTCCGTCTCGGAGCGCATGGCCGCCGAGCTCGGTGATTCCGTGTTCCTCGACAGCCCGGTCCGCACGGTGCGCTACTCCTCCGAGAACGGTTCCTCCCGGGTGGAGGTGGTGGCGGACGGCATCACCGTGACCTCCAGGTACGCCGTCGTCGCGGTGCCGCCCAACCTGTATTCACGGATCTCCTACGAGCCGCCCCTGCCGCGCCGACAGCACCAGATGCACCAGCATCAATCCCTCGGCCTGGTGATCAAGGTCCACGCCGTCTATTCCACGCCGTTCTGGCGGGCGCACGGGCTCAATGGAACAGGCTTCGGCGCCGGTTCCATCGTGCAGGAGGTGTACGACAACACCAACCACGATGATCCCCGTGGCACCCTCGTCGGCTTCGTGTCCGACGAGAAGGCAGACGCCATGTTCGAGCTCGAACCGGCAGAACGGCGGCAGCGCATCCTCGAGTCCATCGCCGAGTTCCTCGGCGCCGAGGCACTCACCCCGGAGGTGTACTACGAGTCCGACTGGGCATCCGAGGAATGGACCCGGGGGGCCTATGCCGCCAGCTACGATCTCGGCGGCCTCCATCGCTATGGCCGCCACCAGCTGACCCCTGTCGGCCCACTCCACTGGGCCAGCTCCGACCTCGCCGCGGAAGGCTACCAGCACGTCGACGGAGCCATCCGGATGGGACGGCAGACGGCCCAGGACATTCTGGCGGCGATGGCGGCGCAGGCCGTCAGCACCACGGCCTGAAACGTGGTCCGGGGTGCGGTGACCGACCCGTCGTCCAGAACGCGCCCACCAGGCAGATGCAGGAGAGCACCCATGACCTTCTTCCCCCGTTCCGATCCCCGCCGTGCCTCGACCGTGTCCCACGGAACACCGACGGCCCGTGCCGTACGGGACCGCATCAGGGATGCGGATCATCCCTGCCCGCCGCGCTGCGAGTACTGTTCCGGTCCGGAAACGGACTAGCACCGCGGGTCCGCCCGCATCGACCAACGCCCCCAGTCTGAGAGTCAGCCCGTGAATCACCCTGAAGCAACCCACCATCCGTCCGACACCGCATCCCCCCGTCGGAGTGCGCAGGCGCCGGCAACCCTCACGATGCCGCCGGAATGGGCACCGCACGCCCGCTCCTGGATGGCTTTCCCGCCGGCGAACGACACCTTCGGCGCGCAGGGCAGCGACACGCTCAGCCGGGCCCGTCACGCCTGGGTGCAGGTTGCCCGGACGATCGCCCGGTACGAGGCCGTCGTGGTGCTGGCCGACCCTGCCGACGCAGGTCTCGCCCAGGCGATGCTCGGGTCCCACATCACCGTTCACGGCGTTCCCCTCGATGATGCGTGGATCCGTGACTCAGGGCCGACCTTCGTCCACGGGAGCGACGGCCGCGTGGAGGCCGTGGACTGGATCTTCAACGGGTGGGGCGCACAGGACTGGGCACAATGGTCCAACGACGAGCACGTCGGGGAACGGGTCGCCGAGTTCGCCGGAACACCCCTGCACGCCAGTGCGCTGGTCAACGAGGGCGGGGGGTTCCACATCGACGGACGGGGCACCCTCCTGCTCACCGAGACCGTGCAGCTCGATCCGGGCCGCAATCCCACGGCGACGAGACGGAGCGTCGAGGCCGAGATGCACGACCGCCTGGGGACCACGCACGCGGTGTGGCTCCCCCGGGGGCTGAGCCGTGACTACGAGGAATTCGGGACACGCGGCCACGTCGACATCGTCGCCGCGTTCACGGCAGCAGGATCGGTCCTCGTGCACCGCCAGGACGACCGGCACCACCCCGACTACGAGGTCACACGCCTGATCAGGGCATCGATCGAGGCGGCGGTCGACGCCGACGGCAACGACTTCACCATCATCGACGTCCCGGCGCCCACCGTGATCCGCCACGACGACGAATTCGTCGACTGGTCCTACATCAACCACTACGTCGCGAACAACGTCGTCATCCTGTGTGCCTTCGACGACCCGAACGACGCCGTCGCAGCAGAGATCCTCGCTGACGCCTACCCGGGCCGCACGATCGAACTCGTCGATGCCCGGGACATCTTCGCCTTCGGCGGCGGGATCCACTGCATCACCCAGCAGCAGCCGACTACGGGGCCGGGCCTGGTGCACTGATGATCGACGTCGTCGAAGCGACCATCGCCGGGCTCCGGAGTGCGCTTGTCAGCGGCGCCGCGAGCAGCGAGGACCTGGTCACGGCCTATCTGCGGCGTATCGCCACGTACGATCACGCCGGGATCCGCCTCAACTCCGTGATCATCATGAATCCGACCGCGCTGGATGAGGCGCGCGCGTCCGATGCCCGCCGGGCCCGTGGAGAAACCCTGGGGCCGCTGGACGGCATCCCCTATACGGCCAAGGACAGTTACAAGGTCAAGGGCCTCACCGTGGCCGCCGGTTCGCCGGCCTTCGAGCATCTCGTCGCGCAAGACGACGCCTTCACCATCGAACGGCTCCGGGCCGGGGGTGCTGTGCTGATCGGCCTGACGAACATGCCGCCGATGGCCAACGGCGGCATGCAGCGCGGCGTGTACGGTCGTGCGCACAGTCCGTACAACGCCGGCTACCTCACTGCCGCCTTCGCCTCCGGATCATCCAACGGCTCCGGAACCGCGACCGCGGCGAGCTTCGCCGCCTTCGGACTCGCCGAGGAGACCTGGTCGTCAGGCCGCGCACCCGCCTCCAACAACGGCCTCTGTGCCTACACGCCGTCCTGGGGTGTCATCTCCGTCCGCGGCAACTGGCCCCTGGTGCCCACCATGGATGTCGTCGTGCCGCATACCCGCACCATGGCCGATCTGCTGGAAGTACTCGACGTCATCGTCGCCGACGACCCGCAGACGCGCGGCGACTTCTGGCGCCACCAACCCTGGATCCCCATCCCGCCGGCCTCGACGCTCCGCCCCGACTCCTACACCTCCCTGGAACCCCGCGATCCCGCTGCCGCCGGCGCATACCTCGCCGGGAAGCGGCTGGGCGTGCCCCGCATGTACATCAATGAGGATCCGGCAGCCGGGACGTCCTCTTCGCCGGGCATCGGTGGTCCGACAGGGCAGCGTATCGTCACGCGGGACTCGATCATCGCACTGTGGCAGCAGGCCCGGGGCGAGCTCGAGCAGGCGGGCGCCGAGGTCGTGGACGTCGAGTTCCCGGTCGTCTCCAACTACGAGGGAGACCGGCCGGGCGCACCGACCATCAGGACGAGGGGACTCGTCAGCCCCGAGTACCTGCACCACGAGATCGTGGATCTCGCTGCGTGGGCATGGCACGACTTCCTCCAGGCCAACGCCGATCCCGACCTCGCATCCCTGGCCGATGTCGACGGACAGCAGATCTTCCCCGCGGACCCTCGGGCGCTACCCGATCGGTACACGGGATTCGACGACGACATTGCCGAGTACCCCGACCACATTCGTCGGCACGGCACCCGCGACCTCCACGCCATCCCGTATCTCGAGGAGGGCCTGCACGGCCTGCAGGCGACCCGGCGCCTGGATCTGGAGGATTGGATGCGGGATCAGGGGCTCGACGCGATCGTCTTCCCGGCCGCCGCGGACATCGGGCCGGCCGACAGCGACTCCGATCCGGCATCCGCCGACATCGCCTGGCGCAACGGCGTCTGGGTCTCCAACGGAAACCTCGTTCCTCGACACCTCGGGATCCCTACCGTCACCGTTCCGATGGGTATCACCGCCGACCTCGGCATGCCGGTGGGACTCACCTTCGCCGGCACCGCCTACAGCGACACCGACCTGCTGCGCCTCGCCGCGGCCTTCGAACGCCGTGGAGCTCCGCGACGGGCCGCGCCTCCGCGAACCCCTCCCCTGAGGGACGCTGCCCGCAGCGTGGCCCCCGTCCTCCCGGAAGGGCACGTGGCACCGGGGGCCGACGTACTCACCCCCTGATCTGCTGCCCGGCGCCGGGCATCCCTGCGATCTCCTGCTGGTGCGGCGCGCGGGCGGTGACCAGGAGGGCCACGAGAAGCGCGGCGGCGGCGAGGATGAGCGCTCCGCTGCTCAGGGCCGTGGAGTATCCGTCGACGATGGCCTGGCTGGCGTTCGCCACGGCGTCGGTATCGCCGGCGGTGCGGGCCGTGTGGAGGGCCGCGAGGGCGTTCGGTAGCCGGCTCTCGGTGGTGGTGACGCTGATGGTGGACAGCGCTGCGATGCCGAGGGCGACGCCGATCTGCTGGGCTGCATTGAGCAGCGCCGAGGCGATGCCCGAGTCCTCCGGCCGGACGCCGGTGACCGCGGTGAGGGTCAGGGGCACGAAACTCAGGCCGAATCCGACGGCGACGGCGAAGATCCCGACCATGAGGTGCTGTACGTACCCGGAGGACGGGGTGATCGTCGACAGCCACAGGATCGCGGCGGTGGAGATGAGGATCCCTGCGACGGCGACGACGCGCGGAGCGAACCGGACGACGAGTTTCGAGGCGATGCCGGCGGAAACGACGATGCCGGCGCCGAAGGGCAGCCAGGCCAGTCCGGTGCGGACCGGGTCGTACAAGAGGATGTGCTGCATGAAGAGGGTCAGCAGGTAGAAGGTGCCCATGGGCCCGAAACTGACCAACAGCATGCCGAGGTAGGAGCCGATGCGGTTGCGGTCCCGGAACAGGCGCAGTGGCAGCATCGGATCCGTGCTGCGGGATTCGATGATGACGAACGCAGGCAGCAGGACACCGGCCAGGCCGAAGGCGATCAGCGTCATCGGGCCACCCCAGCCCTGTTCACCGCCCTGGATGATGGCGAAGACCAGGGCTGCGATCCCGCCCGTGCCGGCAGCCGCCCCAGGTAGATCGAGCCTGCCCGTGTGCCGCCGTGCGTCGACGAGGATCCGGGTGCCGGCGAGGAGGGCGAGCCCGACGGGGATGTTGATGAAGAACACCCACCGCCAGCCGAGCGTCCCTGTCAGCACGCCTCCCAGCAGCAGGCCCACGGTCACACCGAGGCCCGACATCGCGCCGTACAGGGCCAGTGCCTTGTTCCGGGCCTCGCCGGCAGGGAAGGTCGTGGTGATCAGCGCCAGGGCATTCGGCGCGGTCAGCGCGGCGCCGAGCCCCTGGGCCGTCCGCGCCGCGACGAGAACCGGGCCGGCGGGTGCGAGGCCCGCGACGACGGACGAGAGCGTGAACAGGCCGATGCCGATCTGCAGGATCCGCTGCCGGCCGAAGAGGTCACCGAGTCTTCCGCCGAAGAGCAGCAGACCTCCGAACGCCAGGATGTAGGCGTTGATCACCCAGGGCAGGCTCGCGGGAGAGATCCCGAGCTCGTTCTGGATCGAGGGCAGCGCGATGTTCGCGATCGAATCATCGAGCACCAGCATCAGCTGGGCGCCGGCAACCACCAGCAACGCCAGGCCAAGACGCCGGCTCTTCGCGGTAGGGGGTGCGGCTGTCGGACGTGGGGCGGGCGACGTCATGGGCATCGGGACTCCTCGGACAACGGGTGGCAGGTCTTGATACCCCTAGGGGGTATGCGCTACTCTTTATACCCCTGGGGGGTAATGGAAGCAAGCAAGAGCACCTCGGCGGATCCGATGAGTGGTCCGGCGGGCCGGCGAAGGAGAAGCAGATGAGTGAGAACATGCAGACGGCCCACCGTCACGGTGGGCCGTCGACGACGTCCTGGTCCATGGCGGCGACAGCGACCCTGCACTGCCTCACCGGGTGCGCGATCGGCGAGGTGCTGGGGATGGTGATCGGCACGAGCCTGGGCCTGCACAACCTGGCGACTGTCGTCCTGTCCGTCGCGCTGGCCTTCGTCTTCGGGTACGCGCTGACGATGCGCGGGGTGCTCCGGGTCGGCGTCCCCTGGCGCAGCGCCCTGAAGGTCGCCCTCGCGGCGGACACCGTCTCCATCGCCGTGATGGAGATCATCGACAACACCGCCATGCTCACCATTCCGGGCGCCATGGATGCCGGGATCTCTTCCGCCTTGTTCTGGGGTGCGCTTGCCGCCTCGCTGGCACTGGCCTTCGTCATCACGACACCCGTGAACCGCTGGCTCATCAGCCGCGGCAAGGGCCACGCCGTCGTCCACCAGCATCACCACTGATGCGGGCCGGGCTGCCGGACCGGGTGCGCGCTCGCGCCTGGTGTCAGTCGAGGGGTGGCGTGGCGGGTCGGGCGTCGAAGCGTCGCCTGTAACCGGTCGGCGTGGTGGAGAAGGCGGCTGCGAAGCCCTGGCGGAGGGTGACGGCGTTGCCGAACCCGCAGTCCGTGGCGATCTGATCGATCGACCGGTCCGTGGTCTCCAGCAGGCGACGGGCGGCGTCGAGCCGCCGCGACCGTAGCCAGGCGGAGGGTGTCGTCCCCGTGGAGGCCCGGAAGGCGCGGACGAACGTGCGGCGGCTCATGTGCGCCTGTTCCGCGAGGCGGTCGACGGTGAGCGGCTCGCGCAGATTGCCCAGTGTCCACTCGAGCAGGGTCGCGATCGGGTCGTCGGTGGACCGCTGGGACACCGGCTGCTCGATGTACTGTGCCTGTCCGCCCTCGCGGTGGGGTGCGATGACGAGACTGCGGGCCACCGTGTTCGCCGCGTCGGCCCCGAGGCGGTCCCTGACAACATGCAGGCAGGCATCCAGGCCCGAGGCAGTGCCCGCCGACGTCATGACGTCCCCGTGGTCGATGTACAGGACGGAGCGGTCGAGGAGGATGTCCGGGTGCCGCTCCGCCAGGGCGGGAAAGGCCTGCCAGTGCGTGACGGCCTGCCGGCCGGTCAACAGGCCGGCGTCCGCCAGGGCGATCGCACCAAGACACAGGCCCAGGACTGTCACCTTCTGCTGGTGCGCAGCCTGCAGCACGGCCCGCAGGGTGTCGCCCGGCTCGCGCCCGTCCTCGAACCAGGAGGGGACCACCACGACATCCGCCTCCGCCGCGATCCCGGGACCTTCGATCCCGGCCAGCCGGTAGCCCTCGGCCGTGCGGATCGAGCCGGGACGGTCGGAGAACAGCCTGGTCGTCCACTCTCCGAGACCCTGCCGCGTGACTTCGTCGAAGACCATCTGCGGGACCGCCAGGTGGAACATGGTCACGCCGTCGAAGGCATACACCGCTATCTGCACGATTCATCCTCCCGTGTGGCCCGGATCCATCGTACAGAGGCATGCGTGCCACTGGTGGCGCGGTGCTGCTCCCGGGAGGATGGAAGCAGCGCCAACCCGACGTGTGTCACCCATCGATCCAGGAGAAGCCCCATGAGCAACCCCCGCCGCGCCCTCGTTCTCGTCGACGTCCAGCAGCAGTATTTCGATGGTCTCCTCGAGATCCAGTACCCCCCGCACGAGCAGTCCCTGCCGCGGATCACGGCGGCCATCGACGCCGCCACCGCCGCCGGCATCCCCATCGCCGTCATCCAGCACACCGCAGGCGAAGGCGCTCCCGTCTTCGCTCCGGGCAGCCCCGAATTCGAGCTCCACCCCGAGGTCGAGACCCGGCGCACCGGAGCGTGGAAGAGCGTCGTCAAGCAGTACGGGTCCGTCTACGCGGGCACCGACCTCGCAGGGTGGCTGCACCAGAACGAGGTCGACACCGTCACCCTGGTGGGCTACATGACCAACAACTGCATCCTCGGATCAGCCGTCGAGGCGGAAGGCCTCGGATTCGCCACGGAAGTCCTCTCCGACGCCACCGGCGCGATCAACATCGCGAACGACGCCGGTTTCGCCGACGCCAGGACGGTCCACACGACCCTGCTCGCACTGCTCAACTCCAACTGGGCCTCCGTCGGCACCACCGAGGCCTGGACCGCGGCCCTGACCGCCGACCGGGCACTTCCCGGCAGCGACCTGGGCACCTCGGCGGCGGCCGGAGCGGCACAGGCCGTCCCCGCCTGACGGTCGGCCGCACCCCGTGCATCGCCGACCCGGTCCGACAGGGCAGGGCGAGGCCTCAGGGGACCTCGGCCCGCAGTGACGCGGGGTGGACGAGCATGCCCTGCGGTTCGCGGATCCACCACAGCCCTGTCTGCCGCTTCTCCTCCCGCGTCGCGAAGCGGTAGAGGAAGATCCGTGCCCGCACATAGCGGGGCCGTGCGCCGTCGAACGGGTTCTTCCGCAGCAGTTTCAGGATCAGCGGGTCCGCCCGGAGGAGCCTGACGAGGAACGGCGTGAACCAGCCGCCGTCGGACCCGAGGGCGAGGAACCACATCATCCAGTCCAGCCGCAGGTGGTAGGGCGCGAACTGGCGCGGCATGCGCGACGGGTCCCCCGGTTTGCCCTTGAACTCGTACTCGCGCCACTGCGCCCCGGGGCCGACGTCGTCGAGCGTGCCCTCCACGATCACCTCGTAGCGGGCCTGCGTGACGCTGCCGAACGCGCCGTACGCGTTGCCGAGGTGCCAGCGGTTGAAGGATGCGTTCATCAGTTGCCGGCGGGCGAACAGGTTCACCAGCGACGGCCAGCTCAGGTAGGCCAGGAGCAGCATCGCGAGGACGACGACGACCGTGAACCACAGCGGCGTCGGCGTGTAGGCGCCGGACATGTCCAGCGCCGGGAACACCGCCTCGTAGAAGGCATCGGGCACGGCGCCGAACGCCAGGATGATGGTCAGCGTATTGAGCCACGCGAAGTTGCCGGACAGCACCAGCCAGCCCTGGGTGATGATCATCACCAGTGCCGCGAAGCCCGCGACCGGCTGCGGGGTGAACAGGAGGAACGGCACGGCGAGTTGCGTGACGTGGTTCCCGGCGACCTCGATGCGGTGGAGCGGCTTGGGCAGGAGGTGGAAGAACCGGCTGGCAGGGTTCGGCATGGGCTGCGTCTCGTGGTGGTAGTACAGGGCCGTCAGGTCGCGCCAGGAGCGGTCGCCGCGCATCTTGATCATCCCCGCACCGAATTCGAGGCGGAACACGAGCCAGCGGATCATCAGCAGGACGAGGAAGGGCGGTGCCACCTCTTCGGACCCGAGGAACGCGACGATGAAGCCTGCCTCGAGGAGCAGGCTCTCCCAGCCGAACCCGTAGAACGTCTGGCCCACGTTCACGATCGAGGTGTAGAGCCACCAGATGGTGAGGAACGCCACGAGCGGCACCCAGGGCGGTCCGGCCTGCGGGAGCCCGAGGACCAGCAGGGCGGAGACGGCCGCGCCCGCCCAGGCGACGGTGAGCAGCAGGCGGTCGGAGTAGTGCCGGTGGAACAGCGAGGGGCCGGCCCGCTTGCCGGCCCGCTCGAGGAACACCGGGACGGGCATCAGCCCCTTCTCGCCGAGGAGCGCGGGGAACTGCGCCACGGCGGACAGGAAGGCGATCAGGTACACGGCGGCCACGCCGCGCTGCACGATCTGACGGCCCACCTCGTAGTCCTCCGCCGTCAGGACACCGGTCCACCACTCCATCCATCCAGCGTTCTATCCGCGGCGAGACGGCGTCAAGGAGGTACGGGCAGTCCGCGGGCGGCCGCGGCGTGCTAGCGGTCCGGCCGCTCTTCGGCGCCGGCGCGGTGCCCGTTCCGGGCCCGGGTCGGGTCAGCCGAGGTGGTCCACGAGGCGGGCCGCGATGCCGGTGTAGCGTGCGGGCGACAGGGCGAGCAGGCGCTGCTCCGCCTCGTCGCTGAGGCCGAGGCTGCCGACGAACTCCCGCATACGGTCCGCGTCCACCCGGTGGCCGCGGGTCAGTTCCTTGAGCCGCTCGTACGGGTCGTCGAGGCCGGGCACGCCCGCGATCGCCTCTGCCCGCATGACCATCTGCACGGCCTCACCGAGGACCTCCCAGTTCCCGTCGAGGTCGGCCGCGAGGACGTCCTCCGCCACGTCGAGCCGGGCGAGGCCCTTCGCGACGTTCGAGATGGCGAGCAGCGAGTGCCCGAGGGCCACGCCGATGTTGCGCTGGCTCGACGAGTCCGTCAGGTCCCGCTGCCAGCGCGAGGTCACGAGGGTGGATGCCAGGACGTCGAGGAGGGCCGAGGAGATCTCGAGGTTGGCCTCCGCGTTCTCGAAGCGGATGGGGTTGACCTTGTGGGGCATCGTCGAGGAGCCCGTCGCCCCCGCCACGGGGATCTGGGCGAAGTACCCGATGGAGATGTAGCTCCACACGTCGGTGCAGAAGTTGTGCAGGATCCGGTTGAAACGGGCGACGTCGGAGTACAGCTCCGCCTGCCAGTCGTGCGATTCGATCTGGGTGGTCAGGGGGTTCCAGGACAGACCGAGGCCCTCCACGAAGGACCGGGAGACGTCCTGCCAGTCGGCCTGGGGGGCCGAGGCGTAGTGGGCGGCGTACGTCCCGGTGGCCCCGTTGATCTTGCCGAGGAACTCCGTCGCGGCGACGCGCTCGAGCTGCCGGGTCAGGCGGTGCGCGACGACGGCCATCTCCTTGCCCAGCGTGGTGGGCGTGGCGGGCTGACCGTGGGTGCGGGACAGCATCGGGGTGTCCCTCGTGGACCGGGCCAGGTCCCCGATGGCGGCGACGAGGCTGCGTGCGGCAGGGAGCCAGGTGTCGAGGACGGCGCCCTTGATCCCGAGGGCGTAGGAGAGGTTGTTGATGTCCTCGGAGGTGCAGCCGAAGTGGACGAGGGGCTTCAGGCGGGCGATGCCCAGGCCCTCCAGGCGCCGCCCGATGTAGTACTCCACAGCTTTCACGTCGTGGACGGTGACGGCCTCGATCTCACCGAGTTCGGCCACGGAACCGGCGTCGAAGGACGTGACGACGGCCCTGAGGCCCGCCTCCTGCTCCGCGGTGAGCGGTTCCGTCCCGGGGAGGACGGCGTTGCGCGTGAGGTGGATCAGCCACTCGACCTCGACGTGCACGCGGTCCCGGTTGAGCGCCGCCTCGGACAGGAAATCGATGAGCGGGGCGACCGCCTCCCGGTACCGGCCGTCGAGCGGGCCGAGGGTCAGCGCCGTCCCCTCTTCTCGGGACAGTGCAGCGAATTCAACCCGGGGGAGTGCGGAGTCAGCCATGCCCCCATCCTTTCACGGCATCGGGGGCCGCCGCTGTCCACATACCGGCCGGCCCCGCCGCCCCGAGCGCGTCCCCTTCCTAGCGTGGAGGGACGCCAGGAAGGGGGACGGACATGGACGGCGGACCAGGCGGTGCAGGGCCCGGTGCTCCGAGCCTGCAGGTCGCGGCGATGGAGGCCGCCCTCCGGGGGCACGCGGAGCAGCTCGACGGTGTCCGCCGGCACGCGCTGGCGGTGTCCCTGCTCTCCTGGGAGTCGCCCGCCGGCTCGGCCTTCAGGGCCTACCTCTCCGAGCGCTGCACAGAGCTGTCCCGGACCATCGACCTGCTCGACGCGGCGGCGGCCGACCTCGGCGTCTACGGTCGGCTCCTCGGTGAGGCGGAGTTCCTGCCGGGGTGGGCGGGCTCCTGATGGACGGCCTCCGCCCGGTGGAGGGCGACGACGGCCCGCTGACCATCCGCGGCGGCGTGGGCGGCATACGGTTCCAGTGGGAGGAACTCGACGAGGCGGTGCGGGTGCTGGCGCTCCTCGCCGCCGACACCGGGGGACATCGCCGTCGCCCTCACCTACCTCGACCGCGACCTCGCCGAGCTGCCCTGGCGGATCCTCCACCTCCAGCCGCCCGGGGGTGTGGCGGGACCGTCCTACCAGGCGGCCCTCGCGCACCTCGACGCCGCCTGGGCGTCGGCACTGGCCGACGGGCGGGCCCTGTCCTCCACCCGGGACCGGTTGAGTGCGAGCCTGCGGGCCTACCAGGTGGCCGACGGCGTGGCCGTCGCGGCCACCGAGGCCGCCCGCACCCGGAATGCGGTGCTGGCGCGGGCCCTCGCCCGGGAAGCCGTCGCCAGGGGACTGCTGGACGTCGGTCCTGTCCAGGTGCGGGCCGGAGACGTGGGCGCGGTGGTCGCCTTCGACGGCACGGTCGCGGGAGTCCTCGATCGCCTCGCCACCGTCGAGGCCGAGGACCCGGGGACGTTCGAGGTGCTCCGGGCGGGTACGCCCGCGGACCCCGTCTTCGTCGTCGCCCTCCCTGGCACGCAGGCGGGAGGCGGCCGCGGGCCCGGCAGCAATCCGTTCGACGCGGGCGGGATCGCGGAGGCCGTCGGGGAGGACAGCCGGTACACCGATGCCGCCGTGCTGGAGGCCCTCGACCGGGCGGGCGCCCGGGACGGGGACGCCCTCATCGTCGCGGGGTACAGCCAGGGCGGTCTCCACGCCGTGAACCTGGCCGGTTCGGGCGCAGTGGGGGAGCGGTTCGACGTCCAGCTGGTCCTGACCGTCGGCTCGCCCACGGGGATGCAGGCAGCGGGGGCGGGCGAATACCTCTATCTCGAGCACCACGACGACATGGTGCCGCGGCTCGACGCGCTGCCCAACGGCGACGGCCGTCACCGGACCACCGTCGTGCTCGACACCCCGGTACCGGGCCCCGGTCGCCGGGATGACGGCCCGCCCGCGCCCGGGGGCCCCGGACCCGCCCACGCACTGGACAACTACGCGGTCGGGGCGCGGCTCGTGGACGCGAGCGATGCCCCGTCCCTGGCGCCGGCGGCGGCCCTGCTGGCCACGGCGGCGGCGTCCGGGACGGCCCGCCGCTACTCCTTCACGGCCAGCCGGCGCCCTGCCCAGGCCCGGACCGGGGAGCCGGGGAGCCCCCGCAGGCCCGGGGCGGCGGGTCTAGGCTAAGCCCATGACGTCGATCGATGACCTTCCGGCAACGCCTTCAGACCCCGCACACGCGGACCCCCGCAACGAACCCGGCATCCGGCCGCGCGGTGTCCTCGGGAAGCTCCCGCGCTACGCGGCCGGCAAGCCTCCCGTCGTGGTCGAGGGGTTGGAGAGCTTCAAGCTCTCCTCCAACGAGAATCCGTTGCCGCCCCTTCCCGCGGTACTCGAGGCGATCGCTGCCGAGACCTCGATCAACCGCTACCCGGACCCCCTGACGACGGCCCTGCGGACCGAACTGGCCGCGTACCTGGGCGTGCCCCCCACCGACATCGTGACCGGGGCGGGCAGCCTCGGCGCCCTGAACCAGATCCTCGCCACCTTCGCCGGGCAGAACGACTTCGACGCACCCGACGAGGTGGTCTACGCCTGGCGTTCCTTCGAGGCCTATCCCATCAGCGTGGGCCTCGCCGGTGCCGCAGGCGTGCAGGTCCCGGTCCGGGCCGACGGGCGGCACGACCTCGAGGCCATGGCACGGGCCATCACGGACCGCACACGCGTGGTCCTGCTCTGCACGCCCAACAACCCCACGGGCCCGATCCTCACGCGGGACGAGGTGGTCGGCTTCCTCGCGAACGTGCCTGCGCATGTCGTCGTCGTGATCGACGAGGCCTACCAGGAGTTCGTCCGGGACGCCGACGCCGTCGACGGGATCGCGCTCTACCGGGACCACCCGAACGTGATCGTCCTCCGCACCTTCTCGAAGGCCCACGGACTCGCAGGCCTGCGGGTGGGGTATTCCGTGGCCCAGCAGGGGCTCACCGAGCACCTGAGGGTCAGCGCGGTGCCGTTCGCCGTGTCCCAGGTCGCCGAGCACGCCGCCGTGACATCGCTCCGGCACATCGACGAGGTCGAGGCCAGGGTGCAGTCCATCGTCGATGAGCGGACCCGGGTGGTCGACGGCCTGCGGGACCTGGGCTGGACCATCCCCGAGGCGCAGGGGAACTTCGTGTGGCTGTCCCTCGGCGAGCACACCCAGGACTTCGCCGCGAAGGCCGGGGAGCGTGCCCTGTCGGTCAGGGCCTTCGGTACCGAGGGGGTCCGCGTCTCCATCGGGGAGGAGGCGGCGAACAGCCGGTTTCTCGAGTTGTGCGGAGAGTACAGCCACCGTCCCGCGGCGTGGTGACGCGGGCTGATGCCGTCTTAAATAGGCCCACGCGTGCGCGCTGACTAGGCTTGGTCAAGATGCCGCCGGGAGATATGTTCCCCGGTGTATGACTTACGCAAAACATTCTTCTTGCGGAATGTATAGTGCCGGGTGAGGAGCAGGGATGAACAGCAGTCGATTGCCGGCAGCGGAATTCGAGGTCGAGGAAGTCGTGCGCGCCACGCATCCCGTGGATCCCGACCGCCCGGAACCCGGTGTGACGGCACTGCAGGTCCTCGCCCCCGACGGGACGATGGCCCGCGGCCTCAGCGCGCGGATCGCCGGCGAGCAGGTTGACTTCTCGCCGTACCTCGCCGTCGACGACGCCGACCACCTGCGATCGCTGTACCGCGACATGTTCCTGATCCGCCGCTTCGACCAGGAATCCACGGCCCTGCAGCGCCAGGGCCAACTCGCCCTCTGGGTCCCGCTCACCGGGCAGGAGGCCGCGCAGATCGGCTCCGGCCGTGCGCTCGCCCCGCAGGACTACGCGTTCCCCACCTACCGGGAGCACGGCGTGGCCCTGACCCGCGGCGTCGAGCTCTCCGAGATCCTCCGCCTGTTCAGGGGCGTGACGAACGGCGGCTGGGATCCCCGCGAGCGGAACTTCCACCTGTACACGCTCGTGCTCGCCGCGCAGTCCCTGCACGCCGTCGGCTACGCCATGGGCCTGCAGCGCGACCAGCTCGCCGACCCGTCGCTGCCCCCGGGCGCGTCCGTCGCGTACTTCGGCGACGGTGCGAGCTCGGAGGGCGACGTCCACGAGTCGATGGTGTTCGCCGCGTCCTTCAACGCCCCCGTGGTGTTCTTCTGCCAGAACAACCAGTGGGCCATCTCGGTCCCGTCGAGCGTGCAGGCGAAGGTGCCCCTCGCCCAGCGGGCCGAGGGCTACGGCTTCCCCGGTGTCCGCGTGGACGGCAATGACGTCGTCGCCGTCGAGGCCGTCACGCGCTGGGCGCTCGAGCACGCCCGCTCCGGCAGGGGCCCGGTGCTGATCGAGGCCTACACGTACCGGATGAGCGCCCACACCACGGCCGACGACCCCACCAAGTACCGCCTCTCCCAGGACGAGCAGGAGTGGCAGCCCCGCGATCCGCTGGCCCGCCTCGAGACCTATCTCCGGTCGGCGGGCCTGGCCGACGACGCGTTCTTCGACGGCCTCGGCGCCGAGGCCGCCACCATGGCCACGGACCTCCGCCGGGCCGTCCTGGCCATGACGTCCCCCGACCTCGCCGACCGCTTCGCCGCGGTCTACGCCGAACCGCACCCGCTGATCCAGGAGGAGCTGCGGTTCTTCCAGCAGTACGAAGCCGGGTTCGCCGATGAAGGGAAGCACGCCTGATGGCGACGATGACCATTGCCAGGGCGATCAACGAAGGGCTGCGGGCGTCGCTGGAGAACGACCCGAAGACGCTGCTGATGGGCGAGGACATCGGTGAGCTCGGTGGCGTCTACCGCGTCACGGACGGCCTGAAGAAGGACTTCGGCGCCCTCCGGGTGGTGGACTCGCCGCTCGCGGAGTCCGGGATCATCGGTACCGCGATCGGGCTCGCCCTGCGCGGCTACCGCCCCATCTGCGAGATCCAGTTCGACGGCTTCGTGTTCCCCGGGTTCAACCAGATCACGACGCAGCTCGCGAAACTCCGGACCCGCAGCGACGGCATGCTGAGCGCGCCCGTCGTCATCCGCATCCCCTACGGAGGCGGGATCGGCAGCGTGGAGCACCACTCGGAGTCACCCGAGGCGCTCTTCGCGCACACCGCCGGCCTGCGCATCATCACGCCCTCGAACGCCCAGGATGCCTACTGGATGATCCAGCAGGCCGTCACCTGCGAGGACCCCGTCATCGTCTTCGAGCCCAAGCGCCGCTACTGGCTGAAGGGCGAGGTGGACACGTCGGCCCCGGCCGGGGACCCGTTCGCCGCCCACGTCCTGCGGTCGGGGACGGACGCCACCATCGTCGCGTACGGTCCCCTGGTGCCCGTGGCGCTCGCCGCGGCCGCGGCCGCGGAGGAGGACGGGCGCAGCGTCGAGGTGATCGACCTCCGCTCCATCTCGCCGATCGACTTCGACACCGTCACCGAGTCGGTGACCCGCACGGGCCGCCTGATCGTGGCCCATGAGGCACCGACCTTCGGCGGGATCGGCGGGGAGATCGCCGCACGCATCTCCGAGCGCGCGTTCCTCTCGCTCGAAGCGCCCGTCATCCGCGTGGGCGGCTTCCACATGCCCTACCCCGTGGCCCGCGTGGAGGAGCAGTACCTGCCGGACATCGACCGCATCCTCGAGGCACTCGACCGTGCCTTCGCATACTGAAGGACCCCCATGACGCTCAATACGTTCAACCTGCCCGACGTCGGTGAGGGGCTCACCGAGGCGGAGATCGTTCAGTGGAAGGTGGCACCCGGTGCCACGGTGGCCGTCAACGACATCATCTGCGAGATCGAGACCGCGAAATCGCTCGTCGAGCTCTCCTCGCCCTACGCGGGCACCGTCGCCGAGCTGCTCGTCGCCGAGGGCGAGACCATCGAGGTGGGCACGCCCATCATCTCCGTCGACGACGCAGCCTCGGTTCCGGCCGGCGGCCAGGGCGACGGCCAGGGCGCTAACGCCTCGCAGGACACGACAGCGCACGACGGCGGTTCCGGCACGAACGACGGCCAGGTCCTCACGGCGGACGCCGAGACGACAGAGGACCGCACCGGATACCGGGGGGCCGCCGACGACGCTCCGGTGCCCGTGCCGGAGATGCCGGGAGAATACGCGAGCCCCCGGGTAGGCACGGCCGCGGCGCCGGGCGCCGCCCCGGCCGCCTCGGAGACCGCTCCCGGACCACTCGTCGGCACGGGACCGAAGGCGGACGCCGTCAAGCGCCGCCCCCGCAAGCCGCAGGCAGCGCCCGGTGGAACGGAGGGTGCGACACCCGGAGCGGCGAGCACCCCTCCGCCCGAGGCACCGGTCCGTCCCGGAAGCACACCCCAGGACGCCCCTGCCCAGGCATCGGCCGGCCGGCAGGCCTCCCCGCCGGCGGACGCGGAGCAGCCCGCCCGGGTCAATCCGCTGAACCAGCTCATCAACCGCGTGCTGGCCAAGCCCCCCGTCCGCAAGGCCGCCCGGGACCTCGGCATCAACCTGGCGGACGTCCCGGCCACCGGGTCCGCCGGCGAGGTCACGAAGCAGGACCTCATGAGCTACCAGTCCCAGCGCGACGCCGAACAGGACGGCGCCGATTCGTTCTGGGCGGACCGGAAGCTGCTCGGCGGCGGACGGATCGAGCGCATCCCCGTGAAGGGCGTGCGCAAGGCGACGGCCCGGGCGATGGTGCAGAGCGCCTTCACGGCCCCGCACGTCAGCATCTTCGTGGACGTCGACGCCTCCCGGACCATGGAGTTCGTCAAGCGGCTCAAGGCCTCCCGCGACTTCGAGGGCATCAAGGTCTCACCCCTGCTGATCCTCGCGAAGGCGGTCATCTGGGCGGCCGCACGCAATCCGTCGGTCAACGCGACCTGGGCGGACGACGAGATCCTCGTGAAGCACTTCATGAATCTCGGCATCGCCGCGGCGACACCGCGTGGGCTCATGGTCCCCAACATCAAGGACGCCCAGGACCTCTCCCTCAAGGAGCTGGCGCTGGCACTGAACGATCTCGCGACGACGGCGCGGGCCGGCAAGACGCAGCCTGCCCAGATGCAGGGCGGGACGCTGACCATCACCAACATCGGGGCCCTCGGCATCGACACCGGGACGCCGATCATCAACCCGGGCGAGGTGGCGATCGTGGCGTTCGGCACGATCAAGCAGAAGCCCTGGGTGCTCGACGGCGAGGTGATCCCGCGCTGGATCACGACGCTGGGCGGTTCCTTCGACCACCGTGTGGTCGACGGTGACCTGAGCGCCCGCTTCATGGCCGACGTCGCGTCGATCCTTGAGGAGCCCGCGCTGCTCCTCGACTAGGGTGGGGTCATGAACCAGCCCCTTCCCGGCAAGGGCCCGCCGCGTCCGCGCTACCCGCTGAGCAGGCTCCTGCTCGTGGTGCTGATCGGGTTCGTCGCGTCGATCGCCCTGCAGGCGGCCTTCCCGGGGCTGGGCACGGTCGCGAGGCTGTCCATCCTGCTGATCGTGGCGGCGCTCATCTCCATCGTCGTGACGCTGCGCCAGCAGAAACGTCCGCCGCGGTGACGATCAGGCGGACGGGGCGCCGTTCTCCTCGATGGCCGTCCGGAGAATCGGTGCGAGGCGCCGCACTCCCTCGACGATGTCCTCGGGGGACACGGCGCTGAAGGCCAGCCGGAGCTTGTTGGACGGCTCGTCGGACGGCGTGAACGCGGCGCCGGGGATGAACACGACACCGGCGTCGATCGCCGTGTACAGCAGGGGATAGGTGTCGATGCCCTCCGGGAGGGTGACCCAGACGAAGAACCCGCCGTCGGGGGTGGTCCAGTGCACGCCGTCGGGCAGTTCTTCCGCGAGGGCGCCGAGCATCGCGTCGCAGCGCTCCCGGTAGAGGTCGCGCATCGAGTGCAGGTGGCCGCGCCAGTCGTACTCCGTGAGGTAGGCGGTCACGAGCATCTGGGTGAGCGGTGACGGGCAGAGCACCACGGCCTCGCAGGCGAGGTAGAACCGCCGGTAGAGGTGCTTTGGCACCAGGGCCCAGCCGAGCCGCACGCCCGGTGCGAAGATCTTCGAGAAGGAGCCCAGGTAGATGACGTCGTCGGGGTTGCCCGCCCGCATGGGCTTCAGCGGCTCGCCGTCGAAACGCAGCATGCCGTAGGGGTTGTCCTCGAGGACGAGGATGTTGTGCGCACGGCAGATGTCGACGACGCGCTGGCGGCGGTCGGTGGCCATCGTGATCCCGCTCGGGTTGTTGAAGCTGGGGATCGTGTAGAGCAGCTTGATGGCGCGGCCCTGCGCCGCGAGTTCGGTGATGGTGCGCTCGAGCTCGTCGGGGATCAACCCGGCGTCGTCCATGGGGATGGTGACGACGTCCACCTCGTAGGCCTCGAACGTGTTGAGGGCGCCCACGTAGGTGGGGTCCTCGCAGAGGATCACGTCGCCCGGATCGCAGAACACCTTGGCCGCGACGTCCTGCGCCGACTGCGAGCCGGTGGTGATCACGACGTCGTCGGGGCTGGCACCCTCGATCCCCTCGGCCGCCATGACGTCGCACACCAGCCGGCGGAGCTCCTCCATGCCCTGGCCGCCGCCGTACTGGAGGGCCTCGAGGCCGTGCTCGGCGATGATCTTCTGGGCGGTGCGCCCGAGGTCCTCCAGCGGGAGGGATTTCAGGTAGGGGCTGCCGCCGGCGAGGGAGACGAGCCCCGGGCGGATGGAGATGTCGAAGACGTCCCGCACCGCGGACTGCTTGATGTTGGCCGCCCGCACCGAGAACAGTGCGTCGTGGCGGTTGGCGGAATCGACTGCCCGTTCGAGAGCTGCTTCGGTCTCGGCGGGCAGGAGGTCGGCGGGGGCTTCGCTGGAGGACGTCACGCCCAGAGTCTAGGCGGGGGTTCACCGACAGGCAACAGGTGTTGCACAGCAGTGCGCCACCGACGGCCTAGACCCAGCCCGCCTCCCGCGCCTTCAGGGCGGCCTGGAAGCGGCTCTCCGCCCGCAGGGTGTCCAGCATCCACGCGATGTGCCGCCGGCAGGTCCTGACGTTGATGTCCAGGCGACGGGCGATCGACTCGTCGGACAGGCCGTTGGCGAGTCCCTGGATGATGGAGCGCTGCAGGCTGCTCAGGGGGGATTCGACCCGCTCGGGGGCGAGGAAGGACTCGCTGATCTCCCAGGCGACGTCGAACAGGAGGGTGAAGATGTTGATCAGGCTGGAGTCCCTGATGACCAGGGCGGCCTTGTCGTCGCGCGTGAGCTGCCGCCCCACGAGCGCGAGTTTCTCGTCGAAGATCAGCATGCGCAGGGGGATGAAGGGCAGGACGCCGAACTCGCCGCCACCGGCCACGATCGCCTCGACGGCCCTGCGGGTCGGCACGTGGTCGCGCAGGCTCGTGTCGTACAGGGTCCGCCGTCGCACACCGTTCTCCAGCAGTTCGAGGTCCTTGCGCACGCTCTCCTCGTGCACGTCCGCCGTCGAACCCTGGCCGGGCTGGGCGATGTACACCTTCTCCGTGACATCGCGCCCGTAGTCGATGAGCACCCGGTGGATGAGGTGGGGGTCCTCGAGCGTCTCCACGGAGGTGCTGGCGAGGACGCTCTTGCGCGCTTCGAGGAAGGTCGGCAGGAGGCTGGAGAGCTCGCGTCGCCGGCTGCTGATGCGCGCCTTGAGGTCCTGCAGGGAGCGTTCGTCCGCGTCGACGAGGTCCGCGAGGGCGACGTCGGGTGACACCGCGACGAGGCCCTCGGGCTTGCCTGCCTCGGCGCTGAGCAGCCGGCGGTCGGAGAGCTCGGCGATCGCGGCCTCGATGCGGCGCAGGGTCAGACCGAGGGCTTCCGAGGCCTCGGCGCGCGTCCAGCCGGGATGCCCGACGGCGTACCGGTACACCTCGAGCGATGTCGCATCCAGCATGAGCAGTCCTTGTCCGGGCCACCGGGTCGCTAGCGGCATCCTTCACGAAGCGAAAAACATGACATGTCCAGTTAATGACAGATCAGGGTGGCTGGCAATTTCGCGAGACCGAAGGCGCCGTCCAGGCCCGCGATTCCGCGGATTTCCCGACTGCGAAGCAGCGTATCAGCCGCACGCGCGGTGTGTCCGAGTCCTGTTTGCGCCATGTCCACAACCGGCCACCCGTACGGCTGGACACTGCCTCCCGCCGCCAGAGATTCTGGGTGAGCCGGTCCACAGGGAAGCCCGAGAGGGGCGACCCTCGGGAAGCCCGGGCACTGCGGACGGCAGTGCGGAAACAGCTCGACCTCCCGGAGAACGGGTCAGGAAGGATTGCCATGAAGAAGGTATTCAGCGTAACTGCGGGCCTGTTGATCGTGGTGGGAGCTGTGGCGCCGGCAGGGCAGTCGATCAGCGCGGCAAGTTGGGACTGGCCCAAGGGCCAGATCACGGCAGGCAGCTGGGACTGGCCGAAGTAAACAGGGAGATCCCGGACTAGAGCCCGGGATCCCCACCCAGAGCCCGCCCCAGCGGGGGTGATCACAGACCCTGAAGGAGAGAGCCATGAGCCAGGTGACTGCCGTTCGAACCGCCTCACGAACGGTCGTCAGCACTCAGTGGTGGCATCTCTCCCTCTCGACGGGTGGCTTCGATGTAGCGGACGGCATCATCGAAGAGCTGGTCACCCCGCTGGTGGCGCAGGCCCAGGCGCTCGGCGCCAAACGCTGGTACTTCAACCGGTGCGAGGACGCATCGACGGGGGTCGTCAGCCAGATCAGGCTGAGCATCCATGCCCACCCCCGGGTCCTCGAACGCCTCCGGGCCTTCCAGCGGGTCCTCCAGGCCCGTAGCGCCCGCACGCTGCCCCTGCTCGCCGTGCGCCAGCAGATCACTGCTCCGGCCAGCAACACCTACTATTCCGGCGGCCAGGAGCCGGCCGATCCCCAGTTGGAGGCCAACCTCGTGAAGTACGGCGGCGTGGAGGGACTCCATCTCGCCGAGGAGGTCTTCGAACTCAGCTCCGAGCTGGCCATCTGGGCCAACCAGCGCTTCCCCCGCATGCAGAGCCGCTCCGCGCTCGGCTCCCTCGTGCTGTTCGACGCGGCCCAGAGCATGATGCGCGGTCCCCGGTCCGCGGTGTGGCCGGACCGCCGCCGGCTCTCCTGGGACTTCTACTGGGACAGCCACCTGCGCACCTGCACGGTCGACGTCGGCCCGCGCGCCGCGGGCGTCCGTGAGGCGATGACGGCGCAGGTCGCCTCCAAGGCGACCGGGTTCCATGCCCTGATGGCGGCCACCGCCTCGGAATCCGCCGTGCAGAACTGGCGACGCCGCTGGTTCCGTGCCCTCGACACCTACCTCTACCGCGCGGACAAGGTCCGCGTCAGCCGCAGCGCGCAGCACCTCACCGTGTACCAGGCGCACATGGCCCTCAACCGGCTCGGATTCGTGGCCCGGGAAGAGGCGGCACTGGGGCTGTACGCGCGGACCTGGAAGCCCGGGCCCACCGCATGACGAGTGCCCCGGATCCCCTGTAGGACGGCCCTGTCAGACCCCTTAGAGCGAAGGACGCATCATGAACGCAAGGAATACTGTCGTGCTCGCCCTCGACGAGGCGGACCTCTCCGAGGCCCTCGGCTGCTCGTCGGAGGACATCGAGTCCATGCAGAACGACGGCGTGCTGGAGTCGCAGGGCCAGCTCTGGGAGGTCGGGCCGGCGCGGGACTACCTGCGGGACGCCGTGTGGGCGGACAGCCTCTGGCGCTGAGCGAGACTGAGCGGCGCCGAGCGGGACTGAGCGGAACCGAGCGGGACTGACTGGCGGCCGGTCCGCACCGAAGGCGAACAGCACGATGCCGGCGCGGGAGGCGCCGGCATCGTGCTGTCCCGGTCATGCTGTCCGGGGTCGAGCCCCCGATGCTGTCGGGACGTCCCCGGCAGGCATCAGGCGGCGACGGGTGCCACGGCTCCTGCGAGGGTGTTCAGCACGTCGGTGACCGCTCCGGCAACCTCCGCGTCGTCCTTCGGGTGCACCTCGGCGAAGCGCGTGATCGAGCCGCCGATGGAGAGCTTGGCGTCGTCGACCACGGACGCGCCGGCGACACCGAGCGCGCGGCGTGCCTCGTCGTGGGCCCAGACTCCGCCGTACTGGCCGAAGGCGGACCCGATGACGGCGGCGGGCTTGCTCGAGATGGCGCCTGCGCCGTACGGCCGGGACAGCCAGTCGATGGCGTTCTTGAGCACGGCGGGCATGGTGCCGTTGTACTCGGGCGAGACGAGGAGGACGGCGTCGGCCCTGGCGGCGGCGGCGCGGAGGTCGTCAGCGGCCTGCGGGCGGTCGGTGTCGTTGTCGATGTCCTCGTTGTAGAACGGGATCTCGCTCAGCGCGTCGAACGTGACGACGTCGACGGCGTCGGGAGCGTGCTCCGCGGCGGCCTCGGCGAGCTGGCGGTTGATGGAGCCCTCCCGCAGGCTGCCGACGAGGGTGAGGATCGTGGTGGACATGGGTACTCCCGGGGTTGGGTGACCGCGTGGTCAGGGCTGGCAGGGAACGCGGCGGCCGCGTCTGCACAGAACAAGCGGACCACGGTCCGTTTTATTCCGCAGCTATAGTTGCGGCATGCAGGGCGAGGGATTGCTCCGGGTCACGGGCGACGACGGAGAGCGCACGGACGCGGCGCGCAACAGGCGTCTCCTGCTCGACGCCGCCGCCGAGATCGTCGCCGCCTGCGGGCCGGACAGGTTGACCACCGATGCTGTGGCGCGCCGCGCAGGGGTCGGCAAGGGGACGGTCTTCCGACGCTTCGGCAGCCGCGCCGGCCTGCTGCACGCCCTGGCCGACGAGGCCGGGCGCTCCTTCCAGCAGGCGTTCATGGCGGGGCCGCCCCCGCTCGGTCCCGGAGCGGCTCCGCTGGAGCGGCTCATCGCCTTCGGGGAGGCGAGTATCGGCAGGATGCTCCTCGACGGGCAGATCCTGCGAGCCGCCGAGCAGCGGGGCGGACCGGACCCCGAACATCCGACGCAGCAGCTCATCCGGCTGCACCTGGCCATGCTGCTGCGCGAACTGGAGGTCCAGGACCCGGAGCTCGCGTCCTACCAGCTGGCCGCCTTCCTGAACGCCGGGCTCCTGCTCCATCTCCAGGAGCACCGGGGCATGTCCGACGCCCGTCTCGCCGCTTCCTGGCGCGTCCTCGTCGTGGGCCTGGCGGCGGCGCGGGGCCGCGCATAGCAGTGTCCGAGCCCCCTTGTACACTGGCAAAAAACACCGGCATCCCGCGCGGTGCTGACGTGAGGCTGGTGTGGGCATGGAGGAGATACCCGAAGAGATGTCCGGGTTCTTCGGGGCGGTCGGCGGCAGTGTGCCCGGCCCCCACCTGCACATGGTCGCGCAGGAGGTCCAGGCCCTTCCGCCCTCGGAGGCCGCGGCCCGGCTCCAGGATCTCCTGGTGGACCACCCCGACGTGCAGGCGTTCCTCCAGGAGCTCGCCGAATTCGCCGCGGCCACGCTCGGCCGGGACGGTGACACCTACTGCGGCGTCACCCTGCAGCGCTCGGTGCACGAGCAGCTGACCGTCGCCAGCAGCGACGCGAAGGCCCGGTCGATGGACGAGGTCCAGTACGAGCACGACGACGGTCCATGCCTGCATGCCCTGCGCGTCCACGACGAGGTCTTCATCCCGGACGTCCGCTCCGAGGGCCGATGGTCCGGATTCATGGAGCACGTCGCCACGCGCGGCGTCGGCGCCATGTTCTGCCTGCCGCTGGATCTCGAAGGGTCGGCGCGTGCCGCCCTCAACCTGTACGCCGAGGACGCCTCCGTGTTCAGCGACGACTACCGGCGGGTGGCGCGCGCCTTCGCGCTGCAGGCGTCCCAGGCCCTGAAGCTGGCCGTGCGCGTCGCCCAGCAGGCCGCGACGGCGGAGGACCTCCACTCCGTGCTGCAGTCCCGCACGGAGATCGACCTCGCCGTCGGCATCATCATGGGCCAGGACCGCTGTACGCAGAAGGAGGCCTTCGACAAGCTGCGCCGCGCGTCCAACGCCCGCAACGTCAAGGTCCGCGTGCTCGCCGCCGGAATGGTCGCCGGGTTCAACGGCTCCATCCCGCGCGCCCACTTCGAGCCTTCCTGACGGTATGGGACCGACGCCGGGCACGGTGGCGACCGTGCTCGTCGGATTCGGCCACGGCGGCCGCGTCTTCCACGCCCCGCTGATCGCCCATGAACCCGGCCTCGAACTCGCCGCCATCGTCACGCGGAGCCCCGACCGCCGGGCGGAGGCCCGCGCCGCCCATCCGGGCGCCGTCGTCACCGCGACGCTGGAGGAGGCGCTGCGGGCCGTGCCGGAGGTGGGGCTTGCGGTGATCTCCACGCCTCCGAGGACGCACGCGCCCCTGGCTGCCGCGGCGATCGGCAGGGGACTGCATGTCGTGGTGGACAAGCCCTTCGTGGTGCGTGCCGCGGACGGCGAGCGCCTCGCCGATGCGGCACGGGCAGCGGGCCGGCTGCTCGTCCCGTTCCACAACCGGCGCTGGGACGGCGATTTCCTGACCGTGCAGTCGCTGGTCTCCTCGGGTGCCCTGGGCCGTGTACGGGCCTTCGAGTCGGCGATGGAGTCCTGGAAGGCGTCCGTCACGAAGCCGTGGAAGCGGGACGCGACGGCGGACGAGGGCGGGGGAGTCCTGTACGACCTCGGCCCGCACCTCATCGACCAGGCGCTGGTGCTCTTCGGTCCTGCTGTCCCGGTCTACGCGGAGCTGGGAACGGAGCGCGAGGGCGCCGCCGCGGAGGACTCGCTGTTCCTCGTGCTCGATCACGAGGGCGGCGTCAGGAGCCACCTCCACGCCGGGACGCTCGTCCCCCTGGCCCGGCCCCGGTTCCGCGTCACGGGCACTGCCGCGGGTCTGACCATCACGGGCTCCGACCCGCAGGAGGATCTGCTGGCGGCGGGCGTCCGCCCGGACGACCTTCCCGCCGCGGTCGGCACTCCCGGCGCAGGCGGCGGTCGGGGGCAGCTGGCGCACGCCGGCCGAGCCGAGCCGCTGCCGGTCGGCCCGGGCGCCTATCCGTTCTTCTACGCCCGTCTTGCCGCCGCTGTCAGGGGTGAGGGCCCTCCGCCGGTGGAGGCGGAGGACGCCCTCGCGGTCACGCGCATCATCGAGCAGGTCCACGCGTCCTTCCCGGCCCGGAGCAGCTCCGAGTAGATCCGGGCCCCGGCCGAACCGGACGCGTGCGGAACCGGATGAGTGCGAAACCGGATGAGCGCCGACTAGACGAGTGCCGCCCAGTCCGCCGCCAGCTCGAGGCCGTGCGCCTGCGACACCGAGTGGTGGGCCACCTGGCCCGCGGCGACATTCAGTCCGCGGGCGAGTGCCGGGTCCGCCTCGAAGGCTGCCCTGACGCCCCTGTCCGCCAGTGCGACGGCGTAGCGGAGCGTCACGTTGGTCAGCGCGTAGGTCGAGGTGTTCGGGACGGCGCCCGGCATATTGCCCACGCAGTAGAAGAGTGAGCCGTGGACGGTGAACGTCGGGTCCTCGTGCGTGGTCACGCGGGAGTCCTCGAAGCACCCGCCCTGGTCCACGGCGATGTCCACCAGGACACTGCCGGGCTTCATGCGGGCCACGAGGGAGTTCGTCACGAGCTTCGGGGCCCGGGCGCCGGGGATGAGCACCGACCCGATGACGAGGTCCGCCTCCAGCACCGACTTCTCGATCTCCAGCGAGTTCGACGCGACGGTCTTCACGCGGCCGGAGTAGAGGGCGTCGATCTCGCGCAGGCGGGCGATGTTGATGTCCAGGATGGTCACCTCGGCGCCGGTGCCCACGGCCATCGCCGTCGCATTGGTGCCTGCGACGCCCGCTCCCAGGACGACGACCTTCGCCGGGCGGACGCCGGCGACGCCGCCGAGCAGCAGGCCGGGGCCCCCGGCGGGAGCGGTCATGACCTGTGCGCCGACCTGGACGGAGAGGCGTCCGGCCACCTCGGACATCGGCGCGAGCAGGGGCAGGGAGCGCCCGTCCTGCACGGTCTCGTAGGCGATCGCGGTGACCCCGGCCTCGAGGAGCGCCCGCGTCAGCTCGGGCTCCGCGGCGAGGTGGAGGTAGGTGAACAGGATGAGCCCCTTGCGGAACCGGTGGTACTCGGCGGCGACCGGCTCCTTGACCTTCAGGACCATGTCCGCGCGTGCCCACACGTCGTCCGCGGCGTCGACGAGCTCCGCGCCCGCGGCCTCGTACTCGGCGTCCGTGATGCTCGAGCCCACGCCCGCCCCGCGCTCCACGAGCACGGTGTGCCCGTGGGCCCGGAACTCATGGACGCCGGAGGCCGTGATGGCGACGCGGAACTCGTTGTTCTTCACTTCTTTGGGGACGCCGATGATCATTGGGTTCTCCAGGGTGCGATCGGGCGGACGGGGATGATCCCAGCATAGGGACCCCCTCGACCATGCCGCCGTCCGGTTTCGCCACGGTTCGCGGGGTCGACGGCGGGCGCTGTGCTGTCCCCTGCCGCCGGTCCGCGGGACGACGGGCCCGGCGCCCACTGTGACCCAGGGCACTAGCAGGCGTAGCCGTGCGTCGCCATCGACAGATGTCGAGTCCCGGGGCGGCAATTGTCGTCCCCGGTGATCGGCCCGCCTATGGTGGAAGGGTGCAGAACCAGGCCATCGACGAGGTCGTCGAGTCGATCGCGCAGTCGCTCGGACGCGATCTCTCCCTCGAGGACCCGGACGGCGTCCTCCTCGCCTACAGCAGCCACCATGGCACGGCGGACCGCGTGCGGGTCAATTTCCTGCTGAGCAAGCGGGTTCCCGCCGACGTCAGCGAATGGCAGCTCCTGCACGGCATCGCCCAGGCGGTGCGCGCCGTCGCCGTGCCCGCGAACGAGGACCTCGGGATGCTCGCGCGGGTCTGCGTGCCCCTGCTCGTCCGGGGCTTCCGGGTGGGCTACCTCTGGGTGCAGCAGCAGTCCAGTGAGGATCCCGCCTCCGGGATCCTTGCCGCGCTGCCCGCGGTGCGCCCGATGATCGACCGCCTCGCCGAACTCCTCCTCGAGACGGACACGGCGTCCTCCGAGCGCCGGACACGGCGGGAAGCGACCTTCCTCGCCGCCTGCCGCGGGGTCGCGGCCGCGGTCGAGGAGTTGCGCGACTGGCGTGAGCTCGGCGGGAACGGCCCCTGGCGTCTGGCGGTGGTGCACGAACCGTCGGCCTCGGCCACGCCCACCGACGGCGACGATCCACTCGAGGCGGCGCTCCTGCAGCGGACCCTGGCGCTCCAGGCGACGGTCGGCGTCGCACCCGTACTCTTCAGCGCCGGTGCCTCCGGCTTCTCGGTGCTCCTGTGCGCGGCCGGGATCGGTCCGGCGGCGCTGCAGCAGGTCCTCGACCGGTGCCGGACCGTGACCGCCAAACGGGCAGGGCGGCCGGCGGGCCGGATCGTGCTCGGGCTGAGTGGGCCCGTCGCCGACCCCCGCGATCTCGCCGAGGCGTTCCACCAGGCCCGGCACACCGTACAGGCGGCGGCGGTGGACCCGCAGCTCGGCGACGTGACCTCCTACGCGGACATCGGCGTCTACCAGTTCCTCGGGGCCGTGGGATGGCAGGCTCCCGCGCACGGCAGCGTCCACTTCGCCGAGCTGGGCGAGGCCGACCACGTGGACGAACTGCTGCCGGTCCTGGAACTGCTCTATGACAAGAACGGCTCGGTGCAGGACGTCGCCGCCCAGCTCCACCTGCACCGGAGCAGCGTCTACAACCGGCTGACGAGGATCCGGTCCGTGATCGGCGTCGACCCGCTCGCCGGGATGGTGCGGCTGGAGCTGCACCTCGCCCTCAAGGCCCGCCGGTGGAGGGCCCGTCCACGGTTCGAGCTCACCTAGGTGGAGCCCCTGCCCGGCAGCGCTCTAGCGTGCCGCGCCCGAATCCGTCCCGGGGACTCCCTCGTCGCCTGCGGGGGCGGACAGGGGTTCCCTGCGGCGCAGCTGCCCGCGGAGCCATTCCTCGACGTCGGACCGCCGGAGGCGACGGTGCGATCCGCGGTACTCGACCGGCAGGGTGCCCGCGTCCGTGAGCTTGCGCAGATAGCTGTGCGAGATCCCGGCGAGCTCGGCCGCCTGGGACGTGGTCAGCAGTTCGGCCACGGAGGTCACCTGCACGGAGTCGCCGTCGGACAGGCGCGCGAGGAGGTCGACGACGGCGGCCTGCGCCTCGTCCGGGAGCCGGTGCGCCGTGCCGTCCACGAAGACCGTCACGTCGGCGCTGTCGGTGAGCGCGCGGCGTAGGGGTCCCGCCTGCTCGGGTGGAAGTGCTGCTGCGGATCGTGGGGCCCTGGCCGTCATGGGGCCATTGTGCCAGCAGGAGTACTCCGCCAGTAGTCGGGCGACCTGCGATGCGGTGTCCACCCTTCCGCAATGAGTACTGCGGAGCTATCCTGTGAGTATAAGTTCCCTTACTACTTGCACCCAATGTCGGTTGCAAGACGGAAACGGTGAATCCCATGACAACTCTTGATCACGGGCGTAGCCTACGCCTGAGCGAATCCCCCTCCATCCTCGGCGAAAAGGGTGAGATTCCTTTCTGCCCCACCTGCCGCACCGATGACTACCTGATCTTCGAAGAGTTCGTGCCTGCACGCCAGGCCGGACACTCCACCAGGCTCCTCCCGGCCAGCGCGAGCTACACCTGCTCCGAATGCGGCACCTTCAACGCCCACGCGGTCCCGCCGTCGTGGCGTCCGCCGCAGTGGTTCTGGTACAGCTGACCGTTGCCCCGCCCGACCCCCCCCGCCCCTTCGACGCGCCCTCGAAACCGCCCTGTCCTGACGCTTGACCTTGACGCGACGTCAATTCATAGGCTGAAGGTCTCCCGGCGCCGATCGTCGGGAGAGGGAGGAAGAGGTGGACTATCCGATCAGCACCGTCGCCCGCCTGACCGGCACCACGAGCCGGACGCTGCGCCACTACGGTGATATCGGCCTGCTCGCACCATCCCGGGTGGGTACCAACGGCTACCGGTACTACGACTCGGCAGCGCTCGTGCGCCTCCAGCGCATCCTGCTGCTGAGGTCCCTGGGGTTGCCGTTGCCGGCTATCGGCGAGGTCATGGCAGACACCCGCGCGGAAGCACCGGCGTCGGCCCTGCGTGCCCACCTCCAGGTCCTCCGCGGCGAGCAGGAACGGCTCGACCGGCAGATCACTGCGGTCCTCACCACGGTGGAGGCCCTCGAACGGGGAGAAGAACCCATGCCAGAAGACATGTTCAACGGATTCGACCACACGCGCTACCGGGAGGAGGTCGAGGAGCGGTGGGGCCGTGACGCCTACGCCGACGGTGATTCCTGGTGGCGCAGCAAGACGCAGGAGGAAAAGGACGCCTTCGGGAAGGAGGTCGCGGACCTCAACGCCGACTGGACGGCCGCCGCGACGAGGAACATCGCGCCCACGGGTGAGGAGGCGCTGGCGCTCGCCGGCCGGCATATCGCCTGGCTCGCAGGCATCCCCGGGACTCCGCGCGGAGCGGACGGCTCACTGGCCCGCGAGTACATCCGAGGGCTGGGGGAGATGTACGTCGGCGATCCGCGCTTCGCCGCGAACTACGGCGGCCGGCAGGGCGCCGAGCTCGTGCAGGCAGCGCTCGGGGCGTGGCTGGAGCGCCAGGACTGACCCGAGAAGCACCGTGCCGTGCCGGGAGGCGTGGCACGGTGCCGCCGGTCGCCGGGTGTACGGGCTACCAGAGTCCGACGGCGCGGTCGCGTCCTGCCCGTTTGGCCCTGTAGAGGTTCCGGTCGGCTTCGCGCAGGAGGGTGTCCGACGTCGAGCCCGGCACGCATGCGGCGAAACCGAGGCTCGCCGTGAGGCGCAGTCCGGAATGGATGTGCGGCCACCGGAGCCCTCGGACGGCGGACAGCACCTGCTGCGCCACCTGTTCCTGATCGGCGTGCTGGCGCAGCACGAGGAGGAACTCCTCGCCGCCGATCCGGGCCACATGCCGCACCCCGGGGCATGCCTCGAGGCAGGAGGCGACGGCGACCAGGACGTCGTCGCCCGCCGGATGCCCGAAGCGGTCGTTGACCTGCTTGAAGTGGTCGAGGTCGAGGAGCGCCAGTGAACCCGTCGACGGTTCGCTGCTCTGCCATGTGAGGACGACGTCGGGCAGCGAGTCCTCCACCCAGCGCCGGTTGCGCACCTTGGTGAGGGGGTCCACCGCGACGGCGGCTTCGGCCTGCTCGGCCCGCGCGAGGGCCTCGGTGACGTTCTGCTCGGCGAAGAGATGATCCACCTGGGAGCGTCGGGCCTCGATCCACCGGCTCCGCGCCGCCTGGTGGAACTGGCGGTGCAGCTCGTAGGCGAGGCGGAAGTCCGCGCCGGAGGCCGCGATGGCAGCCCGTTCCTCGAGGATCATGGAGGCGACTTCCTCGAGTGCGTGACGCGCGGTGATGCGCTCCGCCCTGTCGAGCGCAGAACGCGCGGCGGGGAGATCGCCGACCCCGTGATGCGCCTGCGCCAGCAGGAGCATCCTGATGGCGCGCGTCTCGGGCTGCAGGTTCACGGGGTCGTCGTCCGCGGACCGCTCGAGCACATCGAGGGCGTCCCAGGGGCGCGTGTCGGCCAGATGGCCGCGGGCGAGGACGTCGGCCAGCTCGGACTCGAGGTCGGGGGAGGCGGCGATCGCCGCCTCCAGCCGTCGCATCCAGAAGCGTGCTTCGTCGGGCATGGCCTCGTCGAGTGCGGCGTGGAACGCGTTGGACGCCAACTGGCCGAGGAGCACATGATCGTCCAGCTGCTCGGCGAGGGTGAGTGCCCTGCGGGACACGTCGAAGCCGTGCTGCAGGAGGCCCGCGCCCAGGAGGCCGAGGGCCTGGCGCGTCAGCAACTTCGCCCGAAGGCGGGGCAGCTCGGAGCCGTCCAGCAGGGAGACGGCGATCGTCGCCTGTTCGGCCCCGGACCCCGAGTGCCCGGCGACGAGGTCCATCATCGCGATCAGGGCATGGCAGCGGCTTGCCAGCCGCGCGTCGCCCTGTTCACGCGCCCACTCGAGGATCTCCTGCCCACGCGTCCGCGCCCCGGGGGCACCCTCGGTGCGGGCCAGCGCATCGAGGCCGGTCACCTCCGCCCAGAAGGCCACATCGAGTCGCCCGAGGTCTTCGGCGATACCGCGGATCTCGGTGGCTTCACCCACCACGCGGGGGAGGTCCGCGCTGATCTCCATTGCTTCCAGCAGGGCGGTGAGGTCCCGTTCCTGTGCAAGACGAAGGGAACCGCCTTCGATCACGGCGTCGTCGTTGGGCATGCATGCTCCTGGTCGTCGAGGCAGCGCTGAAGAACCGACCTTGGAGGAGTGCTGAGACCATGGTGCGCGCTGACGTGCCGGTGATGCCGGCGAGTCCAGTCTGCCGTGGCACGACCCTTCACTCAAGGGTTACGGCCGCTGTCTTCGTAACGAAGTGCAACTATCCTGCGCCGCGTAGAACGTCCGGCGCCGGACGCCCGCATCACCTATGCTCCTATCCTGGAGCAACCACCGGAGAGTTCTGCCCGACGACGGGAGGAGCTCCGGGTGACACCGGGAGGACGGGTGACCACGGACAGCAGTGCCGACCAGCAGGGGCTGGTGGGCCGGGCCGCCGATGCCGTCGAGCAGGCGACCGATACCCGCGCTCTCGATGTGGTCGCGCGGCTCGGCTTCGCCGCGCTCGCTGTGGTCCACATCCTGATCGGTTTCATCGCGGTGCGCCTCGCCTTCGGCGGCAACGGCGAGGCCGAGCCGACCGGGGCCCTGGAGGAAGTGGCCGAAGGGCAGCTCGGCACACCGGCCCTGTGGATCTGCGCCGTGGGATGTGCGGGCCTGGCCCTGTGGCAGCTCAGCGAGGCCACCCTCCGGGCGCGGCACCTGCCCACCGGCAAACGCATCGGCAAGCACATCTCGTCCGGCGCGCTCGCCGTCATCTACGGATCGATGGCGGGGACCTTCGCCCGGTTCGCCCTCGGCGACGGACCCGATTCGTCCGAGTCGACGGTGGACTTCACGCGGACCCTCCTGGCCTCCGGCATCGGGATCCTCCTCGTGTTCGCCACCGCCGCGGTGGTCCTCGGCATCGGCGTGCACTTCGTGGTCAAGGGGCTCCGCCGCGGATTCCGGCCGGAGCTCCGGAAGTTCGAGGACACCCGCCGCGGACGCCTGATCGAGGTGATCGGCGTCGTCGGCCATGTTGCAAAGGGGCTGGCGCTGCTCCTCGTGGGTGGGCTGTTCGTCCTCGCCGGCCTGCACCGCAATCCGCAGGAGTCCACGGGACTCGACGGCAGCCTCAAGGCGCTCCAGTACCACCCGATGGGCGTGTACGTGCTGACGATCATCGCGATAGGGCTCATCTGCTACGGCGTCTTCGCCGTCGTCCGCGCCATGTTCGGCCGCATGTGAGCGGTGCGGGGCGCGAGCCGAGGACCTGCCGCTCCTGCGGCCGCCGCATCGAGTGGCGGAAGAAGTGGGAGCGGAACTGGGAGTCGATCGCCTACTGCAGCGACTCCTGCCGCGCACGGAAGGTCAAGCCCATCGACGCCGCCCTCGAGGAGTGGCTGCTCGCACGCCTGGACGGGGCGCCAGGCGGGACGACGGTCGACCCGGCGGACGCCGCCGCGGCCGTCGCCACCGGTACCAGCACCGGCACCACGGGTCTCGGTGAGCCGGCCCGCAGCGCCGCCCGCCGCCTCGTCAACCGTGGCCTCGCGGAGATGGTGCAGCGCGGCGTCGTCGTCGATCCCTCGACGGCGAAGGGCCCGGTGACCCTGCGGGCACCCCGCTGAGGATTCCGCCGGCCCACCGGCACGTCCAGCGATGACGAGGGAGCCCCTCACCCCGGCGGGAGGATGCCGAGGGGGCTGGGAGCCGGTGCTAGGTCCGGAGGGGAGTCCACCCGGAGGGCAGCGCTCCGCGGATGGCCCCACGCTCGGTGTCCGCCGTGGCCGACCAGCCCTGTGCCGCCTGCCCGGTCCCGGCGGCGCCCCGTGCCAGCCTCAAGCCGACGTCCGGGTGGCTCATCCCCGGTGCTCCGCCCCGTCGCGTCGACGCGCGGACACTCCATGCCCTGTCCGCGAACCCTCCTCCGCGGAACACCCGGTAGTCCCCGTACCGGGCCGGATCGAGGAGGTCCCAGCACCACTCCCAGACGTTCCCGAGGGTGTCGTGGAGGCCGAACGCGTTGGCTTGCTTCGACCCCACCGGTCGGGGGGCCTCCACGTCGTCGTCGGCCGTCCACGCGATCCGGTCCAGGGGTCCGTAGTGCGGTCCGCTGCTGCCGGCCCGGCACGCGTACTCCCATTCGGCCTCGGTCGGCAGCCGGAACCCGGAGGCGCCCGTCTCCCAGCGCGGGCCGCTCCCATCCAGCGTGTAGGCGGGTTCGAGTCCCTCGCGGGCCGACGCCTCGTTGCAGAACCTGAGCGCATCCCGCCAGCTCACGTCCGTCACGGGGGACCGGCGGTGAGCACCACCGCCCCTCACCGCCTGGTACTGGGCCAGGGTCACGGGAACCACGCCGATCTCGAAGGGCTCCAGGTCGACGGTCCACCGCCGCCGACGCCGCGCGTCATGCAACTCCACCTGCCCGGCCGGCAGCGCACGGAGGTCGAAAGCAGTCACAGGGCAATGCTCCCACCGGTCATGACGGCTCGACGGCAGGACCGCCGTCGACGGACTCCTCGATTCCCTCCGGGCCGGATCTAGGCCAGGGCGCCGCGCAGCTCCTGGCACAGCTCGCCGAGGGCCTGTGGAACGGCCCTGCTGATCCGTGGGAACGCCATGAAGCCGTGGGGCATCCCGAAGTAGGTCGTCGTCCGCACGGCGGACCCCGCCTCCCGGAGGGCCGCGGCGTACCGGAGACCGTCGTCGCGGAGGGGGTCGTGTTCGGCCACCTGCACCAGGGCGGGCGGCAGCCCGGTCAGGTCGTCGGCCAGCAGGGGCGATACATAGGGGTGTCGCGGGTCCTGATCCTTGAGGTAGTGGGCGCGGAACGCCAGCATGTCCGCCTTCGTGAGGATCGGGGCGTCCGCGTTCTGCTCGATCGACGGGCTGGCCATGGTCATGTCGGTCGCGGGGTACACCAGCCCCTGGAACGCGATGGCAGGGCCTGACCGGTCCCGTGCCATGAGGGCGACGACGGCGGCCAGGTTTCCTCCCGCGCTGTCGCCCACGACGGCGACGCGGGACGTGTCGGCACCGAGCTCGGCCCCGCGGCCGACTAGGTCGACGGTCGCCGCGTACGCATCTTCTGCTGCGGCCGGCCACCGATGGCCGGGCGCCAGCCGATAGTCCAGGGACGCGACGACGGCGTGTGCGTCCCGGGCGATGCTGCTCGCGAACCAGTCGTACGTGTCGAGGCTCCCCGAGGTCCAGCCTCCACCATGGATGAACACGACCAGCGGGGGAGTCCCGCTCGACGTGGGCGGGTGGTAGATCCGGACCCCGATGGTGCCGTCGGCCCCGGCGGCCGTGGTGTCCCGAACGTCCACGCCCCGGGCGAACCCGCCGAGCAGGAGGTCGGTCAGCGGATTGTGGCCGATCACCCGGCGCTGGTCCGCCAGGATCTGCTCCTCGGACCGCCTGGTGACGGATGCCAGACCGATGAGCCGCCCCAGGAGCCTTGTTCGCAGGTCGATCTTCGTCATTCCTTACCCTTCCCGATTGTTGATACCCGGCACAGCAGGCAGGCCGCCGACAGGAGGTCCGTCGGCTTCGCGTCCGTCCGGTCAGACGGCCGACCAGCCGCCGTCGGAGGGCAGGATCGCCCCGTTGATGTTCACACCGTCGTCGCTCAGCAGGAACGAGATCGTGGCCGCGAGGTGCGCCGGGTCGGCGATGCTGGGAATGTTGACGCGGGCGCCCTCCAGGCGGGAGGAGCCGTACGCCGAGGGCGTTCCCGGCATGGGGATGCCGGTGGCGACGCCACCCGGGGCGACGGCGTTGATGCGCAGGCCTTCCTTCGCGTACATGAAGGCGGCGCTGCGGGTGATACCCACGACGGCGTGCTTGGACGCCGTGTAGGCGACGCCCGATGCGGAACCGCGCAGGCCCGCTTCCGAGGCGACATTGACGATCGACCCGCGACCGGCGTCGAGCATGACCGGCAGGACCGCCCGGGTGAGGCGCATGAGTCCCTCGACGTTGACGGCGAAGACCCGTGCCCACATCGCGTCGGACACCTCGTGCAGCGGACTGAAGTCGTCATTGATCCCTGCCACGTTGGCCAGGGCGTCGATGCGCCCGTCGGCGCCCGCGATGATCCGCGCTACGGCCGCCGTGTCCGTGAGGTCGGCCGCGATGGGGACGACCTGGTGCCCGGACAGGGAGGTGGCGAGATCGTCGACGCGGTCCGCGGCGATGTCGACGGCGAGCACGCGTCCACCCTCACGGGCCACCCGGGACGCGGTGGCGCGGCCGATGCCCGATCCGGCGCCGGTGACGATCATGGTGCGTCCCTCGAAGCGTCCCGGGACGATGCGTTCCTGCCAGACGGAAGCATCCAGGTCCGGGATCACGCCCCCGTTGACCTGCTTCACCAGCCCGTCGACGGCGGTCTGGGGCAGGGCACCCTGGCTCAGGGCGACCAGCTGCTGCAGGGGCATGGACCGCGCCGGGCCGAGCGCGGCCTCATCGGTGCCGGCCTGCGCCAGGAATCCCCGCAGGACCGGTCCGCCCTCGGGGTGGCCGAGCCACTGCTCGATCGTGCTGTGGGCGGTCAGGGTGACAGGCGTCTGCGCCATTGCTGGTCCTTCCGACGGTCCGCTAGGAGGGGTACTCGTTCCAGCAGGCTACATTCAACAGCGTTGAATGCCTAGGGTCCCGCCGCGGGGATCGTTCCTTGAAGCCGTTGCCGGGAGCGGCCCTGGCTCCGGAGCGAAGCCCTGGAGCTAGGGTTGGAGCATGATCGAGGGCAGGGCCGAGACGCGCACGGCGATCCTCCATGCCGCGCGTTCCCTGTTCCTCGAGAAGGGCTATGCGGGCGCCTCGGTGAGGTCGGTCGCGTCCGCCGCCGGCGTGGATGCCGCCCTCCCCATCCACTACTTCGGGACGAAGGAGGCCCTGTTCCTCGAGGCCCTGCCGTCGATGCCCGACCACCAGCCCCTCCTCGACGGGGACCCGGACGGCCTGGGCGAGCGCTTCATCCGGTACGTGCTGGAGGAGGACGGGCACCTGCGGCCCCTCTATCTCACGCTCCTGCGCGCCAGCGACGCCGGAGCCGTCGGCGAGCAGCTGCGACACCTCCACGAGACGACCTTCGTCGCCCCGCTGGAGACACGGCTGGCCGGCCCCGACGCCGACCTCCGTGCCCGGCTGGCCGCAGCCCTCGTCGGTGGGCTGATGTACGCGCTGTGGGTCGTGGGGGACGAGCGGCTGCTCGCCGAGGGGGAGGACGTCATCATCCGCCGGTACGGAGCCCTCCTGCAGCAGCTGATCGACCCGGCGTAGCCTTCCGCTCCAGCAGGACCGGGCCCGTCCATGGCAGAGTTCTTCCACCTGCTCTGATGGGCGGTGGGTGAGAGGACGAAGGGGTTTCCATGCGCACGAGCATCGGCCGAGCAACACAGGCAGCCATCTATCGTGCCGGGGCGATGGGGCGCGTGCCCGTGGTTCCCTCGTCACCGGCAGCCCTCGAGGCAGCAGCGCGCAGGCGCATGTCGGCGAAGGCGTTCGCCTATGTCGCCGGATCCGCGGGCGGTGAATCCACCGCCCGCGCCAACAGGGAAGCGTTCGAGCGGGTCCGCATCATCCCGTCGATGCTCAAGGACGTCGGCGAACGGGACCTCAGCGTCGACCTGTTCGGGCGGACGCTGCCACACCCCGTCATCGCGGCCCCTGTCGGCGTGCTCGAGCTCGCACACCGGGACGCCGATCTCGGTATCGCCCGGGCCGCCGCGTCCCTCGGCATCCCGTATGTCGCCTCCAACCAGGCGTCGATCCCGCTCGAGCAGGCCTTCGCAGCGACACCGGGGGCGCCGCACTGGTTCCAGTTGTACTGGAGCAGCTCCGACGAACTCGTCGAAAGCCTGATCGGCAGGGCGGAAGCAGCCGGAGCCGAAGCAATCGTCATCACGCTCGACACGCATATCCTCGGGTGGCGGCCCCCGCGATCTCGACCTCGCCTATCTTCCTTTCGCCCAGGGACTGGGCATCGCCCAGTACACCAGCGACCCCGTCTTCCGCCGACTGGTCGCCGATCGCATCGCCGCGCCCGACGCCCGGAGGCCGTCACGGTCGGTACGCCGCCCGGATCCGCGGATCAATGCCGCCATGGTCCGGACCCTGGTCAGCATGACCCGTCACCACCCCGGGGATTTCAGGGCCAACCTGCGCTCGCCCGAACCGCGGGCAGCAGTCGAGACCTTCCTGGACGTCTTCTCCAGATCCTCGCTGACGTGGGACGACCTGGCTTTCGTGCGTGATCGCACGACGCTTCCCATCATCCTCAAGGGGATCCAGCGCCCCGAGGACGCCGAACGGGCGGTCGCATCCGGAGCGGACGGGATCGTGGTGAGCAATCACGGCGGCCGGCAGATCGACGGTGCGATCGGAGCCCTGGACACGTTGCCCGGCATCGTGCGGCAGGTCGACGGGCGGGTGCCCGTCCTGTTCGACAGCGGCATCCGCACCGGCAGCGATATCCTCATCGCCCTGGCACTCGGTGCAACCGCCGTCCTCATCGGCAGACCGTGGGTGTACGGGCTCGCCCTGGCCGGGACCGCGGGTGCCGAGACCGTTCTCCGGAACCTCCTTGCGGAACTCGACATAGCCCTCGGACTCAGTGGACACGCTTCCCTTGCCGAGCTGGGATCCGGCAGCGTCGCGCGGGACCAGACGCTCCACGGCTTCTGAGAGGCGGCCGCACAGCCTCGATAGGGTGATGGGATGGAGCTGGCGGTAGCGGGTGTGGTGGCGGTCGTCCTGATGGTGGCGGTCGCGAGTAGTTCGAAGAAGCTCGGTGTGGCGGCTCCGCTGATCCTCGTCGTCGTGGGGTTGGCGCTTTCCTACGCCCCCGGCGTGCCGTCCGTCGCCGTACCCCATGAATGGATCCTGGCGGGGGTGCTCCCACCCCTGCTCTATGCGGCCGCGATCAAGGTCCCGGTCATCGACTTCAGGCGCAACCTCGGGGCGATCACGAGCCTGTCCGTGGTGCTGGTGCTCGTCTCCGCGTTCATCACGGGACTGGTGCTGTACGCGCTGTTGCCGGAACTGGACTTCGCTGCCGCTGTCGCGCTGGGTGCAGTGGTCAGCCCCCCGGACGCGGTGGCGGCGACGTCGATCGGCAAGCGGTTGGGCCTGCCGCCACGGTTGGTGACGGTGCTCGAGGGCGAGGGCCTGGTGAACGACGCCACGGCACTGGTCCTGCTGCGAAGCGCGCTCGCGGTGGCGGCCGGGAGCATGTCCGGGGTGTGGGGCGGAATCGGGGACTTCGGCTACGCCGTGAGCGTGGCCGTCGTCTTCGGCCTGGTGATCGGCGTCGTCACCGTCTATGTCCGCTCGAAACTCCACGACCCGGTGCTGGACACGGCGATCTCCTTCATCGTGCCCTTCCTGGCCTTCATCCCGGCAGAGGAACTGGGGGCTTCCGGGGTGCTGGCCGTGGTCGTTGCCGGGCTCTACAGCGGCCACCGTAGCGCCAGCTCCCTGAATGCGCAGGCGAGGATCAGCGACAACGTCAACTGGCGTACGGTGCAGTTCCTGCTCGAGAACGCCGTGTTCCTGCTCATGGGCCTGGAACTGCGGCACCTGATCGAGAACATCGATGAGGACCTGCTGGGCATTCCGCAGGCGGTGCTGATCGGCCTCCTGGTCACCGCCGTCCTGGTCGTCATCCGATGCGCGTGGGTGTTCCCGATGGTCTTCATCCTGCGGCGCCGTGCAGCCCGTGCCGAGCACAGGACCCTGCTCCTGTGGCTCAGCCTCGACCGGGCACGCGGCAACGCACCGGGTAGTGCCCGCCAGGAGCGGCGGCGCCGGCTGCGTCAGCGCATCTACGACAAACGGCGGGCCGACCTGGAGCAGGAGCGCCGGGAAGGACTGGGCTGGAAGGGAGCGCTCGTCCTGGGCTGGTCGGGAATGCGCGGGGTGGTGACACTGGCGGCGGGCCCAGTCCCTGCCCGATTCGGTCCCCTATCGGGAACAACTCGTCCTGATCGCCTTCACCGTGGCGATCACCACGCTGCTCCTGCAGGGCGGCACCCTACCCGCGCTCATCCGCGTCCTCGGCATCCGCGGCGTCGACGCGACGGCGGACCTCCGTGAATCCGCGACCCTGTTCGACGACCTCGCCGACACGGGGCTGCGGGTCCTCGAGACACCGGATTCGATCCTGGGTGCCGGCACGATCGTGGAGCCCGACGTCATCGAACGGGTCCGCCAGGACACGTTCCTGCGCAGCGAGTCCAGCTGGGAACGAGCCCATGTCCTGGAGGAGAAGGACGCACCATCACCCCACCGCCAGTACCGGCAACTGCGCCTCGCAGTGGTGCAGGCGGAACGGGAAGCCCTGCTCACCGCGCGTCGCGAGGGTAGATACCCCTCGAGGATCCTGGCCGAGGCACAGAGGATCCTCGACATCGAGGAGACCCGCCTGCGACCGCGAACAGCCGGTCACTGACCGGACCGGGCGCCGACCGCGCCCGCGCCCTCCGTGTCATCGCAGGAGCGGCCGGCTCCGGTCAGGAGAACGCCGGAACCGTTCCTGGGTCGCTGGAATAGCGCAGACCCATCTGGCGGCGTGCTTCATCCAGCAGTTCCATCATCATGATCGATTCCGCGGGAGTCATGTGCGGGCTCTCGGTCAGGCCGGCCTGGAGGCATCGGGTGACTTCGCGCAGTTCATAGCTGAAGCCGTTGCCGACCACCTCGAAGCGTTCCGTCCTCAGGGTGCCCCGGCGGGGCTGGACGATGAGCTCGGCCGGGTTGAAGAGGGGTGCCGAGGATCGCAGCCAGCCGCCGGCGCCTCCGATGGTGACCACGCTCGGACACGCGGCACCGATCGAGGTGATGACTTGCGCGTGGGCGCCGCTGTCGTAGGTGAGGGTGAGGGCGTCGTGCAGATCGATCCCCTCGGGGGTCAGCGTTCCGGTGGCCAGCATGCTGTCGGGCTCCCCCAGAGCTCCGAGCGCCCAGGTCAGCGGGTACACCGCGAGGTCCAGCAGTGCCCCGCCTCCCGCAGCAGGGTCCCAGGTCCGCGATGCCGGGTCGAACGCAGGTGCGAATCCGAGGTCGGCCTGCAGCCAGCGCGGCTCGCCGATCTCTCCTGCCCGAAGGATCTCGATCGCGCGGCAGAAGCTCGGCAGGAAGCGCGTCCAGACGGCTTCCATCAGGAAGAGCCCTCGTTCCTGCGCGAGCTCGGCCAGTTCACGGGCCTGCGCCGCGTTCATGGTGATGGGTTTCTCGCAGAGCACATGCTTGCCCGCGGTGAGTGCAGCCAGGGCGATGACGTGGTGCTGTGCGTGGGGAGTGGCGATGTAGACCACGTCGACGGCAGGATCGGCGAGCAGGCGTTCGTAGCCCAGGGCCCCGTCGGTGTCCGCATAGGCTCTCGCGAACCCGAACTTCCGGGCGAAAGCGCTGACAGATGCTTCGCTGCGGGAACTGACGGCATGGAGGATCGCGTCCTCGAGGAGCGTGAGGTCCTGCACCACCCGGGCGGCGATGGAACCTGTGGCGATGACGCCCCAGCGGATCGGGTGGCCGGTCGCGGTGGACGGGGAGAGCGTACTGACGGGAGCAGGAAGCATCGGACGGCCTTTCGTGGGCACGATGACGGTGGAAGACGCGGGGTACTCGGAGGACGCCCTGCAGGCAGGGCAGGGCAGGGCAGGGCAGGGCAGGGCAGGGCAGGGCAGGGCGGGGCAGGAGGACGCGATGCCCGGGCGGGGCTACACGGAGTCGCGGATCACGAGGGACGTGGGCATCCTGGTGGCGTGTTCCGTGGGGACGCCCTCGATGAGGTTCACCAGGATCTCCGCCATCTTCTTGCCGAGCTCGACGATCGGATGATGCACGGTGGTCAGGGTCGGGGTGACGGAGGTGGCGAAGGAGTCGTCGTCGAACCCCACGACGGCGATGTCCTCCGGGATGCGCAGGCCCCTGCCCTGGATCGCGGTGTAGGCGCCCGCGGCCATCTGGTCGTTCCCGGCGAAGACGGCATCGATGGGTGTACCGCGGTCCAGCAGCCGGTGCATCGCCCGTGCGCCGGAGGTGAGGGTGAAGTCCCCCATCTCCACCAGGCCCTCGCCGAGGCCCGCCTCGCGCACCGCGGTGCGCCACCCCGCGAGGCGGTCGAGCCCCGGAGGCATGTCCTGCGGTCCCGCGATGGTGGCCACATGCTTCCGGCCGCTGTCGATCAGGAGGCGGGTGGCGTTGTAGGCCGCCTGCTCGTTGTCCGCCTCCACGTAGTAGCTGTCCCTCCCGCCCACCAGCGGCCGCCCGGCGAACACCATGGGAAGCGACCCGGACAGGTGCGTCCAGGAATGATCGCCACTGTGGTGGGAGACCACCAGCACCCCGTCCACGTTGCCGCCGAGGAGGAAGCCGCGCGTCTTCTCCGGTTTCGCCTCCGACGAGATCACCATGTTCAGCGTGTACTCGGTGTCCGTGAGGTACAGGGCTATGCCCTGCACCACGGAAGCGAAGAACGGATCCGCGAAGACCTTCGACGTCGACTCCGGGACGATCAGCGTCACCGCGTTCGCGCGGCGCTTCGCGAGCGAACGCGCCGCGCGGTTGGGGGTGTAGTCGAGCGCGAGGATCGCCTTCTTCACCGACTGCGCCAGCTCCGGATCCACGCTGGGGGAGTCGTTGACGACGCGTGACACGGTCGCCCGCGACACCCCGGCCAGGGCTGCCACCATCTCGAGGGTGGGAACCGGCCGGGGGCCGCTCAGATCCTGCGTCATCGTCATCTCCGGAACCTCGAACAGTATGGCCTGAAGGTTACTTTAGGCGTTCACCGCAGCGAGGGAGGGTGCCTTCGCTGCCGCGATGAGCCTGGCATAGGCGAGCCCGCTGTCCTTGATCGTCCGCTCGAAGGTGTCGTAGTCGACCCGGACCACGCCGAAGCGCTTGCCGTATCCCCAGGACCACTCGAAGTTGTCGAGCAGCGACCAGACGAAGTAGCCCCGCACATCGGCGCCCTCGTCGATCGCCCGGCCGACGGCACCGATGTGGTCGAGGACGAACTGCGTGCGCTCGCCGTCGTGCACTGCGCCGTCGGGTGCGACGACGTCGTCGTAGGCGGCGCCGTTCTCGGTGATGTAGAGGGGCGGCAGCGAGGGGTATTCCTCGCCCAGGCGGACCAGGAGCTTCCGCAGACCGTCCGGGTTGACCTCCCAGTTCATCGCCGTCCGCGGCAGTCCGCGGCTCGGGAACGCGATGTCCTCGGAGCCGATCCAGCACGACGACGTCGGGCGCGTCGCACCACCGGAGTGGCCGTCGCCGCCCTCGTCGGCAGGGTGTCCGCTGATGAGGTCGTCGTGGTAGTGGTTGACGCCCAGGAAATCGATCGGAGCGCCGATGATGTCCAGGTCTCCTGCGCGGATGACGTCCCGGATGCCGAACTGCCCGAGGTCGGCGAGGGTGTCCTCGGGGTAAGCCCCGCGCAGGATCGGATCGAGGAAGATCCGGTTCTGCAGCGCATCGAACCGGCGGGCGGCGTCGAGGTCGATCGGGTCGGACGCGTCGCGTGGGATCGCGTTGCTCAGGTTGAGCGTGATCCCGAGGTGCTGGGCCCCGCGGGCCCGGAGCTCGTTGACCACGAGGCCGTGGGCGAGGTGCTGGTGGTGGATGGCGGCGACGGCTGCAGCCGGCTCCTGCCGGCCCGGGGCGTGGACCCCGGCTGCGTAACCGAGAAGGGAGGAGCAGAACGGTTCGTTGAACGTCGTCCAGTGCTCCACGCGGTCCCCGAGTGCCGAGTAGACGTCGTTGGCGTAGTCCACGAAGCGGTAGGCGGTATCCCGGTTGGCCCAGCCGCCCTTCCCCTCGAGCGCCTGTGGCAGATCCCAGTGGTACAGGGTCAGCCACGGAAGGATCCCGGCACCGAGCAGTTCGTCCACGAGGCGTGAGTAGAAGTCGAGGCCTGCCGGATTCGGACCGGTATCGCCCGGGCGGACGCGGGACCAGCTGGTCGAGAAACGGTAGGAGCCGAGCCCCAGCTCCTTCATGATCGCGACGTCCTGGGGCATCCGGTGGTAGTGCTGGACGGCATCCTCGAGGGTGTCCCCGTGCGCGATCGCGCCGGGTACCCGGGCGAAGGCGTCCCAGACGGAGTCCTCCTTGCCGTCCTCGTGGCCGGCGCCCTCGACCTGCGCCGCGGCGGTCGCCGACCCCCAGAGGAAGCCCTCGGGCCAGGTCCTGGGCATGAGGTCCTTGTTCGGGTGGGATGGTGCGTCGAGTGGCATTAGCCCTTCACTGCTCCTTGCATGATTCCGGATATGAGTTGACGTCCCGCGATGACGAAGAGCACCAGCAGCGGGAGGGTGGCCAGGACGGCGCCGGCCAGGACGATCGAGTAGTCCACGTACCGTGCCGACTGCAGTTGGCTGAGCGCCGTCTGCAGGGTCGGATTGCTGGGACCGAGCACCAGCAGCGGCCAGAGGAAATCGGTCCACGCGGTCATGAACGTGAACAGGCCGAGGATCGCCATGGCGGGACGGGCGGCAGGGAGGGCGACGTGCCAGAAGGTGGAGATCATGGAGGCGCCGTCCATCCTCGCGGATTCGATGAGCTCGTCGGGAATGACGTCCACGAGGTACTGGCGCATGAAGAAGACACCGAACGCCGTGACGAGCGTGGGGATGATGACGGCACCGATCTCACCGGTCCAGCCGAGCGTGCGCATCATCATGAACAGCGGGATGATGCCGAGCTGGGTCGGGATGGCCATGGTGGCGATCACCGCGACCATGAGGCCGTTGCGCCCCCGGAAGCGGAGCTTCGCGAACGAGTACCCGGCCAGGGTCGAGAATCCGACGACCGACACCGTGATGATCCCCGACACCAGCACGCTGTTGCCGAGGGCGAGCCAGAACGGGATGGTGTCGAAGACCTCGCCGACGTTCGTCCAGAAGTTGCCGCCCGGGAACAGCGGCGGCCAGGTCCGGCCGAGCGCCTCGTTGGACCGGCTTCCGATGATGACCGACCACCACAGCGGGTAGGCGGAGGCGAGGAAGAAGGCCATCAGCAGTCCGTAGGTCAGGAACCCCGGCCGCCGCCCGTTGCCGAACAGGCCCTTGCGGAGGGAACGGCTGCGGTCGTTCGGGACGCGGGTCTGCCGCGGCCTCGTCTCGGTGACGGTCATTGCCCACTCCTCGGTGTCGTGTCGTCTGGTGTCCCGGCCGGTCCTGCCGCGGGGTCCGGTGCCGGTCCGGCAGCGGGTGCCGGCGGTTGGGGCCCCGCTCCGGGGAGGACGACGGCGGGGGCGGTGGAGCGTCTGCGCCGGCGGCTGCCGGCACTCCTGCGCGGTCCACGCCTGTCGCCGGTGGTGGCGATCCTCTGTGAGATCAGGTAGTTCACGAGGCCGAACAGGACGATGATGAGGAACAGGAGCCATGCGATGGTGGACGCCTTGCCGAAGTTCGACCGGTCGAAGGCCATCTCCCAGAGGTAGAGCACGGTCGTCTGGAACTGCTTCGCCGTTCCCCCTGACGTCCTCGGATCGAAGAGGCGGGGCTCGGTGAAGATCTGCAGCCCGCCGATGGTGGCCGTGATGACCACGAAGATCATGGTCGGCCGGATGCTCGGCAACGTGATGCTGAAGAAGCGGCGGAAGACACCGGCGCCGTCGATCGCGGCGGACTCGTAGATGTCGCGGGGCACCGACTGCATGGCTGCCAGCAGGATCAGGGCGTTGTAGCCCGTCCAGCGCCAGTTCACCATCGTGGCGATCGCGATGTGGCTCGGCAGCGTATCGTTCGTCCACAGGATCCTGTCGATCCCGAAGCTCTCCAGGATGTTGTTGATCAGCCCGTACTGCTCGCCGAACAGGTTGGCGAAGATCAGGGCGACCGCGACGGGGGTCACGATGTAGGGCAGCAGGACGCTCATGCGCCAGAACGTCCTGGCACGGAGGTTCTGGTCCAGCACGGCCGCTATGGCAGTAGCGACGATCAGCTGCGGGATGGTCGAGAGCAGGAAGATGCTCATCGTGTTGAACAGCGAGTTCCAGAAGAAGCGGTCCTGGAGGATCTCCTGGAAATTCCGCAGGCCCACGAACTCGCCCTGCCCCTTGAGCAGGTGCCAGTCGAAGAGCGAGACGAAGAAGGTGTACCCGAGAGGGAACAGCCCTACCAGGGCGAACAGGATGAAGAACGGGGCGATGTAGAGGTAGGGGGACGCCTTCATGTCGAGGACGTTCAGTCGCTGACGGAAGGTGAGGGTCGGTTTCGCAGGCGCAGCACTGCTGGCCGGCGGGCGGTTCAGTGTCGTGGTCATGAGGGTTCCAGACTCCATGGGGGCCTCCGGTGGTGCCGGAGGCCCCGCGGCCGGTTCTGCTAGTTGTTCACGATGCGGTCGTTGAGAAGCCGGACGGCTTCGTTCCAGGCCTCGTCGGCTGTGCCTTCACCGGAGTCGAGGATCTTCAGGGCAGGCCTGAAGACGTTCTCCTGGATCTCCGAATCCTGCGGGCCCTTGAACTGGGCCACCACGCCTTCGGCGCGCGACGCGAAGATCTCGCCGTACGGGGCGTCGTTGAAGAGCTCGTTGGGGACGGCTGCCTCGACGATCTCCGCCTGGGCGTCCAGCGTGCTGGGGAAGTTGTTCGCGGCTGCGGACTGCTTGACCATCTGTTCGGGGTCCGTCAGCCACGCGGCCAGCTTCGCAGCCTCGGCGGGGTGCTCGGAGCTCTCGGGGACGGAGAGGAAGGCGCCTCCCCAGTTGGAGCTGCCACCGGGGAAGACATCGGCGACATCCCAACCGGTCTCGGGGCCGCCACCGGCGGCTTCCAGCTGCTCCTTGATGGTGCCGAGCATCCAGGCGGGGCAGACGTGAACCGCGAAGGAGCCGTCCACGAATGCCTTGCCGTTGCCCCAGTCGAAAGGCTCCTGGTTGGCGGACAGTCCGTCGGCCGTGCCGGCGGCGAGGAGGTCGAACTGGGCGCGCATGGCCTCGTTGCCCTCGACGTTCAGTTCGCCGTCGGCCGTGTAGTAGCCCTCGTCCATCTGGTTCACCATCGAGTTCCAGACGAACGCCGACTGGTCGTACCAGGCCTTGCCGGTGGCCTCGTTGTACTGGCGGCCGAGGTCGAAGTACGTCTCCCAGGTCGCCTCGTCGCCACCGAAGAGCGCAGCGACCTCCTCGCGGTCGGTCGGCAGCCCCGCTGCCTCGAACAGGTCCTGGTTGAAGCACAGCGCCTGGGGCCCGATATCCGTGCCGAGGCCGATCACACGGCCCTCGGGATCGGTGCCCTGCTCGAACTTCCAGTCGACCCAGTTGTCCTTGGTGTCCGCGGCGCCGTACTCATTGAGGTCCACGAACTGGTCGGACACCTCCATGATGGAACCGAGCCAGCCCTCCTCGACGGCGACGACGTCACTCAGGCCGGACCCTGCGGCGAGTTTGGTGAACGCGTCGGTGCGGGCGTTGGCACTCCCGTCGATGTTCGTCGCCTCGATGGTCACACCGGGGTTCTGCTCCTCGTATTCGGCGTACAGATCGTCGTAGCCGAACTGCCCGAACGTGGTGACGGTCAGGGTGACGGGGTTGTCGGCGCTGGCCGGCTCATCACTGCCGCCACCACCACCCCCGCAGCCTGACGCCACGATGGCGAGGGATGCAACGCCGGCGAGGGCGGTGATTTTCCTGAGTCGCGAGAATTCCACGATCACTCCTTTGTGTGTGTAGCGAAGGGCGCCGACGGTGTGAGAGCGCTCTCTCGAATGTGGGCTCACCCTATGTGACAACAGTCACAGGCGTCAAGAGAGCGCTCTCTCACATGCGCTGGTCATTGAGGCTGGAGCTGAGCCGGGGGGAACGAGGGCGAGCCCGAGAAGCGAACGCACGACGACTTCGACGGCAACGCCGGTTCGCGGCCGCCGGCTCACTCCAGCCGGCGGCGGCCCCGGACGGCGGATGCTCGAGGCCTGGCCGCTGCGGGAGTCAGCGGGATCGAGCGCCCGGCGCCCGGAAGATCGCGGTGACGCCGAGTACGAGCACTGCGGCGACCCCCGCAGCAACAGCCACGACCACGGACTGCGGTTGGTCGGTGAGTCGGGCTACCGATATCCAGGCCAATCCCCAGGAAGCGGCTGCAGCCACCGCCCACCTGCCGCCGATCCTGGACTGCAGGAAGGTCAGGGAGCCCGCGAGGAACAGGACCAGTGCGGCCGTGGCCCATTCCGGCGCCGTCCCCGTCGTGGCGACACCCGAAGAGGCAAGGGCGGCAGCTATGTTCGCAGCGGTGGCGACACATACCCATCCGGCATACAGGCCGAAGGTGCCGTCCACCACGATGGATTCACCCGCTCCGTGCCGCGCACCGTGACGAGCCAGCCGCAGCATGAGCAGGACAAGGGTCACCAACAGCGCGATGATGACCACGACGCTTGCCCAGATCCAACCCTGCTGTGTCACGACGAGCCATGCCGCGTTGAGCACCATGGAGAGGGAGGCGAGCCAGCCGGTAGCTCGCAGCCGGGTGTCAGTGGTCCGCGAGGGCAGCCACTGCCAGATCGTGTAGGCGAACAATCCCAGGTAGATCACGGACCAGATCGAGAACGCGGGCCCGCCTGGTGCCACCAGTGTCGCGTCGGAGGAGAGATCCCCGCCGGGCGACTCCTCGACCCGGGAGCCGATGATTCCTGCGCCGATGAGCGGTCCGAGGAGGCTGAGGACCTCGCTCGCGGTGACGGTGATCTGCCGCAGCCGATCGGTCGCGACGGGCACCCGATCGGCCGAACGGGCCGGAGATGATGAGCGGGGGGACGTCATGCTTCAAGTATCTCCATGATGGAGATACTTGCCAAGCGCTCCCGCTCTCCTCGCGACCCGGCTGCCTTCCGTCACGGCGTGCTCGGGACGGCAGGACTGCTGCCGGCCAGACCTACCCCGCTCTCGGACGAGGCACGGCTCATGGCGGTGGGGGTCCGGTCGTTGCGCGCACGATCAGCTGCACCGGTTCCCGGTGGTCTGCCGTCGTCGTTCCGGTCAGGCGGGCATATATCTCCCGCCCCAGCTGGCGGCGATCCACGCGCAGGGTCGTCATAGGCGGATCGAAGAGGCGGGACGTGTCCAGGTCGTCGTGGCCGACGAGGGACAGATCGCGGCCCAGGACCAGGCCGAGCTTCCGTGCGACGACGTAGACGTATTGGGCGGAGAAGTCGGAATTGGTGATGATCGCAGTAGGGGGTTCGGGTCTCGACAGCGCCTGCTCGATGTTGTGTGCGATTCCTCCCGCTTCCAGCGGGGTGAAGATGGCGCGTGGAACCACACCGTGTGTTCTGCAGAGTTCTTCATAGGCGAAATATCGGTCCGCGTCGGACATGATGCCCGGCGGGGCCGAGAGGAAAGCGATCCGTTCGTGACCGAATTCCCGCAGGTGCTCGAAAGCCTGCGTGACGGCGGAGACAGCATCGGGCGACACATGAGCCACATTCGCTGCCGATTCGATCGAGGAATTCACCAGGACGAGACGTGACTGGGCGGTCGACTCGGACCAGGGCAGGACGGACTCCGCCGCGCCGACGGGCGCGATCGCCAGATTGGTGATGCGGCGCGATGACAACTTGCGGATGTGGCTGACCTCGCGATCCTGGGAGTAGTGCGAGTCCATGGCGATGATGGTGATGTCGTCCTGGACAGCTGCCTCCTGCATCCCGGTCAGCACGTCGTTGAAGAAGGGATTCGCGAAGTTCCGGACGATGAATCCGAACATCTGCGCCTTGCCGGTCCGCAGCTCCCGGGCCAGGGGATCGGGCTGGTAGCCCAGTTCTCCCGCGATCCGGAGAATCTCGGCGCGGTTCCTCGCGGAGACACCCGCCTTGTCGTTGAGGGCGAAACTGGCCAGGGTGGGGGACACCCCGGCGGCCGATGCGACCATCTTCAGCGTCACGCGCGGCTTGCGGTTCCGGTCCGTCATGGTTCAACCGTCATGGCCTTCATTCTGCCGTAGACCGATCGGGGCGGCGGCCCTGCCTCCTCGCATCACGCATTCCCGTACTCCTGCTCCGAGTCCCGGGTGTTCGTCCCCCGGATCGCGACGCTCTCGACGCCCGGGAGTTCCATCAGGGGTGGGATCAGGTTGTTCAGGGGGTGCTTGCCGAGGAAGCGGACCTCGATCAGCACCTGCGGCTTGTCCTCGCCGAAGCGACGGCTCCGCAGGACCGTGGAGGTGAACCCCATGGATGATGCGACGGCGAGCACTTGGCGAAGGACCCCGCAGCCGTCGAGGTACGTGATGCGCAGGGTGCGCTTCCGATCCGCAGTAGGAATCTTCCGGATGAGCGGGGCCACGAAGAACAGGGTGAAAAGATGGATGACGGTGAGGGCGATGCCGAGGGAGGTCATGCCCGCTCCGCACGCCACGCCCACCGCGGCTGCCTCCCAGACGGTGGCCGCCGTCGTCAGGCCACGCACCACGTCCCGTCCCTTGAAGATGACGCCCGCGCCGAGAAAGCCGATGCCACTGACGATCTGCGCAGCTATCCGGGAGGGGTCCAGGCTCACGTCCGAACCGAGGACGCCTGCGAATCCGTAGGCGGAAACGAGTGTGAAGGCGCAGGAGCCCAGGCCGACCAGGACGTGCGTCCTGTACCCGGCGCTCTTCTGCCAGATCTGTCGCTCGATGCCGATGAGGGAACACAGGACGAAGGTCGAAAGGAGCAGTGTCACTTCGATGCCGGTCGTGCCGCTGAACAAGCCGATGCGCGGGTCCATGGATCTATCGCCTCGTGGTTCCTACGGCATCACTGGTTCGTGCCCAGGGACACGTCGGCTGAGCGGACGAGCCCGGAGAGTCCGAGGAGCGTCGACGCCGGCAGCGGAACCAGGAGATCGACGTTCCTGTCCTCGGGCTCACCCTCGGCGTCGAGGCCTCCCACCGAGCCTGCGTCATTGGCTGCGGCTTCCCGGTGCAGGGCTGCGAGGTCGCCGAGGTCCGTTCCTCCCGTGGGGGTGACGGGGACGGCGGAGTCGATCATCGTGGTGCGGATCCGCACTCCCGCGTTCTCCACCACGGTGAAGTGGACGGTGCGGAGTTGCACCGGCCATTCCGCGACCGAGCTGGTGGACACTTCCCAGAACCCCCCTCCTCGGGCGTCGGGGCGTGGCGTGATCCGGTTCACGTGCGTGTGGCCGGAGAGCCAGAGCACGACGTTGGGGTAGCGGTGGAGCAGGCGTTCCACGTCGGCCGCCAGGTACAGGCGCTCACCGTCCGGTTGGGGGGTGTCGTTGGTCATCGTGGACATCCCGTGGTGTGAGCAGATCATCACGAGGCGGTCGTCATTGCCGGAACGCTCCGCGGTGCCGTCGTCGGCGAGATACTCCGAATGCACCTCCTGGAGCCGGTCTTCCAGCCAGCGGTACTGCTGCTCGTTGACGCAGCCGTCGACGTGTCCTGCCGGGTTGGTGGTGTCGAGGCTGATGACCCGCAGCCCGGGGACGTCGTCGTAGGCGTAGTAGGCCGTCCCGGAGCTGAGGTTCTCGGCCGTGAACCCGTGGCCTTCGGGGGCTCCGGTGCTTCGGAAGTGGTGCTCGATGTATTCCTTCTTGCTGACCATCCGTCGCGCCGGGCTGGCCTCGATGTACATCGTGGGGCCCTGGGACACCCACAGCGGGTCTTCGCAGTAGTCGTCCAGGGCGTCCGCACCCGTGTAGGGCTCCGCCGGGAGTGCCACCGGTTTGCGGTTGCCGGTCAGGAAATCGTCATAGCCGGACCGGGATCGGGCCCGCCCCTGGACGAGGCAGTCGTGGTTGCCGAAGCACGTCAACCACGGAGTTCCCAGGCCGACGCCGGTGAACTTCCGGGCGGCGGCTGCGACGGCTCCCGGGTAGCTCGGATAGCCGTGCTCCTGCTTCCAGATGTCTGCCGCAGCGGGTTCGGGATTCCAATACGCGGGATCTCCGGAGCAGGTGACGGTCTCCGCCAGTCCGCCGTTGTCGAGTCCTGGGTCGACGTCCCCGCCGTTCATGAGGGTCAGGTACGCAGCGACTTCGTTCTCCTGAGCCGAGTCCGTGTTGTCGCCGGTGGTGACGACGAAGTCGACACCAGCCTTCCCGCTCTCCCGCCGGACCGTCCGGACGACAGCTTCGATCGCCTGCGTCAGCATGAATTCCTGCGGCCTGTAGGCCGGAAGCATCCTCCGCCATGCGGGCTGCCCTGTGAGGCGCTGCAGGAACTCGACCCGGCTCGGTGAGGCGAGGTCGGCCAGCTGGAAGTCGGTGATGTGGATCAGTCGGGCGAGTGTGTCGCCCGGCCCGGTCCACGTCCCGTCGGCGTCCTCGCCGACCAGTTCGTAGCGTTCGATGTGGGGTTCGCCGGGGCCGAGTTCGAGTTGGCGGTACGAGTGGTTCCGGGGCGGTGACTTCACGATGGTCGCTTCGGTCGTGTCACCGGCTGGAAGATCGCGGCGCTGAGCGTCAGGGACGTTAGACAAGGGAGGACTCACTTTCGCGGTTGATTTCTTCGAGGCTCTTGTTCTTGGTCTCCGGAGCCAGTGCCAGGCAGATCACCAGGCCGCAGAGGCCCACCGCGGCGAAGAACCAGAGCGCGGCGTTGTTGCCCCAGGCGGCGACGAAGTTGGGGAAGACCAGGACCCCGAGGATGGAGCCGATACGGCTGACGGAGGTGGCGAGACCGGCTCCCGTCGCCCGGACCGAGGTGGGAAAGAGTTCGGTGGGGTAGACGAAGTTCAGGATGCCGCCGCCGGAATTCGCGAAGAGGACCGCAATGCTGAACAGGGTCACCAGGAAGACGAGCGTCGGCTGCTGCACGAGGGCCAGGATCACGAGCGCCGTTGTCAGGCCGGCGAACGACATGATGATCAGGGGGCGGCGTCCCCACCGATCCACGAGGTTCATGCCGATGATCGCGCCTGCGAGGCCGAGCAGCGCCACACACCCGGAGCCGACGATGACGATGGTCCGGTTCCCGTTGGCGAGCGGCGCCAGGATGGTCGGCGTGTACATCGAGATCCCGTAGTAGGCGGTCGCGTAGCAGAACCAGAAGCCGCAGACGAAGAAGGTCCGCTTGCGGAGGGACGGGGAGAACAAGGTGCCGGCTCGGACCTTCGGTGCAGGGGTGACGCGAAGGTCCTCGTCGTCGGGCTCTTCGCCGGTGATCGCCCTCAGTACGGCCCGCGCGTCGTCGGTCCTGCCTTTCGACATCAGCCAGCGCGGCGACTCGGGCAGCTTTGCCCGAAGGACGAACACGACGAGGGCGAAGACGGCGCCGGTCAGAAGAAGGGTGCGCCATGCCCAGTCGCCCAGGGGTGCGACAGCCAGTCCGATGACGTACGCGGCGACGGCGCCCACGAACCACATGGCACCGAGGGACGTGCTGTGCATCCCCCGGCGTTTGGTGGATGCGAACTCCGACACCAGCGTCGCGGAGATGGGATAGTCGGCGCCGATGCCGACTCCGAGGAGGAACCGCAGCACGATGAGCTGCCAGACGTCCTGGCTGAAGGCAGTAAGGGCTGCGAAGACGACGAAGGCCAGCAGGTCGATCACGTACATCGCCTTGCGGCCGAACTTGTCCGTCAGATTGCCGAGCCAACTCGCTCCGACGAAGGAACCGATGATGGCGGACGATACGACCAGGCTCTGCTCCAGCGCGCTGATCTCCCAGTGCTGGGCGATCAGCGGAAGCGCCACGGCAATGACGGTCAGGTCGAAGCCGTCCAGGAATGTGCCGCCCGCCGACAGCAGGGTCACTTTACGCTGGAACCGCTTGACGCGTGGGCTGTCGGATGTAGCGAGCGACATTTCCAGTACCTCTCTGTAGGTGGAAATCTGTGGGTGTGTCTACATCGATTTAGTTCGACTCATCGAGCGTAGGATTAAATCGATTTAGGTGTCAACGGTATTTCAGGAGCCAAACAGGTTGCGGGAGGTCGGGCGGATGGGTTACGAACGAGGAGCCGGGGACGTGGCGTGGCGCAACTGCTACGTGGCCATGCGGCACGGGGAGAGCTTCGCGAACGTCCGCGGCATCATCGCCAGCAGCATCGAAGCTGATGCGGAGCACACGGCGGGACTGACCGAGCGGGGCAGGAGACAGGTTCTGGCAGCTGCCGAGAGTTCCGGCCTGGGGGCCGACGCCCTGCTGGTCTGTTCGGATTTCGTCCGTGCCCGCCAGAGTGCGGACATCCTCGCAGGAGTCCTCGGGAGTGGGGCCCCAACGATCGATCCGCGCCTGCGGGAGCGGCACTTCGGCGGGTTCGACGGCACCGGAGTGGAGAACTATGCGCGGGTCTGGGCCGCCGACCTTCGGGGCGAGCCCACTCCAGGGGTGGAGAGTGTGGAGCGCGTGCGCGCGAGGGTCCGGGATCTTCTCACCGAGATCGAGGCCCTGCACGCGGGGCAGGTTGTGGTGCTGGTTGCTCACGGTGACACGCTCCAGATCCTGGAGACGATCTTCGCCGGCATCCCACCCACGGAGCATCGCAGCCTGGAGCCGTTGCTGAACGCCGAGATCCGGCGGCTTGCCGGCCCGCGAGGTGTTCCAGAAGGTTGAGCCCCGGGACCGGCTCAGCCCGGTCCGACACGTGGGGCCGTCACGTCCCTTCCGTGGAGGTGGCGGGCCAGGGGATGCTCTGCCAGGGGACGTCGTCCGGACGCCCTGGCGCGACCCGCACCAGCGGCGGCACGGTGAGGAGGAACTCTCCCGCGCAGAATGTCCCGACCTGCCGGGCGGCCGTCGGCGACACGCAGAGACCACCATCGGTGGAGCTGAGGAGCTTTTGCAGGTCCCCGAAGGCAGTCACCCGGCCCAGGCCTTCCTGCAGTCCGGCCAGTCGCGTGTGCGTGCCATGCTGTTCGAAGGCGTCCGGCCGTTCGCCGGCCTCGTCCTGATACGGCGCCCACAGAACGTGGTTGGTGTGGAGGAGGTCCCTGCCGACGGGGCCCTGCACACATCCTTCCGCCGAGCATTCATATCCTCGGATCCCCTCCGGGTCGCCCAGGGCGTAATGCTGCCCTGAGGCGTGAGGAACCGACACGAGATACTCCGAAGCGGCGGCGGCGCTCGTGCGCCGCAGCAGTTCCCGCACGATGAAGGCGACCGGGAGCCCTTCCGCCGCGGCAGGAAGTGCACGCAGTGTGTTGACGCAGACAGCCAGTCCGGCGGCATTCACTCCCAGCAGTCCGATCATGCCCGCACCCGTCAGGACGATCTGGTCAGGGCCGTCCTGGCCGTCGATCTGCAGGACGATCTGCGACCCGTCCATGGAGGCGGGCAGGTCCATGTTCTGTCCGAGGACGAAATCCCCCTCCGACGTGCTGCCGTGTCGTAGGAACGTCCCGATCGTGCTGCAGCCGACATCGGGGTCCCGTTCATGGCGCCACTCCTCGTCCATCAGGTTGTACACGAGGACGTCCTCGAACGGCTGGCCACTGCCGGCCGCGATTCCTTCGACCTCGGCGAACAGATCCGGGCTCGAGGTCCTTGCGCTGACGGCAAATCCGGTGGAGGAGAGGAATCCGTCGATGTACCGCTGCGCCGGGATACCCTCCCGCTCTCCCACGACGTCACGCCACCGCTGCATCGCGTCGGCGATGAGGCCCCGGAACTCCTCCCCGTGCGCGTTGCCGCGGGCGGTCCCGTTGCCGGTCACGTGCAGGAGGCGCACACCGGAACTGCTTGCCGCGCCGGAGGAGGATGGGCGGGGGAGTGCCGGGCCGTCCGAGTGCATGCTGTCCTTCGGGTTCGAGACCGATGATCACATCGACGGACACCTTACGTGCCCGGCAGGCATCGGTGCAGCCCCGCGCCCCTCGATGTCCGCCCTTGTCGTTGCAGGGGATCGATGAGATGCGGACGCGCTTCCCGGGTCGGCTCGCCGACGCTTCCAGGGCTTCACGGCCGCCCGGCACACCAGAAACCCGGCACACCAACCACCAGTGCACCACCTGCCCGGATTCCTTGGCGGGACGCAGTCTTGTCGAGGAGGCGTCCACGAAGGAACGCGGCATGACGCCTGAGTGGACCGCTCGACCCGCTCCCGCGGTCCGCACCAGCCCACGGTGCGAGGCACCACCGACCCAGAAAGGTTCATCATGCCTTCACGTATCCAGCCCGATGCATCACCTGACCGGCCGCACGCAGCCGAACGGCGGAGATCCGGTCCCGTCGCTGCATACCTGGCCGCACCGCTGTGGACCTTGCAGGCCCCCATCTGGCTTCTTGCGCCGAAGGTGCAGGAGGCAACGGCGCCGTTCGCGATCACGAAGCCGCTGCTCTTCGTCCTGTTCTGGTTGTCGATCGCCGGCGCCGTCGCGTTCTCGGCTGCAAGCGCCGCGGAAGCACCGAGGGCGATCGACGGGCTCGGTTCGCGGATGGCGTGGTGGGCGAGACTGCTCGCGACGATTGCGGCGTGCCTTGCCACAGTGGCGACCATCTCCATCGTCACCGCACTCCTTCCGGGCTTTCAGGGGCTCGCGATCGGCCTGATGACGAGCACGTTGAACGGCGCCCTGCTGGTCCTGGCCCTCAGTGTCTGTCTCTCCGCCTTTCTCGGCTGGCGGCTCGACCACGCTCCACGGTCGACGAACATCCTCCTCACCGCTGTGGCCGTCGCCACCATCGCCATGATCGCCGTCATCGTTGCCGGCGGATCCGACTCGGTGGTCAGTCTGTTCGTCGCCGTCGCCGTGGCGGTGCTCAACGGGATCGTCTGGTGCGGTTGGGGGAGATCATCCACGACTCGCCGGCATCGCCCGTAGGTCCCGGCATCCGTCCGCTGCCCCGTCAGCGGACGGATGCCGCGGCTCTCTAGCGGGGCTCCGTTGCAACGGGGGAGGTCCGGCGGCCCGGCTGGACGACCGCCGGTGGGCTGGTCCAGAATCTGCGGTCGACGACCAGGAGGGCCAGGGCGACCAGGCACCAGACCAGGCCGTACAGCCACGTCATCCTGGAGGTGTCGTCCGTGGCCTGCCACAGGGTGCTCGTTTCGACGGTGCCTTCGGTGGCGTGGGCGATCAACGTGATCAGCGAGCTGCCCGAGGCGTGATTGAACAGCCACGCGTACCAGAACGTCACCGCGACCGTGGCGGCGGCCTCGACCGGACTCGACCCGAACTGTGGCATCAGGAAGAACGGGATATGCCAGACGGTCACCCCGACGGCCATGAGCACGGTTGCGGCAAGCGGGGTGCGGGTGGTCTGCAGCTTCGGCTGGGCCCAGCCGCGGAAGCTCGACTCCTCCGGCAACTGCGCGTTGAGGGGGTTGACGATGTTGATCGCGATGGCCATCGGCAGGCTGTACCAGACACCGAATTCCGCGATGTTCACCCCGGGGGCGCCCAACGCGCCGTTGAGGCCGATGGACGCGAACTTGACCGCCAGCGGGACGGCGATGGCCAAGGCGTACCAGGCCCAGCCGACCCGCCAGCGGATCAACCGTGACCCCATCGCCTTCAATCCGTCGACGCCCTCGGTGAGGTACACGACGATCAGGGCCGCGACCAGGACACCGGGGGCGAAGAAGCTCTGCCAGGGAATGGCACCCCAGCAGAGGACGTAGGCGAGGAGGAAGAAGGTGAGCACGGGATGTCGCCGGATGACGGACATGACAAGCCTTTCGATCCATAGGCCCTTGGCGACCTGACCCCAGAATCGCGGAGTCGGATGACGCGGCCCAGCCGGATTACCCGCCAATACCCTGTTCGGGTTTTTCCCCTGTCCGCGCGCGGGAACCGCCGGCGCCGGTTGCCTCCCTGGTCACTTCCTCAGGAAGAGGAGCACGGCCAGCACGCGGCGGGACTCGCTTCCCGTCGAGGGCAGGCCGAGCTTGTCGAACACGCTGGAGACGTACTTCTCCACGGCGCGCTGCGTGATCACCAACCGCTCGGCGATGCCGGCATTGGAGTTGCCCGCTGCCATCAGTTCGAGGACCTGGCGTTCCCGGGGGGTGAGCCTTCCCAGCGGATCGTCGCTTCGCCGCCGTCGGAGCAGCGTCGTGACGATGTGCGGATCGATCGCCGATCCGCCCCCGGCGACACGTCGTACGGCGTCCACGAACTGATCGATCTCGCTGATCCGGTCCTTGAGGAGGTACCCCACCTTGTCCGCCGACTCCGACAGCAGCTGCATGGCCAGGCCGAGCTCGACGTACTGGGACAACACGAGGACGCCGATGCCGGGGTGGTCCCGGCGGATACGGAGAGCTGCCTGCATCCCCTCGTCGGTGTGCGTGGGTGGCAGGCGGATGTCCAGGATGACGATGTCCGGCGGCGCAACACGGATCCGAGCCAGCAGGTCGTCGGCGTTGTCGTAGGCGTCGCTGACGTGCAGGCCGGATCCGACGAGGATGCGCGTCAGACCCTCGCGCAACAGCACGCTGTCCTCCGCGATGGCAACGGTCAGTGGGGTCAGGGACATGGGATCTCCGCCCGAACCTGCACGCCCCCCGCGGTGGCCCTCCCGACCTGGAAGCGACCTCCGAGAGCCTCGACCCGGTCGGTCAGTCCCTGCAGTCCCGCCCCCTGGGGTGTCCTGAGGAAACCGACACCGTCATCGCTGATCTCCACCGCGATCACCCGGCCCGACGTCCCGACGCACACCTGCGCCTCGGTGGCGGATGCGTGCTTGCCGATATTGGCGAGTGCTTCGCTGACCACGTAGTAGACCGCGACCTCGACGGACTCGGGCAGACGATCGGGCAGGCGGACGTCGAGGTGGACGGGCACTGGGGCGCGGGCGGCCAGGGATTCGAGCGCCACCCCCAGCCCGTGACCGCTCAGCACGGCCGGATAGATGCCGTGGGCGACTTCGCGGAGTTCCTGGAGGGACGCGGAGACCGACGCCCGGGCCTCGTGCAGCCGCACCTTCACCGACGGGTCGATGTCGGGTTCCTCACCCAACAGCCCCAGGTCGAGCGAGAGCGCGACCAGGCGGACTTGCGCCCCGTCGTGGAGGTCGCGTTCGAGGCGCTGCCGCTCCTGCCGGCCGGCCTCGAGCACCCGGGTGCGTGAGCCCTGCAGATCCTGCAGCCGGGCGCGGAGTTCGGAGCGCAACCGGCCGTTCTCGAGGGCGATGCCGGCGGTGGCCAGCACGGTATCGAGAAGTTCGTGTTCGTCCTCCAGGGACCGGTCGAAGCTCACGGCGGCCATGGGCTCCTTGTCCCGCAACAGGATCCGCAGCGCGTGATCGTCGTCCGGGTGAGGGTCCGCGGTCGGTTCGCCGTGCTGATCGGCCCACGTGCCCAGTTCCGGAAGCCAGTAGTGCAGGCGCACGGACGGGTCACGGAGGGCGCGGGCCAGGGGCGCCTGCAGGTCGGTCGTCGGGTCGTCGCGCAACTCGACCAGCAGCCCTGCGGCGTCGCCACGGGCGAGCCGCATGTCCAGCAGGGCGTAGAGGAAGGCGACCGGGGCAAGGCCCAGGGCAGCAAAGGTGATCAGCCTCAGGACCTCCACGAAGGGCAGGGCGAATGCGCCGGCGAGGTACAGGACGGCGAGCATGATCAGGGAGATGCTGAAGGCGTCCACGACCAGCGTCGCTGGTCGTCGCGCAGACCCGGACGGGCTGCGGCGGCGGTGGAGCAGAACCAGCCCGGCCAGCAGGCAGACGGCGACCAGGTTCAGCTGCACCCACTCGACGACATCCCCCAGCGCACCCTGATCGGTCATCGCGAAGACACTGTCCGGGTTGACCCCCACGATGATCTTGATCAGTTGCACGCCCAGCGTGACGGCGTAACAGCCGCCGACGATCCACCGCTCCGACCTGCTGATCAGCCGTCCAGCAGGGAAGGCCAGGAAGACGTGCAGGAACATGGCCGCCGGCACCATGTCGAAGAGTTGCCCGATGCTGTGCACGAGCGGTTGGGTCGACCACTGCAGGGGGGTCAGAGCCATCGTGAAGCCGAGCAGCAACATCAAGGGGCCCAACCGACTGGCCGGACGTCGCCACCATGCCACCACGCCGCTCAGTACGTACGGTACGACGATCCAGCCGACGAAGAAGGCGCGCAGTGCGGGCTGATCCAGCCTGCTGCTCGCAAGGCCGAGGATCAGGACGCCGGCGAGTACACCGATGCCTGCGACCGCGACGGCCCACAACAGCCAGGACCGAGGAGCAGTCGCACTTTCGGCCACCGGACTCCTCCCTCCCCGACGTCCCGCCTCGTCACGCCCTCCGCGCGACCCCGGCCATTCCGGCTGGTTCGACGACCGCGACCTCGGTACGGCACAGGCCTCGGACCTCGCGTTCCCGGCGATGACGACTCCGGGGTCTGCTGCACGTCCTGCGACCGGGCCGGGCACTCCCCTCCTCCCGGGCGCGGAGTCCGAACCCGGGTGATCGGCAGCGTCAGGAACCCGACGATGTGCGCGATTCCGGTGACGGATCAGGTGGTCCTCGATGTTCGGAACCGGCCGGCCGCGCGCCCTTGTCGGGCAGACTGTCCTCCCGTCGGTCGTCGCTGTCAAGGTCGACGTGAGGAGAAACCCGCGGCAGGGAATTCCCGCGGAAGGTGGCATCGCGTCCGGCCTCGCCGTCTCGGCTGTGGATTCACGGGGGCTCCTTCAGCGGTCCACCGCTGTCCGCCCGAACGCCCGCCCTGCGCGGTGGCTATCGGGCGGGCGTGACCGTGTAGAGCAGACCGTTGTCGTCTCCGGCCACCACCACGGAATAGTCGGCGTTGCTGAGGGCGACGACGCCGGCGGAATCCGTGCCCGACCGCGAAGCGTCGACGACGAATGCGGCCGATTCGAGCACCGCCTGCGCCTCAGCGATGGGATCGGCGCCATCCGACGCGGTCGTGACCGCCCAGCCCTCCTCGTTCTCGCCGTCGGATGCACCGCCGACGCCGAACCGGATGTCACCGTCTATGATCTCGACCTCGGCGGGCCACCCTTCAGGCAACTCGCCCACGCTCATCTCCCCGTCCCTAGCGCCTTCGATCACCCGTTCGACTCCACCGCCGACGGTCCCGCCCAGCGGACTACCGAAACAACCGGTGAGGAGGGGCAGGCCGAGTGCGGTGATCGCCAGCGCGAGGGGGACGTGAGCACCGGACCGGTTCCGGGGCATGCGCGGCGCCCTACCGGATCCGCCGGGACCGTCCGGTCGGGTTGCGGAGGAGGGATTGCTCGAGGCGTCGGGCCGGGTACGGGCGGACATCATGGACCTTTCTGGTGTGGTGGTCGTTCGGACCGTGAACTGGTGCAGACCGCGGGAGCGCTTCGAGCGGTCCTGCCGGGCGTCGTGTCACGGTCCTTCCTGGACGCCTCGATCAGTCTGCTTCCCGCCCGGGGAATTGTGCAGGTGGGGTGCTGGTGGTTGGTGTGCCGGGTTTCTGGTGTGCCCTGGACGCCTGAAATCCGCCCCGGCGGTCGGCCTGCGTCGATCCCGGGACGACCGCCGGCCGCTGCCCACCCGATGGCGCAGGACCTGCGATCATGGGCGGATGCGTGTCCGAGGCGCGCGATACCGACGAAGCGGCGGGAGCCGGCAGGGCAGGGGCGATTCCCGCGTCAACCAGGGGCATCCGTACCTCTTCCGGCATGGACGGTGCCACATGCGGTTATGGTTAGGCGTCCCGGCATCGGTCTCATCCGGAGGATGCCGAGGCGCTGGAAGGGAGAGGGAAGCGGCGTGGAGCAGTACGGGAGTGCGGGCGCGGAAGACGCGGTCGATCAGATCAGGGCTCATGCCCGGGGCGTCTTCGAGGCAACGGCATCTGCGTATTCGCTGATGGATCCCGACTACGTGATCCTCGCCGTGAATCCGGCGTTCGCCGATCTGGTCGGGATGTCCGCCGCCGATCTCTTGGGCCGCCAGGCTTTCGAGGTCTTCGCCGAGAGCCCGTCACAGTCCGAGCAGGAACCGGCCAGGGTGATGCGCGATTCGCTCGAACGCGTGAAGCGCACCGGGCAGCGGGACAGCATGCTCCTGCATCGTTTCGACATCCCTGATCCTGCCCGCCCCGGCGCCTTCCTGGAGCGGTACTGGAGCCCGGTCAACAACCCCGTCCTGGACGACGAGGGTCGCGTGGTCGCGCTCCTGCAGGAGGTGCACGACGTCACCGAGCACCGCGATGACCTCGTCCGTCTCCTCGGGTACCTCAGTGCTGATCCGGACGCATCGGACGCGGACCGGGACCAGCGTTTCGCCGAGTACTCGGCGGCGACCATGGTGACCTCCAGCCTGTATCGCTCCGCGCGACGGGAGGTGGAGCAACTGCAGGAAGCGATGAGCTCCCGGGCCGGCATCGAGCAGGCCAAGGGCATCCTCATGGGTCGGCATCACTGCACCAGCGCAGAGGCTTTCCTCCGGCTGCAGAAGATGTCCAACGACACCAACGTCAGGCTGACGGACGTCGCAGCCGCCATCGTCTACCAGGTGACAGCACCGCCCAGTGGGGGATAGTCACCTCGCGCCGTCCGCGGTGATGCCTGGGTGCAGTGTCAGTCGACGCGTTGCGCGAGCTGAAGCAGGTTCCCGACGGTGTCGTCGAGGACTGCCACGACGACTGGGCCCATGGCGGTCGGCGGTTGGGTGAAGGTGACGCCGAGGGCCGTGAGCCTGGTGTATTCGGCCTCCACGTCGGCGACCCCGAGGACGCAGAACGGTATGCCGTCGGCGATCAGTGCATCGGTGAACGGCCCGGTGGCCGGGTGGCCCTTCGGCTCGAGGGACAGCTGCGTGCCGTCGGGGCGGTCGGGATCGATCACTGTGAGCCAGCGGTGCTCGCCCAGCGGGACATCCGCCGACACCGTGAAGCCGAGGCGGCGCGTGTAGAAGTCGAGGGCCCGCTGCTGGTCGTCGACGAAGATGCTCACGACGTCGAGTTTCATTGTTCTGCCTTTCGGGGAGGCCATCGGTCAAGGATCCCGACCAGGGGCGATGTGTCGATCGTGTGGAACCGGTAGCGGCCGCTGCGCTCCGAGTGCACGAGCCCGGCTGCCTCCAGGACGTCGAGATGCTGCGCCACCGCCTGGCGTGACGGGGTGAGGTCGTGGTGCATGGCGAGCTTCGAACAGAGCTCGAACAGGGTCTGCCGGTCCCGCTGCAGGAGTTCGTCCAGGAGCGCCCGCCGGGTCTCGTCGGCCAACGCCCGATAGATGTCCGCCACCCCTCCATGATAGGTAAGTCCCTGGTTACCTGTAAAGGGGTGGGCCACCGAGGTCGGCACGGGACGCGGGACTCAGGGCGAGGTCAGGGCGTCCCGGTGCATCTGTGCCACTGGTGCGAGTCGGGTGAGTTGGGTGACGTGGTGGGGTTGGAGTTCGGCGAGGTGGGAGACGCCGAGCAGGCGCATGGTGCGTTCGATCTCGTCGCGGAGGATGGCGATGGTCTTGTCGACGCCTTCGCGGCCGCCGGCCATGAGGCCGTAGAGGTAGGCGCGGCCGATGAGGGTGAATTTGGCGCCCAGGGCGAGGGAGGCGACGATGTCGGCGCCGTTCATGATGCCGGTGTCGATCATGATCGTGGCGTCGGCTCCGACTTCGCGGACGACCTGCGGTAGGAGGTGGAATGGGATGGGTGCGCGGTCGAGTTGGCGGCCGCCGTGGTTGGAGAGGATGATGCCGTCCACGCCGAGGTTCACGAGGCGCACGGAGTCCTCGACGTTCTGGACGCCCTTGATGAGGATCTTGCCGGGCCACAGGTCGCGGATGATGGCCAGGTCGTCGTAGCTGATGGTGGGGTCCATGGCGGCGTTGAGGAGGTCTCCGACGGTGCCGCCGGTGTCGGTCAGGGACGCGAATTCCAGTTTGGGGGTGGTGAGGAAGTCGATCCACCACCAGGGCCGGGGGACGGCGTTGAGGATGGTGCCCAGGGACAGCTGGGGTGGGATGGAGAAGCCGTTGCGTTTGTCGCGCAGGCGGGCTCCGGCGACGGGGGTGTCGACGGTGAACATGAGGGTGTCGAAGCCGGCTTCGCCGGCGCGTTTGACGAGGTCGTAGGAGATTTCCCGCTGCCGCATGACGTAGAGCTGGAACCAGTTGCGGCCGGTGGGGTTGGCTGCTTTCACGCCCTCGATGGAGGTGGTGCCGAGGGTGGAGAGGGTGAAGGGGATGCCGGCGGCGGCGGCGGCGCCTGCGCCGGCTGTTTCTCCTTCGGTCTGCATGAGCCGGGTGAAGCCGGTGGGGGCGATGCCGAAGGGTAGGGCGCTGGGTCCGCCGAGGATCTCGACCGAGGTGTCGACGTGTTCGGCCGGGCGCAGGATCGAGGGGTGGAACTCGATGTCCTCGAATGCCTGGCGGGCGCGGCTCAGTGACAGTTCGCCCTCGGCGGCGCCGTCGGTGTAGTCGAAGGCGGCTTTGGGGGTGCGGCGCTTGGCGATCGTGCGCAGGTCGGCGATGGTGAGCGCCGCGTCCAGGCGCCGCTTCTTGCCGTTGAGCTCGATCTTCTTGAACTGCATCAGCTCGAGCATCTCCGCGGGAACGGGGAGTTGGCGCTTGGTCACTGGATGATCCTTTCAACGGCTGGAACTGTGCTGAGGCTGTAGGGGCGGCTCGGTTCGTAGAGCACGGGCGTGACCCCCGCCGCGACGAGCTGCCGGAGCTCCGGCAGGCCGCCGTCGAGCGACCCGTCCGCCCGCGCCTGGACGAGGATGTTCCCGAGTGCCGTGGCTTCGACAGGACCCGCCAGGACCCGACGGCCGGCAGCATCGGCGGTCAGCCGGCACAGCAGTGCGTTCTGCGAGCCGCCGCCGACGATGTGGATGACCTCGGCCGTCGTCCCGGTGAGCCTCTCCGCGTCGGCGATGGTACGGGCGTACCCGACGGCGAGACTGTCGAGGATGCAGCGGACGATCGCGGCCGGCTCGCCGGGCAGGACGGAACCGGTGCGCGCGACGGCGGACACCAGTCGCCCCGGCATGGAGTCGGGCGCGATGAACGAGGAGTCGTCCGGGTTGATGGTGGGTCCACCGGCCGGCAGGGCCGCGGCGTCCGCCAGCAGGGCGGCGAAATCCGGGGCCGGTCCCTCGATGCTCCATTCCCGCAGGCACTCCTGCAGCAGCCAGAGGCCACCGGTGTTGCGGAGGTAGCGGATGGTCCCGTCCACGCCGCGCTCGTTGGTGAAGTTCGCGGCGCGGCTCTCCTCCGTGAGGATCGGCGCGTCCAGCTCGACGCCGACGAGCGACCAGGTCCCGGAGGAGATGTAGGCGAAGGAGGCCGACGTGGCGGGGACGGCTGCGACGGCCGACGCGGTGTCGTGCGAGCCGACGGCCACGACCGCCGTCGCCTCCGCCAGCCCCGTGGCCCGGGCGATCCCGGGCAGCAGCCGGCCGATGACGGCGCCCGGTTCGACGAGCGGCGGGAACAGGTCCGGTGCCAGGCCGAGCGGGCCGAAGAGATCCACCGCCCACGTGCCGGTGGCGGCGTCGAGCAGTCCCGTGGTGGAGGCGTTCGTGGCCTCCGTGCGCCGCTCGCCGGTGAGCCGGTAGGCGAGCAGGTCGGGGATGAGCAGGGCCTGCACGCCGTCCAGCGACCGCTCCGCGGCCAGCTGGTACACCGTGTTGAACGGCAGGAACTGCAGCCCGGTGCGCGCGTAGAGCCGCTCCGGCGGCACGGCCCGGTGCACGGTGTCGACCACCGCGTCCGTGCGCCCGTCCCGGTAGCTGAACGGCAGGTGCCGGAGCGTGCCGGCGTCGTCGACCAGTCCGTAGTCCACGGCCCAGGTGTCGATCCCGATGCTCGCGACGGTGTCGCCGGTGCGGGCCGCGGCCTCACCCGCGAGCCGCAGACCGGTCAGCACCTCGGCGAGAAGGGCCTCCACATCCCACCGCAGGGCGCCTCCGAGGAACTGCACCCCGTTGGGGAAACGGTGCACGGTGGTGAGGTCGGGCCCGGCGTCCGTCAGCTTCCCGAGGATCACCCGGCCCGACGACGCGCCGATGTCGATGGCGGCATACACCCGCCCGTGATTCCCGGTCATGTCAGCGCAGGAACGCGGCGGCGACGCCCGCGTCCACGGGGATGTGCAGGCCCGTGGTGTGCGAGAGCTCGGCGGACGTCAGGACGGCGACGGCGTTGGCGACGTTCTCCGGCAGCACCTCACGCTTCAGGAGGGTGCGCTGGGCGTAGTACTCGCCCAGCTTCTCCTCCTCGACGCCGTAGACCGCGGCCCGCTTGGCGCCCCAGCCGCCGGCGAAGATCCCGGATCCGCGGACCACCCCGTCGGGGTTGATGCCGTTGACCCGGACGCCGTATTCGCCGAGTTCGGCGGCGAGGAGCCGGACCTGGTGCGCCTGGTCGGCCTTCGTGGCGCTGTAGGCGATGTTGTTGGGGCCGGCGAACACGGAGTTCTTGGAGGAGATGTAGATGATGTCCCCGCCCATGTCCTGCTCGATCAGTACCTTCGCGGCGGCCTGTGACATGAGGAACGAGCCCTTCGCCATGACGTTGTGCTGCAGGTCCCAGTCCTTCTCGGTGGTCTCCAGGAGCGGCTTGGAGATGGACAGCCCGGCGTTGTTGACCACGAGGTCGAGCCCGCCGAAGGCCAGGACGGCGGCCTGCACGGCCCGGAGCACCTGCGCCGGGTCCGTCACGTCCGCCTGGACGCCGATCGCGACGTCGGAGCCGCCGAGTTCCTCGGCGACAGCGCTCGCGCTGTCGATGTTGAGGTCGGCGATGACCACGCACGCGCCTTCCGCGGCCAGGCGCGTGGCGATGGCCTTGCCGATGCCCGACGCCGCCCCCGTCACCAGGGCGATGCGCCCGGCGTGGGATTTCGGCTTCGGCATGCGCGCGAGCTTGGCCTCCTCGAGCGCCCAGTACTCGATGCGGAACTTCTCCGCCTCGTCGATGGGGGAGTAGGTGGAGATGGCCTCGGCGCCACGCATCACGTTGATGGCGTTGAGGTAGAACTCACCGGCGACCCGCGCCGTCTGCTTGTTGGCGCCGAAGGAGAACATGCCGACCCCGGGCACCAGCACGATCGCGGGATCCGCGCCGCGCATGGCGGGGGATTCCGGCGTCGCGTGCCGGTCGTAGTACGCGGCGTAGTCCGCCCGGTACTCGGTGTGCAGTTCGCGCAGGCGCAGCAGGCAGCTCTCGACGTCGGCGTCGGCCGGGAGGTCGAGGATCAGCGGCTTGACCTTGGTGCGGAGGAAGTGGTCCGGGCAGCTCGTGCCGAGCGCGCCGAGGCGCCGGTGCCCTGTGGAGGCGAGGAAGTCGAGCACGCGGGGGTCGTCGGTGAAGTGGCCCACCTGCGCCCTGTCGGTGGAGGCGAGGCCGCGGATGGTGGGGGCGAGGGCCGCGGCCTTGGCCCGGCGCTCCTCGTCCGGCAGCGCCGCGTAGCCCTCGAGGGCCGGCCCGAAGGGTTCCGGGCGGCCGTGCTCGGCGATGTGGCGTTCGGCCGTCTCGATGATCCACAGGGAGTTCGCCTCGGCCTCCGCGGAGGTCTCGCCCCACGCGGTGATGCCGTGGCCGCCGAGGATCGTGCCGATGGCCTCGGGGTGGGCCTCCTTGATCGCGGCGATGTCGAGTCCGAGCTGGAAGCCGGGCCGGCGCCAGGGCACCCACACGACCTTCGGCCCGAAGATGGTGGAGGTCAGCGCCTCGCCGTCGGCCGCCGTCGCCACGGCGATCCCCGAGTCCGGGTGCAGGTGGTCCACGTGGGCGGCGTCGACGAGGCCGTGCATGGCCGTGTCGATCGAGGGTGCCGCCCCGCCCTTGCCGTGCAGCGTGTAGTCGAAGGCCGCGACCATCTCGTCCTCACGGTCCACGCCCGGGTAGACGCCCTGGAGGGCGCGCATCCGGTCCAGGCGCAGGACCGCGAGCCCGGACTCCTTCAGCGTGCCCAGATCACCGCCGGACCCCTTGACCCAGAGGAGTTCGACGTCCTCGCCGGTCACGGGGTCGGTCCCCGTGCCCTTCGCCGAGGTGTTCCCGCCGGCGTAGTTCGTGTTCCGCTTGTCCGCGCCGAGCCTGTTGGAGCGCTCGATCAGTTCGGTGACGGTCGGGTTCGTGGGGGCGGTGATCGGCCCCGTCGTCGTGGTCACTGTCATGCTCCCCATCCGGCCTGCCGGCCGCCCTGTCGTTCGTTGTTGATCCTGTCCTGGTAGCCGCTCTCGCGGAACGCCGTCATGGGATCCGCGGGGAGGCCCTTCGACTCGCGCCAGGAGGCCAGGCCCGGGCGGACGTCCGTGTAGAAGGCGTCCATCAGGATGGCGTTGGCCCCCAGGACGTCCCCGGATTCCTGTGCCGCGGCCAGCGCGGTGCGATCGATGAGCAGGGCGCGGGCCGTCATCTCCTGCACGTTCAGCACCGAGCGGATCTGGCCGGGGATCTTCTCCTCGAGGTTGTGGCACTGGTCGAGCATGAGCGCTATCCCGCTCGCCGGATCGAGGCCGCCACCGCGGACCACCTCGGCCATGATGCGGAAGAGCTGGAACGGGTCCGCGGCACCCACGATGAGGTCGTCGTCGGCGTAGAAGCGGGAGTTGAAGTCGAACGAGCCGAGCTTCCCGAGGCGGATCAGCTGGGCCACGATGAACTCGATGTTGGTCCCCGGCGCATGGTGGCCGGTGTCGAGGCAGACGAGGGCCTTCTCGCCGAGCTGCAGGCAGTGGGCGTAGGAGGTACCCCAGTCGGGGACGTCGGTGTGGTAGAACGCCGGCTCGAAGAACTTGTACTCGAGCACGAGCCGCTGGTCCTCGCCGAGGCGGTCGTAGACCTTCCGCAGCGACTCCTGGAGCCAGTCCTGGCGGGAGCGCATGTCCGCCTGGCCGGGGTAGTTGGAGCCGTCCGCCAGCCAGATCTTCAGGTCCCGGGAGCCCGTGACGTTCATGACCTCGATGCACTCGTACATGTGGTCGATGGCCTTGTTCCGCACGGCGGCGTCGCTGTGGGTGAGGCTGCCGAACTTGTAGTCGTCGTCCTGGAACGTGTTGCTGTTGATGGTGCCCAGCTTCACGCCGTGGTCCGCCGCGTGGTCGGCGAGGACGCCGTAGTCGTCCACCTTGTCCCACGGGATGTGCAGGGCCACGCTCGGGGCGAGGCCGGTCAGCCTGTTGACCATGCCCGCATCCGCGATCTTCTCCTCGACGGTGCGGGGGGTGCCGGGTGTCGCGAACACCTTGAAGCGCGTTCCGGAATTGCCGTAGGCCCAGGAGGGCACTTCGATGGCGAGCTGGTCCAGCTCCGCAGCGATGTCGTCGATGACAGTCATGTACTCTCTCCAGCGTTGAAGGGTGAGCGGCCACTGGGTGCTCCATGCACCGGCGGCGGGAGTTTCGGGTGTCTTCGCCTGCCCGGAACGGACCGGGAAGGGAGTCGGGAATCGGCGCACCTTTGAATCGTTTCATTGGTACGTTTCAAAGCTATCCTTGCTTCAGACCGAGTGTCAACAGCCCGGCCGGCCACCCATGCGGCGGCCGGACGCGAGTTTCGAGGTAGCCATGGAGAGCCGAACCGTCAGCATCAAGGACGTCGCGGACCGCGCAGGAGTGGCGGTCGGCACCGTGTCCAACGTGCTGAACCACCCCGCGCGTGTCTCCGCCGCCACCCGGGAGCGCGTGCAGGAAGCGATCGACGACCTCGGGTTCGTCCGCAACGACGCCGCACGGCAACTGCGCGCGGGCCAGAGCCGCACCATCGGGCTGATCGTGCTCGACGTCGGCAACCCGTTCTTCTCCTCGCTCGCCCGCGCCGCGGAGGACTGCGCGGCCGAGAACGGCAGCACCGTGGTCCTCGGCGACAGTGGCCAGGATGCGGATCGCGAGGCCCGCTACATCGACGTCTTCGAGCAGCAGCGTGTCCAGGGCATGCTCATCTCGCCCGTCGGCGACGTCGGGTCCCGGGTCGAGGCCCTGCGTACGCGCGGCATGCCCGTGGTGCTGGTGGACCGGACCGATGCGCAGCGGCGCTGCAGCTCGGTGTCGGTGGACGACGTCGCCGGAGGCTACATGGCGGTACGCCATCTCCTCGATGCCGGGCGCCGGCGCATCGTGTTCGTCGGGACCCGCGCCGACTACCGCCAGGTGGCCGACCGGCTCGCGGGAGCACGCCAGGCGGTCGAGGAGCACGACGGCGCGGTCCTCGAGGTCGTCGAGGCCGAGGCGATGACGGTCCTCGCCGGCAGAGACGTCGGCGACGAGATCGCGCAGCGCCGCAGGGAGGAACTGCCCGACGGCATCTTCTGCGCCAACGACCTGCTCGCGATCGGCGTCATGCAGGCCGTGCTGCTGATCCGCGGCCTGCGGATCCCGGAGGACATCGCCCTCATCGGCTACGACGACATCGACTTCTCGGCCTCCGCGGTGGTGCCGCTGTCGAGTGTCCGGAAACCGACCACGCTCATGGGGCGCACCGCCGTGGAGCTCCTCCTCGAGGAGATCGAAGGGCCCGCATCACGACGCCGGCAGGTCATCTTCGACCCGGAACTCGTGGAGCGCGGCAGCACGCAGGTCCCGGTCCGCGCGGTCGGCTGACCGCTCCCGACGCTCGAGGACCCGAGGTAACAGGTCCGTCTCGGGCTGTTGACGGTGATGTGGGTCACGCCTACTATTCGAGATGAACCGTTGCTCTGAAACGATTCATTTCATCCTGAGGAGCCGCAGTGACGCACTTTGCAGGTGGCAGTGAGGCCACCGACCAGACGGACCCGGAGCGGACCTCCGTGCTGACCCTCCGGGGGGCGCTGAAGACGTTCGGCCCGGTCGTCGCCCTCGCGGACGGCACCATCGACCTCGCGGCCGGTGAGATCCACGCGCTGGTGGGAGAGAACGGCGCGGGCAAGTCCACGCTCGTGAAGATCCTCGCAGGGGTGCACCAGCCCGACGCCGGCGAGTTCGTCGTCGCGGGACAGGCCGTCAGCTTCCGCAACGTGGCCGACAGCAAGGCCGCGGGCATCTCGGTCATCTACCAGGAGCCCACGCTGTTCCCCGACCTCACGGTGGCCGAGAACATCTTCATCGGACGCCAGCCGAAGGGCCGGTTCGGCCTGATCAGCCGCATCGAGATGCGCCGGCGCGCCAAGGAGCTGTTCGACCAGCTCGGCGTCCCGATCGATCCGGACCGCGTGGCGGAGGGACTCTCCATCGCCGACCAGCAGATCATCGAGATCGCCAAGGCCATCTCCCTCGACGCCCGCGTGCTGGTCATGGACGAGCCCACGGCGGCGCTCAGCGGCGTCGAGGTGGAGCGGCTGTTCACCGTCGCCCGCCGCCTGCGGGACGCCGGCAGCGGCATCCTCTTCATCTCCCACCGCTTCGACGAGGTCTTCGGCCTCTGCGACCGCATCACCGTCATGCGCGACGGCACCTACATCGCCACCCACGAGACGGGCGCGACATCCGTCGAGGCGATCGTCCGCGAGATGGTGGGCCGCGACATCGACGCCCTGTTCCCCAAGACCGAGACGGAAGCGGGCGACGTCGTCCTGCGGGTCAGCGGGCTGACCCGTCCCGGGGTCTTCCACGACATCGACTTCGAGGTGCGGGCCGGCGAGATCGTGGCCCTCTCGGGGCTGGTCGGCGCCGGGCGCACCGAGGTGGCCCGGGCGGTCTTCGGCATCGACCGCTACGAGTCGGGCACCGTCGAGATGGCCGGACGGCCGCTGCGTGCCAAGGACCCCCGCGCCGCGATCGACGCAGGCATCGGCTTCGTGCCCGAGGACCGGCGCAAGCAGGGGCTCGTCATGGACCTCTCGGTCGAGCGCAACGCGACCCTCACGCTCCGGCACTCGCTCGCCCGCTTCGGCATCATCAGCGGCCGCGCCGAACGCGAGGCCGCCGAGAGCTGGGGGAAGCGCCTGCAGGTCAAGGCCGGCTCGCCCGAACACGCCGTCTCCACCCTGTCCGGCGGCAACCAGCAGAAGGTGGTCCTCGCCAAGTGGCTCGCCGCGGACCCCAGGCTGCTCATCGTCGACGAGCCCACCCGTGGCATCGACGTCGGGACCAAGGCCGAGGTGCACCGCCTCCTGTCCGAACTCGCCGGACGGGGGATCGCGATCCTCATGATCTCCTCCGAACTCCCCGAGGTCCTCGGCATGGCGGACCGCGTGCTCGTCATGCGGGAGGGCCGGATCACCGGCCGCCTCGACCGCGCCGAGGCCACAGCAGAGACCGTCATGCACGCCGCCACCGCATCCCTGGAGTCCTCGCGATGAGCCTCGACAGCAAGAGCGCGGCCCCCGCGCACCCCACTCCCGGGCACCACCGCCCCTCGGCGCTCGCCTCCTTCCTCAAGCTCCGCGAACTCCCGGTGATCCTCGCCCTCGTGGTGCTCGTCGCCGTGACCGCGGCGCTCAACCCGCTGTTCCTCAGCGAGCAGGGCATCAAGGACCTGCTGCTGAACGCGACCATCCTGATGATCCTCGCCGTCGGCCAGACCCTCGTGATCATCACCCGGAACATCGACCTGTCCGTCGGCTCCATCCTCGGCCTCGTGGCCTTCGGCACCGGCAGCATCTTCGTGGCGGCCCCGAACCTCCCGATCATCGCGGTGTTCGTCGTCGGGATGCTCTTCGGCGCGGTCCTCGGTGCCCTGAACGGTCTGCTGATCACCATCGCGAAGGTCCCGGCCCTCGTCATCACGCTCGGCACGCTGTACATCTTCCGCGGCATCAACAACGCCTGGGCGGGCGGCACCCAGTACTTCGCCGGGGACCGGCCCGAGGCGTTCGGCAACCTCTCCGTGGACACGGTCCTCGGGTTCCCCGTGATCACCCTGATCGCCGTCGTCGTCGTCGCGATCGTTGCGGTGTACATGATGGGCACGCGGCCGGGCCGCGACCTCTACGCCATCGGCTCCGATCCCGATGCCGCGGGCCTCTTCGGCATCCCGGTCACGCGCCGGGTCCTGCTCGCCTTCGTGGTCAACGGCCTGCTCGCCGGTCTCGCCGGCGTGCTGTACGCCAGCCGCTTCAACTCGGTGGGCGCGACGACGGGCTCCGGCCTCGAACTCGACGTCGTCGCCGCGGCGGTGGTGGGCGGTGTCGCGATCTTCGGCGGCAGCGGCACCGTGGTCGGGGCCGCGATCGGAGCCCTCCTCCTGACCACCATCACCAGCGCCCTGACGGCGCTGCGCGTGGACAAGTTCTGGCAGCAGGCCATCGTGGGCATCCTGATCCTCGCCGCCGTCGTCATCGACCGCATCGCCAGCGTGCGGTCGGCCCGCAAGCTCCGCATGGCGGAGGCCCGCAATGTCTGACCGCCTCGACGCCCAGCCCGGACCCGCGACAGGCTCCGGCTCCTCCGTCCAGCCCGAACGGGACCAGCCGGAGACCGGCGCTCCAACGAAAGGCACGCGCATGGCCGCCCCAGGAACCAGGACCTCCGAGGAGAAGACCGCACGCCGCCCCGCGGCAGGGAAGGCCGACACCACCAAGGTGCTCGCCGTCCCCAAGGGCCGCACCGGCGCCGCGCGGATCCTGCTCGGACGCGACGCCATCATGATCTACGTGCTCGTCGTCGTCGTGCTCTACGCGAGCCTCGTGATCCCGCGCTTCGCGTCACCGGTCACGGTCGGCTTCCTGCTCCTGGACGTGATCCCCACGCTGCTCATCGCCCTGCCGATGACACTCGTGATCATCTCCGGGGAGATCGACCTCTCGGTCGCCAGCATCGCCGGGCTCACCAGCGCGCTCATGGGAGTGCTCTGGCAGGGTGGCATGCCGATCGCACTCGTCCTGGTGATCTGCGTCCTCGCGGGCCTCGTGGCCGGCGCCTTCAACGGGGTGCTCATCGCCTACCTCGGGCTGCCGTCCCTCGCCGTCACCATCGGCACGCTCGCCCTGTTCCGCGGCCTCGCCCTCGTGGTGATCGGCGACAACGCGGTGGCGAACTTCCCGCCAGGGCTCACGTCCTTCTTCACCTCGAAGATCGGCGGCACGGGCATCCCCACCGTGATGGTCGGCGTCGTGGTGCTCATCATCGCGTTCGCCGTCGTGCTGCACTTCACGCCGTTCGGCCGCGGGCTCTTCGCCCTCGGCTACAGCAAGGAGGCCGCGACCTTCGTGGGGATCGACGTCGCCCGCTCGAAGTTCCTGCTCTACCTGGCCACCGGGACCGTGTCGGCGTTCGCCGGCATCTACTGGACGCTCCGGTATTCGAGCGCACGGAGCGACAACGCGAGCGGACTCGAACTCGCGGTCATCGCCGCCGTGCTGCTGGGGGGCGTCTCGATCTTCGGCGGCAAGGGATCCATCCCCGGCGTCCTCGCGGGCGTGCTGCTGATCGGCACCATCAACTACGCCCTGAAGCTGGACCGCGTCTCCGAGGTGGTCCTCATCATCGTGACGGGCTCCCTGCTCATCCTCTCCGTCGTGGCACCGAACATCGGTGCCGCCGTCCAGCGGGCCCGCCATGCCAGGCAGGTCCGCGCAGCACCACTTCCTTAGGCCGTCCCCCTGAGGTTGAACCCGGCGTCTGGTCCCCAGCGCCCTTCGAAAGGAAAAACAATGAGGTTTATTCATTCCGGATCCACCCGGCGCCGGGCGGCGTTCGCGGCTCTCGCGACGAGCGCCGCGCTGGTCCTCAGTGCCTGCGGTGGCGGTGCGGCCACCGAGGGTGGCGGCGCCGAAGGCGGCAGCGGGTCCGACGGGGAGCAGACGATCACGTTCATCCCCAAGCAGCTCAACAACCCCTACACCGACGTGGTGCTGGGTGGCGGCGAGGACGGCGCCTCGGAAGCCGGTTTCGCCTCCTCCGAGGTGGTCGGCCCGCTCGACGCCAGTGCGTCCAGCCAGGTGTCCTTCATCAACGCGGAGACGCAGCGCGGCACCAACGTGATCGTGATCGCCGCCAACGACCCCGACGCCGTCGGCCCCGCGCTCGAGGAGGCCCGCACCGCGGGTGCCAAGATCGTCGCGTTCGACTCCGACACCAACCCGGACTACCGCGACCTCTTCGTCAGCCAGGTCAACGCCAAGGACGTCGCCCTGATCCAGCTCGAGCTCATCTCGAAGCAGATCGGCGGCGAGGGTGAGGTGGCGATCCTCTCCGCCACCGCCAACGCCACCAACCAGAACGAGTGGATCAAGTTCATGGAGGAGGAGCTCGCCGCCAACCCCGAGTACGCGAAGATCAAGCTCGTGGCGAAGGTCTACGGCGACGACGACGACACCAAGTCCTTCCAGGAGGCCCAGGGCCTGCTGCAGGCCTACCCGAACCTGAAGGGCATCATCTCGCCCACCACGGTCGGCATCGCCGCGACGGCCCGCTACCTCTCCACGTCCGAGTACAAGGGCAAGGTGGCGCTGACCGGGCTCGGGCTGCCCAACGAGATGCGGCCGTTCGTGAAGGACGGCACCGTCAAGGAGTTCGCTCTCTGGGACCCCGCACAGCTCGGCTACGTGGCGGCCTTCGCGGGCAAGGCACTGGCTGACGGCTCGATCACGGGCGAGGTCGGCGACACCTTCGAGGCCGGCGAGCTCGGCGAGCGCGAGATCGCCGAGGGCGGGATCGTGCTGGTCGGTCCGCCCACCGTGTTCACCACGGAGAACATCGACGACTACGACTTCTAGTCGTCCGGGGCGGGGCGCTCCTGAGGGGCGCCCCGCCTTCGCCTGTCCGCTCGTCCCGTCCGTCCCCCGCCGCCTGCCGACCGTCCCAGGAGCACCATGACCACCGACTCCCCGGCATCGTCCGTCGCACCGCTCACGCTGTCCGGCCTGCTCGAACCGATCCGCCGTCGCCGTACACGCCTCGGACTCGTCTCGGGAGGGCTCGGGGCGTACTGGCCGCAGTTCCCCGATCTCCTGCCGCAGCTGCAGGAATCGGCGCGGTACGTCACGGCCCGGTTCGAGGCGCTGGACGCCGACGTGACCGACGTCGGGTTCGTGTCCGACGCCCGGGAGGCGGCGCTGGCCGCCGAAGAGCTCCGGCGTGCTGACTGCGACCTGATCGTCATCTTCCTCACCACGTACCTGACGTCCTCGATGGTCCTGCCGATCGCGCAACGCTCGCAGACCCCGGTCCTCGTCATCGACCTCCAGCCCACCGAGGCGATGGACCACGCGAACTTCGACACCGGGAAGTGGCTCGCGTACTGCGGCCAGTGCCCCGTGCCCGAGGTCGCGAACGTGTTCAGGCGCGCGGGTGTCCCGTTCCGCTCGGTCTCCGGTCACCTCGAGCAGGAATCCGCCTGGGGGCGCATCAACCAGTGGGTCCACGCGGCCGGCGTGCGCGGCCGGCTGCGGCACGCCCGGCACGGGCTGATGGGGCATGTCTACCCGGGGATGCTCGACGTCTCGACCGACCTCACCACCGTCTCCACGACGTTCGGCTCGCACGTGGAGGTGGTCGAGTTCGACGACCTGCGCGAGTTCGTCGGCGAGGTGACGGACGAACAGGTCCGGGACCGCGTGGCACTGGCCCGCACCCTGTTCACCGTGGACCGCTCGGTGAACGAGGACGACTTCGCCTGGGGCGCGAAGGTCTCCGTGGGGCTCGACCGGCTCGTCACCGAGTTCGACCTCGACTCCCTCGCCTACTACCACCGCGGGCTCGCGGGGGAGCAGCACGAACGCCTCGGCGCGGGCATGATCCTCGGCGCCTCGATCCTCACCGCGCGTGGTGTCCCCATGGCGGGCGAGTACGAACTGCGCACATCCATCGCGATGCTCGCCGCGCAGGCCATGGGCGCCGGCGGGTCCTTCACCGAGATCCAGGCGCTCAACTTCCTCGACAACGTGGTGGAGATGGGCCACGACGGCCCGGCGCACCTCGCCGTGAGCGCCGCGGACCCGCTGCTGCGCGGGCTCGGCGTCTACCACGGCAAGCGCGGATGGGGCGTCTCGGTGGAGTTCGACGTACGCCACGGGCCCGTCACCACCTTCGGGATCGGCCAGGACCCGGACGGCTCCTACGTCTTCATCACGTCCGAGGGCACCGTCGTGCCCGGGCCGCTGCTCGCGATCGGCAACACGACGTCACGCGTGGACTTCGGGGGAGACCCCGGCGTCTGGGTGGACGAGTGGAGCCGGACGGGCATCGGCCACCACTGGGCGCTCTGCGTGGGCCATCGCGCCGCCGATGTGAAGGCTGCGGCGGTCCCTGCTCGGCGTCGAGCACCGCCACGTGACCCTCTAGTCCTCCCTGCCGGCATGCCCGCCGGCGTCCCTACCGACATCGAACGGAGATCCATGGAACGCGTGTGCTTCCAGCTGCAGGTCCGGCCCGAACTGATCCCTGAGTACCGCGACCGCCATGCGGCCATCTGGCCCGACATGGCGCGGGCGCTCAAGGAGACCGGGTGGAACAACTACTCCCTGTTCCTGCGACCGGACGGCCTGCTCATCGGGTACGTGGAGTGCGAGGACTTCGCCGCGTCCCAGGCCGCGATGGCCGATACGGACGTCAACGCGCGGTGGCAGGCGGAGATGGCGCCGTTCTTCGTGGCGCTCGAAGGCCGGCCGGACGAGGGCTTCCTCCGGCTCGACGAGGTCTTCCACCTCGAGGACCAGCTGTAGGCCCGGACGCCGCCGCCCGCCGGCTTCTTCAGCCGCGCCGGCCGCCCGTCGGCACGCCGCGCGCCAGGCGCAGCAGGGTGAGGGCGAGCGTGCCCGCCACGGGCGTCCAGATCGTCCGTTCGAGCCGGGACCGCGACGCGAGGTTCATGACGGTGCCGAGCAGCATGAGTGCCGAGCCCCCCGAGAGGATCCTGCGTCGCGCCGTCGCGCCCGGCCCCCTGCCCAGGGTGATCAGGGTGAGCGCGCCGTAGACCGCGGAGGCCACAGCGCTCGCTGCACGGTACCGCGGCGGCAGCACACCGCGGTGCGCGCCGCCGTACGCGGCTTCTCCCCAGGGTGCTCCGAGGGCGAGTGCGGCCTGGAACGCGCCGACGATGGCGAGGAGGCCGGCCGCCAGGGCCGCCGGGCGCTGCCGGGCGGGTGGCTGGAGAGGACGTCGCGTCATGCTCGGATCCTAGCCCGCCCGCCACGCCGGAACGCGATCCGGGGCGCGGGTCGGTCCGGGAGCCCGGTCGGCGTCAGCTCCCGGTGAGCTCCTCGGCGAGCATCACGATGATACCACTGGGGCCGCGGAGGTAGGTGAGCCTGTAGGCGTCCCCGTATCTCGCCACGCCGCGCAGGGGATAGCAGCCGTGCCGCGCGGCGATCTCCAGTGCCTCGTCGATGTCGTCCACGGAGAAGGCGACCCGGTGCATGCCGATCTCGTTGGGCAGGGTGGGTTCCGTCTCGATCGCGTCGGGATGGATGTACTCGAAGAGCTCGAGGCGACCGTTGCCGTCCGGCGTCTGCAGCATGGCGATCCTGGCGTGGTTCCCGTCGAGGCCGACGGCGGTGTCCGTCCACTCCCCGCTGACCGTGTCGCGGCCGAGGACGGTGAGCCCGAGGTCGGTGAAGAAGGCGATGGTCGCCTCGAGGTCGCTGACAGCGATTCCGACGTTCTCGAGTCTGATGGGCATGCGGCACACGTTACTCCCCGTCCCGAGGATCGTCCGGCGCCCGTGCGCCGGACGAGTGACGCCCGGCAGATCGGTACTCCCTCTTGCTAGCTACCGCTACTCAGTGTTACTTTGTACCGGTACCAAGCGACACAGAGTAGACGGGAAGGAGCCATGGGCAAGCAGGCGACGGAGATGCTGAAGGGCACCCTCGAGGGGATCGTCCTCGCCCTCCTGTCCGGACGGGCGGCCTACGGGTACGAGATCACGGCCTGGCTGAGGGACCAGGGCTTCACGGACATCGCGGAGGGCACCATCTACGCGCTCCTGATCCGCGCGGAGCAGCGCGGCCTCGTCGATGTCGAGAAGGTCCCGTCCGAGAAGGGCCCCCCGCGCAAGGTCTACACCCTCAACGCGCGGGGGCAGGAATACCTCAACGAGTTCTGGAGGACATGGAGCTTCCTCTCCGAACGGCTCGAACAGCTCCGAGAAGGAGGACGGTGACCATGTGGATCGAGAAGATCGTCGGGGACCTCGGCGACAAGAAGCGGTACAGGGAGTACAGGGAGCGCGTGCGGCAGCTGCCCGACGGCTACCGGGAGGCGGCCCTCGCGCTCGAGCGCTACCTCCTCCACCTCGGACCGAGCAATGACGGCAGCAGCCTCATCGCGATGGTCACCGACCTCGCCGATCTGCTCGAGCAGAGCGTCGCCGCGGGCACCCCGCTCCGCGACGTCGTCGGGGCCGACCCCGTGGAATTCGCCGAGGAGTTCATGCAGAACTACGGCGGCGGGAGCTGGATCCGGAAGGAACGGGACAGGCTCGCCACGGCGATCGACCGCGCCGAGGCGGAGGAACGGCGGTGACCACCGGGGCTCCCGTCATCCGGGTGACGGCGCTGGAGAAGTCGTACAAGGACCTGCGGGTCCTGCGCGGCGTCGATCTCGAGGTGGCCCGCGGCAGCATCTTCGCGCTGCTCGGCTCGAACGGCGCCGGCAAGACGACGGTCGTGAGGATCCTGTCCACCCTGCTCGCCGCGGACGCCGGGACGGCCACCGTCAACGGGTTCGATGTCACCACGCAGGCGCCGGACGTCCGCGGATCCATCAGCCTCACGGGACAGTTCGCCGCCGTCGACGAGGTGCTCAGCGGACGCGAGAACCTCGCGCTCGTCGCGAGGCTCCGGCACCTCGAGGATCCGCGTGGGATCGCCGAGGACCTCCTGCGGCGCTTCGCGCTGACCGACGCCGCGGAGCGCAGGGCCGCGACCTACTCCGGCGGCATGCGGCGCCGCCTGGACATCGCCATGAGCCTGATCGGCCGCCCACCCGTCATCTTCCTCGACGAACCGACCACCGGGCTCGACCCCGAGGCGAGGCTCGAGGTGTGGCGGGCCGTCCGGGAACTCGCCGGACAGGGCACCACCGTGCTGCTCACCACGCAGTACCTCGACGAGGCCGAGCAGCTCGCCGACCGCATCGCCATCCTGCACGAGGGCCGGATCATCGCCGACGGCACCCTGGCCGACCTCAGGCAGCTTCTTCCCCCCGCCCGCGTCGAGTACGTCGAGAAGCAGCCGACCCTCGAGGACGTCTTCCTCGCGATCATCGGCGGAGACACCGCCGTGCCGGCGACGGAGCCGACCGCCCCGGAGGGATCCCGATGAGCACCCACTTCGTCGGCGACACGGCTGCCCTCACGGGACGTTCACTGCGCCACATCACCCGCAGCGTGGACACCATCGTCACGACGGCGGTGATGCCGGTCGCCATCATGGTCCTGTTCGTCGTCGTGTTCGGCGGGGCGATCGACACCGGTGCCTCCTCCTACGTGAACTACATGCTGCCGGGCATCCTGCTCATCACGATCGCCTCCGGGGTGGCCTACACCGCGTACCGGCTGTTCCTGGATCTGCAGAGCGGCATCTTCGAGCGCTTCCAGTCCATGCCGATCGCCCGGTCCAGCATGCTGTGGGCCCACGTGCTCACCTCCGTCGTCGCGAATCTCGTCTCGCTCGCGATCGTGGTCGGCGTCGCCCTCCTCATGGGCTTCCGGACGGCCGCGGGCCCCGGAGCCTGGCTCGGCGTCGCCGGCATGCTCGTGCTCTTCACCCTGGCCCTGACCTGGATGGCGGTGATCGCGGGCCTGTCCGCGAAGACCGTGGACGGCGCGAGCGCGTTCTCCTACCCGCTGATCCTCCTCCCGTTCATCAGCTCGGCCTTCGCCCCGACGGAGACCATGCCCGGCCCGGTGCGGTGGTTCGCCGAGAACCAGCCCGTCACCTCCATCGTGGATTCGATCAGGGCCCTGTTCGCGGGCCGGCCCGCCGACGGCGACATCTGGACGGCGCTCGCCTGGTGTGGGGTGCTCCTCACGGCCGCCTACGCCGTCGCGATCATCACCTACCGGCGGAAGGCGGCCTGAGGCCGCTCTGCCCTGAGCAGAGCGGCCCCCGTTCGGGCCCCGCCGGGGCTACAGTCAGGCTGCATGGGCGAGATTCTGTACTTTCCTCTCCAGCCGGCCACCGCACGACGGCGGGAGGCCCCGCCGCGGGAGCAGCGCAGGGCCGCCGGCCCTCCGCGCACCCCGGAGGATGCCGGCCGGAGCCGCGAACCGCTGCTGCGCGAGGCCTACGGCGAGGTGCTGCGGGACCTCCGCCTCGACCGGGGTGAGCGCCTCACGGACGTCGCCGGCCGTGCGGCCATCTCGCCGCAGTACCTCTCCGAGATCGAACGCGGACGCAAGGACGCCTCCTCCGAGATCCTCGCGGCCATCGCCCGGTCGCTCGGCGTGACGGTGCGGACGCTGAGCTCCCACGTCGCCGCCCGCATGGCGCGGGGCGGCACCTCCCGGGTGGACCTCGCCGCCTGAGCATCCCTACCCGGGCAGGTCGGTCTTCCGGTACTCGACCACGGTGTCGACCACCCCGTAGTCCACCGCCTGCCGCGCGTCGAGGACGAGGTTCCGGTCGGTGTCCCGCCGGATGTCCTCCACGGTCTTGCCCGTGTGCCGGGCGAGGAGCTCGTCCAGGAGCGCCGTGATCCGCTCCACCTCGTCGGCCTCGAGGATGAGGTCGGGGATGGTCCCCCTGCCCGTGTCGATCGTCGGTTGATGCAGCACCACGCGTCCCCGCGGGAGGATGGAGCGTGCCCCGCGCTCGCCGCCGGCGAGCAGGACCGCCGCGGTGAAGGTCGCCTGGCCGATGCACGTGGTGCGGACCGGGGGAGTGACGTACTGCATCGCGTCGTACACGGCGAGCATCGCGCTGATCGAGCCGCCCGGCGAGTTGATGTACAGGTCGATCGGCAGCGACGCGCTCGCGGACTCCAGGTGGAGCAACTGCGCGATCAGGGCGTTGGCCACGCCGTCGTCGAGGGGCGTGCCGAGGTAGATGATGCGCTCCGTGAGCAGGCTGCTGTAGATGTCGAGGGTCTGCTGCGAGCCGTTGCCGTGCCGCACCGTGACGTAGGGGATGGTGTAGGTGCTCATCGCACGCCTCCCAGGCTGACGGCGGGGCGCCGGCCCGGCCGGATGTCGTCGAGGTGGTCGATGATCCGGTCCACGAAGCCGTACTCCCGTGCCTCGGCCGCCGTGAACCAGCGGTCGCGCAGCGAGTCGGCGGTGACACGCGCGACCGGCTGGCCGGTGTCCGCCGCGATGAGGCCCAGCACGGTGTCGCGCGTGTGCCGGAGATCCTCCGCCTGGATGGCGATGTCCATCGCGGTGCCGCCGATCCCGCCGGAGCCCTGGTGCAGCAGGACGCGCGCGTGGGGCAGCGCGAACCGCTTGCCGTGCGTGCCGGCGCTGAGCAGGAACTGCCCGGCGCTGAGGGCGAGGCCCAGGACGACGGTGGAGACGTCGTTCGGGATCAGACGCATGACGTCGCGGATGGCGAGCATCGCGGGCACCGACCCGCCGGGGGAGTTGATCCACAGGCTGATGTCGCGCTGCGGGTCCTCGGCCGAGAGCAGCATCAGCTGTGTACACAGCCGGTTGCCGCCCTCCTGGTCCAGTTCGGTGCCGAGCAGGAGGATCCGGTGGCTCATGAGCTGCTGGGTGAGGGTGTCGTCGAGGGATGTGGGTCTGCGTTCGTCGGTCATGACCCCACCCTCGCCCCGGTGCGGTAGGGGGACAACGGCGTGCTGCCGCCGGCAGATCTGCTGCCGGCAGTGCAGGTCAGTAGCTCCCCGGTGTTCCGTCGTCGGCCGCCGGGATGAAGGCGGCGGCGAGCGCTTCGGAGCCGCGGGCCAGGAGGGCGACGTCGGCGCCGACGAGGATGAAGGACGCCCCGGAGTCGAGGTAGCTCCTGGCCGTGGAGGGGGTGAAGGCGTTGACGCCGGCGGGTTTGCCGGCGGTCGCTGCGGCTTCCAGGCAGTGCTCCACGGCTGTGCGCACCCGAGGGTGTTCCTGCCGGCCGAGCAGGCCCATCGACGCGGCGAGGTCCGACGGTCCGACGAAGATGGCGTCCACGCCGTCGACCGCGAGGATGTCCCCGACGGCGTCGACGGCGGTGGTGGATTCGATCTGGACGGTGACGCTGACCGTTGCGCCGGCCGTGGCCAGGTAGTCGGGGACCCGGTTCCAGCGGGCGGCGCGAGCCAGCGCGGACCCCACGCCGCGGACGCCCTCGGGCGGGTAACGGGTCGCGGCGACGGCGGCTCGCGCGTCGGCGACGCTGTCGACCATGGGGATGAGCAGGTTCTGCACGCCCAGGTCGAGGTACTGCTTGATGAGCACCGGGTCGTTGACGGGCGGGCGGACGAGGGCCTGGGCAGGGTAGCCGGAGATCGCCTGGAGCTGGGCGAGGATCGATTCGAGGCCGTTGGGGCTGTGCTCGGCGTCGATGAGCAGCCAGTCCAGCCCTGCGCCGGCGCAGATCTCGGCGACGAGCGGACTGCCCGAGCACACCCACATGCCGGCCAGCGGACGGTCGGCCCCTGCCAGTGCCTGGGCGAAGGTGGGTGCTAGGCGAAGCGGCATGTGACGGCTCCCAGGGGCCCGTAGTCGGCGTGCACGGTGTCGCCTGCGTAGACCCACAGGGGTCGGGTGAAGGATCCGGCGAGGATGATGTCCCCGGCCCTGAGCGTGTCGTCGTGGGCGGCGATCTTGTTGGCGAGCCAGTGCACGCCCGCCGCCGGATGATCCAGCACCCCCGCGGCGACCCCGGTCTCCTCGACGACCTGGTTCTTGTAGAGGATCGCGGACACCCAGCGCAGGTCCACGGCGTCGGGCCGCACGGGCCTGCCGCCGACGACCATGGCGCCCATGGCAGCGTTGTCCGAGATGGTGTCCACGATGGTCCTGCCGTCCATCTCGATCCGGGAGTCCAGGATCTCCAGGGCCGGCACCACGTAGTCGGTGGCGTTGAGGACGTCGAAGATCGTGCAGCCCGGCCCGGCGAGGTCGTCCTTGAGGACGAAGGCGAGCTCCACCTCGACCCGCGGGTGCGTGTAGGCGTCCCACGCCACCGAGCAGCCGGTCTCCAGGACCATGTCGTTGAAGATCGCACCGTAGTCGGGTTCGGTGATGCCCGTCGCCGCCTGCATCGCCCGGGAGGTGAGGCCGATCTTCCGGCCCACGAGGGTGCGGCCGGCGTCCTCGTTGCGCTGCCGCCACAACCGCTGGACCGCGTAGGAATCCTCCACCGTCATCCCCGGGTAACGCGCGGTCAGCAGCGGCACCGGCGTCCTGGTCCGGGCGGCCTCCAGCAGCTCGTCGGCGATGGCCTCGATCGTCGCGTCGTCCAGCATGGCTACAGCTGCGCGCCGAGTTTGAAGCCCTCGGCCACGCCGTCGTCGTCCCTGCGGGTGTAGGAGAAGCCGTCGGCGCCGACGGTGACGGCCATCTCGCTCTTCTCCTCGCGTTCCGTGACGGGTTGCGGGTTGCCGTCCAGGTCCAGCACGAGGGAGGCCTCGGTGTACCAGGACGGTACGACGGGGTTGCCCCACCAGTCGCGGCGCTGGTTGTCGTGCACGTCCCACGTGATGGTCGGGTTGTCGGGATCGCCCGTGTAGTAGTCCTGGCAGTAGATCTCGATGCGGTGGCCGTCGGGGTCCAGGATGTAGAGGTAGAAGGCGTTGGACACGCCGTGGCGTCCGGGGCCGCGCTCGATGCGGTCGCTGATCCGCAGGGCGCCCATCTTGTCGCAGATCTGGATGATGTTGTGCTTCTCGTGGGTCGCGAACGCCACGTGGTGCATGCGGGGACCGTTGCCGCCGGTCAGGGCGGTGTCGTGCACGGTCTGCTTGCGGTGCATCCACACCGCGTAGGTCACGCCCTCGGCGTCCTGGATGTCCTCCGAGACGCGGAAGCCGAGATCCTCCAGGTACGCCCGTCCCCGGGGCACGTCCGGTGTGACCTGGTTGAAGTGGTCCAGCCGCACCAGCTCACCGGCCGAGTAGAGATCGTAGCGCTGCGTGAGGCGCTCGACGTGCTCGACGTCGTAGAAGAACTCGTACGGGAAGCCCAGCGGATCCTCGACCCGGACGGAATCCCCGACACCCTTCGTGAAACCGTTGGCACGGCGTTCGGTGCGGCAGCCCAGTTCCCTGTAGTAGGCCTCGGCGGCGTCGACCTCGGCCGGTGACTTCACGCGGTACGCGAACGCCGCGACGGCGGCGACCGGTCCCTTCCGCAGCACGAGGTTGTGGTGGATGAACTCCTCCAGGGACCGCAGGTAGATGGCCTCGTCGTCCTCCTCGGTCACGTGCAGGCCGAGGACGTCGACATAGAACGCGCGGGAGCGGGCCAGATCGGTCACCACGATCTCCATGTACGCGCAGCGCACGATGTCGGGAGCGGGCAGGGTGGGGGTGGGGACGAAATCAGTCATAGCGGTCTTCTCTCCTGTGAGCGGAAGGGCGGATCAGCCTTCGTTGGCGGCGGAGGCGTCGATGCTGCCGAACTTCGGGGTGTGGACGGTGCCGAGCGTGATGTGCACGGCCTGCTGGTCCGTGTAGAAGTCGATGGAGCGGTAGCCGCCCTCGTGGCCGAGTCCGGAGGCCTTGACGCCGCCGAACGGTGTGCGCAGGTCGCGGACGTTGTGGCTGTTGAGCCACACCATCCCGGCCTCGACGCTCTGCGCGAAGATGTGGGCGCGGGTGAGGTCCTTCGTCCAGACGTAGGCCGCGAGCCCGTAGCGCGTGTTGTTCGCCAGTGCCAGGGCCTCGTCGTCGGTGTCGAAGGGGGTGATGGCGACGACGGGGCCGAAGATCTCCTCCTGGAAGATCCGCGCGTCGGGGGCCACGTCCGCGAAGACCGTCGGGGCGATGTAGTTGCCGTGCGGGAGGTGCTCGGGACGGCCGCCGCCGGCCAGGAGGCGGCCTTCCGTCTTCCCGATCTCCACGTAGGAGGCCACCTTCTCGAAGTGCTCCGGGTGCACCAGGGCGCCCACCTCGGTCCTCGGGTCGTGCGGGTCGCCGACGACGATGGTCTTCGCCCGTGCCGCGTACTGCTCGCAGAACGCGTCGTAGACCGGGCGTTCGACGAGGATGCGTGAGCCCGCGGTGCAGCGTTCCCCGTTGAGGGAGAACACCCCGAAGAGGGCCGAATCGATCGCGGCGTCGATGTCCGCGTCCGCGAAGACGACGCAGGGGGATTTGCCGCCGAGCTCCATCGAGAGGCCCTTGAGGTGGGCCGCGGCGTTCCGGAAGATCGTCTGGCCCGTGGTGGTCTCGCCGGTGAAGGAGATCAGCGGGACGTCCGGGTGCTTCACCAGGGCGTCACCGGCCTCCTCGCCGAGCCCGTTGACGAGGTTGAACACGCCGTCGGGCAGGCCCGCGTCCTTGAAGATCTGCGCCCAGAGCGAGGCGGAGAGGGGGGTGAACTCGGCGGGTTTCAGGACGACGGTGTTGCCCGTGGCCAGCGCGGGCGCGAGCTTCCAGGACTCCAGCATGAAGGGCGTGTTCCACGGGGTGATGAGCCCGGCGACGCCGATCGGCTTCCGGTTCACGTAGTTGATCTGGGAGCCGGGCACCTTCATGGCGTCGTCGAACTGGGCCACGATGAGGTCCGCGAAGAAGCGGAAGTTCTCGGCCGCCCGCAGCGCCTGGCCCTTGGCCTGGGTGATGGGCAGGCCGGTGTCGAAGGTCTCGAGTTCGGCGAGCCGCTCCTCCTGCGCCTCGACGGCGTCGGCGATCCGGTTCAGGACCCGTGCCCGTTCGCGGGGTTTCATGCGGGGCCACGGCCCGTTGGTGAAGGCCTCCCGGGCGGCTGCGACCGCGAGGTCGATGTCCTCCTGCTGCCCGGCCGCCGCGGTGGCGTAGGGGGTGTTGGACACGGGGTCGAGCACGTCGAACGTGGCGCCGTCCACCGAGTCGACGAAACGCCCGCCGATGTAGTGCTGGATGGAGGAGGGCAGCCCCTCGGGGATGTACTGCTCGGTCGCGGTGCCGGTCGTCGTCATCGGTGGGTCCTCACGGTGGTTCTGGACGGGGTCATGGGCGTGCTCGCAGAAGGTGTCATGGACGGGTGTCCTGGGCGTGTGCCAGGTACGCGTCGAGGGTGGCGCCGCGGTGGGCGCGGGCCGCGCGCTCGATCGCCTCGGCGTCGGCCTCCTGCTCGATGAGGCGGAGCAGGCCCTCGTGTTCCTCCACGGAGTCGTGGGCGCGGCCGGGGACGAAGCGGAAGGTCGAGGACCGCAGCGATGCGAGGCGGTTCCAGCCGCGGTGCACGAGATCCAGGATGTGCGGATTCGGGCAGTGCTCGAAGAGGATGGCATGGAAGTCCTGGTTGAGCCGCGTGAACCGCACGGGATCGAAGTGCTCCAGGCAGGCCCGCATCTCCTCGTTCACGGCGCGGGCGCGGGCGATGTCCCCGGCGTCGACGAGCGGGGCGGACAGGGCTGTCGCGGCGCCCTCGACGAGGCTCAGGGTCTGCATCGTGTACAGGTACTCGGTGGGGTCGATCCCCGCGACCGTGGCTCCCACGTTCCGCTGGAAGGTCACCAGGCCCTCCGCCTCGAGGCGGCGGATCGCCTCCCGGACGGGCACCACGCTCACGCCGAGGTCCTGCGCGATCGCCGCGAGGACGAGGCGGTGCCCGGGCGGGTAGGTGCCGTCGACGATCCGCGCCGTCACGGCGGTGTACGCCTGCTGCGACTTGCTGCCCTCCGCCGTGAGGTCCCGGGAGGTCCCGGCCACCTCAGTCATCGGACTGCCCCGCCTGCCATTCCTCGTACCGTGCACGCCAGGCGGCATTCAGCGGGTACAGGCCGTCGACGCCGTGCCCCTGCCGGACCATCTCCGCTATGAACGTCTCCTCACGCTCCTGCGCGACCGAGTCCTCGGCGAGCTCGACGGCGAGTGCGGGCGGGATCACGAGGATGCCATCGGCGTCCGCGACGATGATGTCGCCGGGCTGGACGGTCGTCCCGCCGCAGGCGATGGTCACATCGGTGTCCCACGGGATGTGGCGCCGACCGAGCACGGCGGGGTGCGGGTTGGCGTAGAAGGTGGGCATGTCCATCGCGGCCACCGTCGCGAAGTCCCGGACGCCACCGTCGGTGATGATCGCCGCGGCACCGCGCACCTGGGCCCGGAGGGCGAGGATGTCCCCGATGGTGCCGGTGCCCTTCTCGCCGCGGGCCTCCATGACGAGGATCTCGCCCTCGTTCACGGTGTCGATCGCCCTCTTCTGGGCGTTGAACCCGCCGCCGTGCTCCTTGAACAGGTCCTCGCGGTTAGGCACGTAGCGCAGCGTCCGGGCGAGGCCGACGACCCGCTGCCCCGGCCGGGTGGAGGTGAGTCCGTCGATGCTGACGTTGTTCAGTCCGCGCTTGCGCAGCTGGGAGGAGAGCGTGGCGGTAGAGACGCTCTGGAGCCTGGCCTTCAACTCGGTGGTCAGGACGTGCATCTGCTCGGCTGCGGGGAGTCCGGCCGCTTCGCGCGAACCGTAGGCCTCCTCGCGCTGGACGTCGTCCGCCCGGGGCCGGGCGCCGAAGTCCGCGAGCGGCGTCGTGCCCTCGCTCACGCGGGTGGTGAGGCGTCCCGTGGAGAGGTCACCCGCGAGCACCTCGATCTCGAGGAGGTCGCCGGGGGCGGCGACGGAGGCTCCGGCCGGCGTGCCGGTGAGGATGATGTCGCCGGGTTCGAGGGTCAGGAGCTGCGACAGGTCGGCGATGAGCCGCGCGAACGGGAAGAGGAGGTCGGCGGTGGTGTCGTCCTGGACGAGGGCACCGTTGTGCCAGGTGCGGATGGTGAGGTCGCCGGGGTCGACGGCGTCCGCGGGCAGGAGGCCCGGGCCCACCGGGGTGAAGCCGTCGCCGCCCTTGGCGCGCAGGTTGGAGCCCTTGTCGGCGTAGCGCAGGTCGTAGACGCCGAGGTCGTTGCTGGCGGTGATCCAGGCGACGTGGGCCCAGGCGTCGGCGGGGGAGACCCTGCGGGCAGCCGTGCCGATGACGAGCGCGATCTCGCCCTCGAAGCCGAGCAGCTCGCAGCCGGCAGGGCGCTCGACGGCGGAGCCGGACAGGGCGAGGGACGACGACGGCTTGAGGAAGTAGGAGGGCTGCTCGGGGGTGCGACCCCGCTGGGCGGCGCGGCTGGGGTAGTTGATGTGCACCGCGATGACCTTGCGGGCAGCCGCCAGAAGCTGATCGTCAACCTGTTCCACCCGCGGCTCCTCATTGAGTACGAAAATCGTATACGAAGCGTAGGCAGGGCGTGGAGGGTGCGTCAAGGGCGGGCGCCCGGGCAGGCAGGGGCCGGTGCTGGTCCTACTCGGTGACGCTGCGGACCACCCGTGCCGGCGAGCCCACGACGACGGCGTCCGCCGGCACGTCCTTCGTCACGACGGCGGCGGCCGCCACCACGGCGTTGTCGCCGATCGTCACGCCGGGCAGGATGGTCGCATTCGACCCGATCCAGACGTTGCGGCCGATGGTGATGGGTGCCGGATGCATGTCCGCGCGCCTGCTGGGGGAGAGGTCGTGGTTCAGGGTCGCCAGCACGGTGTTGTGGCCGATCAGGGTGTCGTCTCCGATGACCACCCCGCCCTGGTCCTGGAAGGTGCAGCCCGCGTTGATGAAGATCCGCTTCCCGAACGTGATGTTCTTCCCGAAGTCGGAATGGAACGGTGGGAAGACCGTCACCGTCGGATCGATCGGCTTCCCCGTCAGCTGGGACAGCAGCTGCCGGACGCGCGCCGGTTCCTGGTAGCCGCTGTTGAGTTCGCCCGTGAGGCGCAGTGCCTCCTGGCTGGCGGTATGCATCACCACGTGCAGCGGCGAGCCCGCGGTGATCGTCCCACCAGCGGTCAGGGCGTGCAGCAGTTCGTCCAGTTCCATGGTTCCTCCCTCGCGGGCGCCGGTCCCGTCCTGTCAATCTACGCGCCTCTCGCCGGGTCGTGCCCGTCCTGCCCTGGCGGGGCGGGCCGTGGGGAAGAGGAAACCGGCGACGACGAGCCAGAGCAACGAGCCGAAACGGCCGATCGGGATGAGGACCTGCAGTGGTTCGATGACCATGCCGAGGAAGCTGAGCTCGGCCGCGACGGCGATCACCAGCCCGATCCACGCGAGAGGTGCGGGGATGAGGCGGAGGATCAGTGCGGGTACGGCGATGCCGGCAACGAGCAGCCCGAGCCCCAGCACGTGCGCGAACCCGCCGACGGCGAAAGCCAGGTAGGCCAGGGCGTGCGTGAGTTCCGGCTGCGCGCTGACGGCCGGCTGGGCCTGGGTCCAGGTGATGGCCGCGGACACGGTGAGGAGGATGGCCGCCGCCGTGCCTCCGAACAGGGCGATGGTCGGTCCGGGGACGCGGATGCCGAGGCGTTGCTGACGCGCGTACATCGTGGCGGCGTGGATGCCGAGCGGGATCGCCGAGCCCAGCTGCAGCATGGCGGCGACCCGCACCGCGAGACCGTGCTCGGCGAAGACGGCCGTGACGTCCTCGGTGTCCCCCAGCGGCGAGCGGATCCCGCCACCGCCGGACAGTGCGGCCAACGCGAGCAGGCTGCCGACGAGAAGGCCGAGGGACACCAGGGCGAGGATGCCCGGATGCGGGCCGTGTACCCGCGGGGAGCTTCCAGTGGGGCGGGTTCCCGCCGGGGCCGGATTACCATTCATGGCGCTTATGATACTCTCGGTGAACTATTTGTCGAGTGGACTACTATTGCTTCCGTGAGTGGTCATCCCCAGCGACGCGTCGCGTTCCTTCTTGCCCAGATCGGCGCGGACGCGTCGTCGGCGTTCGACCGGGCGGTCGAACAGCTGGGCATCACCGCGTCCGAAGCCGGATTGCTCCGCCTGGTGGGGCGTCATCCCGGGATCAGCCAGAAGGCGGCCAGCGAGCACCTCGGCGTCGGCCCCAGCCGTGTGGTCGCCGTCCTCGACCGGCTCGAGGCGGGCGGGCACCTCGAGCGGCGCCGCAGCGTCACGGACCGCCGCACCCACGAGCTCACGCTCACCCCTGGGGGTGAGGAGCTCCTCGCACGGCTCCGCCCCGTTGCCGAGGCCCATGAGAAGGCCTTCACCGCGATGCTTCCCGAGGGCGATCTCGACCGGCTCGCCGGGTACCTCGAAGCGATCGCCGAGGCCCGGCACCTCGACCGCGAGGTGCATCGCCAGACAACCCCCCGCTGATCCGGGTGCGGCTGCGCCCCGACGGCAAGGTCCATGCAGTGCCGGGCCCGAAGCAGCCCTGCCCTATGTATCCGCGCCGTGCCGTCCGACGGCGTCGACCTCATCGGGATGCGGCGCTATGGGAGGTCCCACGGTCTGCTCGTCGTGGAACTCGACGTAGCGGCCGAGGTAGCCGAACATGACGGCGAAAAGCGCGCACGTGACACCGAAATTCAAGTAATAGAGGGAACCGCTGAAAATGAATTCGGCACGCAGGAAAATGCAGCCCATCCACAATGCTGTGATTACCCAGGAAATCACGAACCGCGCGAAAGCCCGATTCTTCTCGACCGGGCTCGTACGGTCGGTCACGCGAGTCTCCCTCCAGTTTTTCCGGGGGGTCCCTGTCGAATGCATATCGAACTCCTGACGGACGCGCAGGTCCGGCTTCTCCGCCCCGCTGCCGGCGAGTGGATTTCCGCACCGCGGGGCGAGGCATGCCCATGGCCGGATGCTGCACTGCGGGTGACGTACAGCAGCCGGCCACGGGTGCCAGGCCCCCTCCACCGGCGGCGGTGGGCATCGTCGATGCTTGATGCGAAAGGCCTTCAGGGCTGTCGCCTCCGGCCGATGGCCGGTGCGGCGGCACTACCTCTGGTTCTTGCGGGGCTTCACGAACAGCAGTTCGCTGGACTCAGCCTTCGCCTTCTTGTCGGCGCGCTTTTGCAGGATCGACTTTCCCTGCTTTTTCGCCCCAGCGCTTCTGGGGGACTTTCCTGACAATGGGATCACCACCTTCCACTCCGATACCCAACACCATACCCACTTAGAATATTTAATCCAGTTCGTCACCCCGCCGAGCGCGGCCACGGTGGAATTGCTTAAAAAGCAATACGGGCTATGCTCGGAACTTATATCTTCCTGAAAAAGGTCCCCGATCGCTTCCCGCCGGAAGCGGTCATCTCTGTTTGAGGAGTAGAAATGCTGCATCCGATGACGCCCGTCACGTGGCTCACGCCCGACGCCCACGCCCGCCTGGAGAAGGAACTGGGCGAGCTCCTGGCGGCCCGGGGCACGGAGCAGGAGATCGCCGACAGGCTCGCCGTCGAAACCCGTATCCGGCAGTTGATGGCGATCCTGAAGGACGTGCGCCTGCACTCACCGGCCGACGACGGGATCGTGGAGCCCGGGATGCTCATCGAAGCGAGCATCGACGGTCGCCCGCAGTGCTTCCTGATGGGCAGCAGGGAGATCTTCGGTGACGGCAACCTCGAGGTCTTCAGTGAGCGGAGCCCCTTGGGGGTCGCTATCCGGGGCCTGAAGCCGGGTGACGAGACCTCCTACACCGCCCCGGGCGGCAGCACCATCTCCGTCTCCATCATCTCCGCCCGACCCTACCGGGGCTCGGGCTCCCACCCGCCGCGCGCAGGTCTGACGGGCTGAGCATCAACGAGGCGGGAGGGAACCAGGGTGGGTCAGGTCGTCGGAATCGGCCACGGGCGCCAGGATGCGGAGGGCTTCTTCCGTCTCGTGGCGTCGCTGGACGTCTCCGTCGTCGTCGATGTCCGCACCTTCTTCGACCTGCCGTCCCGACCGCAGTTCGCTCCGCAGGCGTTGGCCGTCGGGCTTGCCGGTCACGGGATCCGCTACCGCCGCATCGAAGTCCTCAGCGGATCCCGGGACCGTGAAGGGCCGGACACGGACCTCCGTCCCAGCCCCAGGCGCCCGGGCGGCTATGAGGCCCACTTGCGGTCCGGTCCCTTCCGTGCGGGCCTGTCCGCTGTGATCAGGGAAACTCTGTCGGCCCGGGTCGCACTCATGTGCGCGGAGCGACGCTGCCGCTGCCATCGGCTCCTGCTCGAGCAGGAGCTGGCGCGGAACGGCATCATCGTGGTTTCTCAGTGGCCGGCTCCTCAGGGGCCGGCGTCGCCGTCGGCGGAGGCCGCAGTACGGGCTGCCTGCACGGCTCCGCCGAAGTACACCTCGACCTCGCGCACGAGCCCGTCCTCCACGCGCGTCGCTTCCACGTTGCGGTAGGCGCGCCCGGCGACCGTGTACTCGTACCGGTGCAGCACGACACCGCCCACCTCGACGAGCTGCAGGGTCGTCGCCGGTGCGTCGAAATGACCGGCCGAGGGGAAGCACTGCCGCAGCCAGGCGTCCCGGCCCAGATGGTCGTCCTGCGGACTGGTGAACGTGAACTCCCGCGCCATCAGCGACAGCGCGAGAGCCTCGTCCTGCTCCTGGAAGGCGCGCACGAATTCGAGAACGGTGTCCTGCGGCGAGAGAGCCATACGCCGATCCTGATCCCCCGCAAGCGCTTCCGTCCAGACCCCTCGACCGGGCGGTGCCGCGGTCAGCCGCCGTAGGTGGGCGTCACGTCGAGGACCCACGTGACGCCGAAGCGGTCGGTGAGCATCCCGAAGCCGGGCGTCCATGCCGATGCGGCGAGGGGCTCGATGACGGTCCCGCCGTCGGCAAGGCCGTCCCAGTAACCGCCGATCTCCTCGAGGGTCCCGGCCCGCACCGACTGGAAGAAGGTGCGGTCGGTGAGGGTGGTCCCGTTCTCGCGGCGGGTGGTCCCCGCCGTCGACGGGGTGCCCGCCGCGTCGTCGTACCCGGGGACGTCATAGGCCATGAGACGGAACCCCTCCTCGTTCTCGAGTTGCCCGAAGACGACCTTCCCTGCTCCGGGTGCATCCTTCGGCATCCCGAGGTCGGCGTAGGTCGCCACGGTGACGAGGCCACCGAAGACCGTCCGGTAGAAGTCGAGAGCCTGGTGCGCGGTGCCGCGGAAATTCAGGTGGGTGGTGGTCGTGATGCTCATGTGGTGTCCTCTTCCCTGGTGTCTGACGGACGGAAACGCCGTCCCGCCTCCACCATGGCGGAGGTAGAGGTCAGAATCGGTCCTCTACTCCCGCGATACTGGGGGCATGACGGGAAGTTCTTCGCGGATGCTCGCACTGCTCTCGATCCTGCAGACCCAACGGGACTGGCCGGGCGGGGTCCTGGCCGAGCGGCTGGGGGTCACGCCACGCACGGTCCGCCGGGACGTCGACAGGTTGAGGGAGCTCGGCTACGCGATCCGTGCCGTCAAGGGCCCCGACGGAGGCTACCGGATGGCGGCCGGTTCCGAGCTGCCCCCGCTGCTGTTCGACGACGACCAGGCCATCGCGGTCGCCGTCGCCCTCCAGGGAGCGCCGGCGTCCGGAGTGGCGATCGACGAGGCGGCGGAGCGGGCCCTGGCGACCGTGCGGCAGGTGATGCCCTCACGGCTGCGGCACCGCGTCGACGGGATCCGTTTCGCGGCGGCCGGGCAGGACGGCGCTGCGACGCGCGTCGATCCTGCCGTCCTGGAGACAGTCAGCGCCGCCGTCCGGAACCGGAGGACGCTGCGCTTCGACTACCGCCGGGACGAGGCGCCGCGGCGCAGCCAGCCACACGCGATCGTCGCCCGCGCGGGCCGCTGGTACCTCATCGGCTGGGACCTCGACCGCGACGACTGGCGGATCTACCGCCTCGACCGGATGTCACCGCGCTCCCCGGCCGGGGCCGTGTTCCTGCCCCGCGACCTCCCGGCGCCTGATGCCGGCACCTTCCTGGCTGCCCGGTTCAAGGGTTCCGGCACGGAGGACCGCTGGCCGTGCACCGGAGAAGCCGTCATCGACCTGCCGCTCGAGGACCTCCTGCCGTTCCTCGGCACCGACACCGCCGAGGAGCTCACCGAGGGCTCCTGCCGTCTCACCGTCGGGTCCTGGTCCTGGACCGGCGTCCTCGCATCCCTCGCACGGTTCGACGCCCCGTTCACGATTCTCGGGCCGGAAGCCCTCGTAACCGCCGCCCGGGTCCTGGCGAGTCGTATCGACGCGGCCACCAGGACCTGACGGGGCCGGCCGGGACCGTCCCGCAGCCGGTCGCCCTCCCGTCCGGGCCCTCGTCACGCTGCTCCGCCTCCGGGCGCGGATCGACGACGGTCGCCGCAGGGTCCGGACTCCGGCCTTGAGTCCCGCCCCGCCCCCGGCTAGCATCAGCGTCACGATAGTAGAACGAGCCGTTCGATTATCGAACGCAGCAGCGGCACAACCACGACGAAGTGAGGACAGCCCGTGCAATTCCACCACCACGGTTACGTCTCGGGTGATCCCCGGATCCAGCCCGCCGCCGGTGTCGGCGTGGACCGGGCGCAGGAGCTCCCCGACGAGGTCGACGTCCTGATCATCGGCACCGGACCGGCGGGCATGATCACCGCCGCGCAGCTCTCGCAATTCCCGGGCATCACCACGCGGATCGTGGAGCGCCGGCCGGGCCGGCTCGCGATCGGCCAGGCCGACGGCATCCAGGCCCGCAGCGTCGAGACGTTCCAGGCCTTCGGGTTCGCCCAGCGCATCACCGAGGAGGCCTACCGGATCTCCGAGATGGCCTTCTGGAAGCCCGACCCAGCAGATCCCTCGCGCATCGTCCGCACCGCCCGGCCCGAGGACGATCCGACCGGTATCAGCGAGTTCCCGCACCTGATCGTCAACCAGGCCCGCGTCCTGGACTACTTCGCCGAGTTCATGAAGAACTCACCCACCCGCATGGAGCCCGACTACGGCTACGAGTTCGCGGGCCTGGCGGTCGACGACGACCACGAGTACCCGGTCGCTGTCACCCTCGTCCACACCGCGGGCCGGCACGAGGGTGAGCAGCGGACGGTGCGGGCGAAGTACGTGGTGGGCGCGGACGGCGCCCGCAGCAGGGTCCGCCAGGCGATCGGCTGCACCCTGGCCGGGGACCAGGCGAACCACGCCTGGGGTGTCATGGACACCCTGGCGGTCACCGACTTCCCCGACATCCGCCGCAAGTGCGCCATCCAGTCCGGGGCCGGCGGCAGCATCCTGCTGATCCCGCGCGAGGGCGGGCACCTGTTCCGCATGTACGTGGACCTCGGCGAGGTGGACCCCGCCACCAAGGGGGCGGCCCGCAGCACCACGATCGAGCAGATCATCGCGAAGGCCAACGAGATCCTCAGTCCCTACACCCTGGACGTGCGGAACGTCCCCTGGCACAGCGTGTACGAGGTGGGGCACCGCCTCACCGACCGGTTCGACGACGTCCTGCCCGAGGACGTGGGAACCCGCACGCCCCGCGTGTTCATCACCGGCGACGCCTGCCACACGCACAGCGCCAAGGCCGGCCAGGGCATGAACGTCTCCATGCAGGACGGCTTCAACCTCGGCTGGAAGCTCGGGCACGTCCTCGAGGGCCGCAGCCCCGAGGCGATGCTCGCCACCTACTCCGCCGAACGCCAGGTCGTCGCGAAGGACCTCATCGAGTTCGACCGGCAGTGGTCCACCCTCATGGCCAAGAAGCCCGAGGACTTCGCCGACCCGTCGGAACTCGAGGACTTCTACGTCAGCACGGCCGAGTTCCCCGCGGGCTTCCGCACCCAGTACGCGCCCTCCCTGCTCGTCGCCGCACCCACGCACCAGGACCTCGCCGCAGGCTTCCCGATCGGCAAGCGCTTCAAGTCCGCCCCCGTGGTCCGGGTCTGCGACGGCATCCCGATGCACCTGGGCCACCACGCCACGGCCGACGGACGCTGGCGCATCTACGTCTTCGCCGACCCTGCGGAGCCGGGAGCGGCCTCGAAGGTGGCGGACTTCGCCGCGTGGATCGGGAACGCGCCGGACTCGCCCCTCGCCGCGACGCCGGAGGGAGCGGACCGCGACGCGTGGTTCGACGTCAAGGTGATCTACCAGCAGGACCACACCCGGGTGGACATCGGGGGCGTCCCGCCGGAGTTCAAGCCCGCCACGGGACCCTTCGGGCTCACCGACTACGAGAAGGTGTACGCCGCGGACCCCTCCGCCGACATCTTCGCCCTCCGCGGCATCGACCGCACCGGAGCCGTCGTCGTCGTCCGTCCCGACCAGTACGTGGCGCACGTGCTGCCCCTGGCGGACACCGCGGGCCTCGCCGGCTTCTTCGCGCCCCTCCTCAGCAGGTCCGAGCGGCCCGCGGGCCGGGCCTTCGCCTGACATGCGCACGGCGGACGGGACGACGACGGCGGCGCCTGCCTCCCAGACGCTCTCACGCGGGCTCCGAACCCTGGAGATCCTCGCCGAGACCCCGGAGGGGCGGACGACGGCGGAGATCGCCGAGGTGCTGGGCGTCCATCGATCCATCGCCTACCGGATCCTGCGGACGCTCGAGGAGCATTCGCTGGTGGTCCGGGACGCGGGCGGCCGGTTCCAGCCCGGCCCGGGCCTCGCGAGTCTGGCCCGGGGAGTGGCACCCAGGCTGCAGACCGCGGCCCTGCCGGAACTCACGGCGGTCGCGGCGGAGCTGCAGATGACGTCCTTCATCGCCGTCTGGGACCGGCGCCACTGCGTCACCCTCGTCGCCGTCGAGCCCCCGCACGGCGAGGGGACGCTGGTGCAGCGGCCGGGCTCCCGCCACCCGTTCGACGCCGGAGCGCCGGGGATCGCCATCCAGTCGGCCCTGACCGAGGCGCGCTGGGAGCGCCTCGCACCGGGTGAGCCCTACCGGGAGGAATCCAGGAATGCAGCCGCCGCAGGCTACGCGGTGAGCTGCGACGAGGTCATCCCGGGCGTCAGCTCCGTGGCCGCCCCCATCCTCCTGCGCGGGCAGCTCCCTGCCGCGCTCGCCGTCGTCTACCTGCGCAGCGACCGGCGCGTCGAGGAGATCGGTGCCCGCGTGGCCGAGGCGGCCCGCGCCGTCGGCTCCGTCCTCTGATGGCCACCCCGCGCGTTCCCCGTCCCCAGATCCACCCTGCGAAGGAGCAGCCATGACCACCGTTCCCCTCCGGGCCTCAGCCGCGGACCCCGCCACCCTCGATGTGGAGGAGACGTGGTCGCGTGACCACCTCGAGTCGGTGCAGCTGGAGCGGTTGAAGGCGACGCTCGGGCACGCCTACGCGAACGTCCCCCTGTACCGGCGGAAGTTCGACGACGCCGGCGTGCACCCGGACGACCTCCGGGAGCTGGCGGACCTCGCGAAGTTCCCCTTCACCACCAAGGAGGACCTGCGCAGCACCTACCCGTTCGGGATGTTCGCGGTGCCGCAGTCGCAGGTGGCGCGCGTCCATGCGTCGTCCGGCACCACGGGCCAGCCCACCGTCGTCGGCTACACCGCGGGCGACCTGGACCGGTGGGCGTCCCTCGTGGCCCGCTCCCTGCGCGCCTCGGGGGTGAAGGCCGGCTGGAAGGTCCACAACGCCTACGGGTACGGCCTGTTCACGGGCGGCCTCGGCGCCCACGCGGGCGCGGAGCGGCTCGGCTGTACCGTGATCCCGATCTCCGGCGGGCAGACCGAGCGGCAGGTGCAGCTCATCCGCGACTTCGAGCCCGATGCCATCCTCGCCACGCCCACGTACCTGCTGACCATCCTCGACACCATGGCCGCGGCCGGGATCGACCCGTCGTCGACGTCGCTGAAGACCGGGGTGCTCGGCGCCGAGCCGTGGACGGAGGGCATGCGGCAGGAACTCGAGGGGCGCATGGGCTTCGATGCCTGCGACATCTACGGGCTGTCCGAGGTCATGGGCCCGGGCGTCGCGGGCGAGTGCGTGGAGTCCAAGGACGGCTCGCACGTGTGGGAGGACCACTTCCGCCCGGAGGTCATCGACCCGTTCACGGAGAAGGTGCTCGACGACGGCGCTGCTGGTGAGCTCGTCTTCACGTCGCTGACGAAGGAGGCGCTGCCCATCATCCGGTACCGGACGCACGACCTCACGCGCCTGCTGCCCGGTACCGCCCGGCCGGGCATGCGTCGGATGGAGCGCATCACCGGGCGCAGCGACGACATGGTGATCGTGCGCGGCGTGAATCTCTTCCCCACGCAGGTGGAGGAGCTCGCTCTGCGCATCCCGGCGCTGAGCCCGCACTTCCAGCTCGAGATCACCCGCCCGGAAGGGCAGCGGATGGACCAGCTGACCATCCGGGTGGAGCCGCGCGAGGGCGTCAGCGTCGTCGACGCGAAGGCGGCCGCGGAGGAGCTCCGGCACCAGATCAAGACCCACATCGGCTCGACGTGCGCCGTCGCGGTCGTCGAGCAGGGCTCACTGGTGCGCTCCAGCGGGAAGCTCAGGCGGATCTACGACCTCAGGCCCCGCGGCTGAGCCGGTGGACCGGCCGCGTGGCGGCTCACCGGCCCACGGTCTCCAGGACGGCCAGCGCGGCGGCGGGCCCGTCCTCGGCCGCCATGGAACGTGCCGCGTCGCGCACGGCTGGACGGTACTGGTCGACGCGGGACAGGGCTGCCGCCAGGCGGGCCGAGGTCAGTGCGCGTCGCCTGATCGGGGCCGGGCCGAGGCCGCGTGCGTTCAGGCGTGATCCCCAGAAGGGCTGATCGGCGATGAACGGCACCACGACCGACACGGTGCCGGCGGCCGTCGCCGCCTGGACGGTCCCGATCCCTCCGTGGTGGACCGCCGCTGCCGCCCGGGGCAGGACGACGTCGTGCGCGACCGACCTCGTGACCAGGGCGTCGGTACCGGTGACGTCGGACGGGACCGACAGTCCGCCGAGGCCGGTCGCCACCAGCGCGCGGGCTCCGGTCGCGCGGATGCCACGGATCACCTCCCGTGCGCGGGCCACGGGATCCCCCGCCACCATGGAGCCGAATCCCGCGTACACGAAGTCGCCCTCCGCGATGAAGTCCGACACCTCGCGGGGTACGGGTTCCGGCGCTCCGCCGCGCCACGGACCGGTGAGGTGGACGGTCGGCGGCCAGTCCGCGGGACGCTGCAGGATCGCCGGGCTGATGGGCATCAGCGTCGCCGAGGCCCGAGGAGCGGCACCCTGCGCGCCGACCAGCCTCGCCGCCTCCTTCAGGTCCTGCCGGAACATGGCGGCTCCGCCGGCCGCGGCCCCGTAGGTGAGCCGGTTGAACGGGCCGAGGTTCCGGGTGACGGTCCCCGCTGCCGGGAACTCCGCTGTCGGCGTCACCGCCGGTACCATTTCGACCCACACGAAGGGGATACCGAGACCGTCCGCGATCAGTGGGGCCGACAGGATCTTCGGATGGGCGACGAGCACGTCCGGCGCGTAGTCCAGCGCGGCCCTCACCGAGCCGATCAGGACCTCGTGCATCGCCGGGCGCACGACCGTCCGGTAGGAACGGAGGACCGCGGCGAAGGAGACGCCCTGCTGCTGGATCAGCGTCGAGTAGTCGACCCCGAGGGCTGTGACATCGAGGCCGGTGACATCCACGCCCGAGTTGTCCGGGAGAGCCAGGCGTACCGCGTGGCCCGCACCCTGGATCCGCCGCGCGAGGACCGCGAACGGTTCGACGTCCCCGCGGGACCCCGCGGTCACCAGCAGCATCCTCATGGCGCTCCCTCGTCGGCGGTCGCACCGGCACGCTGCGGCCCGAGGGAACCGAGGATAGCCGCCGGGGGCAGCGGTGGCCAGAGGTGCCGGGCGGCGGCGGACGGCGGAGGTGCGGCCGGCGGTCCCGGTGTCGGAGCGCCGCCCGGAGGCGGCGAGCCATCAGACTGGCCTGATGGAGTGGACGCGCGCGAAGGACCGGCTGATCGGTGCCCTGGGGATGATCGTCCTCCTGGTGGTCGCGGTGGTGATCCTCTGGTGGGTGGTGAGCGATCCGGCCGGCAGCGGGGCAGGGCCGACGCCGTCCGGTCCGGGAGGCGCGGACCCGGGCACGGAGGCTCCCGCCGATCTGCGCGAGGGCGAGGTGTGGCTGGGCGACCTGACGCTGGACGCCGGGACGGTGGTGTCCGCCGGCTCGACCCTCCGCGACGTCCGGGCGGTCGGAGAGGACGTGGTCACGGGACCGGAGGGGCTGGTCGCGGCCCGGCTCGCAGTGGCGGTAACCGTGCCGTTCGATGTCGTGGCCGACGAGCTCGGTGGCGGGACGGAGGTCCGCCCCGCCGACGACGGCCAGGCCACAGTGGTCCGTACCGTGGACGCCCTGGGGCGCGAGGTGCGCGTCACCGCCACGGGCACGGTCGAGGTCGAGGGCGGCCGGCTCGTGATGGAGCCGCGGTCGATCGACTTCGGCGGGCCGGGCTTCCTCTCCGGGGCCACCGCCGCGCTCGTGCGGAGCCTCGTGACCATCGAGCACGAGATCGAAGGGCTGCCCGACGGCCTCGTGCTCCAGGACGTCACCGTGCAGGGCGACGGTTTCCGGGCCGACCTCCGCGGCGACGACGTCAGGCTCCTGCCCTGACCCGCCCGCTCAGCCCAGCGGCGGGATGATCCTCTCCGCCGCCAGCCGATCGAAGAGTTCGATGAACCGGTCCTCGGTATCGAGGCAGTCCTCGAAGCCATGCTGCCGGGCCTTGATGGTCGACGTGACGTTGTCGAAGCCGGAGCGGAACAGGAAGTCACCGAAGGACCAGCCGGCGAGGTCCTCGAACGGGGTGGGCACCAGGTCGTACCGCGACACCATGCCCTGCCAAAGATCCTCGTGGTGGGGCATCGCATCGGCCAGCGGCACCGGCTGGGGTTCCGCGTAGTCCATCCCGAAGTGGCGGGCGAACACCGGCCACAGGTGCCGCCAGCGGATCTGGTCCCCGTTGGTGATGTTGTAGACCTCGCCGGCGGCCCGGGGTTCGGACCCGGCCCAGACCGTCGCGCGGGCCAGCAGGGAGGCATCGGTCACCTGGTACAGGGCGTCGTAGGCGGCGTGGGTGCCGGGGAACCGCAGCGGCTGGCCCAGTTCCCGGCAGATGCTCGCGTAGACGGCGATGACCATCAGGAGGTTCATGGGGTTGCCGACGGCATAGCCGACGACGCCCTCGGGGCGCAGCATGGTGGCGTGGAAGCCCCGTTCCGCTGCGGCGGCGCGGAGGATGTCCTCCTGGTCGTAGTAGAAGTTCGGCTGGACCAGCCGGGCGTCGCGTTCCCTGGCCGGCGTGTTGAAGTAGCCGAGGTGGGCGCCGTACGCCTTCCCGCCCTGGTAGAGGGTCACGTGGCGGAGGGGAGCATCCGCGGCCTCGAGGCCGTCCAGGGCATTGGTCAGCAGGGCGGAGTTGACCTGGATCTGCTCCGCGGTGGTGGCCCGTTCGATGTACGCCCCGAACACCAGGTGCGTGGTGTCCCGGGTGGCCTCCAGCCCGGCGCGTGTCGCGTCGCGGTCGAGGAGGTCCACGGGCAGGTGGTCCCACCGGGCGCCGGTGACGGGGCGTCGGCTCAGGCCGCGGACCTGCGCGCCACGACGGGCGTACTCGTCGGCCACATGCCGGCCGATGACCCCGCCGGCCCCGGCGACCAGGACGGTCTTCGTCCCGTCCTCCGCGGCGGCCTGTGTCTTCTCCTGGGTCACGAGGGGCTCCTGGGGTAGCGGTCCGGCAGCGCCGACGGAAAGCCGCTGCCGGCATGCGAGGGGCTCGGACGCCCCGGTCCGACTATAACGTCGGGGCCGGCCGGACGGCTTCCCGGCGAGGCGGCCCCGTCGAGGAGCCGTCCCCTTGACGGGGCCGGCCGTCTCAGCGCTTACCGGTCGCCACTGCCACGATCTCCTGCATGTAGGGCGCCACGACCTGCCGCGAGATCTTGCAGTCGAGCAGCAGGACGCCGTCGTCGTCGGTCGCGAGCCACCCCTGCACGGCGGTGAGGTCCTCGAGCGAGGCGATCGTCGCGGACCGGGCGCCGAAGGCTGCTGCGACGGCGGCGAAGTCCACCTCGTCGATCATCATGGGCCCGGAGTCGATGCCACGGACGGCGTACTGGTGGATCTCGGCCCCGTAGGCGGCGTCGTTGAAGACCACGATGACGGCCCGGCGCGCGGTGCGGACGAACGTGTCGAGGTCGGCGAGGGCCATGAGCGCGCCGCCGTCGCCGGTGCAGAGGACCACGGTGGAGCCCGGGAGGGCGCGGGCGGCACCGACGGCGCTGGGGAAGCCGAGGCCGATGGTCTGGTACGCCGTCCCGACCATGATCAGGCGGTTCGGTGCGGGGACGTGGAGGTAGCCGGGCGCCCAGCCGATGAAGTGGCCGCCGTCCTGCACGACCGTCCGGTCCGGAGGCAGCATCCGGTCCAGCGCCCGGCACAGGCTCCGCGGGTCGAGGCGGCCGTCGGGCGCCGCCGGGTCGCCGTCGTCGCGAGCGTCATGGGCATCGAGGGCGTCCTCGGCGGCGGTGCTGCTCCATCTCCGGTCTTCCCTGCGGGGCTCGACGGCGGCGAGGAGCGCCTCGGCGGTGAGCCGCGCGTCGGCGTGGAGGAAATCGGTGACGACCGGAGAGGTGGGGCCGGCAGCGATGTCGACCTGGATGACCCGCGCGCCCGGGTCGAAGGAGTGGCCGAAGCGCGTCGTGAACTGGTTGAGGCGCGCACCGAGCACCAGGACGACGTCCGCCTGCTCGATCAGGTGCGCCGTGCGATCCGAGGCCCAGCCGCCGGCGATGCCGAGGGAGGCCGGGTGGGCCCCGAAGAGTCCCGCTCCGAGGCCGGAGGTGGCGGTGAGGGCCCCGACGCGGTCGGCGAGGAGTGCCGCTGCCTCACCGGCGCCGCTCATCCAGGCGCCACGACCGGCCAGGACGAGGGGGCGTTCGGCGGCGGAGAGCAGGGCGGCGACCCGCCGGAGGTCTTCGGCGGACGGCGCCTCGAGGGGCGCGGGGGCGGCGGGTGCGGTGGATTCCTCGTCGGCGGCCTCCACGGCGGCGAGGTCGTAGGGGATCGCGAGGACCACGGGTTCGCGGTGGTGGAGGGCGTGCTCGATGGCGGCGGTCGCCACCGCGTGGGGACGCTCGGCCGACACCGTGAAGGTCGTGGCGCCGAGCCCCTTCGCCACGAGGGACTGGTCGACGTCCCAGGGGCGCACCCCGGTGGTGGGGGCGTCGCCGACGACGAGCACGAGCGGGATGTCGGCCTGGACGGCTTCGGCCAGCGGGGTCAGGGCGTTCGTGAAGCCGGCGCCGTACGTGGTGGTGGCGACGGCGAGGCGGCCGCCGGCCCGGTGGTAGGCGTCGGCGGCGGCGACCGCCCCGGCCTCGTGCCGGACGGCGGTGAAGTGCAGTGACGGTGCCGCCATGACGGCGTCGAGGAAGTGCGCGTTGCCGTTGCCCATGACCCCGAAGACCTCGGTGGTGGCGGGCAGGAGTGCGGTGACGATCCGGGCGGAGACGGTGGGCATCTTCGAATCCTTCAGGGCGAAGTCCCCGGTGGCGGTGGTGGCACACGGTCGACCCGGAGGACTTGATGGGTGGGTTCCGTATGTGCCTCGGGCGGCGATGCCCTTATTGCCTCTTTTTCAGGCACGGCGCCCAGTGCGCCCGACGGAAGCCACTATAGCGGGGGCCGCAGGGGTGCGGTGTGCGGGATCCGGACGGTCGTCGTCGGCGCCCCTGGTCCGCCCTGCCCGGAGGTGTGTGCGACCATGCCCACCGACCCGTCGCGGTCGGTGGGCATGATCGGTGGGCGTGGTCGGCCGGTGCCCGTGCTGCTAGGAGTGGTGCCCGGCGCCGAGGTCGTCGTGCGACTCCTCCGCCTCCAGGGGTGCGCCCTTCGTCTCTTTGACCAGGGTCGCGCCGATGAAGGAGATGACGCAGAGCGCCATGATGTACAGGGCGATCGAGCCGGACCAGCCCGTGGCGTCGAGCAGGGCCTGGGCGATCAGGGCAGCGAAGGCGCCGCCGAGGATCGCCCCGAGGGCGTAGCCGATGCCGATCCCGGAGTAGCGGACGTTCGCGGGGAACATCTCCGCGTACATCGCGGACATGGGGCCGTAGGACAGGCCGAGGCCGATGGTCAGGATGAAGATGGCGATGCCGTAGGCCCAGATGCTGCGGGTGTCGATCATCATGAACATCGGGATCATCCAGACGAAGATGAGCGCGTACCCGATCTGGAAGGTGCGGACACGCCCGATCCGGTCCGAGAGGATGCCGCCGTAGAGGGTGAAGATGAGCCAGCCGAAGGAGGCGAGCAGTGTCGCCAGGAGCACGGGTGCTGCCGGCATCCCGAGGCTCTTCTGGGCGTAGGAGGACAGGAAGGCGATGACGAGGTAACCGGCGGCGTTGTTGCCGATGAAGATGACCGCGGCGAGGACGACCTGCTTCTTGTTGGTCCGCAGGAGGTTCCTCAGGGGAGTGGCGGTGGCCCGCTTGCGCTCGATCATCCGCTTGAAGACGGGGCTCTCGGCCACGGCGGCGCGGATGAAGTAGCCGATGACGATCAGCACGACGGAGAGCAGGAACGGGATGCGCCAGCCCCAGGCGAGGAAGTCCTCGGGGGACATGGAACTGCGCAGCAGGAACAGGACGAGGGTTGCGAGGATCATGCCGACGGGGACGCCGATCTGGGGGTACGCACCCCAGAAGCCGCGCTTGGCCACGGGTGCGTGCTCGACGGCCATCAGGGCCGCGCCGCCCCACTCGCCGCCGGCGGAGAAGCCTTGCAGGATGCGCAGGAGCATCAGGAGGATCGGAGCCCAGATGCCGATCTGCGCGTACGTGGGCAGCAGGCCGATCAGTGCGGTGGCGCCGCCCATCATGACGAGGGTGAAGACCAGCATGGCCTTCCGGCCGATCTTGTCGCCGAGGCGACCGGCGACGACCGCACCGAGCGGGCGGAAGAAGAAGCTGATGCCGATCGTGGCCCAGGAGACGAGCTGGGCGAGTCCGGGGCTCTCGCCCTCGAGCGGCCCGAAGTACAGCGTGGCGAAGACCAGGCCGGCGGCCTGGGCGAAGATGAAGAAGTCGTACCACTCGATCGTGGTGCCGACCATCGTCCCGGCGAGCACCTTCCGGTCGGCGGCGCTCATGCCGCCCCGGGACCGTGCGTCCGGACGCTCTGACGCTAGTGCCATGAAAAACTCCCTTGTTTTTGCAGTGCGTGGCTACTGGTCCTGATAGGTGCGGGGACGCCGCAGTCCCCGTCGTCGGCCAGAATCGTATACGAATGCTAGGCCGCGCGTCGGCGGAGGGTCAAGGGTCAGCGGGGAAGGATCGGGTCCTTTTGGTCGTAGTGTTCACGCAACGCCCCGGATGTCCGTTGGATAACCCGCGGCGATCCTCAGTACTGTTTGAGCATGGCCACCTTCCTCAGAAACAGCCGCGCCGCAGCGCTACCCGCCAAGCTCTCACGATCCTGGTTGCTGGCCTCCGCTGCTTCCGAGGACACGTTCATCCCCGCCCTCACGTCCGAGGCCGACTCCGTGGTGTTCGACATGGAGGACGCCGTCCCCGCCGCGGGCAAGGCCGAGGCCCGCGAGCGCGTCGTCGAGGCCCTGTCCACCGGCATGACGGCGTGGGTGCGCGTCAACGGGATCGAGACCGAGTACTGGGCCGACGACCTCGCCGCCCTGTCCAAGGCCCCCGGCCTGCGCGGCGTCATGCTCGCGATGACGGAGAAGCCCGAGCAGGTCACGCACACGGCGATGCGCCTCCAGGCGGGCACGCCCGTGCTAGCGCTCATCGAATCGGCGCTCGGCATCGAGAACGCGACGGCGATCGCCAGCGCCCCGGGTACGTTCCGTCTGGCCTTCGGCGTGGGCGATTTCCGGCGCGACACGGGTGCCTCGGACGACCCGATGGCGCTCGCGTATGCGCGGTCGAAGCTCGTGGTGGCCTCGCGTGTGGGGCAGCTCCCCGGTCCGATCGACGGGCCGACGGTCGGCGCCCTTGGCGACGAGCTGCTCGAGGCCTGCAAGGTGACGGCGTCCATGGGCATGACCGGGAAGCTCTGCCTGCTGACGGACGCCACCGACACCATCAACCGGGGCCTGTCCCCGAGCGAGTCCGAGATCAACTGGGCCGCCGAGCTCCTCCGCGAGCACGCCGCCGGCGCTGTGGTGGGTGACGGCTCCTACCTGCCGCGCCTGGCGCGTGCGCAGAAGATCTCGTCGCTCGCGGACTCCTACGGCCTCTGGAACGCGTAGTCCCCGGCGGGCCGGTCAGTGGGCGAGGGCCCGCTCCCCGGAGCCGCTGAGCCTCGACGTGCCGCCGCAGTTGGTGCAGATCTGCACCCGGGTCTTCTTCAGCGTGATGAGCGGGATGAAGAACACCGAGAGCTTCGTCCTGCGCTGGACCACCTGCTGCGGGGCGTGCCTGCCGCAGTAGCGGCAGGTGGCGGACCGGGTGAACTGCAGGTGCTCACGCGTGGTGAGGCCGAAGAGGAAGAACATCCTCCCACCGTAACCAGTGCGACAGCTGCCCCGGGCGGGCGCTGACACGGTCCGCGGGGGCTTGCGTTCCGGGGCCGGTGATGCCATGCCGGTGGCCCGGACGGCGCTGGACTCCCACCACGGGATGAGGGGGGTCGGCGGAAGTCAGCCCTCGGCCCGACGTGCCGCACCGGCCGCGGCCGGGAGCATGGAGGCATGATGACTCCACCGCCCGGCCCCCTGCTGCCCTCCGCACATCCCACCCCACCCGTCCTCAGCGCCCGTGGCCTGACGAAGACCTATGACACCACCCGTGCCCTCGCCGAGCTGAGCCTCGACATCCACGCCGGCGAGTCCGTGGCCATCATGGGTCCCTCGGGCGGCGGCAAGACCACGCTCCTGCACTGCCTCGCCGGGATCATCACGCCCGACGCCGGGCAGGTCGTCCTGCAGCACGGCCACGGCGCCACGGACGTCGCTCGGCTCTCCGACAGCGCACGCTCGGCCCTGCGCCGCTCCACCTTCGGCTTCGTGTTCCAGCAGGGCCTGCTCATCCCCGAACTCACGGCCCTCGAGAACGTCGCGGTGGCGCTCATGCTGCTCGGTGTCGACCGCGCCGCCGCCGAGCACTCCGCGGCACAGTGGCTCGCCGCCCTCGGCCTCGGCGGCCTGGAGGACCGGCGCCTCGGCCAGCTCTCCGGCGGGCAGGCGCAGCGCGTCGCGATCGCCCGCGCGCAGGTCTCCGGCGCGGCGGTCGTCTTCGCCGACGAACCCACCGGTGCGCTCGATTCGAGTACCTCCGCGGAAGTCCTTGACCTCCTCCTCGAGTCGACCACCGGGACGGGCCGGACGCTCGTCGTCGTCACGCACGACGACGACGTCGCACGACGGTGCGCACGCACCGTGCGGTTGCGCGACGGGCGGATCGTGAGCGACTCGCGCCACGCAGGGGCAGCAGCGTGAGCGCCGCCCCGGTGATCCCCGCGCCCGTCGTGGCCACGGCGGTGTCGCATGTCCCGGTCCGCGTGCCGCTGCGGCTCGCCTGGATGCTCGCGCGTCCCTCCTCGAGCGGACTCTCGGCGGCGGCGCTCCCGGTGACGGCGTTCGCCCTCGTGACGGCCCTGCTGCTCACCGTCGTCGCCGGTGGTCTCTCCTTCTTCCAGTGGCAGGACGAGACGGGACAGCTCTACCTCGCGCTCGCCGCGGTCGCGACGGCGCTCCTGGTGGTCCCGCTCGTGACGCTCGGCGGTTCCGCCGCCCGCCTATCGGCACGACGCCGGGACGAGAGGCTCGCGACGCTCCGCCTCCTCGGCGCCCCTGCCTCGACCGTCGCCGCGATGACCGTCGCTGAGTCGGTGATGCTCGCCGCCGTCGGGGCGCTCGCGGGGATCGTGGGCCATCTGCTCCTCCTGCCCGTCGTGCAGCTGATCCCGTTCCGGGGCCGCGCGCTCGGCGCTTCGGTGTGGATGGGGCCGGGGCCCGTGGTGCTGGTGGCCGTCGGGGTCGTGGTCCTGGCGGCCGTGAGCGCCACGCTCGGCCTCCGGCGGATCGTCATCTCGCCACTCGGCGTGCGGACGCGGCAACAGGCGCCGAAACTCCACTGGCTGCGAGCCGTCGTCGCCCTCGCCGTCGTCGGCGCGGTGGCGGCGGTCATGGGCCGTCTGGGCAGCGCGGAGGACTTCGCGACCGTCGTGGTGGTTCTGGGGCTCGGTTTCGCGGCGGCCCTCGGCGTCCTGAACCTGGCCGGGCCGTGGATCATCGGGGTCTTCGCACGACGTCAGCTCCGCGCCGCGCGGACTCCCGAACGGCTCCTCGCTGCCCGCCAGATCCTCGACTCGCCGAAGGGTGCATGGCGGCAGGTCAGCGGGGTGGCCATGACGTGCTTCATGGCCGTCTTCGGCGGAACCGGCGCTGCACTCATGAACGCGGCGGGTCCGCTCGAGGGTGCCGAGCGCTTCCTGGGCGACGACGTCCGGACCGGGGTCCTCATCACCATCGTCACCTCCTTCCTGATGGTCGGCTGTTCGGTGGGCGTCAACCAGTCCTCCCTGCTGCTCGACCGGCGCGACCTCCTTGTCAGCCTGGACCGCCTCGGCATGCCGGTCGGGACGATGCACGCCGCCCGGACGCGGGCCGTGATGGTCCCGCTGCTGGTCGTCTCGGTGGGCAGCGCCCTGACCGCCGTCGTCGTCGTCCTCCCGTTGGCCGGGCTCGCCCTGATCTTCGCCCCGCTGTCCGTGGCGGTGATCATCGGCTGCCTGGCGGGAGGGATCGGGCTCGTGCTCCTGGGGCTGCGGGCCACGCGCCCGGTCCTGGCGCACATCCTGCGGAACCCCGCCGCGGCCCTGTAGCGGGACACGGTCCGACGCCGCGCGGGAAAAAAAGATCGTCCTCCCTGCATCCAACGGCCCCCGGTTCCCGGTAATACCAGGTGTCAGCAGAAGCGTCCCCGAGGGGACGACACAAAGGAGTTGTCATGCGCAGAAGCTTGTACACCGTCGGAGCCGTGCTGGTCGTCGCAGGAGCCGCCGCCGCCCCGGCGACAGCCGCGGAATCGTCCGAGGCATCGCTGTCCGTCCTGCACGGCGTCCCCGACCTCACGGTCGACGTCTACGTCAACGGGGCCCTCACCCTCGATGATTTCGCCCCGGGCCAGCTCGCCGGTCCGCTCGCGCTGCCCGCCGGCAGCTACCAGCTGGCCATCACGGCCGCCGATGCCCCCGATGCGAGCGCGCCGGTCATCGGGCCCGTGGATGTCACCCTCGCCGCCGGCGGGAACTACACCGCCACGGCAAACCTCGACGCCGCGGGGACGCCGACCGCCAACTTCTACACCAACGACGTCTCCGCGGTGGAGGCCGGGAAGTCGCGCCTGACGGTGCGGCACGTCGCCGCCGCGCCCGCGGTCGACGTCCTCGCCGGGGGCACGCCGATCGTGCCGAACCTCAGCAACCCGGGTGAGGCGACGCTGACCACGGATGCGGGAACCGTCTCCGCGGCGGTCGCGGCAGCCGGCACCACCCAGCCCGTGATCGGCCCGGCGGACCTGACGCTCGGCGAGGGCACCTCGACGATCGTCTACGCGTGGGGCAGCCTCGAGGCCGGTAACCTCGCGCTGGCCACGCAGGTCATCGACGGCCTGCACTCGTCGCCGGGCGCCGTCCCGGGCGGCCAGTCGGGCCTGGCCGCCGAGAGCGACGACACCGGAGCGGCAGTCGGGATCGGCGCGGCCGTCCTCGCACTGCTCGGCGGCGCGGTCGCCGTCGGCCGGAGGCGCGCGGCGCGCGCCTGAGGCGAGCGGGGTGCGCGGACGCTGCCGGGCTCCGCGTACCCCGCCCTTCACCCCATCCTCGAGACACCAGGACGAAACCGTGCACACTCCCCGCCTCGCGGCCCGCCTGGCCGCATTGTCGATCGTGACCGCCGTCATCGGCGGATGTTCCCTGCCGCCCGCCGAGTCCACGGTGCCCGCGGCGCCCATCCTCGCCCCCACACCGCCGACCGAGGGGGCGGCGGTACCCCGCGAACCGGGGGTGCCGGCCCCACCTGCCGCCGCCGGTCTCGCCGCGGAGATCCCCGTCCGTACCGCGGACGCCGCCGTCAGGCCGCCCCTTCCACCGCCGGTCTCCCTGGACGTCCCGGGCACCGACATCTCGGTCCGGGTGATCGACGTGGGGATCGGGGAGGACGACGCCATGGAGATCCCGGACAGCTTCTGGGAAGCGGGGTGGTACCGCTACGGCCCTGCACCCGGTGCGGAGGCCGGCCACGCCGTGATCGCCGCCCACGTGGACAGCCAGACGGAGGTGATGCCCTTCGCCCGGCTCAAGGACGTGGACCCCGGCACCATCATCACCGTGGGCCTGGCCGACGGACGCACGCTGCAGTACCGCGTCGATGATGTCCGGAACGTCCCCAAGGCCACGTTCGACGGGTCGGAGATCTTCCGGCGCGACGGCCCCCATCAGCTCAAGATCGTCACCTGCGGAGGCCGCTGGCTGCTGGACAAGGGAGACTACGAGGATAATGTTGTCCTCACAGCCTCACCGCTCTGAACGCACGGCTCCCGCGGTCCGCCTGTCTCGTGCTCCCCGCTGTCCGGCGCTTCGCCGGACAGGAGGAGAAGTGCAGGTGCGTCGGGAGGTCCTGGCGCGGTGCTGGGCCCGGCACCGCGCTGAAGGAGTAGGGCGTGACACCTCCAGGCACCGAGTGGACGACGCAACTCGACGCGCAGTTCTCCGCCGGTGACGAGGATGCCCTGGCCGCCGCGTACCGGCGTCTCGCGCCCCTCGTGTTCACCGTGGCGCTGCGGTCCCTGGACGATCGGGCGGTGGCCGCGGACATCACCCAGGACGTGTTCGTGCGGGCCTGGCGTTTCCGGGACAGTTTCGATCCCCAGTTCGGCACGGTTCCGGCCTGGATCCTCGGGATCAGCAGGAACGTGATTCTGGACTCGCTGGCGGCCAGGAGCAGGCAGAATCAGATGGTGGCCCGTTCCGGAGCGATCGCCGAACCGGAGGGCCCGAGGCGGCAGGCGCGGGAGGTGGATGCGGTGACGGACCGGGTGGTCCTGGATGCGGAGCTCGGACAGCTGGGCGAACCCCAGCAGTCCATCCTCCGCCTCGCCTTCTACGAAGACCTCACACACCAGCAGATAGCCCAGCGGCTCGATCTGCCGCTGGGCACCGTCAAGAGTCACATCCGAAGGAGCCTCGCACATCTGCGCAGTCGATTGGGGACCTGGAATGCGACACCTTGATCCGGACAGCGTGGGGATCGCTGCGCTGGATGAACCGTTGGACCGGTGGTCCCGTGACCACCTCGACGCGTGTCCGGCCTGCGGCGACGAGGTCGCCGCCCTGCAGGAGGTCGTGACGCTGGCGCGATCGGGAGGGGGCCCCGGCCGGCTCGAGGAGCCCGACCCCGCCGTCTGGGATGCCGTGGCCCAGGAACTCGGTCTTGCCGGCACGACGGCGACCCGCCTGCGGGCGGTCGACGACGAGGAGCCCTCCGGGTCCCGTCGTGGCCCGACGTCCCAGGGCCCCGCAGGACCCGGCCCCGGGTCCCTGCGGCCGGTGGAGACCGGCCCCGGATCGCCGCGCCCGGCGGAACCGGTCCGTGCCCGGCGGACCGTTCCCGCCTGGTGGCTCGCCGCCGCGGCCGTGGTCGGGATCGCCGTCGGGGGAGGCGTGCTATGGGCCGTCCAGTCCCCGGACGACGGCCGGACCGTGGCCCGCACGGAACTGGCTCCGCTGCCCGACTTCGCGGGATCGGGCGAGGCCACGCTCACGGAGTCCGACGACGGCATGCGGCGCCTCGACGTCACGGTCTCCGGTCCCGGTTCGGGCGGCTACCGCGAGGTATGGCTCCTCGCCCCCGATACCACCCGGATGTACAGCATCGGGATCCTGGACGGCGACCACGGCACGTTCGACGTGCCCGATGCCATCGACCTGGGGCAGTTCCCCGTCGTCGACGTGTCCGACGAACCGCTGGACGGCAATCCGGCGCACTCGGGCGTGAGCCTGGTGAGGGGCGCCATCGAGGCCCCCGGCGTCTGACCGGTCCGCGGCCGACGCCCATCGCGGACCGGCGGGACCGGGTGGGGGTCAGGGACGGCGGAAGCGGTTGACCATCGGGCAGTCGAACGGGTCCCGGGCGGCCAGGCCCACACGGTTCAGGTAGGACACCACGGCGCCGTAGGATGCCGCGACACCCACTTCGGTGTACGGCACGCGCAGGCGCTCGCAGTGCTCACGGACGATGACGGCGGCGCGCCGGAGGTGCGGGCGCGGCATGTCCGGGAAGAGGTGGTGCTCGATCTGGAAGTTGAGCCCGCCGAAGGCGTTGTTGATGAACGAGCCGCCGCGGATGTTGCGTGAGGTCAGGACCTGCTTCTGGAAGAAGTCCAGCTTGCTGTCCCTGGGCACCAGGGGCATGCCCTTGTGGTTCGGGGCGAAACTCGCGCCCATGTAGATGCCGAAGACGGCCAGCTGGACACCGAGGAAGGCGAAGGCCATGCCGACGGGCAGGAACCAGAAGAGGATGCCGAGGTAGGCGCCGAACCGGGCGCCGAGGAGGGCGAGCTCGACCCAGCGGCCCTTCACGGTGCGGCGGGCGAACAGGGTGCTGATGGACCGGGCGTGCAGGTTGATGCCCTCCATGGTGAGCAGGGGGAAGAACAGGTAGCCCTGGCGGCGCGTGACCCACGCCCGGATCCCCCTGGCTTCGGCGGCGTCCTCCTCGAGGAACGAGATGGTGTCCACCTCGATGTCCGGGTCCTTGCCCTTGGTGTTCGGGTCGTTGTGGTGGCGGGTGTGCTTGTCCATCCACCACGCGTAGCTGATCCCGACGACACCGGCGGCGAGGATGCGCCCCGACCAGTCGTTCGCGCCGCGGCTGGCGAAGATCTGGCGGTGGGAGGCCTCGTGGGCGAGGAACGCCACCTGGGTCAGGACGACGCCGAGCACGGCGGCGACGAGGAGCTGGAACCAGGTGTCCCCGAGGAGGGCGAAGCCGGTCCAGGCCGCACCCATGGCCAGGACGAGGGACGCGAACACGGAGATGTAGAAGCGCCGGCGCCGGTTCAGGAGGCCCTCCTTGCGGACCTGCTTCAGCAGGACCGAGTAGGACGCGACGATGTCGTTGGGCTTCGAGATGCGGACAGCGCGCGGGGCAACGGTAAGGCTCATGGAGATCCCTGGGTAGCAACTGGCTTCCCAGCCCGGAGGTGGGGTGCTAACCCGCAGATGATTGCACTGTACGGCACGGTGCTGGACGGCAGCCGGGAGGCACGCACGTGTGTCAGGTGGGGGTATGCTTCGCGCGGTAATGCCCGGGCCAGTCCCCGGCCGGTATGCGCGTGATGCTGCGGATCGTCCCCGCGGTGCCCCACTCGTTCCTGCCGAGCCGTGACAGCGGCCTGAGCGCACCGATCGCCGGGAGGTCGCCGTCGAGCACCTCCTCCGACACCACCGCGTGCAGCACCTCCCCGAAGACGAGCGTGCAGTCGCCCATGTCCTGGATCAGGTGGAGCCGGCACTCGAGTGCCACCGGTGATTCCCTGACCCGGGGTGGCCGTACGGTGGCGCTCGCCTCCCTCGTGAGCCCGACGGCGTCGAACTCGCTGACCTCGGGAGGGAAGGCGGTGCCCGTCGCGTTGACGGCCTCGAAGAGTGCTTCCGGGGTGAACGCCACCACGAACTCGCCCGTGGCCTCGATGTTCCGCACGGAGTCCTTGCGGCCCACGGAGGTGAACTGGACGATCGGCGGGTCGACCGAGGCGATCGTGAAGAACGAGTGCGGGGCGAGATTGTCCACCCCGTCCGCCGAGACGGACGATACCCACGCGATGGGGCGCGGCACGACGACGGAGGTCAGGAACCTGTAGAACGCGCGGCTGTCCGCGGGGTCCGGGACGACGTCCCTACGCACGGGCACCACCAGGATGCCGTGCCGAGAGGAGGGCGCGGAGGCCGACGGGCGGACGGCCGGTGAGCTGCTCGACGTCGTCGGTCACCTCGGCCATCTCGCCCCGTGCGATGGCCGTGTAGGTGCTGACCCACGCCTCCACCTGCCACCGGGGTGCGCCGTGGTGGGCCCGGGACGCCATCGCCTCCTCGTGGGTCTGGTCCTCGAAGCGCACCGTCGCCGGCGTCACCTCGCTGATGGTCGCCGCGGCCTCCGCCAGGGTGAAGGCCTCGGGCCCGGTCAGCTGGTAGGTCTTCCGCGCGTGGTCGTCCGGTGCCCGCAGGACGGCGGCGGCGGAGCGGGCGACGTCGGCCTGCGCCACGGCGGAGAGCCGGCCGTCCCCGGCGGGGCCGCGGATGACGCCGTCCTCCGCGAGGGCGGGGACGAAGTCGAGATAGAGGTTGTCGCGCAGGAACGTCCAGGCCAGACCCGACCGGCGGATGTGCTCCTCGGTGTACCAGTGGTCACGGCCGAGGAGGAACGCCGCCTCGGGGGCGGCGCCGAGGAAGGACGTGTAGACGATGTGCCGGACGCCCGCCTCCTGTGCGGCGTCGATGAACGTGCGGTGGCTCGCGAGGCGGTCCTCCGCCTCGGCGGCGGACACCATGAACAGGACGTCCACGCCGGCCAGGGCCTCCCTGGACGCCGCGGCGTCGTCGTAGGATGCCTGCCGCACCACCGACTCGGGCAGGTGCTGTGCCCGATCCGGTGACCGCACGGGCAGGACGAGCGGCACCCCTTCGGCGGCGAGGATCCTCGCCACGCTGCCTCCCACGACCCCCGTCGACCCTGTCACTGCGATGGTGTACTCCATGCCCGTGTCAGCCACGGAGGTGCGGAGATTATTTCCGCACCGCCCGCAGCGCGACGGGGACTCAGGTGGACTGCCCCGTGACATCGTTCGCGGCGAACCCTTCGAGGGCCGTCCCACCCAGGGGCTCCGGGTGCCACGACGTGAGGTGCCACCGCCCCGGACCGCCGGTCAGGACGCTCATGCCCGTGTTGTCGATGGTCAGGGTCCTCGCGCGGGCAGGGGGCATGCCGGTGGCCACGGCGGTGTAGACCCTGATCGCGGCTCCGTGCGAGAAGACCGCGGCGGAGTCCTCCGGTGCGCCGTCCTGCACGATCTGCCCGACGGCGTGGTTGTATCGCTCCATGAATTCGTGTCCGGTCGTGCCGCCGGGCATGCGCCGGTCCAGATCGCCCTCCATCCACCCCAGCAGGCACGTGGCGTAGGCCTCCGCGGATGCGGGGTCGCTCAGCATCTCCAGGCTGCCGGCGCTGATCTCCTCCAGTCCGGGGACCACGCGGGTGTCGAGGTCCAGCGTGGCGGCCAGTGGTTCGGCGGTCCGTTGCGTCCGGATGAGCGGCGAGGCATAGATCCGCGGGATGGCCGTGCCCGCGAGTGCGTCGGGTACGGCTCGGGCCTGATGCTCGCCGAGAGCGGTCAGCCCGGCTCCGGGGAAAGCCGTGTCCAGCGATCCGGCGACATTGTTCGGGGTCTGGCCGTGACGGATCAGCAGCAGTTTCATGCCGCGTCGCCGTCGCCGTCGCTGGTGAGCATCCGGGCCGTCTCGTGCATATGGTCCTCGACCGCGCGGGTCGCGCCGAGGGCATCCCCGGTCCTGATGGCTGCCACGATGCCCGAGTGGCGGTGTGCGCTCATGTTGCTCAGCGCCTGGCCTACTCCGGCATACATCACGCTCATGCGGATGGAGCCCTCGAGGGACTTCCAGGAGTGCAGGAGGGTCTTGTTGCCGGTGAGCGAGCAGAGCAGCTGGTGGAAACCGAGGTCTGCTTCGATGCGCTCGTCCAGGTCGCCGTCCGCCGAGTGCTCCATGCGCCGGATCCCCTCCTCCAGCTCCGCCACGATGGCGTCCCGGTCGTCCTGCTCGGACAGCATTCGGGCTGCCAGACCCTCCAGGGCGGCCCGCACCTGGAAGATGTCGTGGACATCGGCGGCGTCAAGGTGTCGTACGGCCAGCCGGCCCCGCGCGCCCGCCGAGATGAGGCCCTCCTGCTGCAGTTGCCGCATGGCTTCCCGCAGGGTGCCCCGGCTGATCCGGAGCTTCTCCGACAGTTCCGTCTCGACCAGGTGGGTGCCGGGAGCGAGCTCGCCGGTCGTGATGGCGCGCCGCAGGGCGCTCAACGCCAACTGACGGAGGTTGTTCTTCTCCAGCCCTCCGAGAAGCGATGCTGGTGCTGCCGTCATGGGGAATCCTTCACGGTGGTGATTGTCGACATCTACTCGTCGACATCGATCTTACGGACCGGCCGGTCCTTCGGGGAGGCGGATGCCCACCCCCGTCGGGGCCGGAGCCCTGCAGTCCTAGGCCAGTTCGTCGAGGACCGTCTGCACGATCCGGTTGCGCGAGAGTCCGTACTTCTCGTGCAGCGTGGGCAGTGCGCCGGCGTCGAGGAACCGATCCGGCAGGGCGATCGGCACGATCCTGCGGCCGGCGCCCTGTCGGACAGCCACTCCCGCGACGGTCTCGAACAGCCCGCCGACCTCCGTGTGGTTCTCCAGTGTGACGACCAGCCGGTCCTTGCCCAGCTCCCGGAGCACGGTGTCGTTGTCGAAGGGCTTGATCGTGGGGGAGTGGAGCACGGCCACGTCGACGTGGTGGGCGGCGAGCTCCTCGGCGGCCTGCAGCGCCCTCATGGTCATGAGCCCACTGGAGATGAACAGGACGTCCCGGCCCGGGCGGAGCTCCTTGGCCCTGCCGAGCTCGAACGTGTAGTCGTACTCGTCGAGGACGGTGGGGACGTTGCCCCTGAGCAGGCGGAGGTAGGTCGGTCCCTCCGACGCGGCCAGCTGGGGCACGGCCTGCTCGATGTCCAGGGAGTCGCACGGATCCACGATGGTGAGGTTCGGCATGCCGCGGAAGATGGCGATGTCCTCCGTCGCCTGGTGGCTCGGCCCGTACCCCGTCGTCAGGCCGGGGAGCCCGCCGACGATGTTGACGTTCAGCCCGGGTTCGGCGATGTCTAGGCAGAGGAAGTCGTAGGCGCGCCGGGCTGCGAAGACCGCGTAGGTGGAGGCGAACGGGACGAGCCCGGTCTCGGCCATTCCGGCGGCTGCCCCGAAGAGGAGCTGCTCGGCCATCCCCATCTGGAAGAAGCGGTCCGGGAAGGCCCTGGCGAAGATGTGCATGTCGGTGTACTTGCCGAGATCGGCCGTGAGCCCGACGATCCGCGGGTCCTCCTCGGCCGCCCGCACCAGGGCGTGGCCGAAGGGCGCGGGCGCGGTCTTCTGTCCGGGGTCGGCGAAGGAGGCGATCATGGCGGAGGTCTTCAGCTTCGGCTTCACGGCAGTCGTGGTGTCGGGAGCCTCGGTGGTGGTGCTGGCGCTCATCGTGCGGCCTTTCCGTCGTGTCCGGTGGTCAGCTGCTCGCGGCAGATCTGCCATTCGTGTTCTTCGATGCGCATGAAGTGGGCCTTCTCCCGCTCTTCGAGGAGCGGTACCCCCTTGCCGACCTTCGTGTCGCAGAGGATCACGGACGGGCGCCCGGTGATGCCGGCGTCACGGGTGATGTTGTCCAGCGCCGCCAGGAGGGAGGCGGCGTCGTTCCCGTCCACGCGCTGGGTGTACCAGCCGAAGGACGCCCACTTGTCGGCGGCCGGCTCGATGCTCAGCACCGACCTGGTCGCTCCGTCGGCCTGCAGGGCGTTCATGTCCACCAGGGCCGTCAGGTGTCCCAGCTGGTGATGGTGGGCTCCCATGGCGGCCTCCCAGGTCGAGCCCTCGTCGAGTTCGCCGTCGGAGAGGAAGTTGAAGATCCTCGACGGTGACCCCTTCAGCCGCAGGCCGAGGGCCATCCCCACGGCGACGCCGAGGCCGTGGCCCAGGGAACCGCCGGAGATCTCCATGCCCGGGGTGTAGGACGCCATGCCGGACATCGGCAGCCGGGAGTCGTCGGATCCGTAGGTGTCCAGCTCGTCGACGGGGATGATGCCGGCGTCCGCGAGGGCGGCGTAGTGCCCGATGGCGTAGTGGCCGGTGGAGAGCAGGAACCGGTCGCGGTCCTCCCAGAGCGGGTCCTCGGGCCGGTAGCGGAGCTGGTCCGCGTAGACGGCTGCGAACATGTCGGCGGAGCCCAGGGCCTGGCCGACGTAGCCCTGCCCCTGCACCTCGCCCATGTTCAGGGCGTAGTGGCGTGCGCGGTAGGCCGCGGCTTCGACCCTGCCGATCCGGGTGCCGAAATCAGCCGTTCCGGTATCGCGGTTCTGCGTGGTGGTGGGTGTGGATGTCGGAGTCATGGGGTGCTCTTTCTGGTTCCCGGGGACGAGGTGCCGGTCAGACGTGCTGGGGTACGGGAGTGGATTCGGCGGCTTCGTCGGCGAGCCGGCGTTCCTTCGGGCCCCAGGTCTCGCGGGTCAGGACTGCCGCGACGAGGCCGATGAGGGCGTAGGTGGAGAAGAGCAGGGCCGGGCCGAGCCAGCCGAGCTGGATGTACAGGAGCGTGGTGATGAACGGCGTGAACCCGGACACCATGGCCGAGATCTGGTAGGCCAGCGAGGCGCCCGACGCCCGGGTCCTGGCCTGGAACAGTTCGGGGAACCAGGCACCCTGCGCACCGGCCAGGGAGTTCTGGCAGACGGCGTAGGAGATGACGATGGTGATCAGGACACAGATGAACAGGCCCGTGTTCGCCAGCAGGAACATGGGGATGCCGAACAGGGCGGCGAAGGCGCAGGACCAGATGTAGACCGGGCGTCGACCGACGCGGTCGGTGAGCCGGGCCCAGCCCATGGTGGCGAAGATGCCGATGGCCGAGGCGACGCAGAGGGAGGTCAGGGTTTCTGTCCGTGTCGCCAGTTCGGTCGTATTGAGGTAGGAGATCATGTACGTCACGGCGACGGCGTAGCCGGCTGTCTCGGCGACGCGGAGGCAGATGCCGCGGACGATGCTGCGCCAGTCCTGGCGGATCACCTGCACGATGGGGTTCTTCACGATATCGCCGTGGTCCTTGACGTCCTCGAAGACCGGGGACTCGGGGACCTTCGACCGGATGATGAGGCCGACGACCACCAGCACGATGCTGGCCAGGAAAGGAACGCGCCAGGCCCAGTCGCCGATCAGGTTGGCGCTGGAGAGGAACACCAGGTTGGCCAGCAGGAGGCCGACGGGGAATCCCGCCTGGACGATCCCGGTGTATTTCCCCTTGGACTTCCACGGGGCGTGCTCGTAGCTCATGAGGATGGCGCCTCCCCATTCGGCGCCGAACGCCAGTCCCTGGATGATGCGGACGACGACCAGCAGGATGGGGGCCAGGATGCCCACCGTCGCGTAGGTGGGCAACAGGCCGATGGCGAAGGTCGCGAGACCCATGATGATCAGGGAGGCGACGAGGACGGGCTTGCGTCCGACCCTGTCCCCGAGGTGGCCGCCGATGATGCCGCCCAGCGGGCGGGCGGCGAATCCGACGCCGAGAGTGGCGAAGGAGGCCAGGGTCGCTGTGACGGGGTCGGCGCCGGGGAAGAACGCCGGTCCGAAGTAGAGGGCCGCGGCGGTTCCGAAACCAATGAAGTCGTAGGTCTCGATCACGGCCCCGACGCCGGATCCGACGGCTACCTTGCGGGCGTCCTTCGTTCCGTGGACGTGGCCTCGCATCTGCAGAGCTTCGTTGCTCATCGTGCATCCTTTGTTGGGAGGGCTTGTTGACTGTTAACACTGCGTGGATCCAGTGTGACCTGCGGCACATTCAATGTCAACAGTCGACAGCAGGGGTGGATCGCGACGCGTGATTCCGCCCCTGATGGGGAGGGGCGGGTCTAGTGGATGTGGCTTCCGCCGTTGATGTCGATCGTGGTCCCGGTGAGGTAGGAGGAGTCGTCGGAGGACAGGAAGGCGATGACGCCTGCGATCTCCTCCGTCGTCGCGGTGCGGCCCAGGGGGATGTCCCGCGCCAGGGCTGCCTCCTGTTCCGGGGTGCTCCCCACCCGGATGTTCGTGTCCACGGCGCCGGGGGTGACGGCGTTGACCGTCACGCCGCTGTCCGCCAGTTCTCGCGCGAGTGCCTTGGTGAATCCCAGGATCGCCGCCTTCGCGGCGGAGTAGGGCACCTTCCCGAAGACGCCGCCGCCACGCTGGGCGGAGACCGACGACATGGTGACGATGCGGCCCCACCTGTTCTCGAGCATGGCCGGCAGGAAGGCCTTCGTCACCAGGTAGGTGCCGGTGGCGTTGACCGCCATGACCTTGTTCCACAGCTCCAGGGTCGTCTCCAGGAACGGGACGGGGGAGGTGATGCCCGCGATGTTGGCGAGTGCTCCGACGGGAGGGAGGTTGCCTGCGGCGACTTCGGCTGCAACGGCGTCCTGTGCAGCCAGGACGGAGGCCTCGCTGGTGACGTCCACCTCGTGGCCGAAGCCGGGGACGCCGAATTCGTTGCTGATCTCGGCGGCGACCTTCGCCGAGGTCTCGCCGTCCAGGTCCAGGACGACGACGGCCCACCCGTCCCTGGCGTAACGGCGTGCCGTGGTGACGCCGATCCCCCGGGGGGAGGTGGCTCCGGTGATGACGGCAGTTCGCTGGATGCTGGTCATGATGCTCCTGTGTTCGTTGTGGCGGGTTCTGGTTCTGGGGTGGGATCCGGGCGGCAGCGCCTAGGCTGCACCGGTCCGGAGGAGTTCCGAGATGTAGGCGGCTGCCGCTGCCGTCGCCCGGGGGCGCTGGTCGTCGTTCACGTCGCGGGTCTCGAGTTCCAGGGCGAAGCGGCCCTGATACCCGGCGTCGGTGAGTGCCCGGAAACCTGCGGCGAAGTCCACCTGTCCGTTACCGATACTCAGATTGATGTTGCCGGGCACCGCGTCCCGAAGATGGACGTGGCGGATCCGCTCGCCGAAGAGTCCTGCGAACTCCACCGGATCCCCACCGGAGGCGACGATGTGGCTGAAGTCCATGACGAGGCCGACCGACTCCTCGGGTACCGCATCGAGCAGTCGTCGGGCGCGATCGATATCCCAGCAGAGGCGGAAGAAGTGGGGTGCCTCGACCCAGATCCCGACGCCCGCCGCCTTTGCGCGGCCGGCTGCCTCGCCCAGGGCGGCGACGATCAGGTCCAGGTCCTCCTCGAACGACACCAGTGGATCGTGCGACTGGGCCCCGCAGGGCAGGACGAGCGCCGTGGCCCCGACCTCGGAGGCCAGGGCCAGGAGCATGTCGAGGTGGGCGCTCCTGTCCGCCCGCTCGGTGGGCGTCAACGGCGCATTGAGGTCGCCGATGTCCCCGTTGACCGACCGCACCCTCATGCCCGAGCGCAGGAGCTCGCGGCCGACGTCACCGACGGCCCGCTCGTCCAGGACGAAGGGCACGTGGTCGCACACGCCGGGAAGGGCGCCGAGATCGAGCTCGGTGAAGCCCAGCCCCTGCATGGTCCCGAGCGCGGTCGGTAAGTCCTGGTGCCGGAAGCTGATGGACGAGCACACCACTCGGGGATGGAACATCGGCGTTGATCCTCACGGAGACGGAACGGGACGGGACGTGACGTGACGTGAGGCACATTACGCATACTACTGTTGACAGTCAACATAGCGGCCCCCAAGGACCGAGGCGACGATTCCCGATCCGGCCCGCCCGCCGTGCGCCCACTAGACTGGGGTCACTATGGATCACATGCGCAGGCTCCGCACCCCGATCGTCTGGTTGGTCGTCGCCGCCCTCGTGCTCAGCATCGGCGCGGGCTTCTTCTCGGTCGTCTTCTGACCCTCGTCCGGCGCGGCGCATCGCGCTGCCGTAGCCGCCGGGAGGCCGTCGTGCCAGCGATCTGCGGAGTGTCCGGCGGACTTGTCCGGGCCATCCTCCACGCCTAGGGTCATAAGTAGGCTTAGCTTCAGGGCCGAGCCGCCAACCCAGCCAGGCGTCGACACGACGCGGGACCCGCATTCGGTACAGGGAGAACATCTATGACCTCCGAGAGCACCACAGGATCCACCGACCAGTACACCTTCCAGAACCCCGTCACCCGTTTCGAGAGCATCTCGCCGCCCCCCGAGCAGATGAAGGAGCCCGGGCTCGAGTCCGCCATGGAAGTCAAGGCGGACCGGGGGGAGACCTCCTACCGCGGAACAGGCCGGCTCCAGGGGCGGAAGGCACTCATCACCGGGGCCGACTCCGGGATCGGCGCCGCAGTCGCCATCGCGTACGCGCGTGAGGGCGCGGATGTCGCGCTGTCCTACCTCCCCGAGGAGGAGGAGGACGCCCAGGTCGTCAAGGGCATCATCGAGGCGGACGGCCGGACGGCCGTCTGCATCCCGGGTGATCTGAAGGACCCCGAGTACTGCACCTCCCTGGTGCAGCAGGCCGTGGACGGTCTCGGCGGGCTCGACATCCTCGTCAACAATGCCGGCAAGCAGGTGGCCGTCGAGTCGCTCGAGGACCTGACCGACGAGCAGCTGGACCACACGTACAAGACGAACATCTACTCGTTCTTCCGCGTGACGAGGGAGGCGCTCAAGCACCTCCAGCCCGGATCGGCGATCATCAACACCACGTCCATCCAGGCGTACGAGCCGTCGGCGACCCTCGTGGACTACGCGAGCACGAAGGCCGCCATCAACAACTTCACCAAGGGGCTCGCGCAGCAGCTCGCGCCCAAGGGGATCCGCGTCAATGCCGTTGCGCCCGGTCCCATCTGGACCCCGCTGCAGCCCTCGGGCGGCCAGCCCGCGGAGGCCCTGCCGGAATTCGGCAAGGACACCCCGCTGGGCCGCGCCGGCCAGCCCACCGAACTGGCCCCCGCGTACGTCTTCCTGGCGTCCTCGGAGGCGAGCTACGTGCTGGGCGAGACCCTGAACGTCAACGGCGGGATGCCCTCGCCCTGAGGAGCCCTCCACGACACGAAGGCCCCGGATCCTGAGGATCCGGGGCCTTCGTGTCGTGGGACGGTCGAACTCCTACGCGGCGCTCTCGAGGGCGTCGAAGTCCGCACGGTCGATCCTGCGGTGGTAGCGCATGCCGGCGAGCCCGCCGAGGATGGCGCCGAGGAGTGCGATGGCTGCCACCACGAGCAGGCCGATGAGGCCGGGTCCCGTGAGGTCCTGCGCCGACGGGACGCCGAGTCCCTGGAAGCGGTCGGCGACGTTGGCCTGGTTGCCGACGATGAGTCCGATGATGGTGAGCACGAGGGCGACGATGATGGCCCAGAGCCAGACCGCCACGCCCTGCTTGACGCCGCTGAAGCGGGCCATGCGCCCGGCGACGTATCCGCCGGCGAAGTAGGAGATCAGCAGGATCACGCCGAGGATGACGGCGGCCGTGATGCCCGTGGTCTGCGCCTCCCCGGAGCCGCTCGTGAGATCCGCGGCGGACAGGTCGGCGCCGGCGCCGAACAGCGCAGCCAGGGCGCCGACGAGGGCGGAGAGCAGTACGAACATCCCGGTGGCGGTGAGCCAGCCGAAGAACGCCGAACCGAACTTCATCCCGCCGAAGTGCTCCTTCTCGCGCTGGTGGAGCAGCTTGCGGTCCTCGAGCCCCGGGACGCCCGTGCCTGCCGCGGCCGCCCGCGGCAGGTGCCGTTCCCGGTCCCGGCCGTCGTCGCCGGACTCCGTGTACTGCCTGCCGGCGGCGACCGGGGCCACGTGCGTCTGCGCCTGCGTCCTCGGTTCCCGCTCCCGGTCCGGTGAGGCGTCCTTCGATGCGGAGATCGGCGTCTGCGCCTGCTGGCGGGTCGGGGGCGTGTCCGCGGTGCCCGAGTACATCCCCGGGACGTAGTCGCCGCTGGAGTCGTCGTCGGCGGAGTACCCGCCGGGCACGTAGTCGCCGTGCCCGCCGTCATCACCCGCGGAGGTGGCGCCGGTGGGTGTGCTCCCGCTCGCACGCGTGTCGGCGCGCCCCACACTGCTCGCGCCGGTGCCGGCGCCGGACCGGCCGGTGTCCATCAGTTCGGTCGGGTCATCGGTGCCGTCGGCCGCCTTCGAGCGGTCGCCGTCCGGGTTTCCTGTTGCCGAGGTGCTCATCGGTCCTCCTGGTGTTCGGGCCCGCAGGCTCGCTAAGGTGGCTTACTATTCCCCCCAGTATTCCACGGCGTGCCGCGGCGGAAGTGCGCCGGGACACGTTGCGTGGCGGGGATGCGAGACTGGGGCCATGGATCTACAGGTCTTCATGACGGTGGTGTGCGGTGCGCTCATCGCCGTCGGTATCGCAGGGGTGGTGGTCCCGGTGCTGCCCGGGAGCATCCTGATCATCGTGTCGCTGCTCGTCTGGGCACTCACCGTGACCAGCACCGAGGGGTGGGTGGTCTTCGCGGTCGGCACCACCCTGGCCAGTGCCGGCCTCGCGGCCGGGCTGGTCCTGACGGGCCGCACCCTGAAGCAGCGCAGGATCCCGGGCAGGTCCGTGACGATCGGGGTGCTCGCCGGGATCGCCGGGATGTTCGTGATCCCCGTCGTCGGCCTGTTCGTCGGCTTCGCCCTCGGCCTGTTCGCGAGCGAGTACGTGCGGCAGCGCGAGGTCCGCGCAGCGCTGACCTCGAGCCTGCACGCCCTGAAGGCGACGGGACTCGGCATCCTCGCGGAGCTCGCCCTGGCGTGCCTCGCGGGGACCACCTGGGTCATCGGGGTCTGGGTCTACTTCGCGACGACGTGAGCCCGGGGAGCGCTCCGAGGCTCAGGACTTGCCCGCGATGGACAGGGCGGCGACGATCAGTGCGAGGTGGCTCAGCCCCTGGGGGATGTTGCCCATGAACGCGTTGTCCGACGGTTCGATCATCTCGGCCATGATGCCGACGTCGTTCGCCAGGGGCAGCAGATCCTCCATGAGGTCGACGGCCTCGTCGTGGCGGCCGACGGCGACGAGTGCCGACACCATCCAGTAGGCGCAGGCGACGAAGGTCGCCTCCTCCTCCTGCATGCCGCTGTAGCGGTAGAGCAGGGGGCCGGCGCCGAGCTCGGAGCGGAGGGCGTCGATCGTGGAGGACATGCGCGGCCCGGTGTCGAAGCCGCTCATGGCGTGCAGGAGGATCGAGGCGTCCAGCTCCGTCGACCCGGGATACCAGACGTAGCTCTGCCGCTCCTCCGACCAGCCGTGCTCCTGCACCCAGTCGCGGATGCGGTCGCGTTCCGCCGCCCAGCGTTCCACGGGGCCCTGCAGCTGGCCGCGCTCGGCGAGCAGGACGGCGCACCGCAGGGCGTTCCAGCACCCCAGTTTGGAGGTGACGTAGTGGCGTTCCTCGGGCAGTTCCCACATGCCGGCGTCGCGCCGCTGCCAGATGTCGCACGTGAGATCCGCGAGGTCCGCCAGCTGCCGCATGGTCGCCGGGTCCAGTACGTGGCCGGCCTGCACGTACTGCCAGACGATGTCGAACACGTCGCCGAAGACGCCCAGCTGCAGCTGGCCCGCCGCCGGATTGCCGTCGACGACCGGCCCGTTGTGCCGCCAGCCTGTCGCATCGGGGCGATGCGTGCCCTCGGGGGCGTCACCGTTGAGCCGGGTGAAGATCTGCAGGTCGGAGCCCTGCGCCCGGAGATTCTTGAGCATCCAGGACACGGCCCCGTGGACCTCCTCGCGCAGTCCCGCGCGCGTCAGGGAGTGCAGCGTGTAGGCGGTGTCCCGGACCCAGGCGTACCGGTAGTCCCAGTTCTTCCCGCCGGCCGCGCTCTCCGGGAGGGATGTCGTGGCGGCAGCGGCGATGGACCCGGACGGGCTGTGCAGCAGCAGTTTCAGGGTCAACGCGCTGCGGAGGACCGCGTGCCGGTAGTCGCCGTCGTAGGCGAAGTTGTCGGACCAGGCCTGCCAGTTGCGGATGGTGCGGTCCACGCCGTCGTCGATGGTCTGCGGATCGGGGAGCGGGAGCGGCTCGCCGTGGGTGGAGACGACGGCGACGAGGTGCCGGGATCCCTCGGAGGTGGTGAAGGCGCCCTCGACGGACTGGCCCTCCGGCGGCCGCAGCCCATGGTCGATGCCGCGGATACCGAGCGCGACGGCGTCGATGCGCAGGACGGGATGGTCCGGGCCGTTGTCGAGCCAGGGGGACGCCGAGCCGAAGCAGGTCCCGGGCGTGACCGACCAGGCCATGTGCACGGACCCGGACAGTCCGTCGACGCGCCGGGCGAGTTCGCCCCACGGCAGCCGGCCCGCGACGCCCGTGTTCAGGGAGTCCGTGACACGGACGGTCCCCGTGGCGGTGGTGTAGGTCGTCTCGAGGACGTTGGAGCCGTCCGCGTACCGCCGCTCCACCGAGAAGTCGTCCACGGGCGCCAGCGCCATGAAGCCCTCGTCCGCGTCCAGCAGCCGGGCGAAGGCCGGCGTCGAGTCCAGGTCCGGTGTCGGGTACCAGTCGATCGAGCCGTCCAGTGCCACCAGGGCGACCGTCCGCCCGTCACCGATCGCCGCGTACGAGCGGATGTCGGCGAAGCCGTCCGCGTCCCTGAGCCCCGTGGTCATCGGCTCCTGCTCCGGCGCCGGGAGCTGCCTACCTGCCGAACCGGCCGTTGTACCGGGTCTTGTCGGCACGGGGCTGCTGGCCTGCACGGCGGCTGTTCAGCACGCGGGAGGCGATGACGGGGACCAGCGCCCAGAGGATCTTCTTCAGCATGATGCGTCCTTACGGTCGGGACCGGCGGAGACGATCACCACCGGGCATATTCATCATCCTACTTACTATTCCTCGCCGGCCCGACCCTCGCTGACGAACGCCTTCAGGGCGCGCAGCTGCGCCTGCCGTGCTACCGGGTTGAGGTACATCATGTGACCGGCCTCGTGGTAGTGGTGTGTGAAGCGGGCGCGGGCGGCGTCGTCGAGGTCCATGTGGGCCCACACGTACTCGGCGGCGAAGTGGGGCGTGGCGCCGTCGTGGTACCCGTAGTCGACGTGCACGCGGAGGGTGGGGTTGTGGACGAGCAGCCGCTCCAGGACTCCCGAGACGTCCACGGGTGCGCCCTCGAAGGTGCGGTAGCTCCAGGGCTGCACCCGGGCGGTGAGGATCTCGTAGGGGAGATCGTTCTCGTACCCGAGCTCGGCGCGCACATAGTGGTTCATGGCGGCGGAGTAAGGCCCCGTGATGGCCCGCATGCTCGGATCGTCCGTCGAGTCCGAGGACTGCAGGTGTTCCGGGCGGGCGGCGAAGCGCCCATCGATCCGCCCGACGGCGAGCCCTTCACCGCGAAGGATCTCCGCGGCGAACTCGTGGTAGGCCCAGCGGAGGTCCGTACGGCGGATGAATCCCTCGTCCAGGGTGGTGATGGCGTGCAGCCTGGCCACCACCTCCTCACGCTCCTCGGCGGTCAGCCGGTTGCCCTGGGTGAGGGCGTAGCCGAAGTCCCGGGCCGCGTACTCCTCCGCCTCGCGGACCACCTCGGTCAGCTCCCGGTCGCCGTGGCGGCCGTGGTAGTGGGCGATCGCCGCGTACGTGGGCAGGTGCAGCGCGTAGGGGAGGTCGCTGCCGGGGAAGAAGCGCAGGGTGGACATGTTGAGCACCGTGGAGATGAGTCCCAGCCCGTTCACCGCCATGCCGTACGCATCGAAGAGGCGCCCGGCCACCGCGACGGCGCGGAGCGTGCCGTAGGACTCCCCGACGAGGTACTTCGGAGCGAGCCAGCGGTTGTTGCGCGTGGTCCAGAGGCGGATGACCTCCGCGACGAGGTCCCGGTCCTGCACGAAGGCATGGAACTCGTCGGTCTTCTCGCCTTCCACCACGCGCGAGTAGCCCGTGCTCACCGGATCGATCAGGACCAGGTCGCTGGACTCGAGCAGGGAGTCGGGGTTGTCGACGAGACCGAAGGGTGCCGGGGTCATCGCCCCGACGTCGCCGGAATCGACGAGGCGGGGCCCGAGGAGCCCCAGGTGCAGCCAGACGGAGGCCGAGCCGGGGCCGCCGTTGAAGGCGAAGGTCACGGGGCGGCCGGGCTCGGCGTCCTGCTTCGTGTAGGCCACGATGAAGATCTCCGCCTTCGGCTTGAAGCCCTCGGACTTGCCGTCCTTGGTCTCCTCGCGCCGCAGCACGAGACGCCCGGTGGTGGTCGTGTACCGCAGGCCGGAGGGGGAGGTGTGCTCCCGGACGGTGAAGTCGTCGGACACGTCCTTGCCTCCGGGTGCCCCGGCGTCCTTCGCGTCGTTCGCGGTGTCCCCGGATGTGTCCTTCGTCTCATCAGCCATGGCTCGAGCCTACCGGTAGTTCGCCGAGGCAACGGCCTACGTGTCGGCGGGTGTCACCTCGCGACGATCCGCCGGTGCCGCGCCGACTGCGCCCGCGTCCTTGTCCCACACGCCGTTCTGCTGGGGCCTGGCGAAGAACAGGGCGGCCGCGAAGCCGATGATGATGACGATGGCGGGAAGGTAGAGCGACTGGCCCATCGACAGGGCGTACCCGGCCTTGGCCTCGTCAGGCAGCGCCGCGGACGGGGTGGCGCTCATGCCGCCGCCACCCAGGTTGGTCATGAGGCGCGACTGCATCACGGCCGCGATCGCCGCGCTGCCGAGGACGGCGCCCATCTGGCGGGTGGTGTTGTAGACACCCGAGCCGGCGCCCGCCAGCGACGGGGCGAGATTGCGGGTGGCCGTCAGGGAGACCGGCGCCCAGATGCCGGCGCTGGAGAGGCCGAGCAGTGAGACCGGCAGCAGGAGCTGCCAGATCGGGACGTCCGGGGTGAGGATCGAGCCCATCCAGAACAGTGAGGCCGACATGCCCGCGAACCCGGCGATGGCGATGTACTTGGGGTTGCTCCGCTGCACGTACTTGCCGACGAAGGGTGCGAGGACGCCCGAGATGACGGCCATCGGTGTCAGCAGGAGCGCGGCCTGGGTCGGGGAGAGCCCGCGGACCGTCTGCGCGTAGAGCATCAGCGGCAGCGTCATGGTGGTGATCGCGAAGCCCATGGCGGTGATCGAGGTGTTCGCCAGGGAGAAGTTGCGGTCACGGAACAGCGTGAGCGGGACAAGGGGCTCGCCGCGGTTGATCCTCTGCCACACCACGAAGGCCACGAGCAGGACGATCCCGGTGATGATCAGCGACCACACCGACAGGGGCCCGGCGATGGTGCCCCAGTCGTAGCTCTCACCCTCCTGGATGCCGAACACCAGGCAGAAGAGGCCGGCCGCGCTGAGGAACACGCCGAGCATGTCGAAGCGGTGCGACGTCGTCGGCAGGGTGGGGACGAGGCGGGCGGCGAGGATGAAACCGACGACACCGACCGGCACGTTGATGAAGAAGATCCACTCCCATCCGGCGGAATCGACGAGCACACCGCCGAGGATGGGTCCGACGAGGGTGGCGATGCCGGCGACCGATCCCCACAGGCCCATCGCGGCGCCGCGGCGCTCGGGCGGGAAGATACGGGTGATGACGGACATGGTCTGCGGCGTCATGAGCGCGGCGCCCAGGCCCTGCAGCACACGGGCGACGATGAGCGCCTCCACGGTGCCGGACAGGCCGCACCAGGCGCTCGAGAGGGTGAAGACCACGAGTCCCACCAGGTAGACGCGCTTCGGGCCGAACCGGTCGCCGAGCCGTCCGGCCACGAGCAGCGGCACGGCGTAGGCCAGCAGGTAGGCGCTGGTCACCCAGATGACGTTGTCGATGCCGGCCCCCAGGCCCTCCATGATGGCCGGGGTGGCGACCGACACGATCGTCGAGTCGACGAGGATCATGAAGAAGCCGATGACGAGCGACCACAGGGCCGGCCAGGGCCTCACGTCGTTCTGGGGCAGGGCAGGAGCCGCCTGGGAGGGGTTGGTGGACATGGGAGAAGACTACGCCCGGCCCCTGACACTCCCGGTCCTGATGCCCGCCCCGCGCGACTTTGGGCTAAGGCGCTCCTCGCAGGTACAGTGTTGGTGTTCGGAAGTGGTATCCGGGGCTTTAGCTCAGTTGGTAGAGCGTTTCGTTCGCAATGAAAAGGTCAGGGGTTCGATTCCCCTAAGCTCCACGGTTTCCGAGAAAGAAGCGAGGCTCCTGTTCCCAGGGGCCTCGCTTCTTGCGTCAGCGGCCCGAGTGATCCGGGCGACCCGGGCGATCCGGGCAGCCGGCGGTCCGGGCGGTCGGAGGGATCAGGACCCGTACTGGCCCACGGGGTAGGCGTCGGGTGCGCCGCCCTGCTGGGGTGCCTGGCCGAGCGGGTGGCGGGCCGCCTCGCGGCCGAGGTAGCGCGCGCTGCCGTAGGAGAGGACGAAGTCCATGATGGTGCTGAAGAACACGAGCAGGAGGACCGTCCCGACGCCCCTGCCGAACACCTTCGCGAGGTTGATCGAGAGCAGCACGACGAACACGATGTTCGCGACGGGGATGAACGCCAGGATGACCAGCCACGGTGAGAGTCCGGAGATCCGCAGCAGCACGATCATGTTGTAGAGCGGGACGAATGCGGCCCACTTGGGCTCGCCGGCCTTGGTGAAGATGCCCATCAGGGAGAAGCCGGCGATCAGGATGCCGAGGACGGCGCCGATGAGTCCGCCGAAGAGGCCGGCGGCGGCTGCGGCCGGATCGGTGGTGGTGGCGGTGGAGGTCATCGCCGGGAGCATGCCGGAGGCAAGGGCGCTGGTAAGTGTCATACGGCGAACCATACGGGGTTTTAATGAATTCGTGACGAACAGCGGATGACGGGTCCGTGTCGCGCCGCGGGCCTACTCCTCGGGGGCCTTCCGCACCCAGGGCCGCGCCGCGAGGATCCGAGCCAGGGGGCTGAGCCAGGACATCATCACGAGGAGGGTGAAGGTGCTGCTGAGGGAGGATCCGAGCGTCGTCGCGGGGAACAGCTGGTGCACTCCCACGAGGATGGCAGTGACGAGCAGCAGCTTCTTGACGCCGCCGAGCACATGGGACGGCACGGGCCGTGGCCAGGGCGTGAAGTCGACCGTCGTGGTGTCCTGTTCGTCCGCGCGCATGCCGTCCTCCTCCGCTGTGCCTGGACCCATTATCCCCTTGGTGGCGGAACCGTGGCGTGGATCGAGGGGATCGGTGAGGAGGGCCTCACCCCAGGACGGCCCAGCCGCGCGCCGGTAACCGCACCTGCCGCGCAGCGGCGTCGACGGCGCCCTGCCCGGCGAGCACCGATCCGGCGCCCTCGATGTGGACGCTCCGGTCTCCGCGCGAGAGATTGAGCGCCACGACCAGCGCGTCGTCGCCGTCGGCCACGCGGTAGACGAGCACCTCGTTGGACAGGTGCAGCACCTCGCTGGTCGCGCGGTGCAGCCACGGGTGGCGTCGTCGCACGCCGATGAGCTGCTGGTGCAGCTCGTACACCGGCCGCCCCACGAGGGAGAGGTCCTCCGGGGTGGCCGGGAAGAGCGGCCGCACGTCGTCGTCGCCTCCGGCCCTGTCCTCCTTGATGCCGCGGTAGCCCTGCTCGTCCCCGTAGTAGATGGAGGGCGTCCCGCCGACGGTGAACAGCACGACGACGGCGTGCGCCAGCAGGTCGGGGTCCTCGAGCCTGCTCGCGATCCGCGTGACGTCATGGTTCCCGATGAAGGTCAGCGGCGCGAAGGACCGCAGGAGCGCGTTGTGCCGTTCCAGCGCGGCGGCGAGTTCGAAGAGGTTGGCGTCGTTGAGCGAGCTCCACACGGCCTTCCACAGCTCGTACTGCGTGGTCGAGTCGATCCCGCCGCGCTGCACCTCCGCTGCGTAGTCGCCGTGGATGTACTCGCCCACGAAGTAGGCGTCGGGATGCGACGAACGGACACGGGCCGTCACCGCGGCCCAGAACGACGACGGGACGGCGTACGCCGCGTCGAGCCGCCAGCCGTCGGCGCCCCGCGCCAGCCAGTACTCCATGACCTCGACGACGAAGTCGGCGACGGCCGGCTCGTGGTGATCGAGCGCCACGAGGTGGTGATGGCCCTCGAAGTCGCGGTACGCCGGCTCCGCGCCGGCAGCCCCGGACCAGTCGAGGGAGAACCAGGACGCCGTGGCGGCACCGGGACCGTGCGCGAGGACCTCCTGGAACGGGCCGAACGAACGCCCCGTGTGGTTGAAGACGCCGTCGAGCAGGATCCGGAGTCCGCGCCGGTGCGCCTCCGCGACGAGCACGTCGAAGTCCTCGAGGGTCCCGAGCCGGGGATCGATCCGGAAGTAGTCCGTGGTGTCGTAGCCGTGCGTCTCGGAGGCGAACACCGGGCCGAGGGCGAGCCCCGAGGCCCCGAGGTCCACCGCGTAGTCGAGCCACGGCACCAGGGCCAGCAGCCGGTGCGCGGCCGCGGGGTCCTCGGTGGCGCTCTTCTCGGCGCCGGTGAAGCCCAGGGGGTACACCTGCCACCAGATCGCGTGCTCCACCCAGTGGGGCTCGTCCATGGTGATGCTGCCTTCCCTTGCGCGGGCCCGTCACGGGCAGGATGCCGGCGGGCCCCGGAAGGCAGCCGTGCCGCCTAGCCTACGTCGAGCAGGTGACCGCCCGCGGCGAGCTGCTGGACCTCGGCCGGGTCGAGCTGCGCGGCCTCGGCGATGTCGATGATGGCCGCACCGGCGTCGGCGGCCTGCAGGACCGCGGCCTCGAGCTCTCCCGTCAGCTGGTCCAGCTGCCAGTGGATGGACTCGAGGTCCGCTGCGGCGGCGGCGACGCGGTGCAGGGCGGGGGAGAGGGGGTAGGCGAGCTCCCTGGGCTCCTCGTGGGACAGCTGGAAGCCGCATGCGCAGGCCCAGACGAGTTCGACGTCGTCCCGGGAGGCCGGCTGCGACACCATGCCGTAGGAGGATCCGCGGTAGGAGGTCTCGCGCAGGGTCATGGGTTCGCCGCAGTGGAGGGGGGACCCCAGGGCGACATCTCCGGCACCGATGACATCAATGATGGCCTGCGTCATGGCTCTCTCACCTTTCGATCAGAAATAGGAACCACTCTGTTAACTAGTTCGGTAAACTAGTTATATGCGGGCTGAGCTACTTCTGTCCACTCCGGGAAACGAGTGGCGGTGAGGCCGAGAAAGCCCTTCGTGGCGGCGGCAGATCTCCGGTCGCCGAGGTGCAGGGCTCGCCCTGCAGGGCCCCGCACGGGTGTCCTGCGCTGTGCGGACGGCCGCTCCGGCAGGGCTACGCGAGGCGCCCCGATGGGGGCGAGGCCGTGCGCCGCAGGAGCCGCCCGCTCCTCCGGTACACCTGGGCGCAGAACACGCCGAGCAGCAGCACGTGCACGGCATCGCCGCCGTAGTACATCAGCTGTGCCGCCTGCTCCGTGTCCGCGGGCCGGCCGGCCTGACCCGCCGAGGCGTAGAGGTGTTTCGCGATCACGGCGTGCGCCGCGATGCTCGCGGTGATCACAGCACCCCTCACCCATGCCGCTGCCCGGTGCGGATCGGCGTCCACGCCGACGACGGCGTACGCGAAGAGCGCGCCCGCCGCGACGAAGTGGACATGCAGCAGGGGCCCGACCACGGGATGGTGGAGCAGGGTGAGGGCCGCGGCATCCCAGTACAGGAGGGCCATCGGGGCCGTGGTGATCAGGGCGGCCACCAGCGGGTGGGAGACCAGGCGCACGGGTGCCGACCCGGCGAGGCGCGTGAGGCGCCGCCCCACCGCCACGGGCACGGCCCGCAGGGCGGCGGTCATGGGGGCGCCGAGGACGAGCAGCAGCGGGACGAGCATCCCGAGGAGGAGGTGGACCGCCGTGTGCGCCGTGAAACTGCTGTCGGCAGCCCGGGCGAGGGGACCGGCCGTCGCCGCGAGGCCCAGCCCGGTCCCGGTCAGCCAGGCGGCGGTGCGGACGGGTGGCCAGCCGGTGCGGCCGCGCAGGGCGGCTGCACGTCCGGCGAGCAGGTAGAGGACCGCGAGCCCGAGCCACACGAGGACGACGGCGGTGTCCTGCGCGAACATGCCGAGGGCCCCGGTGCCGGCGTCGGCACCGCCCGGGTGGTGGGAGTCCTCAGTCATCGCGGGCCGGACGCCGCCCGGCCCGCCGGACGGAGCGGAGCAGGAACGCCCCTGCCACCAGGATCACCAGCGCGGCGCCGTTCCAGGCGAGGTCGTAGGGCAGGAGGTCCACGTCGTAGCGGATCTCGTGCAGCCCGAGGAGCTTGTGCTGCACCAGGCCGTCGAACAGCTGGAAGCCGCCGACGCCCAGGAGGATGCCGGCCAGCCACCGGCGCGTGGAGAGGGCGCCCCGCCGTCTCAGGTCGGCGAAGAGGAAGAGCGACGCCACGGTGGCGAACCAGCTGAAGGCGTGGAAGACGCCGTCGGACACGAGACCGGCGGCCTGCGTCGAGCGATCGTAGAAGTGGTGCCAGTGGAGGAGCTGGTGGAAGACCGCCTCGTCGACGAACGCGACGATCCCGCAGCCGAACAGGACGCCCACCAGCACATTGCGGCGCCCGAGTACGGCGCCGTCGTCCTGCCCGGCAGGAATCGGTGGTCTGGTGGACGAAGTGATGGGGTTCCCCGTCGTCGGAGGGTGGGACCCCTCCAGCCTGCCAGCGGCGCGCCCGGACCGTCCACCCCTTTCGGGGGTGGGGATGCCTGCCGCAGGACGCGTCCCGTGGCGGTATGACGAGCATCACGGAAGCGGCAGAACCGGGATCCGGGGCGGATCCGACCACTAGACTCGAATGCTGCACGAGCCCCCACGGGCACGAGGATCCCCCACGAAGAACGGCAGCAGCATGGCAACGGACTACGACGCACCGCGCAACAACGACGAGGAGAAGGAAGCGGAGTCCCTCGAGGAGCTCCAGGCGAACCGCGGCAGCAATGCCCAGTCGGCGTCGGTCGACATCGAGGACGGCGATACGGCCGAGGGCATCGACCTTCCCGGCGCCGACCTGTCCGGCGAGGAACTCCTCATCCAGGTGATCCCGCCGCAGGAGGACGAATTCACCTGCGCCTCCTGCTTCCTGGTCCGGCACCGCAGCCAGATCGCGCTCGAGAAGGACGGCCGGCAGTACTGCACCGACTGCGAGGGCTAGACGCCCGGTCCCGGACCCGCGGACGGCGCGCTCCGGACGGAGGGCGCCGTCGGTGTCCGTCCGGAAGGGTCAGGAGGCTTTCTCGCCGTACCACCAGTGGGCCGGCTCGCCCGGCTGGTGCGGTTTCAGGGGCACGACGTCGGCGTGACGGCGCGGGTGGGTGAGGATCATCCGGATCACCGCGAGCACGGCCGCGGGGATCGACACGAGGACGACGACGGCGAGCGCGTACGTCGCGAGGACGGCATGCACCGGAGAGTGGTGGAGGCCGGCGATCAGCGCGGCGCTCCCGAGCCACAGCCACAGCCAGAACAGCCCGATCACGTACAGCAGTGATCGCGCGCGCCGATAACGCAACGGATAATGCATCCGCCTACGCTCCATATTCGTCTCCCCAGACTCTTTCGGGCCCGCCCCCAGGCAGTACCACTGGATGAATGATAACGCCCTGACAAGGCATTTCCCGTGTCCGGGACAGGGATGGAGACGGAACGCTTCCCGGCCCGCGGACTCAGGGGGTCATCGCTGCCTCGGGCCGGCCGGTGCCGGTGCTCGCGCTGCCGAGCAGCCGTACGTGGTCCGGGGTGAGGTCGCCGATCCGGTTCACGCCGAGGAGCTGCAGGGTGCGGGCGGTCTGCGTGCCGAGGATCTCGATGGTGCGGTCCACGCCCTGGCGGCCGCCGGCCATGAGCCCGTACAGGTAGGCGCGTCCGATCAGGGTGAAGTCCGCGCCGAGCGCCAGGGCGGCGACGATGTCGCCGCCGCTCATGATGCCCGTGTCGAGGATGATGTCCGTCTTGCCCTTGAGCTCGGCGGCCACCCGGGGCAGGAGGTGCAGCGGGACGGGCGCCCGGTCGAGTTGCCGCCCGCCGTGGTTGGACAGCACGATGCCGTCGGCGCCGTGATCCACCGCCTTCTTCGCGTCGTCGAGCGTCTGGATGCCCTTGACCACGAGGTTTCCCTTCCAGGCGCTCCGCAGCCAGTCCAGGTCGTCGAAGGTGAGGGTCGGGTCGAACATCGAGTTGATGAGGTCCGCGACCGTACCCGAGTAGCGCGAGAGCGAGGCGAAGGCGAGCGGCTCGCGCGTGAGGAAGTTGAACCACCAGGCGGGCCGGTAGGAGGCGTCGACCACGGTCCTGAGGGTCAGGGCGGGCGGGATGGTCATGCCGTTGCGGACATCGCGGAGGCGGGCGCCGGCGACGGCGGTGTCCACGGTGACCATGAGGGTGTCGTTCCCGGCGGCCGCGGCGCGGCCGATGAGTTCCAGGGAACGGTCCCGGTCCGTCCAGAGGTACAGCTGGAACCAGTTGCGCCCGCCGGGGGCGGCCTGTGCCACGTCCTCGATGGATGCCGTGCCCATGGTGGACAGGGTGTAGGGGATGCCTGCCGCCGCGGCCGCCTGCGATCCGGCGTACTCGCCCTCCGACTGCATCATGCGCGTGAAGCCGGTCGGCGCGATCCCGAACGGCAGGGCGGACTCCTTCCCGAGGACCGGCGTCGCTGTGCTGACGGTCCGGACGTCCCGGAGGATCCCCGGCCGGAACTCGAGGTCGAGGAAGGCATCGCGGGCGCGGCCGAGGGAGATCTCCGCCTCGGCCGCCCCGTCGGTGTAGTCGAAGGGCGCCGTGGGTGTGCGCCGCTTCGCCAGGTCGCGGAGATCCCAGATGGTGTTGGCGCGGCGGAGCCGTGCGGCGGTGCCGAACTGCGGCTTCTTGAACTGCATCAGCGGGGCGAGGTCCGCGACCTTGGGGACCCGCCGCCGCAGGGCCGGAGGGATCGGTGGAGTGGAGGGGTGCTGCATGGTGTGCCTTTGCTCGTCGTCGGGCCGTCAGACCTCAGATCCTAGACCCGCGGCACCGGCCCTACCGCGGGTGCGGGTCGGGATCAACGGGTTCCGCCCGTCGGACGCCGTCCTGACGGGCGACGTCCGGGCCCCCTAGACTGCAGGGACTGGTCGAGAAGGAGGCCATGCACCCGCCCTATGTGGAGCACGCCATGAACACCTTTCCGCCGATATTCGATGACCCCGGCCGCCGGCGGGAGGCGCCCGCCTCCCGGGTGGCACGGCCTGCGCGGCCCGACGCCGGGGCACCCGGCGCGGAGGCCACGATCCCCGCCGACCTGGGGGCGCTCCCCACCCGGCAGCTGCGCCGGCTCTGCGACCGCACGTACCAGCTGCTGGACACGACCGGATCGTCGCTCGAGACCCGGGAGCAGTACGACGCCCTCGTGGAGGAGCTCGAACGGCGTGAGCGCCGGGCCGCGGCCCTCCCGGCCGCGGAGGACGCCGCCGGGACGTTCCGCGACAACGCCCTGTTCTCCCGCTTCGAGCTCTACCGTGACGGGGTCATGGCCGGGTACCTGCAGTACGAGATGCGGGGCGGGCAGATCCGGCTGCTCCATGTCGTCGTCGATCCGCGGTTCCGGCGGCTGGGCCTCGAGACGGTCCTGCTGCGGTCCGTGCTCCTCGAGGCGCACCGCCGGCGGCTCGCCGTGATCCCCTGCTGCCCCGAGGCCCGGGAGTTCCTGGCCGACCACCCTCGGTTCCTCCCGCTCATCCCCGCGGGCCGGCGACGCCGGTTCAGGCTGCTCATGGGCTCCCGGGCCGGGGCGACCGGGCAGGACCCGCGATGACGTCGGTCGAGGTGCTCTCCGAGGCGTTCGGCCGCCTGCCCGATCTGGTGCGCGGCGCCGTCGACGGTCTCGACGCGGATCAGCTGGCCCTCCGCCCGGGCGGATCCGCGAATTCGATCGCCTGGCTCGTCTGGCACCTCACGCGCGTGGAGGACAGTCACTTCGCCGAGGCGTTCGGCCACGACCAGTTGTGGCTCGCGAGGGGCTATGCCGAGCGCTGGGAGCTCCCGCTCGACCGCGACGACACCGGATACGGCCACTCGTCCGACCAGGTGGACGCCGTCAGGGTCGGCTCGGCACAGCAGCTGCTCGACTATTTCGACGCCGTCCATGCGCTTTCCGAGGACCTGGTGGCGGGGCTCGACGACGAGGAGCTCGCCCGCGTGGTCGACGAACGCTGGGACCCGCCGGTGACACTGCTCGTCCGGCTCGTGAGCGTGATCGACGACGCCGTCCAGCACGCGGGGCAGGCCGCGTACGCGCGGGGCATCATCCTCGCCTGACCCCCGGGGCACCGCGTGCGGTGCCCCGCCCTAGGCCAGGCCGGTCTGCCGCAGCGTGATGTTGAGCCGGCCGTCGAAGCCGATCCCGGAGGGCGCCGTGTCCGGGAGGATCTTCTGCACGCCGTGGTAGGCGAAGCGTGACGGGCCGCTGAACACGAAGAGATCGCCCGAGACGAGCTCCACGTCCTGCCAGGGGCGGTTCCGGTTCTCCGTGTTGCCGAACCGGAACACGCACGACGAGCCGAGGCTGAGCGACACCACGGGCGCGTTCAGGCGCTCCTCCCGGTCCTGGTGCATGCCCATCTTCGCGGCGTCGTCGTAGTAGTTGACCAGCGCGGCGTCGGGCTCGTAGGCGGCGCCCTCCTCCGGCCCGCAGGCGGCGGTGACGGCGTCCCGTCCCAGGGTGCGGAGTACGTCGGGGAACGGTGCGACGGCGCCGCCTCCGACGTCGTCGGCCGTACGGCTGTACCGGTAGGGGAGCCAGTGCCAGCCGAGGCTCACGCTCTTCACGGACATCACGCCGCCGTTCGGCATCGTCACGGCGCGCATGGGGACCGGCCCGCTCGCCCAGGCACGGCAGAGGGTCACGAGTTCACGCTGGCGGTCGGGGGTGAGCCAGCCGGGGAGGTGGACGGCGCCGGGCGCCAGCACCCGGCGCGGGCGGGGGATCAGGGCGTCGGTCGATTCGCTCACCTCCCCATTGTGCGCCGCGGCAGCACCGGGTCGCAGGCGGTGCTGTGGCCCGCCTTCGGGAGAAGCGACGGGGCTCTTGCCCGTTTCTTCGGTCTTCCTGCGGGACTGGCTCAAGATTGCACCGGCAGAGTCGTTCCAGAAGCGCGCGGGCCTGGCCGGCAGGACCCGCGCCCCATCCAGTGAAGGCCCTGCTCCACCTCGGTGGCCCAGGGCGCCAGGTCTCAGGAGATGAAGCAGCGATGACCATGACACAAGAAGCGCCCCACCGGCCGACGCCCGCGGCGGCCGAACGGGAGGTGCCCGCGCGCCGCGCGATCGGGCTCGACCGGATCGTCGGCCTCGTGATCGCCGGCATCGTCATCAGCGCGGCGGTCCTGCTGTGGCTCGCCCTCGCGGCGAAGGGGCCCGACGTGACGGTCGCGGAGTCGAACGACGCCGTCATCGGTGTCTGGCACGTCCTCTACAACTCGGATGCTCCCGAGGTGAGCACCATCCTGACGGCCATCGCGCTCGCCCTGCTCGCCGCCGCCGGGCTCGCCATCATCGAGCGGCGCATCGCGACGAAGGCACGCCGATCCATGAACCCCGGTCATCAGCCCCTGGCGCCGAAGGTGATCATGGCCGCTACCCGCGGTGGATTCGCGGGCGAGGTCACGGTGACGGTGCTCATCCCCGCCCACAACGAGGAAGCCTCCCTCCCGCAGACCATCGCGTCCCTCCAGAGCCAGTCGCACCGACCCGAGCGCATCATCGTGGTCGCCGACAACTGCACGGACGCCACGGTGCAGCTGGCCCGCGCGGCCGGCGTCGAGGTGATCGAGTCGGTGGGCAACACCAAGAAGAAGGCAGGGGCGCTCAACCAGGCGCTCAGGACGGTGCTGCCCCAGCAGGGTGACAACGACGTCGTGATGGTGATGGACGCCGATACCCAGCTCGACGACGGCTTCCTCGCCCACGCGGTGGTGCGCTTCGTGAACGACCGCGCGCTCATGGCGGTCGGCGGGCTGTTCTACGGCGAGGACGGCCACGGGCTGATCGGCCAGTTCCAGCGCAACGAGTACATCCGCTATTCCCGGCAGATGCGCCGCCGCCGCGGACGGGTGTTCGTCCTCACCGGGACGGCGTCGCTCTTCCGGCCCGTGGCACTGCGCACCATCGCGGACAGTCGCGGCCGCACCCTCCCCGGGAGGCCCGGGGACGTGTACGACACGGCGGCGCTGACCGAGGACAACGAGCTGACGATCGCCCTCAAGTCACTGGGGGGTCTCATGATCTCGCCCCAGGACTGCACCGTGGTGACGGAACTGATGCCCTCCTGGGGAACACTGTGGAACCAGCGCCTGCGCTGGCAGCGCGGCGCACTCGAGAACATCGGTGCCTACGGCGTCACCGCCCCCACCATGCGGTACTGGGCCCAGCAGCTGGGCATCGGCTACGGCGTCATCGCCCTCAGCGCCTACCTGGCGCTGATCGCCCTCACGATCGTCTCCCTCGAGACGTGGATCTGGTTCCCGTTCTGGCTAGGACTGGGCTTCCTCTTCACGCTCGAGCGGCTGGTCACGGTCTGGAAGGGTGGCTGGAAGGCCCGCCTGCTCGCCGTCACGCTGTTCCCCGAACTGTTCTTCGACATGTTCCTGAACCTGGTCTACGTCAAGGGCGTCATCGATCTGTCCTCCGGACGCCAGGCCAGCTGGAAGCACCTCACGCACGACACCCCGGCACGCACACTCGAAACCCAGGAGGCCTAGGCCATGTTCGGTACCGCAGCAGGCCCCATCGTCCGCACCGGTCTCCTCCTCCCGGAGTCGGTGCTCCACACCGGCGTGTTCGGCATCCTCGCCGCCTTCGTGGCCATCAACACGGTCATCTACGCCTCCCTGGCGCTGGCCAATGTGCTGCCCAAGATCCATCCCACCGACTGGGTGACCGACCGCAGCCGGCGGGCCGAGACGATGAGCATCTACCCCGACTCCGAGCGGTGAACGCCGAAGCGGAGGGGGCCGGGGTCAGGGCTGCTTCTCTCCGGCCTCGACGGGGGCGTCGACGACGTTCGCGTCCACCGGCCGCGGGCACGTGCCGTAGGGCGTGAAGGCGCTCGGGTAGTTGACGGTCCTGTTGAAGTCGAGGATCACGGAGCCGTCGGGGCGTGGACGGCGCAGGGACACCTTGCGCCAGTGCGCCGTGGTCACGCCGTTGGTGGTGTCGTGGAAGGTGACCGTGAGTGCCCCCGCCTCGTCCTGCGACGCCCGGAGCCGGTGCTCCCGGGTGTCACCGGGAAGCGTGAACACCACATCACCCACCGCGGTGTGCGTCCCCGGGACATCGGGGTGCGAGGTGAGGATCTGCTCGTGCAGCGGCTCCGCATACGGTTCGAACCGGCCCTCGACCACGAGGTCGGGCCGGTAGTCGAAGACGGGGTTCCCGGTGAAGCGCGCCAGGGTCGACGCTTCGGCGTCCCGGGTCCGGATGGCGTACCGGCCGGCACGGCGTGCGAGCTCCACCACCACGCGGTGCCCGTCCCCGCCGCCGTACGCCATCCACATCAGCGAGTCCTCGTCCTCGAGCGACGCGGTGAGCGTGCCGTCCACGGGGCGGCCGGTCGCCAGGTCGGTCAGCCCGTCGGACGGCTGCGCCGTCACGCTCGCGGTGCCGCCGTCCGCGGACCAGAGGCCGGGCATGCTCCCGACGCGGGCCGGCCGGTCCGCCAGCCAGTGGAAGGACGTCAGGGACAGCCAGCCGTGCGTCTCCGCGAGCGCCGCGTTCCGTGCTGCACGGAAGCGGGCCCAGCGGTCCTCGGCGGTCTGCGTGGTGGGACTCATGCGCTTTCTCCTGGTTCGTCGGGTCCTGCATGGGCTGGAACCCCGAGCGCGTGCGCAGCATTCCCGGTGGGCCGTCCCGCCGTCTCCGCCGGCTACCAAGCCTCCGGAGCTCCGTCCACCACGACGGGGAACACCGGAGGCTATGTCCCCGTGCGCATCCTCTGGAACGATGAAGGACCGGCGGACGCCGGACGACAGGTCGGCGTGCCCTCCCCACCCGGGCCGTTCCGGCCTCCGCGGTCCCGCCGTCCGCGGCGCCCGTCGAGGACGCGGGACGTATCCGGCTGCACGAGGAGGAGACCGAGATGACCGACACGGCCGACACGACCGACACGACCGACGCGACCGGCACGCCCGACGAGCCGACGGACGCGCTGACCGACGAACCGACGGACTCGCCCGCCGACCACCCGGACGCGGCCGGGGCCGACGGCGCCGACGCCCTGGCGCCCTCGTCCATCCCGGTGCCGACGCCCCACGTGGACGGCGAGGACCACGTGCTGCTGCCGCACCCGGACCAGCAGACCTGGCGGGAGGGATACCCGTACGACCAGCGGATGACGGAGCGCGAGTACCAGCGGACGAAGCGGGCCCTGCAGATCGAACTGCTCAAGATGCAGGGGTGGGTCAAGGCGAACCGCGCCAAGGTGGCGGTGCTGTTCGAGGGGCGTGACGCCGCCGGCAAGGGCGGGACCATCAAGCGGTTCACGGAGAACCTGAATCCCCGCGGGGCGAGGATCATCGCGCTCGACAAGCCGAGCGACAAGGAGCAGACGCAGTGGTATTTCCAGCGCTACGTCTCCGCACTCCCCTCGGGCGGGGAGATCGTGCTGTTCGACAGGTCCTGGTACAACCGGGCGGGTGTGGAGCGGGTGATGGGGTTCTGCACGCCCACCGAGTACCTCGAGTTCATGCGGCAGGCCCCGGAACTCGAGCGCATGCTCGTCCGCAGCGACACGCATCTCGTCAAGTTCTGGTTCTCGGTGTCGCGGGAGGAGCAGCGCCGCAGGTTCGCCCAGCGCCACACGGACCCGGTGCGCCGCTGGAAACTCAGCCCCATGGACCTGCAGTCCCTCGACAAGTGGGACGACTACACCGAGGCCAAGGAGGCGATGTTCTTCTACACGAACACGGCGGACGCCCCATGGACGGTCATCAAGAGCAACGACAAGAAGCGGGCGAGGATCGAGGCGCTGCGCTACGTCCTGTCCATCCTCGACTACGACGAGAAGGACCACGACGTCGTCGGCACGCCGGATCCGCTGATCGTCGGGACGGGACCGCACTCCCGCGTGTTCGAGGCGGGCGAGCAGTCCGCCCGCCTGTTCCCCACGCTCTGACGCGCCGGCCGGGAGAGGTGGCGGCGCGCCAGGCTAGCTGCTGTAGGTGGACGATGCTCCCAGCCCGATGAGGAGGATCACGAAGAACAGGATGCCGGCAAGGATGGCCAGCGCGTAGAGGATGGTCGTGATCCAGCCGAGGACCTTCCCCGCCGTCGCGGGCACACCGAGGCGTTCGGCCTTCCGGGCCTGCCAGATGGCGAGCGGCCCGAGGACGAAGCCCGCCACGAACAGCCCCACGAGCCCGAGGATCAGGGAGAGCTGCGCCGCCTTCTCGCCCTCCATAGCCTCGTAGGAGGGCTGGTAGGACTGGTACGGCCCCGTCTGGTAGCCGCCGGCCGGGTAGCCCGGCTGGTAACCGCCCAACGGGTAGGCGCCCTGCTGGTACGGCTGCTGGTAGGGCTGCTGGTACGCCTGGGAGGGATCGTAGGGACGGTCGCCGTGGGCGCCGCCCTCGGCCGTGCTGTCGGACGGGTCGGCCGAGCCTCCGGTGGAGGGGCGCTCGCCGGGATACGGATCCTGGGACATGGTGGTTCTCCTGGTGGGGCTGGGCGGGTGCCCCGGAGCGGCCGCTCCGGGGCACCATCATCTCGCGTCCCGCACGCCGGCGCACGCCCGCGGCGCTGCGGTCCCTCCGTCCGGACGCAGGCGTCCGGTCGGAGGCCTCCTAGACGGAGGTGCGCTGCTCCGTGCGGAGGCGGGAGTGCCGGTTGCCGTACGCGAAGTAGACGACGAACCCGATGACGAGCCAGCCGGCGAAGAACAGCCAGGTGATGGTGGCCAGGTTGAACATGAGGTAGAGGCACAGTGCGGCCGAGGCGATCGGGATGACCTTGCCGAAGGGGACGCGGAACGCGGGCTTGAGGTCCGGGCGCTTCCTGCGCAGCACGATGATCCCGAGGCTCACCGTGATGAACGCGGTCAGGGTCCCGATGTTGATCATCTCGGCGAGCACCTCCACCTGGGTGAACCCGGCGAGGAGTGCGACGACGACACCGCACAGCACCTGCGTGCGCGCCGGCGTGGCGTGCTTGTCCGAGGTGCGGCTCAGCCCGCGGGGCAGAAGGCCGTCGCGGCTGAGGGCGAAGATCACGCGGGCCAGGCCCATGAGCAGGACCATGATCACGGTGGTCAGGCCGATCAGGCTGCCGAGCGAGATGATGCCGGCGGCCCAGTCGGCGCCGACGAGCTGGAAGGCGGTCGCGAGCGACGGCGCCCCGGACTCCCCGAGCTCGGTGTAGGGGACCATGCCGGTGACCACCAGGGTCACCAGGATGTAGAGGACGCTGACCACGGCGAGCCCGGCGAAGATGCCGCGCGGGAGGGTGCGGCTCGGGTTCTTGACCTCCTCGGCGGAGGTGGCGACGACATCGAACCCGATGAAGGCGAAGAAGACCAGCGCGGCTCCCGAGATGATGCCCGTGAAGCCGAAGGCGGCCGGGGAGGCCCCGCTCAGGAAGGAGAGGAAGGGCTGGTCGGCCCACCCGGCGCCACTCTCCGCAGCGGGCTGCGAGGCCGGGACGAACGGGGTGTAGTTCTCCGGGTTGACGTAGAAGAAGCCGACCACGATGACGAACAGCACGATCCCGATCTTGATCACGGTGAAGACGCTGTTGACCCGGGCCGAGAGCTTGGTGCCGTAGATGAGCACGGCGGTGAACACGGCGACGATCAGCAACGGCCCCCAGGTCAGGTCGACCCCGAGGAGGCTGATCTCCGCGGGGATGTCGAGGTCCAGGGCGCTGAAGAGGTCGCTGAGGTAGACGCCCCAGAACTTCGCGATGACAGCGGCGGCCATCAGCAGTTCGAGGATCAGGTTCCAGCCGATGATCCAGGCCAGCAGCTCGCCCATGGTCGCGTAGGTGAACACGTAGGCGCTGCCGGCCACCGGGATGGCCGTGGCGAACTCGGCGTAGCACATGATGGCGAGGGCGCACGTGATGGCCGCCAGCACGAAGGAGATGGTCACGGCCGGACCGGCGTTGAAAGCCGCAGCCTGCGCGCCCACCGAGAAGATCCCGGCCCCGACGGCGACGGCGACACCCATGATCATGAGGTCCCAGGTGGTGAGCGAGCGCTTGAGACCGTGCCCCTTCTCGTCGGAGTCCTTGATCGACTGTTCGACGGACTTGGTCCGGAAGAGGTCCATGGGGTGCTGGTCCTTCACTGCGTAGGCATCGGTGGGCGACCGGCGATACGCCACCGGCCCCTGTCGAGGATAGGGACCGGCGGCGCCCGCCGCACAATCGTTACAGTCCGGTGGGAGCATTCCCTCCAGCGCCCGGACAGGCTATGCGTCGCGCTTGAGAAGGGCGTGGCGCGGGCTGTCCGGGTTCATGAGCGAGTGTTTCCGGCCGTAGAAGAAGTACACGAACAGGCCGATCACGAGCCAGATGAAGAAGCGCAGCCAGGTCTCCCAGTGGAGCTGCAGGATCAGGAACAGCGAGGAGAGGACACCGAAGGCGGGCACGATTGGCATCAGCGGCAACCGGAAGGTGCGGGGTACCTCGGGCCGCGTGCGGCGCAGCACGATCACGGCGATGCAGACCACGATGAACGCGGCGAGGATGCCGATGTTGGTGAGGTCGGCGACGGCACGGATGGGGAAGACCCCGGCGAGCAGCGCCGCCGCGATCCCGGCGATCCAGGTGACGCGCTGCGGCGTGCCGTGGCGGTCCGTCGTCGAGAACCAGGCGGGCAGGAGGCCGTCGCGGCTCATCGAGAACCACACGCGGGTGACGCCCAGCAGGAACGTGAGCATGACGGTGAGGATGGAGACCACCGCGAAGGCCGAGATGATGGTCGCGACGACCGGCAGGCCGACGGACTGGAAGGCCGAGGCGAAGCCCGCCGTCGGGCTGATGTCCTCGTAGTTCTGCATGCCCGTGAGCACGAGGGTCGCCAGGACGTACAGCACCATGGCGATCAGCAGCGACAGCAGGATGGCCTTCGGCATGTGCTTCTTGCCGTCCGTCGCCTCCTCCGCGGCCGTGCTCATCGCGTCGTAGCCGAAGACCGCGAAGAAGACGGTGGCCGCGCCCGTGAAGACGGCGCCGAAGCCCGAGGGCAGGAACGGCGAGTAGTTCTCCGGGTTGACGTAGAAGAAGCCCAGTCCCACGATGCCGAGGATGAGCAGGATCTTGAGCCCCACCGCGATCAGCTCGAACCGGCCGAACGTCTTGGTGCCGCGGCTGAGGATGAACGTGATGATCAGGCACACCAAGATCGCCGGGAGATTGACCACGCCGCCCTCGATGGTGTCCGGCGTCCCCTGCATCCAGGTGGGCACCGTGACGCCGATCCCCGACATGAACTCGGTGAAGTAGCCGGAGATGCCGATGGCGACGACCGCCACGATGGCGATGTATTCGAGGAGGAGGTCCCACCCGATGAACCAGCCGATGATCTCACCCAGGGCGACGTAGCCGTAGGTGTACGCGGATCCCGCCCGCGGGATCATCCCCGCGAACTCCGCGTAGGAGAGGGCGGCGGCGGCGCTCGCGAGGCCGGCGATGAGGAAGGAGATCAGGACGGCCGGGCCCACCGGGTCGCCGTCCGGCCCGCCGTTCGCCACGAGGCCCGCGAGCGTGAAGATACCCACGCCGATGATGCCGCCGACGCCGATGGCGGTCAGCTGCCAGAGGCCGAGACTCTTGAACAGGCCGGTGCGGCCCGTCTCGTCCTCGACGTTGTCGATCGGCTTGCGCCGCAGAATCGATTGGGAGGCCTGTACGCCTGAGGTCTTCGACATCATCGTCCGTTCCTAGGAGGGGAGTGCACTGTCCATCCAGCAAGTATGAAGGCGGCTTCCGATCTTCGGTAGGCACCTTTCCGTCAGGGTCGGCTCGACGGTGCGCGGCGCAGCGCGTCCAGCACGAGGCCCAGGTAGCGCTCGAACCCGGACCCGACGGACCCGGAGCCCCCGGCGGTCTCGGGCACCGGGTCCGGGGGCAGGGAACCGAGCATACGGATGAGGACCATGAGATCCTGCGCCGTGAGGTCCGGCCGGGCGCCGTCGTCCTTCAGGCGGCGCGCCAGCTCGTCGGCTGCGGGCGTGAGGCGCTCGCGGAGCAGGGCGAGCCCCGCCGAGACGAACCGGGTGTCGTGCAGCAGTTCGCGCAGGCCCCGGTCCTCGAGCTGCATGCGTGCCACGGCCCCGACGAAGTGCCGCGCCGCGGCCCACGGGTCCTCGAGCCGGAGCGCGGTCGTGGCTGTGGCATCGACGTCCGCGATGCGCTGCTCGAGGATCGCCTCGATCAGCGTGCGGCGGTCCGGGAACCTGCGGTAGACCGTACCGACCCCCACGCCGGCCTCCCGGGCGATGTCCTCGAAACCGCAGTCCGCCCCGTGGACGGCGAACATCCGCCGCGCCGCGGCAAGGACCACCTCCCGGTTGCGGAGGGCGTCCCGACGCAGGGGCCGTTCGACGGCGCCGGGCCCGGCGGCGTCCTCAGGAGGGCGTGGCATGCAGGGCGGCCCGGTGCAGCCGGAACGTCAGGAAGAGCCGGTGGGCTGTGATGACGACGGCGAGCCAGGCGACCCCGAGGGTCCAGGCCATCAGGACGTCGGTGAGCCAGTGGTGGCCGAGGTAGACGCGGCTGAGACCCATGGTCACCGCGAACAGGACCGCGAGCGTGATCACGAGCGCACGGGTGCGCTTGCGGTGCTCCCGCACCACGAGCAGGTAGGCGACGATGCCGGCGATGACGAGGGCGTTGAGGGAGTGGCCGCTCGGGAAGGACGGCGACGTCTCGTAGGGCGGGACGGCGAGCTCCGTCGGAGGGCGCAGCCGACCGATGGCGTCCTTGCCCGCCACGGTCATCAGGAGGGACCCGAAGGCCGCCGCGGGCAGGAGGATCACGGGTGTCCACGACCTGCGCCGGACGGCGAGCAGCACCATGATGGACACGGCGAGGATCGGCATGCCGATCGGCCCGCCGATGTTCGTGTAGCCGGTGATGAACGCGTTGAGCCAGTCCTGGCGCAGCGAGACGGCGAGGTCCAGGGCCGGGTGGTCGAGCGCGGCGACGCCGTCGGACTCGACGACCGACTCGTACACCTCGGCCGAGGCGGCCGTCAGGGCGGCGGCGACGCCCCCGCCGATCCCGATGAGGAGCAGCAACGCCCAGTGCGGGCCGATCCAGCGGGCGAGCGGTCGGACGCACCGCACGAGGAGGCGGCCGATCGGCGACTTCCAGCGGGTGAGGTCCCGTGGTCCTACGTACTGGTCCTGATGGGAGGGCATCCACCGACTCTATGCCGCCGTGCGTGCGGCGGCACGCGGTCTCTCGGGGAGGGGGGCGGTTTGCGCGGACCGTGGGCGCGTGTCGTCCCGGCGCACTAGGCTGGCGGCATGAACGAGCCAGGCCTCCTCCGCGACCTCGTCCGCGGCGTCCCCGTGTTCCCCGAGGACATGCCGCCCTTCGATCCGGAGGCGGCACCCGGCTCGCCGATCGAGCTGTTCGTCGACTGGCTGACCCGCGCCGTGGCGGACAACGTGGCGGCACCGCACGCGGTCACGCTCGCCACGGTGGGCGACGACGGCCTGCCGGATGCACGCGTGGTGATCCTCAAGGACCTCACTGCGGCCGGATGGCAGGTGGCCTCCAGTGCGGACAGTCCCAAGGGCCGGCAGCTGGCGGCGAATCCCTCCGCCGCGCTCACCTTCTTCTGGCCCGCGGCGGGTCGGCAGGTGAGGATCCGGGGTTCCGTCTCGACCGGCACCACCGAGGAGAACGACGCCGACTTCCAGCGCCGGCACCCCGTGGCCCGGGCCCTCGTGCTCGCGGGGTCGCAGAGCTCCGTGCTGCGTACCCGGGACGAGCTCGACGCCGCCGTCGGGGAGCAGGTGGAACGAATCGAGGCCGCGGGCGGCCTCGCGTCGACCACGTGGACGGTCTTCACCGTGGCACCGGACGCCGTCGAGTTCTGGCAGGCGGACGAGGAGCGGCGCCACACGCGCCTGCTGTACACGCGGTTCGGTGAGGGCTGGCGCCGGGAGATGCTCTGGCCCTAGTCCCCGAGGCCCACCGGAATCACCCTCAGGCGGGCGGTCCGGCCACCGGTTCCCCGACACGTACGCGCAGCTTGTGCACGAAGTCGAGCTTGGCGATGACGGAGGGCGGCAGCACGAACGGGTACAGGTCGTTGGCGCCCATGCTGCGGTTGACCTGGTTCAGTGCGACGGAGAGCGGGATCCAGGTCTCGCGGACCACGTCGCCGAAGTCCTCCGAGCTGTTCGGGCCCGGACCCTCGGCGAGTCCGTAGTGCAGGGCGGTGTCCACGGTGTCGCAGATGTGCAGGTAGTGCGCGAACGTCTCGGCGAAGTCCTCGTAGGGGTGCATGGTGGCGTACGTGGAGATGTGCTCCCGCCGCCAGTCCTCGGGCGCGCCCTCGGCGTAGTGCCGCTTGAGGGCGTCCTGGTAGCTGGCGCGGTCGTCCCCGAAGATGCTGCGCGCCCGCTCGGTCAGGTCCGGATCCGAGAAGACGAGCGTCCCCTCGAAGTAGTGGCCGGTCTCGTGGCGGAAATGTCCCAGCATGGTGCGGTAGGGCTCGTCGAGTCTGGCGCGCATCTTCTCGCGATGGGAGTCCACGGTCTCCGCCAGGTCGATGGTGATGAGGCCGTTCTGGTGGCCGATCACCACCTTCTCCTCGACGCTGGAGAGCAGGTCGAAGGCGAGCCCCCGCTCCGGGTTCCGGTCGCGGTCCTCGATCGGCAGGCCGAGCACGTCGAGCTCGTACACGAGGTGCCGCTTGGACCGCTCGGCGTCGAGGAACTGGGCCAGCCCGGTGGTGTCGTGGTCGTCCGGGCGCGTCCGGGTGAGGGTGCAGCTGAAGCACTCGTCGCCCTCCTCCCGCACCAGCCAGGTGCATCCCGAGAGCTTCAGGTTCACGCAGCGGCGCAGGGACCGGCCCTCGAGGTCGCGGTACACGCCGTCGTCGTCCAGGGGTGCGAGAGTGCGCTCGCCGCGGTGGAATCCGAGCTGGGTGCCGCAGGCGAGGCAGCGGGAGTTCTCGAAGAACAGGGGCGCCGAGCAGACGGCGCAGGTGAAGCGTTGCATGGGGGCCTGTCCTGGTTCGGGTCGTGGAGCGGGTGGGTCAGCTGAAGAAGACGATGCGGAGGAGCGCGGCGGTGCCGATGACGAGGATGGTGGCGCGCAGCGCGAGGGGCGAGAGCCTGCGGCCCACCCGGGCGCCGAGGAAACCGCCCAGGGTGGCCCCGACGGCGATGATGAGCACCAGTGCCCAGTTGATGGAGCTCCAGGCGAACACCATGAACGTGACGGCCGCGACGCCGTTGACGGCAGTGGTCAGGACGTTCTTGATGGCATTGATGCGCTGGAGGCTCTCCATCGTGACCATGCTCATCAGGCCGACGATGAGGATGCCCTGCGCGGCGCCGAAGTACCCGCCGTAGACGCCGAGGACGCCGATACCGGCGAGCAGGAGCAGCGAACGACGCCGGGAGGGCGCTGTATCGGGTGGCGCGTCACCCGCCTTCGCGGCGGCGGCGCGCTGCACGCGCGGAGCCAGCGCCACCATGACCAGGCCGAGGACGATGAGGACGGGCACGATCGCCTGGAAGGCCTCCGCCGGCAGCACGAGCAGCAGCAGCGCACCGCCCAGTCCGCCGAGGACGGAGAGGGGCAGGAGCTGCAGCAGCAGGCGCTTGTTCGCGGCGATCTCGCGACGGTAGCCCCACGACCCGGACAGGCCGCCGCCCACGAGGCCGATGTTGTTGGAGATGTTCGCGACGATCGGCGGATAGCCGAACAGCAGGAGGGTGGGGAAGGTCACCAGGGTGCCGGAACCCACGACGACGTTGATCATGCCGGCCCAGAAGCCGGCGGCCAGGATCACGGCGATCTCGAGCAAACGGGGTCCTCTCGGTGGGGCGCCCGCTGCTTCGGGGCACGGGACCGTGCGGCAGGGAAGGCACCAGGCCAAGGATATGCCTGGTCTCCCTTCCCGCCGGACCGGGCAGTGCCTCAGGCGTCCTCGCGGTCGGGGCTCTCGAGGATGAAGAAGTTCGACTGCTTCCCGTCCTTGCGCTGCTCCTGGTAGATGAAGTTCAGCCGGCGCTCGTCGAACGTCCGGAACCACTCGTCCCAGCTCACCTGGCGCAGCTTGTCGGTGTCCTCGTTGAAGTCGAAGCGCAGGACGCCGAGGTGGTCGCCATGTTCGGTCCCGTCCACGGTCGCCGGCCGGGCGTTCCGCGCCTCGGCCCACTGTTTGATGACCTCGTGGTGCGTCGTCGCCAGGCTGCGGCCCTCCCGCTCGGGGTCCTCGTCGGGCGAGGTGATCTCCTGGGCGTACTTGAGCGATTTCGAGGTCTCGGATCCTGTGCGGATCCGGCCCCCGTCGGGTCCTGCGCCGACCTCCTCGGAGGTGTCTCCGGCGTCGCTGCCGGAACGGGACGCATCGCCGTCACCTCCACCCGGGCCGTCCGCGGAGTCCTGCCTGGCCTGGGCGACCGCGTCGACGAGTTCCGCCTTCCGCATCCCGGAGGTGCCCGGGAGTCCCTCCTCCCTGGCCTCCTTGCGGAGCTCGTCCACCTTCATGCCGCGCAGTTCCGTCTCGCTGACCTCGGGGGTGTTCGGGGTCTGGTTCCCGGGTTCGTCCGCCATGGTGATCTTCCTTCCGGTCGACGCTCCCGCGCAGGCCGGCGGACCCGGTCGGCACGAAGAACTAAGCGTGCTTACTACTTTCCGGGCGGCGGGGCGCGGTGTCAAGGGGAATCGGCGGCCTCGGCTCAGTGGCCGAACGCGTCCGAATCCACGATCTCGGCCTCGCCGGTGTCGAGCCTGTAGAGGCGCGCGAGTTCCTCGCCCGAGAGTTCGAAATCGAAGACGGCGAGGTTCTCCGCCAGCCGCTGGGGGTCGGAGGACTTCGGGATGGCGACCAGGCCCTGCTGCACGTGCCAGCGCAGCACCACCTGGGCCGGCGTGCGACCGTGCGCGGCGGCGATCGCGACCAGGCCCGGCTCGTCCAGGAGTCCGCCGCCCTGCCCCAGGGGGCTCCACGATTCCGTCACGATGCCGTGGTCGTTGTGGAAGGCGCGCTCCTCGATGCGGGGCCGCTGGGGGTCGAGCTGGATCTGGTTCACGTCGGGGACGATCCCGGCGTCGATGACCTGCTGCAGGTGCGCCGGCTTGTAGTTGGAGGTACCCACGGCGCGGACGAGCCCCTCCTCGAGCAGCGCGGCGATGCCCTGCACGGCCTCGACGTGGCGGCCCTGGTCCGGGTTCGGCCAGTGCACGAGCAGCAGGTCGATGTACTCGAGGCCGAGCAGCTGCGTGCTGGCTTCGAACGCGCGGCGGACGCCGTCCCTGCTGTGGTGTTCACGATTGAACTTGGTGGTGACGAACAGCTCCTCGCGGGGGATGCCGGAGCGGCGGATGCCCTCTCCCACGCCCTTCTCGTTGCGGTAGTTCTCCGCGGTGTCGATCAGCCGGTAGCCCGTCTCGATCGCCAGGCTCACGGTGTCGGCCGCGGCGGCGTCGTCCAGCGGCCAGGTGCCGAGCCCGAGGAGGGGGAGGTGGGCGCCGCTGCGCAGCTGGACGGTGGGTGCCGGTGCCATGGTGGAACTCCTGATCGGGGGACGGTGTCCGCACCAGCCTTTCCCGCCGGCAGGCGCTCCGTCAAACAGCCGTCGTCCCGGTATCTCCATGACAGAGATACCCTTGGGTTGTCCACGTGGCGCGGAGCGCCGGAGAGAGGCACCCCCATGCTGCACCGCATTCCGGCCATCTGTGCCGCCCTCGCGCTCATCGTCACGCCCCTGTGGCTCCTCACCACGAATCCTGCGGTGACGAGGTCGCACCCGCTGCTGCCCTCGCTCCTCCTCGGGGCGCTCGCCGTCGGACTCGGCATCGCCGTGCTCACCGCCCGTGCGTCGAGGAGGCCGCGGCCGGCCCGCGGACGCCCCGTGCCCGCGGGCGTCGGCGCTCTCGTGGCGATCGGCCTCATGGCGGTCCTCGCCTGGCTCGAACCTTTCGCGCTGACGGACGGGCAGGGCCCTGCCTCAGGGATCTCGCTCGTGAACGTCGACCTCGTCGAGGACGCCACCTCCATCACGCTGACCCCTCCGGAAGGCTCCTCGCGCGGTCTCGTCTTCTCTCCCGGTGCACGGGTGGAGGCCCTGGCCTATGTGCCACTCCTGTCCAGGGTGGCGCAGGAGGGCACCACCGTCGTCATCCTGAAGGTGCCGCTCGGCATCTCGCTCCTCCAGCCGGGTCAGGCGCGGTCGGCCCTGGAGGCGCATCCGGGCATCAGCACGTGGACAGTGGGCGGGCATTCCCTCGGTGGGGTCTCCGCGTCCGTCTTCGCGTCGGAGAACGACGACGTCGACGGGCTGCTGCTCTGGGCGTCCTACCCGCTCGACGACCTGTCCGGCAGCACTCTAAAGGTCCTGTCCGTCAGCGGCTCGGAGGACGGCCTGAGCACCCAGGCCGACATCCACGCCTCCCGGCGACTGCTGCCTGCCGGTACCCGCTTCGCCGAGATCCGCGGGGGAGTACATGCCTTCTTCGGGGACTACGGTGACCAGCCGGGCGACGGAGTGCCCACGACGGGCCGGAGCACCGCGCAGGACGGGATCGTCGCTGTGACGAACGATTTCCTGGACCGCTAGCCGACGAGCCGTCGCGGGTGGAGGTCCAGGCGGCCGGTGCCGCGGATCAGGCGTGCGCCGCTGTAGGTGGCCCGCGGCGGGCGGCCCGTGGCGCCGACGGCGAGCAGGTCGTCGATCAGTTCGTTGACGGCGCCGGCGATGCAGTCGCGTTCCTCACGCGTGAGGGGGATGAGCCCGTGGAGGTAGGCGTCCAGTTCCAGTTCATCGAAGAAGCCGCCCGAGTTGAGGTAGTGCAGGTACACCTCGCCGAGCGTCAGTGACGACGCCGTCATGGCCGTGCTGGCGGTCTGGAACTGCAAGGCAGACTCCCTCGGGTGCAGGATCACCCGGGCGCCGACGGCAGGGGTGTTTTCGATTACCGTAGTCCGGCCGCCATCAAGCCGGGCAGGGGGCGGCATCAAGATTTGCTCAAGCCGTCCTCCTGGTCGGTGCGGGGCCGGAGGGTTATAGTAAGGGTACTTAATTTCCCATCCGGAAAGAATGCGCCTATAGTTTCGGGCAGGGCCTAGCAGCGGGCCATCGAACCACCACTGTGGAGCTGACCATGGAAACAACCTCTTTTGCCGATTACCGTCCCCAGTCCGCGCAGGTCGCCGACTCGGACCAGGCGGGGTGGGGTACCGTTCCCCGACTCTCCCCCAGCCCCCTTCCTCGCACCGAGGACGCGGAGTTCCCCGAGGACCTGAGCGTCGTCTCGACCCGTCAGTTGCGCGTGCTGTGCAATCAGAGCTACCGGCTGCTCGACCGCGACTTCCCGCCGATGGAGGCCGTGCACCATTACGAGCTGCTGGTCGAGGAGATCGAGCGGCGTGAGGCCCAGGCGGAGGTGCGCTCCGCTCCCGTGCGGACCCGCAGCGGCTTCCGGGACAACTCCCTCTTCGCCCGTTTCGAGCTCTTCAGCGACGGCACCATGGTGGGCCACGTGAAGTACGAGATGAGAGGCTCGCACGCGGTCCTGATCCAGGCCGTCGTCGATCCCCGGTTCGACGCCGTCGACGTCGAGCCGGCACTCATCCGCCAGGTGCTTCTCAACGCGCACAAGCGCCGTATCGCCGTGGTCCCCTACTGCCCCCGAGTGCGTGAGTTCCTGACGGAGTTCCCTCAGTACCGTGCCCTCCTGCCGGTCGATCAGCGCAAGCGGCTCGAGGCGACACTGCGCGCGGCGGACGACGACTAGCCTGCGCCGGGGCGGCGCTGCCGCCGGGAGGCGGGGTCACCGAGGTGGTGCAGGTGCGGCCGGAGCAGTGTGCGCTCCGCTGCGACCCTGTCCCTGACGGTGCACCGTTCTCCGATTCCCTCGCCATGATCGTGACCTTGTGCCGCAGGGATCACGGTAGCGATCCCTGCGGCACCACCGGGTCCGGTCAGGGGCGGACGAGCATCTTGCCCGTGTTGGCGCCGTTCATCATGTCCAGGAAGGCTCGGACGGAGTTCCCGATGCCGTCCACCACGGTCTCGTCGAACACCACCGAACCGTCGGCCAGCCAGCCCGTCATCTTCTCGGCGAACTCGCCCTGCAGGTCCTGGTGCTGCCCCACGATGAATCCCTCGAGCGTGAGGGAGTTCTTCACCAGGTTGGCCATGTTGTCCGGGCCGGCCGTGCGCTCTGTGCTGTTGTACTGGGAGATCGCTCCGCACAGCGCGGCGCGGCCGCCGCGGTTGAGCCGGTCGAGGGCTGCCTCCAGGTGGTCGCCGCCCACGTTGTCGAAATAGACGTCGATGCCGTCGGGGGTGACCTCGCGCAGTTGCTTGCGGACGGGTGCGTCCTTGTAGTTGAACGCGTCGTCGTACCCGTACCTGTCCTTCAGGAGCGCCACCTTCTCGGCCGATCCGGCGGAACCGATCACGCGCGAGGCGCCCAGCTTGCGGGCCACCTGCCCGGCGATGGAACCGACGGCGCCTGCTGCTCCCGAGATGAAGACGACGTCGCCCTCCCTGAGTCCGGCCACCCGCTTGAGCCCGGCGTAGGCGGTCAGCCCGGTCATCCCGGCAGCGCCGAGGAACACGGACAGGGGCAGTTCCGTCTCCGGGAGGGGGGAGAAGTGGGCGGCGGGCCCCTGGGCGACGTCCCGCCAGCCGTAGCTGGAGAGGACCGCGCTGCCCACGGGCAGGGCGTCGGACGTCGACTCCACGACCCGGCCCACCGCGCCGCCCGTCATGGTCTCGCCGAGATCGAACGGAGGGACGTAGGACTTCGCCTCGCTCATGCGTCCGCGCATGTAGGGATCCACCGACACGTACTCGTTGCGGACCCGCACCTCGTCCCTGCCGAGTTCGGGAAGCTCGACCTGCACCGTGGCGAAGTCCTCGGTGGTCGGCGTGCCGACGGGGCGGGAGACGAGCTGGATCTGGGTGCTGGTGGTCATGACTTCTCCTCGTGCTGGATTACTTCCTGCTGGCGACAACCAATGAAGCGGAGGAACTATTCCGCTTACCGGCGCGTCGGTCGGTGGGATCGTCCATGGTCATGTTACTGGTGAGTAATATAGCGGGCATGCACCTGATCTTCCGCACCCTGCTGCTGCTGTTCGTCTCCGGCAGGCGCTCGGCGCTCAGCATCTGGGAGGCCGGCAGCATCCCCCTCCGGGTCCTCCTCACGGACATCGACATCGCGATGCACATGAACAACGGGATGTACTTCTCGGTGTTCGATCTCGGGCGGTTCGACCTCATGGTGCGCAGTGGCGTGTGGCGGAGCATGCGCGCCCGCGGTTGGAGCCCCGTGGCGGCCGGGGAGACGATCAGCTTCCGCAAATCGCTCCGGCTGAGCCAGCGGTACTCGATCGAGACCCGCATCCTCGGTCTCGACGAGCGCGCCATCTACTTCGAGCAGCGCGCCGTGGCCGACGGCGAGATCTACGCGCGGGCGGTGATCGCCACCCGCCTCGTCTCCAGCGCCGGGCCGGTCAGCAACGAGGACATCATCGCGGCCTTCGGCGCTCCGCCCGAGGACCTCGTGCTGCCGGAGTGGATCCACGCATGGCGCCTGAACAATACGCTCCCGAGTACGCGCAGGCCCGCACCGCACGCCTGGTGAGCAGGGTGTCCTCGGCGCCGATCCTTGCCCCAGCGTCCGGATGTCAACTAATGTTGACGCATGGAGGTGGAGCGCATGAAGACACTCGTCGGCTCGATGGATGGGAAGGGGCCTGCGGAATCCCTGCAGGCGATCGCGGAACTGCACCGGGAGATCGGCAGGGCCGAGGCCGGACTCGTGCGCAGCGCGCGCCAGGCCGGCTTGTCCTGGGAGGCCATCGCCCAGTGCCTGGGCGTGAGCAAGCAGGCCGTGCACCGTAAGTACGGCAAACGCTAGGGCCGTCGAGGCCCGGCGCGAGGACGGGAGGCGGTCCGCGGTGCGGGCCGCCTCCCACTCGCTTGCAGGGGGGGGGGCGCGGTCGCTACCGCTCGCCGGCCTTCGTCGTCCGCCCGCGCACCAGGCGCTGGATGCCGTAGAGGGCGAGCCCCAGGACCAGGAGGATTCCGGCGCGGAGCCAGATCTCGCCGGTCTGCTGGGTGAGCAGCAGCACGCACGAGGCGATCGCGAGGTACGGGAAGACCGCGGGGATGCGGAAGTGCTGGTGGTCCACCTCGTCCTTCCGCAGCACGATCACGGCGATGTTGGTGCTGAGGAAGACGAACAGCAGGAGCAGGACGACGGTCTGCGACAGCGACTCGAGCCCGCCGGTGAGCGTGAGTGCCATGGCCACGAGGGTGGTGGCGACGATCGCGACCCAGGGGGTGCGGCGGGTGGGGAGCACGCGGTCGAAGACCGACGGGAAGAGTCCCTGCTCCGCCATGCCGTAGGTCAGGCGGCTGGACATGATCATGGTGAGCAGGGCGCCGTTGGCGACGGCGATGAGGGCCACGAGGCTGAAGAGCCAGGGCGGGATGCCCGCGCCCGTGGCCGCGACGACGTCGAGCAGGGGCGAACTGGAGCCGGCGAGCTGGTCGGGTGACAGCGCGGCCGAGGACGCGAGCCCGATGAGGAGGTACACGACGCCGGCCGTCAGGAGAGCGCCGAAGATGGCGCGCGGGTAGACGCGGCTGACGTCCTTGACCTCCTCGGCGACATTCGCGGACACCTCGAACCCGACGAAGGAGTAGTAGGCGATCAGGGACGCGGACAGCGCGGCGGATGCGGCATTCACGCCGGGTGGGAACTCGGTGACGCGCGAGACGTCACCGTTGCCGGCCGCCACGAACACGCCCACGACGACGATGACCAGGACGAGGCCCGACACCTCGATGACGGTCATGACCACGTTGCTGCGGACCGACTCCTTGATGCCGCGCATGTTCAGCAGGGCGAGGAGGACGAGGAACACCAGGGCGGCGGGCACGGCCGGCACGTCGACGAACGTGGTGAGGTACCCCCCGGCGAACGCCTGGGCGAGGCCGGCCGCGCTGGTCACGCCGGCGGCGAGCATGCAGAAGCCCACGAGGAACGAGATGAACGGCTTCTTGAAGGCGCGTTCGGCGAAGACCGCGGCTCCGCCGGCCCGTGGGTACTTGGTGACGAGTTCGGCGTAGGACCCGGCGGTCAGCAGGGCCAGGGCCAGGGCCACCATGAGGGGCACCCAGATGGCGCCGCCCACCTGCTCGGAGATCACGCCGACGAGCGCGTACACGCCCGCGCCGAGGACGTCGCCGAGGATGAAGAGGTACAGCAGCGGACCCGAGATGCCGCGCTTCAATCTAGTGTCGGAAACCTGTTCTGTGGTGGCCATAGGGGTCAGTGTAGGCGAAACTACTAAGCCGACTGGCTATTTTTGTCCCCGCTGATACCACTCGTCGCGTAGGAAGCGCCAGTTAGCGCGGAACAGTGACCGACGGGTGTGATGCACAGCATACTTGCCGTTAACAACGATGGCCGGGGTCGGCCACCCCCGCTGACGGAGAGGCTGTCGATGAGCTGGTTGGACCGCGAGCACACAGTGGCGCCCCCCGGATACAACCGCTGGCTCATCCCGCCGGCCGCACTGGCCGTGCACCTGTGTATCGGACAGGCCTACGCGACCAGCGTCTACAAGACCGCACTGACGGCCCATTTCGATGCCACGCTCACCCAGATCGGCATCATCTTCTCCATCGCGATCGTGATGCTCGGCCTGTCCGCCGCCGTCCTCGGCACGTGGGTGGACCGCAACGGGCCCCGCAAGGCGATGTTCACGTCGGCACTGTTCTGGACCGCGGGCTTCCTGGTCGGAGCACTCGGCATCTTCACCCACCAGCTGTGGCTCGTGTACATCGGGTACGGCTTCATCGGCGGGATCGGACTCGGCATCGGCTACATCTCGCCGGTGTCCACGCTCATCAAGTGGTTCCCCGATCGTCCGGGCCTCGCCACGGGCATGGCCATCATGGGCTTCGGCGGTGGCGCCCTCATCGCCAGCCCCCTGTCCACGCAACTGCTGCGCATGTACGACCCGGAGTCCGGGACGGAGGGCTGGGTGGCCAGCGGCGACGCCGTCGGGAAGCTGTTCCTGACCCTCGCCGTCATCTATTTCGTCTACATGATGTTCGGTGCCTTCACCATCAAGGTGCCGGCCGAGGGCTGGAAGCCCGAGGGGTTCGACCCTTCGCAGCTGAAATCCAAGCCGCTCGTCACCACCGACAACGTCTCCGCCGCCAACGCGATCAGGACCCGCCAGTTCTGGCTCGTGTGGATCGTGCTGTTCTGCAACGTCACGGCGGGCATCGGCATCCTGGAGCAGGCATCGCCGATGATCCAGGACTTCTTCCGCGGTGCGGACGGAACGACGGCGGTCTCCGTCGCCGTCGCCGGCGGCTTCGTGGGCCTGCTGTCCATCGGCAACATGGGCGGGCGCTTCGTCTGGTCGACGACGTCGGACATCATCGGGCGCCGGCGCATCTACATGGTCTACCTCGGGGTGGGGGCGGTCCTCTACGCGGTGCTCGCCCTGGCCGGCTCATCCACCACGCTGCTGTTCGTGGTGCTGGCGTTCGTGATCATCTCCTTCTACGGCGGCGGTTTCGCCACCGTTCCCGCGTACCTGCGCGATCTCTTCGGCACGTACCAGGTCGGCGCGATCCACGGCAGGCTCCTGACCGCCTGGTCCGCCGCAGGCATCGCGGGGCCGCTGATCGTCAACGCGTTCCTCGATTCGCAGGGGACACCGGGCGAACTGACCGCGGGCGCCTACCAGCCCGCCCTGCTCACCATGGTGGGCCTGCTGATCGTGGGCTTCATCGCCAACCTGATGGTCCGGCCGGTCGATCCCCGTTTCCACGAGCCCGTGCAGGACACACCCCGAGAATTCGCGAAGGAGGCCTGACATGGCCGGAGCACGCATCGCCGCCGTCTGGGCACTTGTCGGGTTGCCCCTCGCCTACGGCGTCTTCCAGACCCTCACGCGCGTCGCGGCACTGTTCGGGGGGTGAGCCGTGCCGCCCGGGCGGTCCGCGCCCCGCGACCCCGTCCGTGGACGACGCCGGGCTCCCGGCCGATCCCGGCACCCGACCCGGTCACTCCGACGTGGCAGCCGCGCCGGCGGCAGGCGTCAGGTGAAGACGTGGAGGAAGCGGAAGAACACGGAGGCAGCGACGGCGATGTAGGTCAGCACGATGACCGGTCCTACCCAGGCGGCGAGCCACCGGGTGAGGGCTGCCGGTGCCGGAATGATGCCGTGGACCATGTTCCGGAGGGTGGTGAGGATGAACAGCGGGATCATCGCCGCCCAGACGATCATGCAGTAGAGGCACAGGATGTAGATGTCGAACAGGGCCTGGCTCCACAACCAGACCGCGAAGACGGAACCGAGCGTGACGCCCGTCTGCAGGGCCGCCCAGTACCAGCGGGCGAACCGGGCTCCGGCGAGCAGCGCCATGCCGGTGGTGATGATGGCCATGAAGCCCACGAGCCCGATGAACGGGTTGGGGAAGCCGAAGAGCTCGGATTGCCAGGTCTCCATGACCCGGCCGCAGGACACCCACGGGTTGATGTCGCAGCTGGTGACGTGGGCGGGGTCCCGGTACAGCTCGAGCTTCTCGAGGACGAGGATCCCGGCGGCGACCCACCCGACGGCCCCGGTGGCGACGAGCATGATCCCGAACGGGATCCGGCGGGCGAACCCGGGTACGTCGGACAGCTCCTGTCGCGCCGCCTCCGGTGCCGATCCGACCCCAGGGGTCGTGTGTGCCACGGCGCTCAGTCCGCGATCGCGGTTTCGACGAGGCTGCGGAACTCCTCGACCGAGGCGGGCTGGATCTTCCGGCCGTCGAGGAAGAACGTCGGGGTTCCCTCGACCTCCAGGGCCAAGCCGTCGGTCTTGTCGACGTTCACGCGCTCCATCGTTGCCGGATCGGCAATCGCGGCGTCGTAGGCGGCCAGATCGAGGCCCAGATCCTCGGCGTAACCCCGGAAGACCGGGGACCGGTTCTCGTTGGTATGGCTCCACTCGGTCTGCGTCTCGTACATCCGGGCGTGCATCTCCTTGAACCTGCCCTGCTGCGCGGCAGCCTCGACGGCGGCGGCCGCGGTCTCGGAGTTCGGGTGTCCCGGAAGGGGGAAATACCGGGACACGATCGTCAGGTTCTCCCCGTACTCCTCCGAGAGGTCCTCCACCAGCGGGTACGCGGCCAGGCAGGATTCGCATTCGAAGTCGAGGAACTCGACCAGGACGGCCTTCTCGTCCGGAGCCTGGGACAGTCGATGGCTGTCCTCACGGACCACGCCGGCGGCGGCGTTCGTCGTGCCGGCGGCCTGGCCCTGCGCGCCGAGCGTGTTCACGAGGAGGACGAGGCCTATGACGAGGGCGACGGCGGCGAGCAGGCCGATCGCGATCCGGTTCTGCACGCTCAGGCCCTTCTTCGTGTCAGGCGTCGTGCTGGGAGCGGGGGCGGGGGTCGGCACTGTGGTGTCTCCTCGTCGTGGAATTGCGTGGCCCTGGCCGTTCCCGGCCGATGGCAGGGAACGGCTGGTGGATCCGGATCGTGCCGGGAGCGTCAGTCGTGCGCGCAGCATGCGCAAGACGCGGCGGCTGTCGGGGTGTCCGTGCCACCGGCCGTCGTGCTCCCACAGGAGTCAACGCCTTCGGGGGTGTCGGGGGTTCCGAACGACGGGGCGCAGCACGAGTCACCCTTCCATGCCTCGCGGCCTTCCTTGATGGCGACGGCGGCGATGACCAGGGCGGCGATCGGGTCGGCCCAGGACCAACCGAGGGTGCTGTTGAGCAGCAGGCCCACCAGCAGGACTCCTGACAGGTACGTGCAGAGCAGGGTCTGCTTCGAGTCCGCGACGGCGGAGCGGGAACCGAGTTCACGTCCGGCCCGACGCTGCGCCCAGGACAGGAACGGCATCACGGCAAGGCTGACCGCTGCAAGGATGATTCCGACCGGAGAGTGATCGGCCTCCGCCCCGCCGAGCAGACTGCGGACGGAATCGAAGGTCACGAACGCGGCGAGCCCGAAGAAGGAGAACGCGATCAGGCGCAGCGCGGTCTTCTCACGAGCCTCCGGATCGCGGCCGGCGAACTGCCACGCCACGGCGGCCGCCGACAGGACCTCGACGATCGAGTCCAGGCCGAAGCCGATCAGGGCGCTGGAGGACGCCATCGTGCCGGCGCTGATCGCGACGACGGCTTCGATGACGTTGTAGGTGATCGTCGCCGCGACGAACAGGCGGATCCGGCGGGACAGGACCGCCCGGCGCTCCGTCGTCGGGGAGGGTCGCACCGACCGGTCCGACGTGATCGAGGAGTGAGTGCTCATCAGCAGCACGCCCTTCCTGCGACATGGGCGTCCTTCGTGGTGCAGCAGCACTCGGGGCCGCTGATGGCCACGACGTCCAGCAGGGCGGTGAGGGCCTCGCCCAATTTCGGGTCCGCGAGCTCGTACCGGACCCGGCGCCCCTCGGGAACCGCGACCACCAGTCCGCACCCGCGCAGGCACGTCAGGTGATTCGACAGGCTCTGCTTGCTGACCCCGGCCATCTCGGCGAGGTCACCCGGGTAGGACGGCGCCTCGCGCAGTGCCAGCAGGACCCGGGATCGCGTGGGATCCGAGAGCGCATAGCCGAACCGTGCCAGGACGGAGGACCGGGTGATGGTTTCCATGCATGCAAAGGTACATCAGTTCGTGTACCGACAATGGTCGGAGGCCGGCGCTGGCCTCGGGTTCCAGCGCACCGGTTGCGCGGCAGATAGTAAGGGTGCTTATGTATACTCGCTCTGAAGGGCGATGCACCGATCCGGGTGCGCCCCTGACCCCTGTCGCCTCCTGGGGGCGACTGCTCGAGGAAAGGCACCATCATGACTTCCGATCCGACAGATCATCGCAGCACCCACGATCAGGGCGGTGCGATCCCCGGGGAGGTCCGGGGAGGCCGCGGGGGCAGGAACCCGGCGGCACGGTCCCGCAGCGGTGCGATCTGGACGGCCATCGTGTGTGCACTGATCCTCCTCGTCCTGCTCATCGTGTTCTTCCTGCAGAACGAGACTCCTGTACTCGTGACGTTCTTCGGCCTCGAGGGGTCCATCGCCCTGGGCCTGGCGCTGCTGATCGCGGCAGTGGGCGGAGGGCTCGTCGTCGCACTGGTCGGGGCGGTGCGCATCATCAAGCTCCGCGCAGCGGCGCGGAGGTCGACCCGGTAGGGCCATCGGTCGAAGTCGGCAAGCCCGGAAGTGGCCGGGCCGCATCATCGAGGAGGGATCCTCGGTAGACTGGACCTGTCGTTCAGCAGCGGACGGTTCATCTCTCCAGTCCGTCCACCAGGGTGGTGGACGGCAGGCGCGAAGGCAGGTCCTCATGCCCACATCCAGCTCTCGTAGGCCGGCGATCGATGCTCAGGCACTCTCGGACGAACTGCAGGACCTGGTCCTCGACAGCGGAGACATCGGCACGTTGCTGACGCTCCTGGCCGAGCAGGCAGCCGCCGAGTTCGCCACGTCCACCCAGAACGTCCTCTGCGGCGTGACCCTGCTGCGGCCCCGGAAGAAGCTCACCATCGCCAGCAGCAGCGCCCGCGCCCAGCAGGTCGACGAGGTGCAGTACCGGTTCGACGACGGGCCCTGCCTGCGGGCCGCCCGGACCGGCCACGCACAGTACGTCGCCGACTTCCGCACCGACACCCGCTTCGGCGGATACTCCACGGCCGTGAGGAGGCTCGGTGTCCTGTCCGCGCTGGGAACCCCGATCCCCCTGGACGGAGACGCGAAGGCTGCACTCGATCTGTATGCGGAACACCCGGACGCGTTCGACGACGAGACCCTGGCCGCGGTCCAGGACATGGCGACGGGGGCCTCGAAGGCCCTCCGCCTGGCGGTGCGTCTCGCCCAGGTCACCGACACCAACCACGACCTGATGACCGCGATGGACTCCCGGACCGCCATCCTTCTGGCTGCCGGAGTGATCATGGGCCAGAACCGGTGCAGCCACGAGGACGCGATGCGGATCCTGCGATCAGCTTCCAGCAGCCGGAACGTGAAGCTCCACGACGTCGCGGCCCACGTCCTGGCGTCCATCGACCAGCAGGTCCCGGAAACCCACTTCCAGTCCTGACGTCCCCGGCCGTCCCTGAAAAGCTTCCGACCGGGCCGTTCCTTCCGCGTCAGGCGGGTGCGATGTGCCGTGCGGGAACGGGGCTCGAGTACACCACGCTGGTGGTGATGCCGCCGAGGGTGGCGAGGCGACCGGTGATGCGCTCGAGGTCCCGCATCGAGCGGGCGAGGACCTTGATGATGAAGCAGTCCGCGCCGGTGACGTGATGTGCCTCGATGACCTCGGGCATCGAGGCGACGAGCTCGTGGAACGGCTTGTAGTTGCCGGTCGGGTAGGCCAGCCGCACGAACGCCGTCACGGCATACCCGAGGGCCTCCGGGTCCACGGTGATCGAGTACCCGGTGATGACCCCACCCTCGGTGAGCCGGCGGAGGCGATCACTGGTCGCGCTCGGCGAGAGGTTGATGGCCCGCCCCAGTTGCGCAACGCTCGTCCGCCCGTCCTGCTGCAGATGGTGGATGATCGCCTGATCGGTCGTATCGAGGTCTAATCGTGGATTCGATGGCATAGCGGCGAATGTACCGTGGGATTCCACCTGTCAGCGCACGAAGACGGTCGAAGTGCTGTTCCGGGGAAGCGCGGGAGACGATTCGATGGAGGCATGACCACCTCACTGTCCGCTGCCGACTTCTTCGCTGCGAAGCTCGCCTATGAGACCGACCCTGCGGACCTCGCTGCCGAGCGCGCGTCCGGCGGTGGTCCGATCGTGATCGATACCCGCTCGGCCGCCTCGTGGAGCCAGGGCCGCATCCCTGGTGCCATCCATCTCCCGAACGCAGAGCTCGAGGCGCGCATCGCCGATGTCGCTCCCTGTCCGGATACCGCGATCGTCGTGTACTGCTGGGGGCCGGGCTGCAACGGCAGTACCCGCGGTGCGCTGATCCTGGCGTCGTCGGGCTATACGAACGTGCGCGAGCTGATCGGTGGATTCGAGTACTGGTCCCGAGAAGGGTTCGCCACGGTTCGGGATGGAGGGCGTGAGCGTCGTGCACCGGATCCCCTGACAGCGCCCCATCGGGTCTGACCGCTGCCGGCCCGTGGGCGTCGACCGTTCACGTCCTGCTGCATCCGTCAGAACTCGCCCGCGATCTGACGCAGGGCGGCGAGATGATGCTGCCACACGCTTTCTCCCTCCTTCGTCGCCTTCAGCCAGGTCCGCGGGCGCTTCCCGATGAATCCTTTGCGGACCCTGACGTAGCCGGCCGACTCGAGGGCCGTCACCTGTTTGCTGAGGACGGAGTCCGACACCTGCAGATGATCACGCAGGGTGGCGAAATCGATCTCGTCGGTCTGCGCGAGGACCGCCATCAGCGAGAACCTGACGGGATGGCCCAGGGTGGGGTCGAGGTGGTGGCGGGGATGGGCGGGGGTGTCCTGCGCGCTCATCTCCGTGCCTCGTACCAGGCGCCCGCCGTGGTGGCGAGGGTGAGCAGTGCCGCCATGATGCCGGCGAACCACAGCTCCCCCTGGAAGAAGGTTCCGCCGACGAGCATCGCGATGGACCAGAGCACCGCCCAGGCGCCGATGTACAGGCCCCACCGCGCACCGAAACCACGCTTGCTGGTGCGGCTGAAGACCAGGCCCATCGTGGAGAAGGTGATGATCCAGACCATCATCGTCACGATCGGCAGGACCATGGGGGTGCCCGGCACCCGGGCCGCGAGGGTGAGGGCGATGATCCCCATCGAGGAGATGGCTCCGAGCCCGAGGAGGGTCGCGATGTGGGGCCAGCCCGCGCCGGTGCGGACGCTGGCCGTGATCTGGTCCGCCTGCTGCAGGAGCGCCTGGGCCCTGCCTGCATCGAGACCGTGGGTGTTCGTGGTGTCACTCATGACGTTTGCCTTCCGTGGTAGCCGATGCTCAATACTCGCAAGTACTTTCCAAAACGGCAAGCACTTTCTTGAATGAGTCGAGGCGGCCCTGCCGGACAGGTCGTCGTGGGAGGCCGGTCGTCGTCCGGCCCTACCGGGGCGTGGTCATCCGCTGGGCCAGGTTGTCCAGGCCGGAACGGATCATCTTCCCGTAGCCGTCATCCTGAAGGGCCTCCGTAGCGGCCTGTCCTCGCTCCAGATGGGCCTGCGCGAGGTCCGTCCTGTCCTGACGGTGATATCCGTCGGCGAGATTGAGATGCAACGATGGCCGGAGGCTGCGTGCCGAGGGGATCCCCAGTGCCGCGAGATCGTCCTCCGCCAGGAACGCATGCTCTTCGAGGGCCTTCTCGTCCCAGGCAACCTCCTTGCCGATCTCCGTCTCCGTATCCGCGAGATAGTGGGCGAGCACGCACCGGTGAGCGTGATCTGCGGGTTCGGTGGCGTCCCAGCACTCCATGAGGAGTTCGCGTCCGCGGTCCTTGTCGCCGCCCTGCGACACCCCCACGGCAGCTGTGATCCTGTCCCAGTCGGTCATACTCTGCCTTCCGCCATCAACGTCGTCGCCCATCCGATCAGGCTAACCGCCATGGCATCCCCGCCGGTCACCGGCGCTGCAGGACCGACCGTCTACGGTGGGAGGACACCACCCGGGAGGACGAATGCACAGCACCAGCACCCAGCAGGCGGACGCCGTCGAGCGCGGCGACCTGCCTGGCCTCGACCGGGTACGGGACGACGTCTGGGCCCTCGCGCAACCCATGCCCGGCGGTCACCTCGCCTACTCCTTCACCTATCTGCTGCGGGGCACGGACGGCGGCGTCCACGTCATCGACCCCGGCTGGGACTCGGCGGCGAACTGGGACCGGCTGGTCGCGGCGCTCGCGGAGATCGCCCCCGGCGCATCGGGGGCCGACGCCGTCACCGGCATCACGGGCACGCACCTGCATCCGGACCACGTGGGCATGGCCGCCCGCCTCCGGGCCGCGTCGGGAGCGCCGCTGGCGATGCACGCGGTGGAGCGCCGGGCGCTCGAGCGGCACAGCGCCCGCCGCTTCGACCCCGACGAGGGCCTCCGCCGCCTGGCGGACTGGGGCGTCCCGGAGGTGCGCCGCGGGGAACTGGCCCAGTACGTGGACCGGTCCCCGGAAGGACTGGTGCTCGCCGTCGACCGCGCGCTCGACGACGGGGAGCTCCTGCCCGTCGCCGGCTTCCGGGTCTCCGTGCTGTCCACGCCCGGCCACACCGCCGGCCACCTCTGCCTGCGCGACGACGACCGGGGCCTGCTCTACACCGGGGACCATGTGCTGCCGACCGTTTTCCCGGGCCTCGGGCTCGGGGGTGCGACGCCGTCCAACCCCCTGGCCGACTACCTCGCGTCCATCGAGCGCCTCGTCCCCTACAGCCGGTACGAGGCCGCCCCCGGGCACGGCTACCGCTTCTCGGGGCTCGGGGAGCGGGCCGCCGAATGCGCCGACCACCAGCTGAAGCGGGCCAGGGAGGTGGCTGCCGTCCTCGAGGAGGAAGGCGGGAACCCGGGCCCCTCCGTCTGGGCCATCGCCTCGCGCCTGACCTGGACCGCAGGATGGGACGGCCTGCACGGATTCCAGCTGCTCTCCGCGCTGTCCCAGACCGCGATGCACCGGGACTTCGTCCGCAGGCACGGCCTGCCCTGAGCTTCGAAATCTTCGAACTTTTCTCCTGAATCCCTCCCCGGGTGCCCTCGGCATCTATACGCTTCGTCCATGGAGGCAGCAGCAGACAGGGACGCGACGGAATTCGACCACGCCATCGAGGTGCTGGAGGAGCAGACGAGCGTGCTGTGGCGCCGGGAACGGACCACCTCCCACGCCCTCGCCAAGAACGTGCACCCGGAGATGGAGCCGGCGGCCTACGGGATCCTGACCCTCCTGCAGCGGGAGGGATCCCTGCGGGCCACCGATATCGCGACGAGCATCGGGGTGGGCAAGCCATCGGTGAGCCGGCAGCTCGCCGGGCTGGAGCGCCTCGGCCTGGTCAGCCGTCAGCTCGACCCGTCGGACGCCCGTTCACAGCGCGTCCTGCTGACGGCGCGGGGCCGGCAGCAGTTGGCCGCCGCCCAGGCAGGCCGGCGTACCGCCTTCACCACGCTGATGCGCAGCTGGGACCCCGAGGACGTCGAGACGCTCGGGCTGTTGATCGCCCGCCTCAACAGCACCTACAAGAAGGACACCTGGTAGCGGATCAGTCCTCGCTCCACCCCTCGCCCTCGCGGAAGGTTCCGACGCGCCGGCCGGAGCCGGCGTCAAGGGAGTCGCTGGGGTCCTCGAACAGCTCCCCGGCGTCCGCCTTGCTGTGGAGGAGGAGCTGCTCGGCCTCGGACCGCGCATCCTCGATCGTCCCGGCCGCGATCCGGCTGCGCGCCGGCAGCGTGTCGAGGTGGACCACCCGGGCGGCGGCATCGCTCACGGGGGCCGAGCCGTCCCCGGCATCGGACAGCGGGACCTCCGCTCCGCCGCTCTCCGCAGGGACGACGTACTCCAGGAAATAAGCCATGCCCCACAGTCGCACCGCGCTCCGTGCCGTTGCCAGCAGGGCCGCCGTCGTGCGCCCGCTTGCCTGGCCTCCCCCCGGCTGGTACAGCCACGCGGCGCCCGCGTGGCCGCGTCAAATCGACGGCCGGACCGTAGCGCGGATGCATCGGCTGCTCTGCAGTGCCTAGATTGGAACCATGGCCGACACCACGCTGCATGAAGAAGACGCCCCTGTGGCGCCCACGCCCCTCGAGCAACTCGCCGAGGCCCACCGGGTGGGCACCACCTTCAAGGGATGGGACGGCCGGCCGGCGCGGGTCTCGCCGGAGACGCTCATCACCGTCCTCGCCGCGCTCGGTGTCGATGCGTCGTCCGACGCCGCCATCGCCCGGGCGCTGACCGACGTCGAGGAGGGCCCGTGGCGCTCGGTGCTCCCGTCCTCCGTCGTCGTGCGCCAGAGCGACGCGGAACCCGTGATGCTGCACGTACCGGCGGGTGCAGACCTGGAGTTCTGGGCCGTCGACGAGGACGGCGTCCGCTACACCGGCACGGCCGGCGAGGCCATCGGCACGCGGACGGTCGACGGACAGGAGGTCGAACGGCGCGAAGGCACGCTGCCGCACGCCCTCCCGCTCGGCTGGCACACGCTCCACGCCCGCGTGGACGGACAGGAGGCGTCCTGCACCTTCGTGGTCACACCGGACCGGCTGAGCACGACGGCGGCGCTCCGCGACCACCGCACCTGGGGACTCATGGCGCAGCTCTACTCCGTCCGCTCCTCCGAGTCGTGGGGCATCGGCGACCTCTCGGACCTCGGGCAGCTCGCCCAGGCCGCCGCGGAGCTCGGCGGGGGCTTCGTCCTGGTCAACCCCCTGCACGCCGCCGAGCCGGTGCCGCCGGTGGAACCCTCACCGTACCTGCCCACCACGCGGCGCTATTTCCACCCGCTCTACCTGCGCATCGAGGACATCCCCGAATACGCGAGGCTCGACGACGCCGTCCGGGCACGGATCGACGCACTCGCCGCCGGGTTCGCCGACGCGAACGCCGCCACCGACCTGCTCGACCGCGACACCTCCTACGCGGCCAAGCTCGAGGCGCTGGAACTCGTCTTCGCGCACCCCCGCCCGGAGCAGCGCCAGCACGACTTCGACGCGTACCGCGCCCACCAGGGGCAGGGACTGGCCGATTTCGCCCTCTGGTCGGCACTCGCGCCGAGACCTATCCTCCGGGCGCACCGGAATGGGACGGAGTCGGCCGCCCTGGTTCACCGGGAGCCCTCGAGTACGCCGAGCGCCACGCGGCCCGGATCGAGTTCCACGAGTGGCTGCAGTGGCTCCTCGACGAGCAGTTGCAGGAGGCCCAGCTGGAGGCCACCGGTGCGGGGATGCGCATCGGGGTGGTGCACGACCTCGCTGTGGGTGTCCACCCCAGCGGTGCGGACGCGTGGGCGCTGCAGGACGTCCTCGCCTCGGGCATCAGCGTGGGTGCGCCACCGGACATGTTCAACCAGCACGGCCAGGACTGGAGCCAGCCGCCGTGGCACCCGGACCGCCTCGCCGCCTCCGGGTACGCGGCCTTCCGCGACATGCTCCGCAACATCCTCCGGCACGCGGGCGGCATTCGGGTGGACCACATCCTGGGCCTGTTCCGCCTGTGGTGGATCCCGCAGGGTGCGGCACCCGGGGCGGGCGCGTACGTCTACTACGACCACAGGGCGCTGATCGGCATCCTGGTGCTGGAGGCCGAGCGGGCCGGAGCGGTCGTGGTGGGCGAGGACCTCGGTGTCTTCGAGCCGGGCGTGCAGGAGTACCTGGGCGAGCGCGGGGTCTTCGGCACCTCGATCCTCTGGTTCGAGCAGGACGAGGACGGCCCCCTGCCGCCCGAGGCCTACCGGGAGGGGTGCCTGACCACTGTGACGGTGCACGACCTCCCGCCGAGCGCGGGCTACCTGGCGGGCGAGCACGTGGTGCTGCGCGAGAGGCTCGGCCTGCTCAGCCGCCCGGTCGCGGAGGAGCAGGCCGAGGACCGTGCCGTCCAGGAGAAGTTCCTCGCACTCCTGCGTCAGCGCGGCCTGCTCGATGCTGCGTCACCGGACGTCCAGCAGACCGTCGAGGCGCTCCATGCCTTCATCGCCCAGACCCCCTCGGTGCTGCTCGGTGTCGCGCTCGCCGACGCCGTCGGGGAACGCCGCACCCAGAACCAGCCCGGGACCAACGACGAGTACCCCAACTGGCGGATCCCCCTCGCGGACGCCGACGGACGGGCCGTCCTCGTCGAGGACCTGGCCGGGAACGCACGCTTCGCCTCGCTCGTCGCGTCGCTGGGTCTTCCCTCCGACGGCGGGGGACCGGCAGGGCCGATCACCTGATGGCAAGCACAATCCGACACCACGGGCCGTCCCTGCTCCGTGGTCGGATGGAGGGATGGACACGCAGGGAAGGTACGACGTCGTCATCGTCGGCGGGGGAGTGTCGGGCCTGAGCGCAGCGCTCGTCCTCGGCCGGGCCCGGCGGAACGTCGTGGTCATCGACGCGGGGACCCCGCGCAACGCACCCGCCGACGCCGCCTACGGATTCGTCACGAGGGACGGCACGGCGCCCGGGCAGCTCGTCGCGCTGGCACGGCAGGACCTCGCACCGTACGGTGTGGAGTTCCTCGATGCCGGTGCCGAGACGGCCCGGGAGGTCACGGAGGGGTGGTCGGTCACGACCGCCGACGGTCGGTCGGTCGAGGGGCGGCACCTCGTGCTGGCCACCGGTCTCCGTGACGTCCTGCCGGCGGTCCCGGGGGCGCGGGAGGCCTGGGGGCGTGGCCTGCTGCAGTGCCCGTACTGCCATGGCTGGGAGGTGAGGGACCAGCCCCTCGGTGTGCTGGGCTCCTCGCCGGCGTCCCTCGACCAGGCGCTGCTGGTACGGCAATGGTCGCCCGACGTGACCTTCTTCCCGCACACCCTCGAACCGTTGTCGACGGACGGGGAGCGACGCCTGCGGGCCCGTGGCGTGCGGATCGCCGAGGGACGTGTCGAGGGCCTCGTCCTGGAGGACGGGGACGACGACGCCCCCCGGGCCCTGCGGGGCGTCCGGCTGGAGGACGGCACCGTGCAGCCGTGTACGGCGGTGTTCTGCGAGCCCGCCGCCGACGCCGCCCTGCCCCTGATCGACGACCTCGGGTGCGAGATGCGCGACGACGGATGCGTGGCCACGAACGACATCGGACGGACCTCGGTGGACGGCGTGTGGGCCGTCGGGAACGCGGCGGACCCCGCGGCGCAACTGGTGCCGGCTGCGGGCGACGCCTACCGCGTCGCCGTGGCCGTCAACGCCATGCTCGTCCAGGCCGACTGCGCGGCGTGCCTCGACGCGGAGGAAGCGGTGAGCGGGGGCATCTGAGAGGGAAGAAGGGGAGGCCGGCGCGAGCCGGCCTCCCCTTCTTCCGTCCCTGGCCTATCCCTTCAGGTCGGGACGGGTGTCCTCGTCCTGGTCCTCGAAGGGCGTGTCCTCCACATGGCGTGGATCGCCACCGCTCGGGCCCGTCGTGCCGCTCGGGCCCGTCGTACCGGTCGTACCGGTCGTACCTGTGGTTCCCGTGTCCATGGCGGTGACGACCGGCGGTACGTCCAGGGGCAGGTCCCCGCTCGCGCCGATGTCCTTCCCGGGGGTGCCCGGGTCCTTCGCGCCGTCGTCGGTGCCCGAGCCGCCCTTCTTCAGCACGCCCTTGAGGGAGTCCTGCACCGCGGGCGCCTTGCTCTTGAGGGTGTCCGTGGTGGAGGAGACCTTCTCCTGCACCTTCGGGTCGTTCCACAGCTTCTGTGCCTTCGACCGGAGCTGGTCGTAGCTCTCCCGGCCGGCCCGCGTTCCGAGGACGTAGCCGGCGGCCATTCCCGCCGCGAAAACAAGTTTGTTCTTCATGCTCTTCTCCCTTCGGTGGACTGCGTTGCCTTCGAATCTAGACCACCGCACGGGCGGGAGCGAGGACGGATTTCCGAGTGCGCGGCTCCAGGAGGTCACGAGGGCGTCCCGGGATGGACGGCCCGCATGTCGGTGCCGCGCGCTACCCTGCCCACGGGATCCGGACCGACAGGAGAGGCATCATGCCCGAGGGCGACAGCGTCTTCCGTCTGGCCGTGCGCCTGCGGCGATCCCTCGACGGCCGGACCCTGCGGCGGGGGGACCTGCGTGTGGCCGCGCATGCGACGGACGCCCTCGACGGACAGCGGGTGGTGGAGCACGCCACGCACGGGAAGCACCTGCTGACCCGGTTCGACGGCGGGCTGACGCTGCACACGCACCTGCGGATGCAGGGGTCCTGGACGGTCACGGCGCCGGGCAGGAGGCTGCCCCGCAGACTGCTGCCGGACGTGCGCGTGATCCTCGAGGCGGCGGACGGCCCGACGGCGTACGGGCTCGATCTCCCCGTCGTCGACCTGCTGCCCACGCGTGCCGAGGACGACGTCGTCGGGCACCTCGGACCGGACCCGCTCCGCGACGACTGGTCGGCCGAGGAAGCGGTCCGCCGCCTGCAGCGCTCCCCGGGCGAACGGGTGGCCGCAGCCCTGCTCGATCAGCGCAACGTCGCGGGTTTCGGCAACCTCTGGGCGAACGAACTCTGCTTCCTCCGCGGCGTCCACCCGGACACGGCCGTGGCCGACGTCGACGTCCCCGCCCTCGTGGCCCTCGGTGCCCGCTGCCTCCGCTTCTCCGCCACGCAGCCCGGCGCGCACCAGGTCACCACGGGCAACACCCGCAAGGGGGAGCAGCACTGGGTGGCCGGCAGGGCCGGGAAGGCCTGCCTGCGGTGCGGAACGGCCGTGCTCGTCCGGGCCGAGGTGCCCGGTGACCCGGGCCGCCGTCGTACCTGGTGGTGTCCGCACTGCCAGCCGATCGTCTCCGGCTGATGGAGCCGCAGGCCGACAGGGTGTCGGCGGTTTCGGCCTGGCACAGGTATACGTCGAAATTCATAGCTGGCTAGAGCGGTGTACTACCGCCGTAAGAGGACCGAGCGACTGTAGACAGGTTGTTGGCCGCACAACAATCCGTCGGTACAGAAAAACAGCATGGTGGGAGCTGGACGCGTGAGCATAAAGGCGCCCAAAGATACACTGCCCTCGCTTTCAACTACCCCTCCTACGGGGCAGATACAGAGCCCGGAGTACGTGGATACAGGGCTACCGCTTGAGCGCTCTTGAACCCTCTACAGGTTGCAGTACATAAGTTGCAGACAAACCCTATTAGGGCACGCGTTCCGGGACGAAGAACCCATGGTGTGACGAAGGCAATGTGACTTCCATGACCATCGGCATCGCGTGCATTGCCACCGTTGGTCCCGCGGGACCATAAAGGTGTCGTGTCCCCAGTGTCACGAAGTCAGCAGCGGTGGCATCAGACGGCGGCGACTTCTTCCAGCGTGATGATGAGGTCCGCCCGCTTCCTGGTGGTACGGATGACTCGTCCGTTTGGCTCGTCGACTTCCTGCACCCACTTCGCGGCAGCAACAGGAGTTTTCCCGAAGCGGACGTGGCGGGCGATCAGGCGTTCCACCCGGAGCTCGTCGTTCTGCTCGCAGTACCAAATCTCCGTGCACTGCTCCCGCACCTCACGCCAGCCCGACTCGTCCAGCAGGAGGTAATTGCCCTCGGTGAGGATCGTGCCCGCTGATGGATAGACCGGGATGGCCCCTGCTATGGGTTGCTCGATAGTCCGTTCAAACCCTGGTGGCGTAGACGACGGTGTCGCGCGGTTCTCGTAGCCGCCGCAGGAGTGCCGCGTATCCGTGGGCGTCGAAGGTATCGGGCGCGCCCTTCCGATCGAGCCGGCCCAATCGGGTCAACTCGACATCGGCAAGGTGGTATCCGTCCATCGGCACATGGGCGTGGCGCTGGCCTGCGGGTTCTTCCTCCGCCGCGTTGAGGCGCTTCATGAGCTGCTCGACCAGGGTCGTCTTCCCAGCGCCGGGCGCGCCCACCACCCCGATGATGACAGGTCCGGTGTGCTCCTTTTCGAGGCCCGCGATCCGTTGGAGGAGGTCCTCCAATTTCACCGGTTTACCTGGTTAGCGTGCAGCTGGTTCTCCATGAAGGTCCGTGCATGGACGGCGAGGTCCTCGCTGTCGGTCCAGAGGTTCCGCCAGACAGCGAGGTCATTGGACAGGCCTCGGGCGACGACGGCGGAGGAAAAGCTTTCGAAGGTGATGGGGCCCGTGTAGTTGATGCCGGCTAGGGCGTGGAAGAACGACGTGAAGTCGAGGTGGCCCGAGCCGAGGTATCCGCGGTGGTTCTCGCCGATGTGCACGTAGCCGAGCCGGTCTCCTACTTCGTAGACCGGGGTCACGAGATCATTTTCCTCGATATTCATGTGGTAAGTGTCGAGGTGGATCAGCACGTTATCCGCGCCGATGTCGTCGGCCAGGCGCAGTGCGTCGTGAGCGGTGTTGATGACGTTGGTCTCGTAGCGGTTGCAGATTTCCAGTCCGAGGGTCATGGAGCGGGACTTCGCCTCGGCGGCGAGATCCTTGAGGACCTTCACCACGTTGTTCCTGCCCGCGGTTGTCATGGGCGCCCCGTACTTCCCAAGTGCACTGAAAAGCGCGCCTGTGAAATGGGTGCCGCCGAGTTCGTGGGTGATCTGCAGGGAGTCCTGCAGCAGCTTCGCTCCGCGGTCGACGGTCGCTGCATCATCGCTGGAGACGTCCGCGTCGAAGGCGAGGCCGCGTGAGCAGACGACGCCGAGGTTGTTGTCGGTGAGGAGCTTCCTAGCGTGGTCGACGTCGAGGTTGAGGGAGTCATGAAGGGAGAACTCGACGAGATCGTAGCCGGCGGCGGCGGTGCGGGTGATGACTGTCTCGACGGACTCGCGAGAGGTGTCTCCTGCCCAGACGAGGGCATGGACACCGAGGGGGTTTGTGGTCGTCATTTGCTGTTTTTCCTTTGTTCTACTGCTCGCGGGAGCCGGTGATGAGTGCGACGATCTCGTCGCCTGTGGTTTCGTTGGTGCGTCGGCCAGCTACGCAGCGCCCGGCACGCATGACCCAGACCTGATCGCTGAGCCGCATGACCTGGCTGAAGTTGTGGCTGATCAGGAGGACCGGGTGTCCATCGTCACGAAGCTTGAGGATGAGCTCCTCGACTTTCGCCGTCTCCTGCACGCCGAGGGCCGCGGTTGGCTCGTCCATGATGACGAGCTTGGAGCTGAAGCCGGCGGCACGGCAGATCGATACGGCCTGCCGTTGGCCGCCAGACAAGCGCCGGACCTTGGACTTCACAGCAGGCACGTTCACGGCGAGAGTGGACACCATACGGTCGGCCTCGTCGCGCATCGCTTTGCGATCCAGAAAGCGAATCGGGCCGATACCGCGAGTCAGTTCGCGGTTGAGGAAGAGGTTTTGCCAGACGGTCAGATCGTCGACGAGGGCGAGGTTCTGGTGCACCGTTTCGATACCCTTTTCCCGGGCCTCCTCCGGGTTCCGGAAGTGCGTGTCCTCGCCGTCGAACTGGATGGAACCCGACTGAGGTCGATGGATGCCCGAGATGCAGCGGACGAGCGTCGACTTGCCGGCGCCGTTGTCGCCGACGATCGCCGTGATCTCGCCCGGAGCGAGGGTGAGGCTGACGTTCTGCAACGCCTTGACGTTCCCGAAGGACAGTGAGACACCGCGGACGTCGACGATGGGTTGGGTGATCGTAGTGGTCATTTCTGGAACCTCGAGAGTAGGGCGGCGAGGATGACGACGATGCCGACGGCCAGGGGCTGGTAGAACTGCGACACGTTCATCAGAGTGAGTCCGTTGGTGAGCACGGTGAGAAGCAGTGCGCCCACGATCGGCCCAAAGATGTTTCCCTTGCCGCCGGTGAGGCTGACCCCACCCAGGACGACGGCGGCGACAGAGTTGAGCAGGAATGTGGTGTTTGCAGCCGGCTCCGAGGCGCCGACTCGCGCGATGAGCATGATCGCGGCGATGCCGGCGAGCACACCTGAGATCGTGTAGACCGCGATCTTGATGCGTGCGGTGCTGATTCCGGTGGCCTGCGCGGCTTCCTTGGACCCGCCGGTTGCAAAGAGGTGCGTGCCGAAGCGGGTTCGGAAGAGGATTACATGCGCCAGGACGGCGATAACGGCGGCGACGATGAAGGGGAATCCGAAGATCAGCAGGCCGTGCGTGGAGAAGTTGATGAGGTCGACACTGAACACGGAGATCGGTTTTCCGTCGGATAGCACCAGGGCGAGACCGGAGGCCACGGACAGGGATCCGAGGGTCACGATGAAGTCGGTGATCTTGCCCTTGGCCACGAGAATGCCGTTCAGGAGTCCGATCAGCGTGCCGGCAACGACAGCGGACAGCATGCTGACGAGCAGGCCTGCTTCCTGCGAGAACGCGATACCGAAGGCGATGACGGCCAACGTCATCGTCGATGCGACGGACAGATCGATGCCGTCACTGAGGATCACGAAGGCCTGACCGATCGTCAGGACCATGAGGATCGAGGACGCTACGAGGATCGACTGAACGTTCCCGAGCGTCAGGAACACGGGGTTCAGGACCGTGAAGACAATGACGAGCAGTACCAGCCCGATGATGGCGGCGTGGTCGGCCCAAAAACCAATACGTCGCAGGTTGGTGTACCAGGGTTCACCCTGTTGCGCCTTGGTCGGCGTACTTCTTGGGCTATCTGCTGCCGGTGGTTTTTTCCCGACCGGCGGCCGGGATGAATGTGAAACTGAGGACATGACGCCTGGCTTCCTTGCTCGGGCCCGGACTGCTACTGGGCGAACGGGTTCTCGTAGTCTTCGAACGGGGCCGGTGCAGCTTTGAGGGCGTCGGCCACGTTGTCCTTGGTGACCAGGGCGACCGGTGCCTCGACATTGTCGGGGAGCTCCTCGCCTGCAGCTGCGGCGGCGCAGGCCTGGGCGCCCATCTCGCCGATGGCGTAGGGGTACTGGGCTACCGTCGCGGTCAGTTCGCCCGACTCGACGCCGGCGAGACCTTCGGGCACGCCGTCGACACTGATGATGGAGACTTTGCCGGTGAGATTGGCGTCAGCGACAGCCCGGGCGACGCCGAGGCCCATGACGTCGTTGGCCACGAAGAATCCGGCGATATCCGGGTTGGCGCGGAGGAGATCGCCGGCTTTCGTGAGGGCGACCTGGCGGTCCCAGTCCGCCGACACTGTTTCGAGGACCTGACCCTTGGTGCCGAAGCCTTCTGTGAATCCTGTGACCCGATCGCCGCTCGTGACGTCACCTGCGATGCCGCCGATGGCGGCTACCTTCGCTCCGTCCGCAACAAGGCTCGCCATGTGTTCGCCGGCGAGGTTGCCCGCGGAGACATTGTCGGTGCCGATGTAGGTATCGGGGGTGGCGTTCGCCGACGCTGCAGCGTCGGGATCAACAGGGCTGTCGATGTTCACCACGGTCTTGCCGCTGGACTTAAGCTGCGCCACACCCTGCAGGAGGTTGTTCCCGCTGATCGGATTGATGATGAAGCAGCTGAAGTCCTGCCCTGCCAGCGATGAGAGTCGATCCGCCTGTCCGCTCGTGTCGGTGATGTCCTGGGCGGCCTGAACGGTGATGGAACTGTCCGCGGCCTTGATGCCGTCTTCCATCGACTGGAAGAACGGGTTGTCAAGGCCCTTGATGACGGCAGCGACCTTCGCTTCGCCACCTTCTGCGGCGGGAGTGGTCGCGGTGGTGCTGCAACCGGCGAGCAGGAGAGCTCCTGCCGTGGTGGCAGTGATAACGGTCAAGGTATTCCGTAGCTGTGGCATCGTCGCCCCTTCTGACTTTGAAAACCATATGTACGTTGAAGTAACGTTGGGTGTTAGCATAACTACAGGCTGTGACCCACGCAACTACCTGACTGGGTCGGGTTAATATGACGAGCAGGGTCCGCGACGAAGGGGCGAGAGTGGCCGAGAATCCGAACACACCACCGACCGCAGGAAATGCATCTGGTGGCACCGTCGAGATCCTGCAGCTCCTGCGCTCGGGCCTCGTGCTGACCAAGACCGAAGTCGCCGCGCGGACAGGCCTGTCCCGCTCCACCATCAACCAGCGCATCGATGCCCTGCTCGAGACGCGCCTGGTAATACCATCCGGCGCAGAATCCACGAAGGGCCGCCCAGCGGAGTCCTTTGCATTCAACCGCACGGGAGGACACCTGCTGGTGGCCGATATCGGCGCGACCGGTCTGCGCGTCGGTCTCTGCGATCTGTCAGGGACGATCCTGAACGAGGTAGAACTGACCATCTCCGTGACAGAAGGCCCTGACGTCGTCCTCGGCATGGTGGGAGATGAATTCGCGCGATTGCTGGTCGAGGCAGGTGCGGCACCTGACTCGGTGGTGGGCATCGGCGTCAGCGTGCCCGGCCCTGTCGACACCGCCTCGGGGCAGGTAGTGCACCCGCCCATCATGACCGGCTGGGACCAGTACGACATCCCCGGATGGTTCACCCGCAGCTACGACTGCCCCGTCGTCGTCGAGAAGGACGCCAACGCCATGGCGTTCGGGGAACAGCAGGTCTCGCACCCTGACGTCCGCCACCTCCTCATGGTGAAGGTGGGTACCGGAGTCGGTTCCGGCCTGATCTCCGACGGCCGGCTGCACCATGGCGCCGACGGTGCGGCCGGGGATATCGGCCACAACTATGTATCGAAGCCCGCCCACGTGCAGGACGAGCCCGAGTGCCGGTGCGGCAACATCGGCTGCCTCGAAGCCTATGCGGGTGGCTGGGCGATCCTGCGTGATCTGCAGGCCCTCGGAGTCGATGCCCGTTCGGTCGACGACGCCGTCCGGCTGCTGCGCAGCGGCAACCGGGATGCGGTTCGGCTGGCCCGCAATGCCAGTCAACTCCTGGGTGAGGCGATCGCGGTCACGGTCAACCTCTTCAACCCCCAGGTGGTCGTCATCGGCGGGCAGCTCGCCGCGGCGGACGACTACCTCTTCGCCGGCATCAAAAGTGCCGTGTACCGCCGGTCACTGCCACTAGCTACTCGCAGGATCCAGATCGTCGGCGCCACCCAGGGCAAGCAGGCCGGCATCATCGGACTCGCCCTACTCGTCGCACAATCCGTCTTTTCCGACCTTCCCTTGCCCATATTGCCCGCAACCACCCCTCAGAAGGTCGCCGTCTAGCGACCACAGTCGATTCACTGGCAAATGTCGGCTCCTGGCTGATCACGCCACGCGGTGCGAGGCAAACGTCTTCAGCCCACGTGAGTTAGCGCGAGGTCCGGTGGATGGCTTCCAGACCGATGCCGATGACCTCGACGACCGGCGCTCCGCCACCGGTTGATCGGGCTGCCGTGCTCACTCCGAGGGGGCGCAGACCTTCCGGGGACCTTCGCGTTGTATGTATCCGAGGCGACGACGCCCATCTTGTCGTGTATCCGTCCATCGATGGAGGACTCTTTCCCGTCGACGCCCGGACCTCGTTCGCGATGACCACACGGTAGTGCGGCTGCGGATCCCCGGCGCACGCGTCGTCGGGTGGACCTGGGTGGTGACCAGCCGGCTGGCGGAGCCGCGGACCGACAGGGCAGCAGGACCGAGGGCGGGAGTGCTGGGCATTTCGAGTGGTGTGCGCCACAATTGGTCCTGCCGCGGGTCGAGGCTCCCGCGGCGGTTGTGCTGAGGGGAACAGATGAAGCAGACATCGGGATTTACGGACACCATCGCGTCGCAGGTCGAGGAGTTCACGCCGGCCTTCGAGGCACAGATCGGCCCCGCACTCGCAGCAGTCTTCGCCCGTGAGCAGGAGGATCTGCGCCGTGCGGGGACCCCACGGGGGATCGCACGGGTGGGCGACAGACTGCCCGATACCCACCTCTACGACCGGGCCGGTCGCCGGACCAGGCTGGGCGAGGTGCTCGGCGCCGCGGCGGCCATTCTCATCTTCTACCGGGGCTCGTGGTGCCCCTACTGCAGCATCGCCCTGAAGACCTACCAGCAGGAGCTCCAGCCGGTCGTGGAGGCCTTCGGCACGCGGCTCGTCGCGATCAGTCCGCAGTCCCCGCAGGTCTCCGGGCGGGCGGCCCACGATGCCGGGCTCTACGTCACGATGTACTCGGACAGGGGCAACGCGCTGGCCGCACGCCTGGGGATCGTCACGGTTCCCAGCCAGGAGTCGGTCCGCGCGCGGGCGGCGCTCGGCGTCGACGTGGCCGCCACCAACATGGACCGTACGTCCGCGATCCCGTTCCCGACGGTGGTCGTCGCCGACGCCACCGGAACCATCCGGTTCATCGACGTCCGGGTGGACTACACCACACGGACCGAGGCACGCGACATCATCGACGCCCTCGTCGCGCTGTAGCCCGTTGCAGGGCCGGCGCGTCGCCCACCGGTCAGGCGAAGGAGACGGAGCGCAGGGTGCGCGGCGACAGCCGGTCCTGCAGCACGAGGGTGGCCGCGCCGAGCGCTGCGGCGTCGTTGCCGTTCACGGACAGGCGGACCTCCACGGGGTGGATCGCCCGCGCCATCGCCCGGTGGGCCAGGGCGTCGCTGATGATGTCCACGTAGAAGCTGCCGGCCGTCGAGAACGCGCTGCCGGCGAGGACGATGAGCTGGAGGTCGAGGAGGTTCACCATGGAGATCACCGCACTGGCCACGTACTCGGCGGAGTCCTGCATCAGCCGTAGCGCCGTCGCGTCGCCGTTCGTCGCCGCCGTCCCCAGGGCGGCGAAGTCCTCGGAGATCACGCCGGTCAGCGGGATGTCGAGCTCACCGCGTGCGGCGGCGTCGGCCGCCTGCGCGACGACGATCCTCGGGCTCGCATACAGCTCCAGGCAGCCGATGTTGCCGCAGGGGCACTGGAGCCCCCGCGCGTCGACCGTCACGTGCCCGATCTCCCCGACGTTGGAACTCACGCCCTGGTAGATGGTGCCGTCCATGACGATGCCCGAGCCGATGCCCGAGCCCATGTAGACGGAGGCGTAGTTCGCGTAGCCCTCCGTGGCGCCGAGCCAGTACTCACCGATGGCCGCCGCGGTGGCGTCGTTGTCGAACTCGCAGTGGAACCCGGTGGTGGAGGTCAGGGCGCGGCGGATGGGGAAATCGCTCCAGATCTCCAGGGAGGGCGCGTTGCGCACCGTGCCTGCGGTGCGGTCCAGGGGGCCGGGGGTGGCGATCCCCATGCCCACGATGCTGGCACGGTTGACCCCCGACTCCACGATCAGCGCCTCGATGTCCCGGGTCATCCGGCTGACCACGGTCAGGGGGGAGGTGTCGCCCGGGCCGTGGACGCGCCGTCGGCCGACCACGTGTCCTCCGAGGTCCGCGATGATGTAGGTGATGTAGTCCTGGCCGATGTGCACACCGAGTCCGAGGCGCGACGCCGGATTGAGCTCGAGGAACATGCGCGGCTTGCCGCCCGTCGACTCCCCGCGGCCGGATTCCAGGATGATGTCCTCGGTCAGCAGGGTGCGCACGAGCGTGGAGATGGTGGCCTGGGTCAGGCCTGTCTTCTCGGCGAGCTCCACACGGCTGATGGGTCCGCTGGAGCGAATGAGGTCGATGACCCTCCCCCGGGAAGACTCACGGCGGCGGGTCTTTTCGATCACGGTCAATGGTAGCCCCGGCTCCGGAAAAGTTGAAGAAGCAACCTTCTGCCCCAGAGGGCCCCCGGAACCGGCTGTCATGCCGCACCTACCGCACGTCGCCATGCCTCGGCGATCGCCCGGTGCCCCTGCGCCGTGGGGTGGACGCCGTCGGCCGCGAGGGCGGACGCCCCCGTTCGCCGGGCCAGGCCGTTGAGGGCGCCGTCCACGGGCACGATCACCGCGCCGAACTCACGCGCCAGCAGGTGCACGGCGTCGATGCGCGGATCGAGGTCCTCCCGCCACTCCACCTGCTCCTCGGTCACCGGTACCACGAACGGCTCCAGCAGGACGATCCGGACGTCCGGTGCGAGGGAACCCAGCAGGGCGCGGTAGCGGTCGGTGAACACCCCGGGATCCGAGGGGAGGCCGCTGTCGAAACGGCGCCAGGTGTCGTTGATGCCGATCATCACGGACACGACGTCGGGTCGCGCGGCGAGTACGTCGGCCTCCCACCGCCGCTCGAGGTCCTCCAGCCGGTCACCGCCGATGCCTGCATTCAGGACCCGACAGCCGGACAGCAGGTCCGTCGACGCGAGGTCACGGACATACCCGGAGCCGAGGCCGTCGGGATCCTCGCGCCTGCCGCAGTCCGTGACGCTGTCTCCCGCGAAAATCACGCACCCCTCGAACTCCATGATCCGCCTCTTCCATTAGCCACTATATTTAGTAGGTTAACTTAGTACAGACACGCACCGCGGCGATAGGCATCCATGTCCACTGCAGTACGCACCATCCGACACTTCCATGCAGGGGGCGTCAGCGTCGTCCTCGGTTGCCCGACGGCGGGCCTCCCCGAGATCCTGTACTGGGGTGCGGATCTCGGCGATCTGCGCCCGGAGGACCTCGCCTCCCTCGCCGACCTCGCCGAACCCCTGCTCGAGAACACGACGGACCGGCCGGTCCGCCTGGGTGTCCTGCCCGAGCACGGGGCGGGTTGGATGGGTACGCCCGGACTGTCCGGCCACCGCGGCGGGCACGACTGGTCGCCCCTCTTCACGGACGTGCGCCACGAGGTCCTCGGCAACCGGCTGCTGGTCCACGCCGAGGACCCGTCCACCCGGCTGGCCCTGGACTACACGTTGGAACTCCTGGACTCGGGGCTGCTCCGGGCGCAGGCGACGGTCACCAACCGGGATCCGCAGGACTACGAGCTGCAGAACCTCGTCGTCGTCCTGCCCCTGGCCCCCGAGGCGCACGAGATCCTCGATCTCGCGGGACGCTGGGCCAAGGAGCGCGTCCCGCAGCGCCACCGGGTGACGGTGGGTACCTACCGGCGCGAGGTGCGGCGCGGACGCACCGGCGCCGATTCCCCCACGGTGCTGACCGCGGGTGTCCCGGGGTTCGGATTCCGGGACGGGGAGACCTGGGGTGTCCATGTGGCCTGGAGCGGCAACCACCAGTCCTTCGTGGAACGGATGACCAGCGGACGGACCGTCATCGGGGGCGGCGAGCTCCTGCTGCCGGGCGAGGTGGTGCTCGCCGCCGGTGAGGCGTACACCTCGCCCTGGGTGTACGCCGCCTACGGCCGGGGGCTGGACGACCAGGCGGCACGGTTCCACCGGTGGCTGCGCTCCCGGCCGCAGCACCCGACGTCGGACCGTCCGGTCACGCTCAACGTCTGGGAAGCCGTGTACTTCGACCACCGCCTCGAGCCGCTGCTCGAACTGGCGGAGCGCGCCGCCCGCGTGGGCGTGGAACGGTACGTGCTCGACGACGGCTGGTTCCGCGGGCGCCGCGACGATTCCGCCGGCCTGGGGGACTGGTTCGAGGACACCGGGGTGTGGCCCGAGGGACTGCATCCCCTCGTGGACCGCGTACGGGCGCTCGGCATGCAGTTCGGGCTCTGGTTCGAGCCCGAGATGGTGAACCCGGATTCCGATCTGGCCCGCAACCACCCCGACTGGATCCTCCAGGTCCCCGGCCGCCTCCCGCTCGAGGCCCGACGGCAGCAGGTGCTCGATCTCGCCGAACCGGGGGCCTACGCCTACGTCCTCGACCGCATCTCGACCCTCGTCGCCGACTACGGCCTCGAGTACCTCAAGTGGGACCACAACCGGGACCTCGTCGACGCCGGATCCGCGACCACCGGTCGTGCCCGGGTCCACGACCAGACCCAGGCCGTGTACGCGCTCCTCGACGAGCTGAGGCGGCGCCACCCGGGGCTCGAGATCGAATCCTGTTCCTCCGGCGGCGCCCGCGTGGACCTCGGCATTCTCGAGCGGACGGACCGGGTATGGGCCAGCGACTGCATCGACCCGCTCGAGCGGCAGCAGATCCTCCGGTGGACCGCGCAGCTGCTGCCCGCCGAGCTGATCGGCAGCCACATCGGCAGCGCGGTGTCCCACACCACGGGCCGGGCATCGTCCCTGGACTTCCGGGCCGTCACGGCGATGTTCGGCCACTTCGGCATCGAGTGGAACATCAACGGGCTCGACGAGGCCGAGCTCGCCGCCGTCGCCGGGTGGGTCGCCCTCCACAAGCGGTTCCGCCCGCTCCTGCACTCGGGCACGACGGTGCGCGGTGATGCCGCGCTCCGCGAGGTGGCCGTCGCCGGGGTCGTGGCCGCGGATGCCTCGGAGGCCCTCTTCTCCCTGTCGCTCCTGGCCCGTCCGTCCACCTGGCCTCCCGGTCTCGTGAAGCTTCCGGGCCTCGACCCCGACGCCCGGTACGCCGTCGCGCACGTCGGCGGGCCGGAGCCGTCCGGTCAGCCCTTCACGGCGCCCGCCTGGCAGGGCGGGCTGGCGGTGAGTGGGCGCGTCCTCGGGTCGATGGGCATCCAGGTACCCCTGCTGCAGCCCGAGCAGGCCGTGCTCGTGCACGTACGGGCGGTGCCCTGAACCTCGTCGGTGGACGCCGTGTCCACGCCGCCCCGTGCGGGATCCGCGGTGCGAGGATGGGGACGACCGACCACCATCCGCGAGGAGCAACGCCCCGATGCAGCTGACCCTTGATCGCGTACCGTTCGACGCGCCCGACGCCGAGGCTCTCCGCAATGCCCAGCAGGCCGAACTGCACGTCCGGTACGGCAGCGAGGACCACGAGCCGGGGGAGCCGCCCACCGCGGACAACGTGCCGTTCTTCCTCGTCGCGCGGACGGCGGACGGGACCGCGGTGGGCTGCGGCGGCTTGCGGCCGCTCTCCGCCGGGGGCCTCGAGATCAAGCGCATGTTCGTGCTGCCCGCCCTCCGCGGACAGGGCATCGCGACCGCGATCCTGCGGCGCATCGAGGAGGAGGCGCGGGCCCTGGGCTGCCGTGAGCTGCTCCTCGAGACCGGCACGGAGCAGCCGGACGCCATGCGCTTCTACGAGCGCGAGGGCTACCGCCGCATCCCCAACTTCGGCTCCTACGCGGGCGGGGTGCACTCGGTCTGCTTCGCGCGCACCCTGGCCTGACCGGCGGGCGCCGTCCGGCAGTCCGGCTCAGGAGGTGATGTCGCCGACGGTGGCCCCGAGGGACGCCAGGAGCGGATCCGCGTCCGTGAAGAGCAGGAAGTCCGGTGAACCGGATCCCATGCCGACGCGGCGCCCGAGGATGCGCTGGTCGGCGTAGACGGGCAGGGCGCGGTCGCTGCCGAGGGGCGTGATGGTGCCCGGCGCGTAGCCCGTGATCTCGAGAGCCGCCTCGGGTTCCACGAGGGACGCACGGTTGACCACCAGCAGCGAGCGCAGCTTGGCCCAGTCCAGGCGCCGCGTGCCCGGGATCAGGACGAACACCGCACCGCCGCCGACCTTGGCCACCATCGTCTTGACGCCGTCGTCGCAGGTGAGGCCCTGCGCGGCGGCCGCATCGTCGAAGGTCCCGTCGTCGTCCCTGCGCACGAGCGTGATGGCCAGGCCGCGCGCCTCGGCGTCGCGTTCGGCGGGCAGGGGGCGGGTGTCGGCGCTGTCCATGGTGCCCATCGTAGGGCCGCCCCGTTCGCCCGGGCCACGGCAGGGGAAGTCGTGCCGGGGCGGAGCGATGCCGGTCTCCCGCGCCGGCAGCCCTGAGTCCGGTCATCCTGAGACCTGAGTCACATACTTACTTGACTTAGATAATAAAGTCGCCTAAGAAAGTACTCAACGGTTCTCCCTCGGGTGGTGGAACCGGCCGGCGGCACCGCAGCCGCCCACAGATGAAAGGTACTAAAGATGTCCTCAACACTCTCGGGTTCCCGGCGACTGGGCCTGGCTGCCGCGACGCTGCTCAGCGTCGCAACCCTCGCCCTCAGCGGCTGCGCCGGCGGCGAAGGAGCGTCGAACGACGGCGCCGGCTCGGACTCCACCTCCGTCACCGTCTTCAACGGAGCCACCGGAACCATCTCCGAGAACTTCAACCCGTTCTCGTCCACGGCCCTGCAGCCCACCCTCGGCGTGATCTTCGAACCGCTGTTCTGGTACAACGCGGCATCCGACGACGAGCCCACCCCGCTGCTCGCCGAGTCCTTCGAATGGAACGAGGACGGCACGCAGCTCACCATCAAGACCCGCGAGGGCGTCAAGTGGTCCGACGGCGAGCCGTTCACCGCGAAGGACGTCGCCTTCACCTTCAACCTCGTCAACAAGACCCCGGAACTGAACACCACGGGACTCTCGGCGACCGCCGAGGCCACGGACGACACCACCGCGGTGCTGACGTTCAAGGAGAACTCCTTCATGCAGGAGCCGAGCGTGCTCGGCAACCGCGGGATCGTCCCCGAGCACATCTGGAAGGACGTCGCGGATCCCATCACGGAGATCAACTCCGACCCCGTGGGCACCGGCCCGTTCAAGGTCAAGGACTTCACCGCCCAGAGCTACCTGCTCGAGAAGAACGACCTCTACTGGGAAGAGGGCAAGCCCGCGATCAACGAGGTCCGCTACATCTCCCTGGACACCGCCGACGCCGCCACCGGAGCGCTCCTGGCCGGCGAGGTCGACTGGATGAGTTCGTTCCTGCCCGGCCTCGAGCAGATCCTCTCGGACAACGAGAACCTCTCCTACGTCAACACCCCCGCCCTGACCGCCTCGATCTTCACCTGCTCCAACGAGGAACTGGGCTGCGAGGGACCGCAGACCGACCCCGCGGTGCGCCAGGCCATCTACCAGGGCATCGACCGCGAGCAGCTCAACGCCCTCGCGGGCGGCGGCTTCGCGAAGACGGCATCACCCACCCTGGTGATCCCCGACCGCGACGCCGACTGGATCGCCGATCCCGAGAACACCGAGACGCCCGCCAACGCGAACGTCGAGGAAGCCAAGACGACCCTCGAAGACGCCGGCTGGGTCGAAGGCAGCGACGGCATCCGCGAGAAGGACGGCGAGCGCCTGTCCCTCGGCATCCAGACCGTCACGGGCTACAGCGACTTCATCTCGCTCAACGACGCCATGTCGCAGCAGCTGCGCGAGGTCGGCATCGAGCTGAACCCCACGCAGATCACCTACAACGAGTGGATCAACAACCTGAACATCGGCAAGTACCAACTCACCCTCGAGTCGATCGGCCTGCAGCCCTCGAACAACCCGTTCTACGCCTACGAGAAGTGGTACAACTCGGCGAACACGACGCCGGTGGGAGAGTCCGCGCTGAACAACAACACCGCGCGCTACTCCAACCCCGTGGTCGACAAGGCCCTCGCCGCCGCGCGCGCCACGAACGACGAGACCGTGCAGAAGGAGCAGTACGGCATCATCCAGGACGAGATCGTCCGGGACATGCCCTACATCCCGATCTACGTGAACTCGCTCCTCACGGAGTTCAACACGGAGCGCGCCACCGGCTGGCCCACCAACGAGGACCCCTACGCCCTCGCAGCCACCTGGAAGGCCTGGGACAACGGCATCGTCCTGAAGAACATCACGCCTGCCGAGTAGCAGCCCCCCTCCCGGCGGACGCGGCAGCATGGGGCGTCCCGAACGACGCCCCATGCTGCCCGCCGCCGGACCTCGACCAGCTGTGGAAAGCCGACACCCATGAAATACATCCTGCAGAAGCTGGGGTTCTACCTCATCGCCTTCTGGGCCGCCCTGACGGTCAACTTCTTCCTCCCGCGCCTCCTGCCGGGAAACCCCGTGGACATCATGCTCGCCAAGCTGGCGCAGCGCGGGCCGGTCACCCCTGAAGCACGCGAGGCGGTCGAGCTGCTCCTGGGCACCAACACCGAGGCGCCGCTGATCGTGCAGTACTGGCAGTACCTCGGCAAGCTCTTCACCCTCGACCTCGGCACGTCCGTGGCCTTCTTCCCGGCCTCGGTGACCGACATCATCGCCCAGACGCTGCCGTGGACCATCGGGCTCATCGGCGTCGCCACCGTCATCTCGTTCGTCCTCGGCGTCACCCTCGGCATGCTGGCCGGCTGGAAGCGCGGCTCCTGGCTGGACAACCTGATCCCGGTGACCACCATGCTGCAGTCCGTCCCCTACTTCTGGCTGGCGCTGATCCTGCTCTTCGTGCTCGGCGGCATGTGGGACCTCTTCCCGCTCAACGGCGGCTACAACGTCTACGAGACCAGCCCGGGCTGGAACCTCGAGTTCATCGGCAGCGTCATCTACTACGGCACCCTGCCCGCCCTGACGATCGTCATCTCCTCGGTGGGCGGCTGGATGCTCGGCATGCGCAACATGATGGTCTCCACCCTCTCGGACGACTACATCCTCACGGCCGAGGCCAAGGGACTCCGCCCGAAGCGGATCATGACCACCTACGCCGCGCGCAACGCCGTCCTGCCCTCCGTGGCCGGATTCGCCATCTCCCTCGGCTTCGTGGTCGCCGGCTCGATCGTCACGGAGGCCGTGTTCTCCTATCCGGGTATCGGGTCCGCCCTCCTCAACGCGGTGGGCAGCAACGACTACTCCCTCATGCAGGGACTGTTCCTCGTCATCACACTGTCCGTCCTGGGAGCCAACCTGCTCGTGGACCTCCTCTACTCGTTCATCGACCCCCGCACCCGGGCCCGAAGCTAGGACTCGCCATGACCACCACCACCCAGGACCCGGGCATCGCCGCCGCGAGTGCGCGGTCCTCCCGGCCGAAGCGCTCGCTGCCGCCGATGACGCCGAAGCTGGCCGCCGGGCTCATCATCGCCGGCAGCATCACCCTCTTCGGGATCATCGCGCCGTTCTTCGTCGGCGATCCGTCGCAGGTCGACAACGTCGGTCTCGCCGGCCCCGCCCCCGGCTTCATCCTCGGCACCACCCAGACCGGCCAGGACGTCTTCGCGCAGCTCGCCTACGCCACCCGCGGATCCCTCACGGTCGGTCTGATCGTCGGGGTGCTGACGCTGCTGCTCTCGGCGTTCTTCGGCATCATCGGCGCCTACTTCGGGGGCCTGCTCGACGAATCGTTCTCACTCTTCAGCAACGTCATGCTCGTGATCCCGGGCCTCCCGCTGGTCATCATCATCTCCAGCTACGTACCCGAGAAGAGCATCCTGCTGGTCTCGGTGGTCCTGGCGCTCACCGGCTGGGCGGGGTCCGCGCGGGTCCTGCGCGGGTTCACCCTCAGTGTGCGGAACCGCGACTACGTCGCCGCGGCCCGCGTATCGGGCGAGAAGTCCTGGCGGATCCTCGGCGTGGAGATCCTGCCGAACCTGATCCCCCTGCTCGCCTCCCAGGTGGTCTTCGCGGTCATCTTCGCCATCCTCGGCGAGGCCGGGCTGAGCTTCCTCGGCCTCGGTGCGGCGGACTCCTTCACCTGGGGCACCATGCTCTACTTCGCCCAGAACGGCCTCGCGCTGCGCCTCGGCGCCTGGTGGTGGTTCGTGCCACCGGGACTGCTGATCGCCCTGTTCGGCGCGGCCCTCGCCCTCATCAACTTCTCGATCGACGAGATCATCAACCCCAAGCTGCGCTCGCAGACGCGTGCCGCCCGGCGCTCGTGGAAGCTGTCGAAGGCCGAACTGCGCGCCGCCATCAAGGAGGACGTCCTGTGAGCAGCACCGACCAGGGAGCCCCTGCAGTCAGCATCGATCGCCCTGAGGACCTCGGCGACCGCACCGCTCCCGACACCGCCCGGGGCTACCGCGGCGAGGGCCACGACCGCCCCGTCCTGACCATCGACGACTTCAGCGTCGAGTACAAGGGCGAGCGCGTGGTGAAGGCGGTCAGGAACGTGACCCTCTCCCTCGGCCGCGGCGAGATCCTCGGCCTCGCCGGGGAGAGCGGCTGCGGGAAGTCGACCCTCGCCTACGGCATCAACCGGTTGCTCAAGCCACCCGCCGTGATCACCGGAGGCAGCGCGCACTTCCACTCCCGCGAGGGCTACGTGATCGACCTCAACGAGCTCAGCGGCGAGGAGCTGCGGGCCTTCCGCTGGGACAAGATCGCCATGGTGTTCCAGGGCGCCATGAACTCGCTGAACCCGGTCATCACCATCCAGCGGCAGATGGAGGACATCTTCTCCACCCACCGGCCCGACATGTCCAAGAAGGACCGCCGGGTGAAGTGCGGCGACCTCCTCGAGCGGGTCGGCGTGGACCGTGCCCGCCTGCGGTCCTTCCCGCACGAGCTCTCCGGCGGCATGCGGCAGCGCGTCATGATCGCCATGGCCATGGCGCTCGACCCGCAGGTCATGATCATGGACGAGCCGACCACCGCCCTCGACGTCGTGGTGCAGCGCGAGATCCTCCGGGAGATCACCAGGCTGCGCGCCGACCTGGGGTTCGCGGTCATCTTCATCACCCACGACCTCCCGCTCCTGCTCGAGATCAGCGACCGCATCGCGGTCATGCGGGAGGGCGAGATCGTGGAGCTCGGCGACGCCGTCGAGCTGTACACCAACCCCCAGCACGAGTACACCAGGAAGCTGCTCGCGTCCTTCCCCAGCCTGACCGGGGAACGCGGCGACTTCATCCGCGGCGGCTCCCGTGCGCAGAACGGAGAACCGGCATGAGCGCCCTCGAAGTCAAGGACCTCGTCAAGGAGTACAGGCTCCGCAACGGACGTCACTCGAGCACCCTGAAAGCGGTGAACAACGTCAGCTTCTCCATCGACAGCGGACGCACCGTGGCCCTCGTGGGGCAGAGCGGCAGCGGCAAGTCCACGCTGGCGAAGCTGCTCATGCAGCTCGAGAAGCCCACCTCCGGCAGCATCACGCTCGACGGCGCCCCCGTCAGCCGGCGCGGCGCGGGCCTGCGCCAGTACCGCAGCGACGTGCAGATGGTGTTCCAGGACCCGTTCGCCTCACTGAACCCGTACCACACGATCGCCCACCACATCGGGCGCCCGCTCATCCTGCACGGCAAGGCGAAGGGCCGTGACGAGGTCCTCGCCGGCGTCGCCAAGCTGCTCGAACGCGTACGCCTCGACCCGGACATGGCGCAGCGCAAACCGCACGAACTCTCCGGCGGGCAGCGGCAGCGCATCGCGATCGCCCGGGCGCTCGCACCCGAACCGAAGATCCTCGTCGCCGACGAACCCGTCTCGATGCTGGACGTCTCGATCCGCCTCGGCGTCCTGAACCTCCTCGCCGACCTGCAGCGCGAGGAGAACCTCGGCGTCTTCTACATCACCCACGACCTCGCGACGGCACGCCACTTCTCCGACGAGATCCTCGTCATGTTCAAGGGCGAGATCGTGGAGCGCGGGCCCGCCGACGACGTGATCCTGAACCCGCAGCACGAGTACACGCAGCTGCTCGCCGAAGCGGCACCCAATCCGGAGAAGCGCCTCAGCGCCTGAGCCCTCCGGCACCCGAACCACCGGCAGCCCCCGCGGCGCCGCAGACCCACTGGAGTATGTGCATGAACCTCACGACCACCGCCCCGCAGATCCTCGACCTGGGCGGCACCTGGAACCTCGCCTGGACCGCCGGGCCGGACGGCTCGCCGTCGTACGCCACGGGGGGCGCTGCCATCCCCGCCACCGTGCCCGGCCAGGTCCACACCGACCTGCTGGCCGCCGGCCTGCTGGAGGACCCGGACGTCGGCCTGCGCGAGGCGGACCAGATGTGGATCGGGCACTCGCAGTGGACCTACTCGCGCACCTTCACCTGGAGCGGGACGTCCGAGGAACGGACCGAGCTCGTCTCCGACGGTCTCGACACCTTCGCCACCGTCCGCCTGAACGGGCACGAGGTCGCCGTCGTCCACGACCAGCACATCGGGTACCGCTGGGACGTCGCCCACCTCCTCCTTCGCGGCGAGAATCTCCTCGAGATCACGTTCGGCTCCGCCTGGGACGCCGCCCACGAGTGCGAGGTCCAGCTCGGCGGCGAACTGCCCCGCCCCTACGAGGAGCCCTACCCCTACGTCCGCAAGAGCGCCTGCAACTTCGGCTGGGACTGGGGACCGCACTACGTCACGGCCGGCATCTGGCAGCCGATCCGCCTCGAATCCTGGTCACGCGGGCGCATCGCCTCCATCCGGCCCGACACGCTGCTGCACGACGGCGCCGACGGAGTGTCGGCGCAGGTCAGCGTCAGCGTGGGGATCGACCGTCCGGCCTCCACGCCGGGCCTGACCCTGACCGCGGTCCTGACCGCACCCGACGGCGCGGAAGCCGCGCGGGCGACCATCCCGGCCGACACCGACGACGTCGTCCTCGTCCTCGATGTGGCCGACCCCCAGCTGTGGTGGCCCGTGGGACTGGGCGCCCAGCCGCTCTACGACCTGTCCGTGGTCCTCGACGGCGACGGCGGCGCGCTGTCCGCCGGGACCCGCCGCGTCGGCCTGCGCACCGTGGCGGTGCAGGAGGAACCCGACGCGATCGGCACCACCTGGGCCCTGGCGGTCAACGGCCGCCGCGTCCGCGTGCGCGGCTACAACTGGATCCCGGACGACCCCTTCATCGCCGAGGTCACCGAGGAGCGGCTCGGGCAGCGCCTCGACCAGGCGGTCGACGGCGGCGCGAACCTGCTGCGCGTCTGGGGCGGGGGCTACTTCTCCACGGAGGAGTTCATGGCCGGGTGCGACGAGCGCGGCCTCATGGTCTGGCACGACTTCCTGTTCGCCTGCGCCGCCTACGACGAGTCGGACGCCATGATCGAGGCCGTGACCACCGAGGCCGAGCAGGCCGTGGCCCGCCTGTCCTCGCACCCGAGCCTCGTGATCTGGTGCGGCGGCAACGAGTGCGTGTGGGGCATGTACGACTGGGGCTGGCCGGAGATCCTCGACGGACGCCCGTACGGCGCCGCCTTCTACACCGACGTGCTCCCGGGCGTCATCAACCGCCTCGACCCTTCCCGCCCCTACGTGCCCAACAGCCCCTGGGCCGGTTCCCTCGACAAGCACCCGAACGACCGCGACGCCGGGCCCGTGCACATCTGGGAGGTCTGGAACAACGTCGACTACGTCCACTACCGGGACGTCGACCCGCCGTTCGTGTCCGAGATGGGCTGGTGCGCACCCCCGGCCTGGTCCACGCTGCAGCGCGTCGTGACCGAGGGCGAGCTGGTCCCCGGGAACCCGCAGGTGGCACACCACATGCGGGCCGCGGACGGCATGGACAAGCTCGCCCGGGGCCTCGCGCCCTACTTCGGAGAACCCCGGACCGCCGAGGACTGGCACTACCTCACGCAGATGGTGCAGGCACGCTCGCAGGCAGCGGGCGCCGAGTGGCTGCGGACACGCGAGCGCTGCGCGGGCGTGGTCATCTGGCAGCTCAACGACTGCTGGCCGGTGCTCAGCTGGTCCGCCGTGGACGGCGACGGCATCGAGAAGCCCGTCTGGTACGCGCTGCGCCGCTCCTTCGCGGACCACCTGCTGGCGATCGTCCCCGTCACCGCCGGCGGGACCGACGACCCCACGGGCCCCGACGGGCTCGAAGTGGTGCTCGTCAACGACGGCCTGGCCGCCTGGACGGCCGACGTCGTCGTGCGCCGGCTGACCCTGGACGGGACGGAACTGGCCCGCGAGACCCTCCCGCTCACCGCCGCGGCGGACGGGACGGCACGCGCCGTGCTCCCCGAGGGTCTCGCCGCCGTCAGCGACGCCGAGTTCCTGGTGGCCGGGGCCGACGGGCTGCGCTCCACCTGGTTCTTCGCACCCGATGCCGCGCTCGCGCCGACCGCGCCGCGCTTCACGGCGCAGGCGACCGCCGACGGCGGCGCCCTGCGCGTCAGCGTCCACGCCGAGACGCTGCTGCGCGACCTGTGCGTGTTCGCGGACCGCCTTGCGGACCTGCTCGGCGTGCGGGCACCGGAGCTCGCCGTGGACGAGATGATGCTCACCGTGCTGCCGGGCGAGACGGCCGTCTTCACGATCAGCCGGCGTGACGGCGGTCCCCTGGACGTACCCGCCGACCTCTCGGCCGCCGAGCTGTTCCCCGTCGTCCGGTGCATCGGGGACAGCGCGTCCCTCGTTCCGGCCGGATCGGGCGGGGCCGCAGGGGACGCGGCGCGATGATCGCCGGCATCGAGACCGGCGGGACCAAGGTGATCTGCGCGGTCGCGGACCCGCAGGATCCCGGCATCCTCGTGGACCAGGCGCGGATCGACACGACCTCCCCGGCCCGGACCCTGGCGGCGGTGCGGGACTTCCTCGCGCCGTACGCCGCCGGAGGCCGGTTCGACGCCGTGGGCATCGCCTCCTTCGGGCCGGTCGAGGTCGACGCCGCGTCCCCCCGGTTCGGCTGGATCACCTCCACGCCGAAGCCCGGGTGGCGGGACACGGACCTCGTCGCGGGTCTCGGCCTCGCACCCGGCACGCCGGTCCGCCTGGTGACGGACGTGACGGGCGCGGCTCTCGGCGAACACCGGTTCGGTGCGGGCCGCGGCGTCAGCGACCTCGCGTACGTCACAGTGGGCACCGGGGTCGGCGCCGGGATCGTGGTCGACGGGGCACCCTTCACGCTCCGCAGCCACCCGGAGCTCGGCCACCTCATCATCCGGCGGCACGCCGACGACTCCTTCGCGGGTGTCTGCCCGTTCCACGGGGACTGCCTCGAGGGCCTCACCTCCGGTCCCTCGATCACGGCGCGGTGGGGGAGGCCGGGGACCGACCTCGGACCGCTGCACCAGGACGCCCTTACCCTCTCCGCCTACTACATCGCGCAGCTGCTCGCCACGATCACCTACGCGGTGGCACCGCAGCGGATCGTCGTCGGCGGCGGGGTGCTGAAGACCGCGGGACTGCTCGACGCCGTGCGGGAGCAGCTGGCCCTGCTCGTCGGAGGGGCCCTGGCCGAGCACCCCCTGACGGACCCGGGCAGCGGCTACATCGTCCGGCCCGCGCTGGGCGACGAGTCCGGTGTCCGTGGCGCCCTGTCCCTGGCCGGCGACGCCCTGTCCCTGGGCGCGGTGCTGGCGACGGCGGGATAGCGGCCGCAGCAGGTCCGGACGGGCGGCGCGGGGCACATCCCCGCGCCGGCCGCCACCGCCGGCCGCCCCCGCGGCGCGGCCGCGGGCGGCCTACACTCGGAATCGGGCGGGCGTGCACCGCGCTCCTCCTGCGGCCCGGCTCCGGGCCGCGATATCGCGCACCCGTTCCTCGCCGTGTTGGAAGTAGTTCACCGTGAGAGTTCCCTCCGACCCCCGCCGCCTCCGCTCCCACCGTGCCCTTCCGAGGACCGGATGAGGGAGTCGATGGAGGGCCGCGGGACGCAGGAGCAGCAGCGCCGGCTCACGGTCCTCGCCATCGAGTCCGCCGGGCTGGGCCTGCACCAGGTGTGGTTGCGGTACTTCGAGTACACGGGCATCGCCGGCCAGACCGAGCTCGAAGCCCACCTGCAGGGCCTCATGATCCTCCCCGTGGAGCAGGCCGACATCCTCGCCCACGCCGTCAACGAGCTCATCGACGAACTGCCGCCCGTACCCCGCGCCCCCTACAGCAACGGTGAGATCCCCCCGGCAGGCACCTGACCGGCGTCCACGGCCCCGAGGGCGTCCCACGCCGGAGCGGTGCTGGCCCTCACCACGAGTTCGCTGACGGGGATGGGCCGCGTCTGGATGGTCCCCGCGTCGAGCAGTGCGAGCAGCAGTTCGGCCGCCACCCGTCCCTGCATGCCGGGGTTGCGGGACAGTGCCGTCACTGCCGGTGACGCGAGCTGGCAGTGCAGCGAATCGTCCCAGCTGACGATCGCGACGTCCCCGGGACACCGGAGCCCGAGCTCGCGCAGGGCGAGCAGGCCGCCCATCGACATGAGGTCGTTGCCGAAGATCATCGCGGTGGGCCTGTCCCCGGGGGCCTGCAGGAGGGCCACCACGGCATCGTGCCCGGCCTTGAGTGCGTAGTCCGCCTCGAACGGGACCACCTCGATGCCGTGCCCGGCCGCACACGCCGCCACACCCCGGATCCGCTCCTCCTCGTGCAGGAACGTGTGCGGGCCGGAGACGTGCGCGATCCGCCGGTGTCCGCGGTCGTGGAGGTGATCGACGATCGTGGCAGCCTCGCCCGCGTGGTCCGTCGTCGTCCCGGAGAAGACCGCCGGTGCAGCCGACTCCGGCGCGCCGTGCAGCACGAACGGCATGCCGAGGCGTTCCAGGAGGGCAGGCCGGGGATCGTCGTGCAGGTGGTCGAACACCAGCACGCCGTCCACCTTCCGCTCGCCGGCCCAGCGCTCGTAGGTGGCGCGCTCCTGGGCCGGGTCCTTGCCCACCATCCGCAGCATCAGGGCCATGTCCCCCTCGGCGAGGGCGGTCTCGATGCCGGCGAGCATCGCCATGTAGTACGGCTCCGTGCCGATTAGGAGGGGGTCGGCGGACAGGACCATCCCGACGGCGCCCGCCCGGGACCGGGAGAGGGCGCGCGCGGAGGAGCTGGGGTACCACTCGAGTTCCTCGGCGAGGTCGAGGACACGGCGCCGGGTCAGCTCGCTGACACCCGGCTGGCCGTTGAGGGCATAGGACACAGATGCCTTCGAAATGCCCAGCCTCTTTGCCAGACCCGCAATGGTTTCCTTGGCCATGGTTTCCACAATAGCCCCAGGATTTGCTTGACCCGCTCCGGCATATCCCATAAGTTCAGTGAGTATCTGAACCGGTTCAGTAACCCCATTTTCTCAGCGAGGAGAATTCTCCGTGACGTATTCACTCCAGCTCTACACACTGCGGACAGCACTGGGGGAGGACCTGCCGGGCACCATCAAGCGCGTCGCCGCACTCGGCTACACCGCCGTCGAGCCCTACAACTTCGTGGCCACCGCCGACGAGCTCGCGGCCGCCCTCTCGGAGAGCGGGCTGACCGCCCCGTCCGGCCACGCACCGCTGCTCCGCGCCGATCAGGACGAGATCTTCGAGGCCGCCCGGAAACTCGGCATCGGCACCGTGATCGACCCCCACGTGGAGCGCTCGCACTGGACCACCGACGAGGACATCAGGGCCACCGCCGAGGCCCTCAACGCGGCAGCGAAGAAGGGTGCCGGATACGGCATCACCGTCGGCTACCACAACCACGAGTTCGAGCTCGAGGAGCGGATCGACGGCACCTCGGCGCTCGAGGTCCTCGCCGGCTACCTCGACCCCGAGGTGGTCCTCGAGGTGGACACCTACTGGGCCGCCGTGGGCGGCGAGGACCCGGCAGAACTGCTCCGCCGTCTCGGCGACCGTGTGCGCTTCGTCCACATCAAGGACGGCCCGCTCACCAAGAACGACAAGGAGCAGGTGGCCGTCGGATCCGGCAGCATGCGCGTCTGGGACGTGCTCGACGCAGCCCCCGCGCTGGAAGCGGCCGTCGTCGAACTCGACGACTTCGAGGGCGACATCTTCGGCGCCGTCGCCGACAGCCTCGCGTACCTGAACGAAGGAAAGAAATGAGCATCGGAACACAGCGCACGGGCCCCGTCGGCGTCGCCGTCATCGGCGCCGGGGTCATCAGCAAGGAATACCTCACGAACCTGACGAGCTTCCCCGACGTGAAGGTGCACATCGTCGCCGACATGTTCGAGGAGGTCGCAGCCGCCCGCGCCGCCGAATTCGGCGTACCGACCTCCGGCGGGGTGCAGGATGCACTGGACCACCCCGATGTCGAGATCGTCGTCAACCTGACCATCCCCGCCGCGCATGTCGAGGTGGCCGCCGCGGCCGTCGACGCGGGCAAGCACGTCTGGAGCGAGAAGCCCTTCTCACTGGACCGCGAGAGCGGCATCGGCCTGCTCAAGACCGCCGACGCCGCCGGCGTGCGCCTCGGCTGCGCCCCGGACACCTTCCTCGGCGCGGGCCTGCAGACAGCGCTCCGCCTCGTGGCGCGCGGCGACATCGGGGTGCCCCTCACGGCGCTGACCCTGATGCAGTCCCCGGGCCCCGAGTCCTGGCACCCGAACCCCGCCTTCCTCTTCCAGGAGGGTGCCGGGCCGCTGTTCGACATCGGGCCCTACTACCTGACCACTCTCGTGCAGACCTTCGGTGCCATCACCAAGGTGGCCGGCTTCGGTTCGACGTCCCGCGCGACCAGGACCATCGGCTCCGGCCCCAAGGCCGGCGAGGTCTTCGACGTCACAGTGCCTTCGCACGTCAGCGCCATCGCCCAGTTCGCGAACGGCGAGTCCTCGCAGAGCATCTTCAGCTTCGACTCGCCGCTCAAGCGCGCCGGCTTCGTCGAGGTCACCGGTACGGAGGGGACGCTCGCGTTCCCCGACCCGAACAACTTCACCGGGGACCTGACGCTCACGCGCCGCGGAAGCGACGAGCCGGAGATCATCCCCGCGGTCGGCGCGACCTCGACCCGCGGCAGCGGCGTGCTCGAGATGGCCCGCGCCCTGCGCGAGGGCCGTCCGCACCGCGCCCAGGGCGAGATGGCCTACCACGTCCTCGACGCCATGGTCTCGATCTCCGAGAGCGTCGCCACGGGCGAGTTCGTCTCGCTCTCCAGCACGGCGACCGCCGCCGAACCGCTGCCCGAGGACTGGGACCCGTACGCGTCCACCCTCTCCTGATCCCGACGGGCGCCACGGCGTTTCTCCGTGGCGCCCGTCGTCCAGGCCCGACGGCGGCCCTGCCGTCCCCGCCCCACCACGAACGGAAAGAACGACCGATGACCTTTCACCCTGCCGATGACCGTTACACGACGATGCCGTACCGGCGGGTGGGCGCCAGCGGCCTGCATCTGCCCGCGGTGTCGCTGGGACTGTGGCACAACTTCGGGGACGACAAGGCGTTCGACGTGCAGCGCGCCATCCTGCGCAGGGCGTTCGACCTGGGGGTCACGCACTTCGACCTCGCGAACAACTACGGTCCGCCCGCGGGCAGCGCGGAGACGAACTTCGGCCGGCACCTGAAGGACGACTTCCGGCCGTTCCGGGACGAGCTGGTCATCTCCACGAAGGCCGGGTACGGCATGTGGCCCGGCCCGTACGGGGACTTCGGCTCCCGGAAGTACCTGCTGGCGAGCCTCGACCAGTCGCTGGAGCGGATGGGCCTCGAGTACGTGGACATCTTCTACAGCCACCGCCCGGACCCGGACACCCCCCTGGAGGAGACGATGGGGGCCCTGGACACCGCGGTCCGCTCGGGCCGGGCCCTGTACGCGGGGATCTCCTCGTACTCGCCCGAACGCACCCTGGAGGCGGCGGCGATCCTGGCAGACCTGGGTACGCCGCTGCTGATCCACCAGCCGTCGTACTCGATGCTGAACCGGTGGACGGAGAACGGGTCCCCGAACCTCTTCCAGGCCCTCGAGCAGGTCGGGGCGGGGTCGATCGCGTTCTCCCCGCTGGCGCAGGGCCTGCTGACCGGCCGGTACCTGGACGGGGTGCCCTCGGACTCCCGGGCCGCTGCCGGCAAGTCCCTGGACCGGGAGCAGCTGAGCGCGGAGAACCTGGAGCGCATCCGCGGGTTGAACGCGATCGCGGAGGGGCGGGGCCAGTCGCTGGCGCAGCTGGCGATCGCATGGGTGCTGCGGAACCAGTCCAAGGGCACCCCGGTGACCTCCGCCCTGATCGGCGCCTCCAGCGTGGCCCAGCTGGAGGACAGCCTCACCGCCGTCGCCCGCCTGGACTTCACCGACCAGGAACTCCATGCGATCGACGAATTCGCCGTCGACTCCGACATCAACCTCTGGGCCGGCGCCCTCGAGGCGTAGCCGAGGAGCGATGAGCACTCCGCTCGAGAACGTGGCCCGCCCGGTGCGGGCAGCCGCGGCACAGACCAGGGCGATGCACGGAAGGACGACCGTGGACCGGAACAGCAGTACGACGCACAGCCGGCCGGACCGGACGGGAGACCCCCGGTGGCGCCGGCTCCTGCCGGGGCAGCGGTCACGGCTCATGGTGTTCGACATCGCCACGCGGTCCTCGGCGTGCGTCTTCGAGACCGAGGACTTCATCATCGAGGCGCCCAACTGGACGCCCGACGGCGGGGGCCTGCTCTTCAACTGCGACGGCCTGCTGTACCGGACCGCGCCGCGGGAGGACAGCCAGCCGCGGGTGGTGTTCACGGGTGCCGTGACGGACTCCAACAACGACCACGTGGTCTCCGCCGACGGACGTTTCCTCTATCTCTCCTCGCAGGACGGGCACCTGTACCGGGTCCCGCTCGACGGCGGGGAGGCACTGCGCGTCACCCGGCCCGACGACGGCCTCGAGGCGCGCTACCTGCACGGCATCTCGCCCGACGGGGGCACGCTCGTGCACATCGGGTGCCGTCGCCGGCAGGGCCGGATGAGCTTCGACATCTACGCCGTGGACGTCGAGGACGGCGCCACGCGCCGGCTCACCGACTCGGACCGTCCGCACGACGGCGTGGAGTACAGCCCGGACGGACAGTGGCTCTACTTCAATTCGGAGCGCGCCTCCGAGGTGCCCGGGCACTCGCAGCTGTTCCGGATGCGGACCGACGGCACCGACCCGGAACAGCTGACCGCCGACGAGCGCGTCAACTGGTTCCCGCACCCCGCCCCGGACGGCGCCAGCCTCGTCTACCTCAGCTACGCGCCGGGCGTGCAGGGCCACCCGGCCAACGAGCCCGTCCTGCTGCGCGTGGCCGATCCCGACGGCCGGAACGCCTGGGACGCCGTCGAGCTGTTCGGTGGACAGGGCACACTGAACGTGAACAGCTGGGCGCCGGACAGCAGACGCTTCGCCTACGTCGACTACCCGTTGGAGGACGAATGAAGATCACCGCCGCAGACGTCATCGTCACGAGTCCGAGCCGGAACTTCGTGACCCTGAAGATCACCACCGATGAAGGGCTGACCGGGCTGGGGGATGCGACGCTCAACGGCCGGGAACTGGCGGTGGCGTCCTATCTCACGGAGCACGTGACGCAGCTGCTGATCGGCCGGGACCCGCACCGTATCGAGGACACCTGGCAGTTCCTCTACCGCAGTGCGTACTGGCGGCGGGGCCCTGTGACGATGGCGGCGATCGCGGCGGTGGACATGGCGCTGTGGGACATCAAGGGCAAGGCCGCCGGGATGCCGGTGTACCAGCTGCTCGGTGGTGCCTCACGGACGGCGCTGCGCACCTACGGGCACGCGTCGGGGCGTGACCTGCCCGAACTGTTCGACTCGATCCGGCAGCACCTTGAGGAGGGGTACAAGTCCATCCGCGTGCAGTCCTCGGTGCCGGGCATCAAGGCCCTGTACGGGGTGGCAGCCCAGGCCCAGGCCACGGGGGAGCGGTACGACTTCGAACCCGCCGGACGCGGCGCACAGCCGACGGAGGAGGACTGGGACACGCGCGCCTACCTGCGGCACGTGCCCACCGTCTTCGAGGCGGTGCGGAACGAGTTCGGCCCCGAACTGCCCCTGCTGCACGACGGCCACCACCGTATGACGCCCATCCAGGCCGCGAAGCTCGGGAAGTCCCTGGAACCGTATGACCTGTTCTGGCTCGAGGACGTGACGCCCGCGGAGAACCAGGAGGCGTTCCGGCTGATCCGCCAGCACACCACCACCCCCCTGGCCGTGGGCGAGGTGTTCAACACCGTCTTCGACTTCCAGACGCTCATCCGTGAACAGCTCATCGACTACGTCCGTGCGGCGTCCACCCACTTCGGCGGGATCTCGCCGCTGAAGAAGGTCATGGACTACGCCGCCCAGTACCAGATCCGGTCGGGGTTCCACGGGCCCACCGACGTCTCGCCCGTCGGGCTGGCCGCGCAGTCCCACGTGGGGCTCGCGATCCACAACTTCGGGATCCAGGAGTACATGGAGCACAGCGCGAAGACCAACACGGTGTTCGAGCAGTCCATGACCTTCGTCGACGGGTACCTGCACCCCGGCGACACCCCGGGCCTCGGCGTCGAGCTCAACGAGGAGGCCGCGGCGTCGTTCCCCTACCAGCAGGCCTACCTGCCCTACAACCGCCTCACCGACGGCACCGTCCACGACTGGTGAGCGCCCGGCCAGCCTACGCCGGTGCCACACTGGCGTAGGCTGGAATCCTGCGGACACGTTCGCGTCACCTCTGGCGCCGTCCGCGAGGAGGCGGAATTGGTACAGCGCATGGCAGACCCCACCTATCGGGACCAGCAGTGGGAACAACGCTACGATCCTCGGATCGAGGACGTGAACCGGCTGTGCGACACGCTGGCCGAGTCGAAGCCCGGATCGGCGGTCCCCTACATCGACCCCATCCACGACGTCGACGGTTGCAAGATCGTCAGTCTCTTCTCGAGCCCGGGAGCATCGTTGCCCTCGGGCTTCGTCTCGTTCGAGAACGACGACCCGAGTTCCATCCGCATGGCGGGGATCTACGAGGCCGTGGGCCTGCAGCCTGACGCGGTAATGCCCTGGAACGCCTACCCGTGGTACCTGCCGGAGGGCAAGGAGCGGGCGCTGACCATGGAGCAGATCGCCGACGGCGTGAAGCCGCTGCTCACGTTCCTGCAGCAGGTGCCCCGCGCCTCGGCCCTGGTGGCCCATGGCGCCGATGCCCACAAGGCCGCGCGTCGGCTCATGAAGCTGGAGAACCGGGCCATCGCCAAGCGCGGGTTCAAGATCTACGAGGTCCGCTCCCCGGGGGAGCGTGCGTTCAAGGGGACGCCCGCCAACCAGGAGCAGTGGCTGAAGGACATCCAGTCGGCGTACACGGACGCGATGGGCCGGGCGGGCATCCGGGCCCGCCAATCCATCTGACGGGACTGTCCCACCGGGTCCTGAGCGCGCCGTCCGCGGTCCGCCCGCGACGGTAGGTCGAGCGGTCGACGGCTCACGCCGTCGGCCGCTCGCTCGTGGTGCAGGGAATCGGCCTGCGCGGGCCGGCCGTCGGCCGGGTGCTTACAGTGTGCGGGTCGCCCAGGACTCCTCGGCCCGTCCGAGCGCGAGGCCCCGGAGGGTCGCCGCGATGTCCTCGAGGGACTGCTGCACCCATTCGAAGGCCTCGTCGTCGGCACGCCGGTCGTCGGAGTCGGGGAGGCTCGCGCGGTGGGCCAGGGCCAGCCGCCCGATGGTCTGCTCGAGGGTGTCGAGGAGTTCAGCCGACTCAAGGGCCAGCTGATCGGCCGCACCGCCGGCGTCCTGCGCGGCGCGGGTATCGGCTGCGAGGAGCATGGTCAGCGGGCGGTCCGTCGCGTCGGGGGACGTCGGAGCGGACGGGCACTGTGTACTCATGGGGGACCTTTGCTGGGTCAGGAAAGCGCCCAGTAGTTGCCACGGGCACACGACATTGTCAAGAACAGTCTGCCACCCGCCGAGGGTCACTTCCGCCACTTCCGACGCAGGAATTCCGAAATCCGCCGGTCGGGCGGGCCGCGGGGTGCCCGCCGAGGGCCGGACCCTGCGTCCTACGGCTCCCGCTTGGTAGTGAGGTAGGTGGACCCGTCCGGGTTCCGCACCACCGTCCACTGCTGCAGCTCCTCCTGCCGGCGCCGCTGTGCCTCGTCGTCGAGGTACACGATCGGGCCCGTGGTGGTGCCGCGGGCGGCCGGCCCGAAGAACATGCGCAGCTTCCCTGTGGCGGTCATGAAGCGCGAGGACAGCGGTTCCTTCTTGCTCATTGCGGGGTCTCTCCTGGTGTCGTGCGGGCGGGGTCGGCGTGCCGGGAGCCGGGGAGTTCGGTCCCCGTGGCACGGATGATGGCGTGCATGGCGCCGTTCAGGGTCTCCACCTGCTCACGGGTGAGCCCGAGCCGTTCCATCATCGTGACGGGCACCTGGTGGGCCTCGGCGCGGAGGGCGCGCCCTGCCGGCGTCAGTCCGACGGCGAGGGCACGCTCGTTCCCGGGGACACGCGTGCGGGTGAGCAGCCCCTGGGCCTCGAGCCGCTTCAGCATGGGGGAGAGGGTCGCGGATTCCATCGCGAGTGCCTGACCGACGTTGCGGACGGTGCGCGGGCTCTCCTCCCAGAGGGCGAGCATCACGAGGTACTGCGGGTGCGTCAGGCCGAGCTGCTCCAGGACCGGGCGGTACGCGCCCACCACACTCCGCGATGCCACGGACAGGGCGAAGCACAGCTGCCGTTCGAGGAGCAGGTCGTCGTCGAGGGTCGTGTCCATCGGTTCTCCTGCTCGCTCGCCACATACCGTTAGGGTGCCAATAGTTAGTGTACTACTGATCGAGTCCTGTGCTGTTCTCCTCCGCCCCGGGTGATGATGGCCCCATGACCCTCCCACCCGTCGAGCTGCACTGGCCCCTCACCACGGAGCGCCTCACCATCCGCCCCGCGACGGCGGCGGATCTCCCGCTCGTCTTCGCCTACCGGCGGCTCGGCGTCGTCTCCGAGTGGCTCCCGACACGTCCGACGGACCAGGAGGCGTTCGTCGAACGGCTCCGCCGGCCCGAGCGGCTGGCCGTCACGTACGTGCTCGAACTCGACGGCGTCCTGATCGGTGACCTGTACCTCGCCGTCGAGGACGCGGCGGCCCAGCTGGAGGTCGCCGCGCAGGCGACCGCCACGACGGCGGAGATCGGCTGGGTGCTCGACCCCGCATACACGGGACGGGGGTTCGCCACGGAGGCCGCGGCGGAACTGCTCCGGCTCTGTTTCGAGGACCTCGGCGTGCGGCGGGTCGTGGCGCAGTGCTTCGCGGACAACACGCCGTCCTGGCACCTCATGGAGAGGCTGGGCATGCGCCGCGAGTCCAGCACGCGGGCGGCGACCCTCCACCGCTCGGGGCGGTGGCTGGACGGGCTGGCCTACGGCATCCTCGCCGGCGAATGGCGCGGGCGGGCCGGCGCCACCCAGGACGCGGGCGCGCCGCGGACGATCGTGCCGTCGGCCGACCGCTCGCCGACGAGTGCCAGGCCCGACGGGCCCGGTTCGTACGCGTAGGTGTCGCCCCTGCGGAGCAGCGGCAGCTCGTACTGCCCGGGTGCGGGGCTGCCGGTCCCGGCCTCCCGGACAGGACGGCAGAGCGAGATGGTGCCGTCCTGGTAGGTCAGGCCCACGACCGTCGTGGCGCGGCCGGCGGGATCGGTGACGGCGAAGTAGCCGTTCGCGCGGCCCGGCAGCACGGCCGGTCTCGCGGGCAGTTCTCCGGTCCGGTTGGCGAAGGCCACGGCCTCGCACACACTGAGGGGGCGGTCCTGCACCTCGGCGGCCTTCCCGAGTGGGGGCGGGCCGTCCCCGCGGGGTGCCAGGTTCGCGGCGACGACCAGGAGCGCCACGACGCCGGCCGCGAGACAGGCCGTACGGCGACGGCGCGCCCGCTCGGCGTCGGCGTCCGCGGTGTCCGTGGCTGCTGTGACGCCGGTGTCCGTGGAGCCGGGACCATCGGGGGCGCCGGGGACGCAGCGCGCACCGGGGGTACTGCGCGCACCGGGGGCACCCTGGGGACTGCCCGACGCCTCGTGGTCCCCGAGATCGACGACGACCGACCGGCGGTCGGCGGCACGACGCCCCGCCGTCCCGGGCGCGCGGTCAGGTCGCATCCGTCGGGGTGAACCTCTCCGTCACCAGGAACTCGTGGCCGCACCGCACGAGTTCCTCGAGGACGCCGAGGTCCACGGAAGCGAGGGTCGTGACGTACAGGCATCCGGCGCCGCGACGATGCCGGCCGAGGCGTGGCAGCAGCAGTTCGGCCTCGGGGGCCGCGAGCAGCCCGTAGAGGGCCTGCGCGGACGCTCGCGGGGAGAAGCCGACGGCCAGGGCGTCACCCTCGTGGCCCGAGGCGTACCGGTAGTGGTACTGCCCGAAGCCGATCATCGACGGCCCCCACATCACCGCGGGTTCACCCGTCACCCGGCCCATCAGGGCGAGCAGCGCCTCGGCGTCGCTGCGGCGCGTCGGATGCGTCACGGTGCCGATGAAGGCCGCGGGGTCGTGCTCCGTGGGCTGTGTGCGGAGTCCGGCCATCACCGACCGCCTTTCCCGGCGCACGTCCGGCCCCGTCCCCTCACTGTAGGGCGGAATCCGGCGGCCCAGAAGTGTCGGTGCGGTTCGATACGCTCGGGGGACTGCCGCACCGTCGAAGGGTCGTATGCTCCAGGCCAGCAAGCTCCTCCAGATCAGCCGGATCTACGTGGAACCGGCCGCCGCCGAGCTCCCCCGCGGCCAGGAGATCATCGCGCGATGGCCCGACGCGGACGTCGTCGAGGTCGCCAGCCACTGGCGGATCCCCGAACTCAGCGGCCACGAGGCGAATGTGCGCCGCTGGGTCCGCATCAAGACCGAGGCGCTGGTCATCGGCGTGAAGAAGAGCCTCACCGCCAAACCCAACGGCCGGTCCGCGGACTTCATCGCCCCGTCCACCGCGAACGGCTGCGCCATGGCCTGCGCGTACTGCTACGTCCCCCGCCACAAGGGCTACAGCAACCCCATCACGGTCTTCGCGAACATCGACCAGATCAGCGGCTACCTCGAGCGCCACGTGACCCGCCAGGGCATCAAACTCGAACCCAACCAGTGCGACGAGCACGCGTGGGTGTACGACATCGGGGAGAACAGCGACTGCTCCGTGGACGCGCTCGTCAGCGACAACGTCCGGGACCTCGTGGACCTCTACCGCGACCTGCCCACCGCGAAGCTCTCCTTCGCGACCAAGTACGTGAACCGGGACATGCTCGCGTGGGACCCGCAGGAACGCACGCGCGTGCGCTTCTCCCTCATGCCCGAGCGGCTCGCCAGGGTCGTGGACGTGCGGACCACCCCGGTCGGCGAGCGGATCGCGGCGATCAACGACTTCGTGGAGGCCGGCTACGAGGTGCACGTCAACTTCTCACCCGTGATCATCACGCCGGGCTGGCAGGAGGACTGGCGTGAGCTCTTCCGCCGGCTCGACGCCGCCCTGTCCCCGGCGGCGAAGCAGCAGCTCGCGGCCGAGGTCATCTTCCTGACCCACAACCAGCAGCTGCACGAGGTCAACCTGGGGTGGCACCCCCAGGCCGAGGAGATCCTGTGGCGGCCGGACCTCCAGGAGACCAAGCGCTCCCAGAACGGCTTCACGAACGTGCGCTACATCGCCTACGACAAGCGCGGCTACCTCGACGAGTTCCTCCGCATCGCCGCCTCGGAGCTGCCCTACTGCCGGATCCGCTATGCGTTCTAGGGGCGTGTCACGGCCGCCGTCGACCTCGCGCGGTGCGACGACCGGGCGGCGCCCATGAGGGCCGACGGCCGGGACCCGGAACGGCACCTCGCACCCGACCTGCCGCGTCCCGTCATCATGGACCAGTTCTGGGGGGACGCGGTGTTCCTGCACTGGCGCGTGGACGCCCGTGCGGTCGCCGCCTACATGCCGCCGGGCGTGGTGCCGGACGAGGTGGACGGCTCCTCGTGGGTCGGCCTGATCGGCTTCCGGATGGTGGGAGCCGGGCTGGGCAGGGGCCTTCCCGTGCCCTACGTCGGATCCTTCACCGAGATCAACGTGCGCCTCTACTCGCGCGGTCCGGACGGCACCCGAGGCGTCGTCTTCGTGACCCTCGACGCCTCCCGCCTCGCCGTCGTGCTGGCCGCACGGGCCGGCGGCATCCCGTACGTCTGGTCGAGGTGCGTACCGCTGGCGCGCGGCGAGGGCGCACGGCGTGACTACGGGTACGCCGTCGAACGGTACGGGCACCAGGCCACCTCCCGCTTCGCCGTGCGCCCGGCGACCGGGGTGACGGCGGAGGACACGCTGTCGCTGGAGCTCACGGCCCGCTTCGGGCTGCACAGCACGTTCGGACGCCGCACCCTCTACATCCCCAACACACACAGTCCGTGGCCGCTCCGGCCCGCCACGCTGACGGAGCTCGACGACGGGCTGCTGGCCGCGGCGGGTATCCACGTCGAGGGTCCACCCGAGTCCGTCCTGTTCTCGCCGGGGGTGCAGACGCAGTTCGGGCGGCCCCGCGTGGTCCACCGCTCCTGACCTCGACGCCGGGGCCGATCGCCTCCTGGCGGCCGGGGCCACCTCATCGGGCGCCGGGGTGACGGGGACCTCCGGTGGGTCACGCTCGCCGACCCCCGGGGCGCCGAGTCCGACGGAGCCGGACACGCTTCCGCCCCTGCTGGGGGCTCCGCAGACGCCCGAGGACCGCGGTTGTCCGCAATCGGGGCTAGATTCGCACCCATGACGATCGCGAGATTCCCCACCACTGTCCTGGACTGCCCCGACCCGGCCGTGCTCGCGGCCTTCTACGGCGAGATGCTGGGCTGGACCAGCGACGTGGAGGACGACTGGGCGGAGATCCGGGCCGACAACGGCCAGAGCCTGTGCTTCCAGAAGGTGGAGCACTACACGGCGCCGGAGTGGCCGTCCGGCGAGAGGCCCCAGCAGGCGCACCTCGACCTGATGGTGGACGATCTCGACGAGGCCGAGGCAGCCGTGATCGCCCTCGGCGCCGTCAAGCACGAATATCAGCCCGGCACCACGTTCCGCGTCTTCCTCGACCCCGCACGCCACCCGTTCTGCCTCTGCATCAGCTGAGCCCCGCAGCCCTGCCGAGCGGCAGGCGGGAACCGGGGCGGGTCAGACGGGTCAGACGGGTCAGGCCAGCGTGATGCCCGACGGGCGGATGCTGAGGGACTCGATGGTCGATTCCGGGGTGGCGTCGACGGCGAGCCGGACGGCCTTGGCCACCTGACCGGGCTGGATCCACGCCCCGGGCCGGTAGTCCCTGCCCTCCCAGGCGTGCAGTTCCTCCTGCATGTCCGTGGCGACCCGGCCGGGATGGATGGAGCTCACCCGCACACCGTTCGGACGCTCCTCGTCCCGCAGGGCGTCCGTGAAGGCGCGCAGGGCGAACTTCGTGCCGCTGTACACGGCCGACCCAGCACCCGAGGTGAAGCCCGACCCGCTGTTGATGGTGATCACCTGGCCGTGGGCGACGCGCAGGGCCGGCAGGAGAGCGCGCGTCAGCGCCGCGACCGCGAAGACGTTGACCTCGAAGCTCTCACGCCAGGCGTCGTCGGACAGCTCCGCCACGGACCCCATGCGCAGGACCCCCGCGGAGTGGACCAGGACGTCGACCCGCGGGATCCCGGCGACGGCGGCCGCCACCTGGCCGGCATCGCGCAGCTCCGCCGCGAACGGTTCCGCGGACGGGAACGACGACGACAGCTCCGCCAGGGCGGTCAGGTCCCGGCCGCCGAGGAGCAGGTGGTGCGTGGAGGCGAGCTCGTCGGCGATGGCACGGCCGATGCCGCGGGACGCGCCGGTGATGAGGGCGACGGGGTTCGAGGACATGCAGCAACCCTAGCAACGCCGACCGGAGGCACCGCGCCGGTGGCGGCGCGCCCGCCCGCCACGGCGCGGGAGCCGTCATGGACGTGCGCCCGTTGACTTTTGTGCTCGGCATCACTCATGATCACCAGACAACAAATGTTGACTGGGGGGCAACTCAAGAGATGAGAGGGCTCCATGCCTGACGAGAATCTGACGGACGACGACGTCCTCGAGGCGGCGACCGCCCTGGTCGCGGCCTTCCGCGCCACGGACACGCGCGCCTATTTCGACTCCTTCGCCGAGGACGCGACCTTCGTGTTCCACACGGAGCAGCGCCGGCTGGACAACAGGGCCGACTACGAGCGGCTCTGGGACGGCTGGATCGCCGACGGCTGGCGGGTGACCGAGTGCAACAGCAGCAACCCGCGGGTCCAGCTCCTCGGTGACACGGCCGTGTTCACCCACGACGTCCGGACCACCACCGCGCTGGACGGCGCCTCCGACACGACCCGCGAGCGCGAGACGATCGTGTTCCGCCGCTCCGGCACCGCCCTGAAGGCCGTCCACGAGCACCTCAGCCCCGTCCCCGCCGAAGCCCCGGAAGGGAACACGCCATGACCTCCACCACCTCCGGCTCGGCCTTCCGGCGCCTGGCGAACCGCCTCGACACGAACTCCGACGGGTACGGCCCCCTCCGGGGGACCCTCGGAACCGCGCGCATGGGGATGATCTGGCTGGCCGCGAACCTGGTCGTCACGACGCTGCTGACCGGCACGCTGTTCGTCCCCGGCATCGACTGGGGCCTCGCCATCGGCATGATCGTCCTGGGAACGCTGATCGGCGGGTCCGTCCTCGTGCTGGTCGGCAACATGGGCACCCGGACCGGGCTCCCCACGATGTCCCTCACCAAGGGGTCCTTCGGGCTCCGCGGATCCTTCCTCCCGGTCGCCGCGAACGTGGTGACCCTGATGGGGTGGAGCTGGGTGCAGGCGATGCTCGCGGGCGTCACCGTGAACTTCCTCGTGGAGCAGGCCACCGGCTTCTCGAGCCCCGTCCTCTTCTCCGTCCTGTGCCAGCTGCTCGTCGTCTGCCTGGCCATCTTCGGCCACGCGGGGATCGCGCGCGTGGAACCGTGGCTCGCCCTCGTGATCCTCGCGTTCATGGCGTACATCTTCACCACCGCGTTCCTCGCCCACGGTCCCGCCGACTTCTCGGCCATCCCGCAGGACGTCGCAGCCGGCTGGAGCCCCGTCGCCGCCCTCGACGTCGTCATCGCGACCGCGATCTCCTGGACCGTCCTGTCGGCCGAGTTCAACCGCCTCGCCCGCACGCAGGCGGCAGGGATGATCGGATCCGGCATCGGATACACGCTGTCCACCGTGCTCGCCATGACCCTGGGCGCCACCGCCATCGGCTACGTGGTGCTCGAGGGCGGGGAAGCCGTGCCGTTCGATCCCACCGTGATCGTCGCAGCCTTCGGGGCGCCGCTCGCCGTCGTGATCTTCCTGTCCGTCATGGCCACCAACACCATGGTGGTCTACGGCATGGTGGCCTCCGTGGTGAACATGGTGCCCTCACGGCGCGTCACGTTCCTGCCGACGGCGATCGTCCTCGGGGCGGTCTCGATCCTCGGCTCCACCTGGCTGGCCCTCCTCGACCGGTTCACGGCCTTCCTCACGGTCATCGGCGCCATGTTCATCCCGGTGTTCGCCATCATGATCGTGGACTACTACCTCGTGCGCTCCCGCCACTACGGCAGGGACATCCTGCAGGGCCGGGGCGGCCAGTACTGGTACACCGGCGGCGTCAACGTGGCGGCCGTCCTGGTGTGGCTCATCGGCGCCGGCGCATCCCTGCTCCTGACCTACGTGATGCCCAGCCCGATCGGTGCCACCATCCCCACCTTCGTGCTCTCCGCCCTGCTGTACCTCGGCTGGGCGGCGGCGACCCGGCGGATCGACCGGACGCGGCGCCCGCACGTCCACCTCCTGGACCTCCCCGACACGCGGAGGGCCCATGCGGATCACTGATCTCTCCCAGCCGATCCGCACGGGGATGCAGGTGTACCCCGGCGATCCGGAGGTCACCGTGACCACGGTGGCGACCGTCGCCCACGACGGCTACCAGGTGGCGTCCCTCCATGCCGGGTCGCACACCGGCACGCACCTCGACGCACCCCTCCACTCCATCCTCGGGGGCGATTCGGTGGACGGCATCGACCTCGCGCGGCTCGTGGGCGCGGCGCGGATCGTGCAGTGCGGATCCCCGGACCCGCACGCGGTGATCAGCTGGGAGGCGGTCGCCGATCAGCTGCAGGATCTGGCCGGGATCGCCATGGTGCTGTTCCGGACCGGCTGGTCCGAGCACTTCGGCTCGCCCCGCTACCTCGAACATCCGGTCCTCGCGGTGGAGGTGGCCGAAGCGCTGCTGGCGGCCGGGATCACGGTGGTGGGCGTCGACACGCTCAACCCCGACTCCACCCTGCGGAACGGCGGCAACCTGCCGTTCCACACCGCGTTCCTCGGGGCGGGCGGGGTCATCGTCGAGAATCTCACGAACCTCGCCGCGGTGGACTGGGAACGCCCGCTGGTCTCGGTGCTCCCGCTGGCCCTCGCCGGCGCGGACGGAGCGCCCGTCCGCGCCGTGGCGATCGACCAGCGCGGCGGCTCGTTCTAGCGCGTCCAGTGCCGGCCGCGCCCGATGCTCGCGTGATCGGTGCGGGCAGCCGGACGCCCGCGCTCCGGGAAGGGGGCGCGGGCGTCGGGAGGGCCGGGATCAGTCGGTGCTGGAGAGCGTCGCGATCTCCTCGGCCGAGAGCTCGAGCTCCGAGGCGCGGGCGGAGTCCTGGATGCTCTCGGGGCGCGAGGCGCCGGGGATGGGGATCACGGTCGGGGCCAGGGCGAGCTCCCAGGCCAGGCAGACCTGCTGTGGGCTGACACCGTGGTTGTCCGCGATCTCCTGGAACGGTGTGAACTGCTCCCCGAGGCCACCGGCCTTCTTGATGCCGCCGAGAGGGCTCCAGGGCAGGAAGGCGATACCGTTCTCGCCGCAGTACCTCAGCTCGTCCTCGCTCGAGCGGAAGGCGGGGGAGAACTGGTTCTGCACGGAGACCAGCCGGCCGCCGAGGATCTCGTTCGCCTTCCTGATCTGGTGCACCGTGGCGTTGGAGATGCCCGCCATCCGGATCACACCCTCGTCCAGCAGTTCCTTGAGGGCGCCGATGGAGTCCTCGTAGGGGACCTCGGGATCCGGGCGGTGGTACTGGTAGAGGTCGATGGCGTCCCCGCCGAGCCGCTTCAGCGACGCCCTGGCCGCCTCCTTGAGGTAGTCCGGATTTCCGTTCAGCGTCCACGAGCCGTCGCCGGGGCGCAGGTGCCCGCCCTTGGTGGCGACGAGGATGCCGGAGCTGTCCGCACCGTAGCTCGCCAGGGCCTTCGCGATGAGCGACTCGTTGTGGCCCACCTCGTCGGCGTCCCGGTGGTAGGCGTCCGCCGTGTCGATCAGGGTGACGCCGGCATCGAGCGCGGCGTGGATGGTGCGGATGGAGCGGTCCTCGTCGGGGCGCCCCTCGATGGACATGGGCATCCCGCCCAGGCCGAGGGCGCTGACCGGGGTACCGCCGAGTGTGCGTTGTTGCATTGTCGTTCTCCTTCGGATAGACGTGCCGCCCACATGGTAAGCATGCTTCCGATTCGCCCGCGAACGGCCTGCGGCCCTAGTCCAGCGTGAAGAGCCTCCGGACCACGCGGCCCTCCGCCAGCGCGTCGAGGCTCTCGTTCAGGTCGGCGAGCGGGCGCGTGTCGGTGTGGAGCAGGTCGACGGGCAGGCGCCCCTGCCGCCAGAGGTCGAGGTACGCGGGGATGTCCCGCTCGGGGACGGCGTCGCCCATGTAGGAGCCGAGCAGCCGGCGCCCCAGGCCGGCGAACTGGAGCGCCTGCGTGGTCAGCTGCTGGTCCGGGTGCGGGAGGCCGACCGACACCAGCGCGCCGCCGCGGGCGAGGAGCTGCAGGCCTGCCTCCATGACCCGCGTGCTGCCCACGGCCTCGATCACGACGTCGGCCCCGCCGTCCGTCGCATCCTGGACCAGCGCGGCGGCGTCCTCCGGCGCGCCCGCGTGCTGCGCGCCGCAGCGCCGGCCCAGCTCCTGCTTCGAGGGCAGGGGGTCGACGGCGATCACGGTGGTGCCGGGCACCTGTGCTGCGGCCATCACCGCCATCAGCCCCACCGCGCCCAGGCCGAACACGACGACGGACTGTCCTTCCTGCACCGCCGCGGTGTTCAGTACCGCCCCGATCCCGGTCAGGGCGGCACAGCCGAACAGGGCGGCGATGTCGAACGGTACGTCGTCGTCGATCACCACCACCGACTCCCGGGCCACGACCGCGTAGTCCGCGAAGGCGGAGACACCGAGGTGGTGGTTGATGCGCTCGCCGCCGGTGGTCCCGAGGACGGCGGGCCCGTGCAGGAGGTCGCCGCTGCCGTTCGACTCCGCGCCGCGGTAGCAGAGCGCGGGGCGGCCCGCCGAGCACGCACGGCAGGAGCCGCACGCAGGGACGAACACGAGGACCACGTGATCGCCGACCCGGACGCCCTCTACGGCGTCGCCCACCCGTTCGACGACGCCCGCGGCCTCGTGTCCGAGGGCCATCGGCAGCGGGCGGATCCGGGAGCCGTTGATGACGGACAGGTCCGAGTGGCAGAGGCTGGCCCGGGCGATCCCCACGAGCACCTCGCCCGCCCGCGGCTCGGGGACGGGAACCGTCTCCAGGGAGAGGGGGGTGCTTCCTGCGTAGGGAGCGGGCAGTTCGGCGGTGCGGAGCACCGCGGCGCGCATCATCGGGCTCATGGCTTCCCTTCATCACTGTGGTGCGGGTGGCGCCAGTCTAGGGGCGCGCAGGGGCGGCAGGGCACAATGGAGGACGCGCATCATGGACCTGGGCCGGCACACGATCCGAGGAGACCTGCAGCATGGAAGTACCGCTCTACGTCTGGACCGCCACGGTGATCGGTATCGCGGGCCTGCTGCTGTTCGACTTCTTCTTCCACGTCCGCAAGGCGCACACGCCGACCCTCCGCGAGTCGGCCGTCTGGTCCTCGATCTACGTGGGCATCGCGCTCCTGTTCGGCGTCGGTGTGCTGGTCTTCGGGGGCCCCACCATGGGGACCGAGTACTTCGCCGGCTACGTCACGGAGAAGGCCCTGTCCGTCGACAACCTGTTCGTGTTCCTCATCATCATGTCGAGCTTCAAGGTACCGCGCGCGGACCAGCAGAAGGTGCTGCTCTTCGGCATCGTCTTCTCGCTCATCGCCCGGACCGGCTTCATCTTCCTCGGCGCGGCGCTGATCAACAGCTTCGCGTGGGTGTTCTACATCTTCGGCCTGATCCTGCTGATCACCGCCGGCCACCTGCTCAAGCCCGGGCACGACGACGAGGGCGAGAGCCTCATCATCCGGCTCGCCAAGCGGTTTCTCCCGGCGTCCGAGCACTACGACGGCGACAAGCTGTTCACCGTCGTGGACGGCAAGCGCGTCCTGACGCCCATGCTGCTGGTCATGGTGGCGATCGGCGCCACCGACATCCTGTTCGCCCTCGATTCCATCCCGGCGATCTTCGGCCTGACGCAGAACACGTTCATCGTGTTCACGGCGACGGCCTTCTCCCTGATGGGCCTGCGGCAGCTGTTCTTCCTCATCGACGGGCTGCTGGACCGCCTCATCTACCTCTCCTACGGCCTGGCCGTGATCCTCGGGTTCATCGGTGTGAAGCTCATCCTGCATGCGCTGCACGAGAACAACCTGCCGTTCATCAACGACGGCGAGCACGTGAAGGTCGTGGAGATCAGCACGGGGCTCTCGCTCACGGTGATCCTCGGGGTGCTGGTCGTGACCGTCCTGGCGTCCGTCCTCAGCCCCAAGGGCAAGGCGAAGAACGCGATCTCCGGCGCGAAACGCCACGCGGCCGAGTACCTCGACCTCACCTACGAGACGGACATCGCCGAGCGCGAGAAGATCTTCGCCAGGCTGTGCGCCGAGGAGGAGGACCTCAAGAGGCTCCCCGAGAAGTACAAGCGCCTGATCCGCGACGAGACGGTGTTCATGGAGATGATCCGCAGGGCGCACGCCGAGCACGACGCCGCACTCGAGCGGGAACCGGGCCGGTAGGGCTACTGGCGGTTGCGCGACACGGCGCGGCCGACGACGCGGCTGTCGAGGATCTCACCGAGCAGTTCGACGGGTGCGCCGGGCGGCAGGGGGATGCCCGGCCGGCCGGTCAGGGCGCTGACGTCGAGTCCGGCCAGGAAGCGGGAGCCGAAGGTGGCTGCCGTGTGGGGTGCCACCAGGTCCGGCACCAGGTCCGGCACCAGATCCGGCACCAGGTCCGGCACCGGGAGCCGGGACGACACGTCCACGTCGTCCTCCGCGTGCAGCAGGAGGGCGCTGGTGTCCGCCGTCGGGCGCCAGGAGTAGGGGGCGCGGCAGAGCGTCGCCTCCTCGAGGGGGAGGACGTCGTCGATGAGTTCGTTGACGGCCTGCGACACGAGATCGGCGTCCTCGGTATCGAGCGTGGACAGGCCGTGGAGGTACGCGTCGAACTCGAAGTAGTGGCTGGGGCCGCCCATCGCGCAGTAGTGCATCCAGGTCTCGTACACGGACAGTCCGGCGAAGTCCATCGCCGTCAGGGTGTCGTCGTTCTGCATGCCATCAACTCCTCGTCGCGGCCCACCTGAGCCTGCACCGATACTCCCAAGCGCAGTTCAACTGAACCGGTTGCCCCGGCTCAGTTTTGACGCAATGTCCCCGCCGTACCTCAAGCCCGTCCGGGGAAACCGGGGAAACCGGGGAAACCGGCGGGGCCGACACATCCGGGCCGGCGGCCGCACCGAATCCCGGTCAGTACTGGCGCCGACGAGGGCGGTTTCGCAGTGAAGGCAATTCCCCAGCAGTGGTTGACCCGGCAGGTCCTCGTCGAGGCGGGCGTGGATCCGTTCGAGGTGTGGGTCGTCTACGTGGGCCTCGGCGGGACCGGCGAAGGCCTCCTGGTGGACGGCTACCTGAACGGCCTGTTCCCCGCCCGGCGTGCCGACCGCGACCTGGTCTCGCGCGCCGTGAACCTCCTCGTCGAGGAGCGGCAGGGATCCCCGGGCCGGTCGCCCCAGCGCGGTGATCCGCTCTGGCAGGGTGCGGGGGCCTTCGGGTCCTACCGGGAGTCGGAGGTGCTCCCGGCGGACCTGATCCGCCCCCTCGTCGGCGCGGCCAGGGCGGAGGCCCTGCGCGGTCGAATCGCTCGAGCGGGCCGGGTTCCTGCGCGGTGCCAACGCGGTGCAACTCGATGCCATCACCGCCGAGGCGGCGCGCCGCTTCCCGGGGTGCGCCTCCACGCTCGCCCTCGTCGCGCGGCGGGACCAGGTCGTCACCTCGGCTGCCGGAACGATGGGACAGGCCGACCCGCGTGATGCGTACTTCTGCCTCCAGACCATCGACGGCCCCGGGCCGTTCATCGTCACCGACGCGCTGCACGACCCCCGGGTGTCATCGGATCCCCTGGTGGCCGGCGCTCCCCACGTCCGTTTCTATGCGGGGTATCCCGTGCTCGGGCCGGGTGGCTGGCGCATCGGCGCCCTGTGCGTCGTCGCGGTCCGGCCCCGCGGGTTCTCCATGGCGGATGCCCGGTCCCTGCGGGTCCTCGCGGCGTCCGTCCAGGGACTGGCCGGCGTCCGGGCGGGTCCGGACACGGCCGTCAGTGGATGAGCTTCAGCCCGATGACGCCGCCGACGATCATGAGCAGGAACACGATTTTCAGCAGCGAGGCGGGCTCGGTGCCGGTGGCCATCGCATAGATGACGGTGAGGGCCGCGCCGATCCCCACCCAGACGGCGTAGGCCGTCCCGACGGGCAGGGTCCGCATGGCGTAGGCGAGGCCGGCCATGCTCGCGATGATGGCGACGCCGAACACGATCGTGGGCGCGAGTCTGCTGAAGCCTTCGGACTTGCCGAGGGCCGTGGCCCAGACGGCTTCGAGGACTCCGGAGACGACGAGGATGATCCAGGCCATGATTCTCTCCCTGGGCCGTCTTGTCGCACACCGGGTACGGCACCCATCGTCCGGGAGGCGGCAGGTCCCCGCCCCACCGTCCATGGTGTCACGGAACGGCGCCGGGTCCGTCCGGCGCCGCTCCGCGGACCGGGCGTCACCCGGTGGTGACCCGGCCCCGCTCCACGCTCCAGCGCCTGTCGAGGCGCACGTTCTCCAGCAGCCGGCGGTCGTGTGTGACGAGCAGCAGGGTCCCCGTGTAGGACTCGAGGGCGTCCTCGAGCTGCTCGATCGCCGGCAGGTCGAGATGGTTGGTCGGCTCGTCGAGGACGAGGAGGTTCACGCCGCGCGCCTGCAGCAGGGCCAGCCCCGCGCGCGTCCGTTCCCCGGGGGAGAGGGCGCCGACGAGGGAGCGCACCTGGTCCGCCTTGAGCCCGAACTTGGCGAGCAGGGTCCGCACCTCGCCCTGCGACAGCTCCGGCACGAGCGCCTCGAAGGCCGTACCGAGGGGGAGGGCGTCGTCGAGCTGCCCGCGTGCCTGGTCGATCTCGCCGACCGCGACGCTCGGGCCGAGCGCGGCGATACCGTCGTCGGGCTGCTGGTGGCCGAGCAGGAGGCGCAGCAGCGTCGACTTCCCCGCACCGTTGGGGCCCGTGATCCCGATGCGCTCACCGGCGGTGACCTGCAGCGAGACCGGCCCGAGCGTGAAACCGCCCTGGGTGGCCGAGGCGTTGTTCAGGGTGGCGACGACGGAGCTCGACCGCGGTGCCGCACCGATGGTGAACTGCAGCTGCCATTCCTTGCGCGGCTCCTCGACCTCGTCCAGCCGCGCGATGCGCGACTCCATCTGGCGGACCTTCTGGGCCTGCTTCTCGGACGACTCCATGCTGGCCTTGCGGCGGATCTTGTCGTTGTCCGGGCTCTTCTTCATCGCGTTGCGGACGCCCTGGGAGCTCCACTCCCGCTGCGTCCGCGCCCGCCCCACGAGGTCCTGCTTCTTCTCCGCGTACTCCTCGTACGCCTCGCGCGCATGGCGCCGCGCGACGGCCCGCTCCTCGAGGAAGGCGTCGTAGCCGCCGTCGTACACCGCCACCCTGTTCTGTGCGAGATCGAGTTCGACGACGGTGGTGACGCAGCGGGCGAGGAACTCGCGGTCGTGGGACACGAGGACGACGCCGCCGCGCAGGTTCTGGATGAACGACTCCAGGCGTTCGAGGCCGGCGAGGTCCAGGTCGTTGGTCGGTTCGTCGAGGAGCACGACGTCGAAGCGGCTGAGCAGCAGGGCGGCCAGGGCCACCCGGGCGAGCTGGCCCCCCGAGAGCGCCGTGGTGGGGGACGCGGGGTCCACGCCCCCGGCGACATCCGCCAGCACGGACGGCATGCGGTCCTCGAGGTCCACGGCACCGGATGCCATCCAGTGGTCGAGGGCCACCGCGTAGGCGTCGTCGGCGCCCTTCGTCCCGCTGCCCAGGGCCGCCGCCGCGTCCTCCATGGCGGTCGTCGCCGTCGTCGTGCCGGTGCGGCGCCCGATGTAGGCGGCCACCGTCTCGCCGTCGAGGCGCTCGTGCTCCTGCGGCAGCCACCCCACGAAGGCGCCGGGCGGCGTGGTGCGGACGGTGCCGGCGATCGGAGTGTCCGCCCCCGCGAGGAGCCGCAGGAGCGTCGTCTTGCCCGCGCCGTTGGCGCCCACGACGCCGACGACGTCCCCGGGTGCGACGGTGAGGTCGAGTTTCGAGAAGAGGGTGCGGTGGGCGTGGCCCCCGGACAGGTCCTTCGCCACGAGGGTTGCAGTCATCCCTCCAGTCTAGGAGGGCAGGGAACGCCCCGGGTCAGGCGGCCACGTGCCAGATGCTGTAGTCGTCGAGGTGGAGGAGGGCGCGGTGCCCGGCCAGGTCGTCGCGGATCCACACGACACCGAGACCGGGCGCGGTGTCCTCGACGCACCCGCGGTAGTGCACCTCGTTCTTCCGTCGGGCCTCGACGACGGTTCCGGTGCTGAGCGCACCGAGGTCGAGGACGCGGGCGGTACCGGGGGCGGCGATGGCGGTCATGGGTGCTCCTTGGTGGTCCAGGGTGCGCCCGCTGAGACTGGCGGGCGGCTTCCTCCATGATTCGGGAGCGGTGTTGCCGGGATATTTCGGGAAGGTTATCTTTCGGCGATCAGGGCCCTTGCGCCGCCCGGTATGGCGGTTCGGGAGTGCGCAGCCTGCTGATCGTTGCTTAGGCTACTCGAATGGCCCATCCCACACCGCCGGACACCTCGTACCTGCAATCCATCGACGAGAGGACGCAGAGGCTCCTCGCCGATGCGGTGCCGGCCCCGTCGCCGTTCGACGGAGCGCCGTCCGCGTTGGCCGACGACGTCGAACGCGGCGTGGAGGCCGTCGCGGAGCGACTCCGACACGTGGTGCAGCAGTTGCACGCCCATCCCGAGACAGCGTTCGAGGAGCACGACAGTGCCATGCTCCTGCACCAGGAACTCACGCGGCACGGCATCGACGCCCGCCTCGGCGTGCACGGGGTGGAGACGTCGGTGCGCGCGGAGGCGGGGGACGCGGCAGCGGGCCCGACCATCGCGGTCCTCGCCGAGTACGACGCCCTCCCAGGCATCGGTCATGCCTGCGGACACAATGTCATCGCGGCGGCCGGCCTCGGCGCGTTCCTCGCCCTGGCAGCGGTGGCCGACCGGCTGCCCGGCCGCGTCGTGTTCCTCGGGACCCCGGCCGAGGAAGGGCATTCGGGCAAGGAGGTCCTGGCCCGCAACGGAGCGTTCGACGACGTCGACGCCGCGATCATGGTGCACCCCTACGGCTACGACCTCGCCGACCAGGTGTGGCTCGGGCGGAGGCTGCTCACGATCACCTTCACCGGGGTCGAGGCGCACGCATCCGCCCAGCCGTTCATGGGCCGGAACGCGCTCGACGCCGCCAACCTCGCCTACCAGGGCATCGGCCTGCTCCGCCAGCAGCTGCCGCCGTCGGACCGGGTCCACACGAACATCACCGAGGGCGGTCAGAGCCCCAACATCATCCCCGGCCGCGCCGTGATGAAGCTCTACGCCCGCTCCCAGCAGCCGGCGACCCTGAAGGACCTGAGCGCACGCCTCGAGGACGTCGCCCGCGGAGCCGCCCTGATGACCGGGACGGGCGTGGAGCTGCAGTGGGACGAGCACCCGCCGTCGCTGCCCATCCGCACCAACGGCGCGCTGACCGGCCGCTGGGTCGCGGCGCAGCAGCGGCGGGGCCGCTCCCCGCTCCCGCTCGGCGTGGTCTCGGAGACCCTCGCGGCGTCGACCGACTTCGGGAATGTGAGCTACCGCGTGCCGGGCATCCACCCCCTGATCCGCATCGCGGAACCGTCCACGGCGCTGCACACCCGCGGATTCGCCGAGGCCGCCAGGAGCGCCGCCGCCGAGCAGGGAGCACTGGACGGCGCCGTCGGCCTGGCGCTCACCGCGCTCGACTATCTCGCCGACACGTCCCTGCAGGCGGCCGTACACGAGGAGTTCGAGCGGCAGGGCGGCGCGATCGACGTGCCGGCCTACTTCTCCTGACCCACCCTGCCGGCCCCACCCGGGCGCCCGGTGCCTGCCGTACCGGCAGCCGGACCACCCGCAGCTTCCGCAGCACCGACCGCCAAGGAGAACGCATGTCGACCACTGCAGCACCCCGCCCGGGACTGACGGACCGGTTCCTCACGGGCGTGGAGAGGGTGGGCAACAAACTGCCCGACCCGTTCATGCTCTTCCTGATCCTGTTCGCGATCACGGCCGTCGTCACCACCGGCATGGCGCTCGGCAACGTCACCGTGCAGGTGCCCGGCGCCGAGGAGGCGACGGTCATCAAGGGCCTCTTCACGGGCGAGGGCCTGACCTGGCTGACGGAGAACATCGGCGCCAACTATCTCGGGTTCCCGCCGCTCGCCACGGTGCTGCCCATCCTGCTCGCGGTCGGTGTGGCCGAGAAGTCCGGCCTGCTCGGGGCCCTGATCCGCCGTGTCTTCGGCTCGGCCCCGCGCTGGGCGCTGCCCTACGCCGTGGGCTTCGTCGGCGTCGTCGGCTCCGTCATGTCCGACTCCGCCTTCGTCATCATCCCGCCGCTCGCGGCCCTCGTGTTCAAGGCGGCCGGGCGGCATCCCGTGGCCGGGCTGCTCGGCGGCTTCGCGGCCGCCGGGGCCGGCTACTCCACCAACCTGCTCGTCACGAGCCTCGACGCTTTGTTCGCCGGCATCACGACGGCGGTCACGGAGAACCTGCCCAACGCCGGCTCACCCGTCACGCCGCTCTCGAACTACTACTTCAACATCGCGTCCTCGCTCGTGCTGATCGTTATCGCGGGGTTCATCATCGACAGGGTGCTCGAGCCCCGGCTCGCCCGGCAGAACGTGCCCGTCGACGAGGTGGTGGAGGACGGCGAGCACGCCGCCGCACCCGTGGTCCTGAAGGCCGAGCTGGAGCCGCAGGAGGCGCGCGGCCTGCGGTGGGCGGTGATCGTGGGCGTCGTCGTGGCGCTGGTGATCCTGGTGGCCGTGCTCCTGCCGGACTCGCCCTGGCGGAACGAGACGGGCGGCTTCCTACCGCGCTCGCCGCTGCTGAGCTCGATCGTCTTCATCGTCTTCCTGCTCTTCACGATCCCGGGGCTCGTGTACGGGCGGGTCGTCGGCACCATCACCACGGGACGCGACGTGCCCCGTGTCATGGGCGAGGCGATCAAGGACATGGCCGGCTTCCTGGTCCTCGCGTTCATCCTCGGCCAGTTCATCGCGCTGTTCAACTGGTCCGGGATCGGTTCCTGGATCGCCGTCGCGGGCGCCGGGGCGTTGGAGAGCATCGGGCTGACCGGGTACCCGGCAGTCCTCGCGTTCATCCTGCTGGCATCCGTGCTGAACCTGTTCATCATCTCGGGATCCTCGATGTGGACGCTCATGGCCTCGGTCTTCGTGCCGCTGTTCGCGCTGCTCGGCTACGAGCCGGCCTTCATCCAGGGTGCGTTCCGGGTCGGTGACTCGGCCACCCAGGTCATCACGCCCCTGAACCCCTACATGATCGTGCTGCTGACCATGCTGCGGAAGTACGAGCCCGACGCCGGCCTCGGCACGCTGATGGCACGGATGCTCCCGTTCGTGGTGCCGTTCTGGCTCGCCTGGGTCGCCATCCTGACGGTGTTCTTCTATCTCGACCTGCCCCTGGGCCCGGGCAACGGCATCTTCATCGGCCAGTAGCCGGCCGGACCCGACCTCCGGTCAGCGGACGACGTCGTACACGGCCAGCGAGATGCCGTTCGGGTACACGGCGTTCTCCACGAGATCCAGCCGCGTCCGGGCCGCCTGCGGCGCATCGTCGAACAGTCGTTTGCCGGATCCGAGCAGCACCGGGAAGACGAGCAGGTGGTACCGGTCCACGAGGCCCGCCGCGGCGAGGTTCCTCGCCAGGGTGCCGCTGCCCTGCAGGAGGATGGCTCCGCCGTCCTCCTGCTTGAGCCGGGCGACGTCGTCGAGGGACCGCAGGACCGTGGTGTTGTTCCAGCCGGGGTCGGTGAGGGTGCTGGAGACGACGTACTTCGGCATGGCGTTGTACTCGGCGAACTCGTCCATGGTGGGCCAGACGGGCGCGAACTCGTCGTAGCTCACGCGTCCGAGCAGCATGGCGGTGGCCTGCTCCTGCTCACGGCCCTTGATCTCGTACGCCGCCTCGTCGAACTCGATGTCCTTGAAGGTCCAGCCGGCATGCGGGTGGTCGCCGCCGCCCGGCGAGTCGATGACGCCGTCGAGCGAGATGAATTCGGTGACGATCAGTGTGCGCATGGCTCTCCCGGGTGCAGATGGCGGACGGTCCTGCCCCGGCACGGGTGCGTGCCGGGGGTCCTCGGATCGAACTGTAGACGGCGCCCGGCGGTGGAACTCATCGGACACACCCGGAGCGGGGTGGGGTTACTTGGCGGCGTCCTTGGAGACGATCTCGACGTAGAAGACCAGGGTGCCCGAGGGCTGGCCCTGCCCGGCGTTGGGGTACGCCCACGGCTCGGGGATCACCAGCATCACCTTGGAACCGACCTTCTGCCCGGCCAGGCCCTTCGTCCAGCCCGTGATCACCCCGTTCAGCGGGAAACTCGCCGGCTCCCCCCGATCGAAGCTGGAATCGAACTTCTGCCCATCGGCGTACGTCCACCCCGTGTAGTTCGCGGTGATCGTATCGCTCTCGGCGATCTCCTCCCCGTCGCCCTCCTCCAGGACCTTCACGACGAGATCCTCGGACGGGTCGTTGTCCGGGATCGTGACCTCCGGGGCGCCCTTGTCATCGAACGCGAACGTCGGCAGGCGGCCCTCCTCGTCCAGGCCCTTGACGTCCTCGGGCGAGAGGACCTCCGGCTCCGGCGGCGGCTGCTCGGCCGAGATCACCTTCAGCACCAGGACCTGCTCCGGGGTCTCCGGGGCACCCTCCGCCGCCGGCGGGGCGGGCGCGACGAACGCGACCTGCGCCCCGACCTTCGTACCGGTCAGGACCTCGAACAATTCGGGGAACTCGCTCTTGAACGCATCATCCAGGGGCAGCACCTGCGGCTGGCCCTGACTGTAGGTGTCACCGAGCACCGACCCGTCCTCGGCGTTCAGGGCCACCAACTGCACCCGGATCTGCTGACCCTCCTGGATCTGCTCACCCTCACCCTCGGCGACCGTCTTCGCCGCCGCGGCACTGGTATCCAGGGGAGACTCGAACTCCACCGTCGGCGCCTCCTCATCCGACCCCCCGGACACCGTCACCGAATCGAACACCCCCGCCGCCCCCGCCGACCGGCCGGCGGAAGCCGAGTAGATCTCCTTGGTCAGGCTCTCCGTCGTCAACCCGCCACAGGCGGTGAGCCCCAGCATCAGGGGAAGAATGATCGCAACTGCTTTTCGCACGGGAACTACTCTCGCTTCGCTGTCAGGTTCAGGCCGCCCGCCGGACAACGGACCCGTACAAGCCTACGGGGCCGGACACCGAGTTCCCTGTGAACGTCCTGTGAGGGCGGTCGGCGCCCCTCCTCCCCGGCGGCCCACCGGCGCGGCTCCCGGCCCGCCTCAGCAGGCCGCCCCGGAATAGGTGCCCGGGCGCACGGGTTATGCCGCCAGACCCATCCTCTTCGTCGGAAGGACCCCCGTGACCACGGTCTACGCCCTGCACGAGAACCCGGAATGGTTCCCGCCCTTCGCCCGCGCCTTCGAGGCCGAAGGCGTCGAGGTGGTCGAATGGCTGCTCACGGACGGGGTGCTGGACCTCGATTCGACGCCGCCGGAAGGTATCTTCTGGTCACGGATCAGCGCCTCCGCCCACACCCGGGACCACGCCCTGTCGAAGGACTACGCGCGGTCCGTGCTGTCCTGGCTCGAGGCCCACGGGCGCCGGACGGTCAACGGCCGGCGGGTGCTCGAACTCGAGATGAGCAAGGTGGACCAGCTCACCGCACTGAAGGCAGCCGGGATCGAGACCCCCCGCACGGTGGCCGCCGTCGGACGGGACCGGATCCTCGAGGCCGCCGAGGGTTTCGAGGCGCCGTTCATCCTCAAGCACAACCAGGGCGGCAAGGGCCTGGGGGTGCGGAAGTTCGACTCGCACGAGGAACTGGCCGACTACGTGGGCTCGCCGGAGTTCGAGGAGCCGCAGGACGGCATCACCCTGGTGCAGGACTTCATCCAGGCCGCCGAGCCCTTCATCACCCGGGCCGAGATAGTGGGTGGAAAGTTCGTCTACGCCATCAAGGCCGACACCGCACGCGGCGGCTTCCAGCTGTGCCCCGCCGACGCCTGCGCGATCGATCCCGAGACCGGCCGGCCCATCATGCCGCCCGGCGCCACGATCGCCCCCGAGCCCGACCAGCAGCTCTTCAGTCTCCGCGAGGGGTTCGACCACCCCGTGATCGCGCAGTTCGAGGAATTCGCACGGCGCAACGCCCTGGAGGTGTGCGGCATCGAGTTCATCGAGACGGCGGACGGCCGGGTGCTGACCTACGACGTCAACACGAACACCAACTACAACGCCGCCGTCGAGGCCGTGGCCCCGACGTCCGCACCGCGGGAGCTCGTACGCTACCTGGCGTCCCTCGCCTGAGCGCACCCTGCCCGATACCGCCCCGACGACCGGGTGCGGGCGGCGGAATCCGCTCGAACGAGCCCTGCCGCCTGCGGTAGCGTGCTCGTACAGACCCGGCCGTCCCAGCAGGGGCGGCGTCCAGACGCCCGGAAGGATGCAGCCGATGTCCCGCTTCACCAAGGACGGCAAGGTCAAGGCGGAGACGCTGCCGAGCACGCTGCAGCGCTCCGACGGGAAGGCCCAGGACACGTTCGCCGCGACCCTCGACTCCGCCGAGGAGCAGTACGGCGGCGACGGCGAGCGCGCCCGCCGCACGGCGTTCGCCTCCCTCAAGCACGGCTTCGAGAAGGTGGGGGACCACTGGGAGCCCAAGGAGGCCAAGGGCCCCTCGGACGAGCAGGCGGCCGGGGACCGGGCGGACGCCCGGCCGACGGCCGGCGGCGCGGACGCCAACTCCTCGAAGCAGCACCTCTACGACCTCGCGAAGAAGCTCGACGTCCCGGGCCGCTCGCGCATGTCCAAGGCAGAGCTCGTGACGGAGCTCCAGAAGGCCAACGACCGGGAGACGCGGAAGGCGCGGGAGGCACGGTAGGTGCGGCGGGCGCACCGATTACGCAACAAAACCATTTCCTAATCCGGAGACCCTTAGGCTAGCCTTACTTCTACTCACGCGGAGACCTCGAGCGAGGCCACGCACGCCCCATAGAAGCCAAGGAGCCTCATGGCCCCCTCACGCCTGCGCGGCCTGATCGCCGCAGCCGCCGTCGCCGTCCTCTCGCTGTCCGCCTGCTCCACCGGTCCCGCCGACGGCGGCACCTCGGCCACCGGTGGCAGCAGCGCCACGGCGGATGCCGGCGCGTTCCCCGTCACGATCGAGCACGCGTTCGGCGAGACCACCCTCACCGAGAAGCCCGAGCGCGTGGCCACGGTGTCCTGGGTGAACGCGGATGTGTCGCTCGCCCTCGGCGTCGTCCCCGTGGGCATGCCGGCGGACACCTACGGCGGCAACGAGAACCAGTCCACCCCCTGGAAGGATGCGAAGCTCGAGGAGCTCGGTGCCGCCATCGGGACCGAGAACGCCCCCGCGCAGTACTCCGAGGCCGACGGCATCGCCTTCGACGACATCGCCGCGACCGACCCCGACGTCATCCTCGCCGCCTACTCGGGGCTCTCCCAAGGAGGACTACGACACCCTGAGCAAGATCGCACCGGTCGTCGCCTACCCCGAGGTCGCCTACGGCACCGGCTGGCAGGACTCCACGCGCATGATCGGCACGGCCCTCGGCCTCGCCGACGACGCCGAGCAGCTGGTGGCCCGGACGGAGCAGACCATCGAGGACGCCGCCGCCGAGTACCCGCAGCTCGAGGGCAAGACCTTCATCTACGGCACCCTCGCGCCGGGCAGCGCCGAGGGTGTCAGCGTCTACACGGCGGAGGACAACCGCCCGCGGTTCCTGACGCAGCTCGGCATGGTCCAGGCCGACGTGATCACCGAGAACACGAAGGACTCCGAGGAGTTCTTCATCCCGTGGTCCTCCGAGCGCGCCGACGAGCTCGACTCCGACATCTTCGTCACCTGGGTGCCGGACGAGGCCACCAAGGAAGCCATCGCGAGCGACCCGCTGCTCGGCCAGATCCCGGCCGTCCGGCGCGGGGCGCTCGTGGCGGACAGCGACAACACCCTCACCCTCTCCATCTCGGCCGCCAACCCGCTGAGCCTCGTCTGGGCCCTCGACCGCTTCCTGCCGATGCTCGGCGAGGCCGCGGACAAGGCCTGACGCCGGATCCGATTGCCCTCCGGTCGTATCTGGGCTGGAATGGGAGGCGGACCGACATCTCGTCCTACGAAGGGAACCCGATGGCACAGTCGGAAATCAGCAAGCTCCAGGCGGCGACGGCCTGGGACAGCAACGGCAAGAAGCTCGGCGACGTGAACGACGTGCACCTCGAGAAGGAGTCCGGTATCCCGGCGTGGATCACCGTCTCCCTCGGGCTGCTGAACTCGCGCAAGCACTACGTGCCCCTCGCGAACTCCCACTTCGAGGGCGACGACCTCCACCTCGCGTGGACGAAGAGCCAGATCTCGGATGCCCCGAGCGCGGCCAGCAGCATCGAGCTCTCCGCCGCGGAGGAATCGGCCCTGATCGACTACTACAGGCTCCGGGACGGCGCCGACGCGTCCTAGAACGCCGACAGGAGTGACGGAAGCCCCCGACCGCTGATGCGGTCGGGGGCTTCCGTCGTTGCCGCACCGGCTAGAACAGGTCGATGATGCCCACGATGTAGCCGACGAAGTAGAGCAGGAACAGCAGCACCACGATGCCGATGACGACGAGCCAGAGTCCCTGGCGGCCCTTCGACGGTGTCTCCTCGTCCGCATGCCCCTGCTGCTGCCACGCCGTGCTGGCTTCCGCGGGCGGCGTCTCGCCCGGCGGCACCCCACCACCCGGCTCCAGGCCGGTGATGTTGTTCTCGACAGGGTCGGGGTTTCCCGCGTTCGAGGGATCAGGGCGTTCACTCATGCTGGCCTCCGCTGGTTGGCTCGGTGATTCCTTGCCACCCTACCCCGCACATCATAAGTATGCTTATCAAGCGTCGTGGCGGGCCGCCGGTTGCGGAACTACTGGCCGAGCCCTGCGGTGCTGCCTCCGGTCGGATCGAACCGCTGCCCGGCAGCGCTGTGCTCGGCGGCGCCGTCATCGACCGCCTCCTCGCAGGCCCCCTGCGTGGCGGGTGCCGGCGGCAGCGTGCCCTGCTCCCGGGGTGTCCAGGACATCGTGATGCTCACGCCGTGCTCCGTGTCCTCCACGAAGAGGTGGAGGTCCTCACCGATCAGCGCCTCGTGGTGCACGGGATCCCCGGCCTCCCGCGCCATGTCCGCGAGGCGGCAGATGGCGACCGCCATGGCGCGCCCCCAGTCCTGCGGGTGCCTGCTCGTCGATTCTTCCGTCGCGCTGAATTTCCTGTCGGTCATCGCCGTCGTCTCCCTGAGAGGTGGTGGGGAAGTGGTGGGGAAGTGGTGGGGAATGAGAGACCTGCCCTTGGGGTGACAGCCACTGTAGCAGCGCGGTCCGTGGGGTCGACAGGTGTGCTCCGAGTGCTCCTTCCGGTGGATGCCGCGCCTCCGGCGGTCCTGCGCCTCCGGCTGTCCTGCACCGCGCACTGCGCACTGCGCCCGGGTGGCCGGGCGCCGTGCGTGCGGCTAGCTGCGCAGGGCCGACCGTGCCGCGTGCCCGATGACCGCGCTGTAGGTGGGATAGGCGAACTTCACCCGGGCGAGGGTCGCGAGGTCGGTGCCGGCCGCCATCGCGGACGCCACGGCCGTGATCACCTCCACGGCGTTCTCCCCGACCGCGTGCGCCCCGAGGATCAGCTCCCGACGCCGGTCGATCACGAGCTTGAGGAAGCCCTGCTCGCGGTCGTCGATGATCGGGCGTTCGACGGCGGCATAGGGCACTGTGACCGCGAGGCACTCGGCGTCCCGCTCCCTCGCCCTGGTCTCCGTGAGCCCGACGCCGGCGTAGTCCGGATCCGTGAAGCCGCCCTCGGGCAGGAGGTGGTGCGGCGTGGTGCGCGTGGCGCCCAGGACCGCGTTCTCGGCTGCCGTCTCGCCCTCGAAGACCGCCGCCTGCACGAGCATGCTGCTGCCGTTGGCGTCACCGGCCACGAAGATGTGCGGGACGTTCGAGCGCAGGTACTCGTCGACGGGGATGAAGGACCGGGCGGTCACGACGCCGGCCGCCTCGAGACCCAGACCGGGAAGATTCGCGGGCCAGCCCGCAGCCATGATGACGGCGTCGACCGTCCGCGAGCGCGCCGCGCCGTCCTGCTGCCAGGTGAGATCCAGCCCTCCGTCCCCCCTGCGGATGCCGTCCACCCCTCCGATGCCGGTCTCCACCTGCACGCCCTTGCCGAGGAAGGCGGCCGTGACGGCGGCGGCGACGTCGTCGTCCTCGGTCATGAGGATGCGCGGCGCGAGATCCAGCAGGAGGACCTCCGAGCCCAGGGCGTCGAAGATGGTGGTCATCTGCGCGCCGGTGTGGCCGGCGCCGATGATCGCCACGGTGCCGGGGAGGCGCTCGAGACCGAGCACCTCGTGCGGCAGGACGGCGTGCTCGGCGCCCTCGATGGGCAGGCGCCGGCCGCTTCCCCCGATGCACAGGATGATCGAGGCGGCGCTCACCTCACGGCCGGCCACGACGACGGAGTGCTCACCGGTCAGCTCGGCGTCGCCCTCGATGAGCTCGATGCCGAGCCGCTCCATGGTGGGGCCGTACCCCTTCGCGTCGAGCACGCGGGCCACGGTGGCCCGCACGCGCTGCACGGTCCTGTCCCAGTCGACGGACGGGTTGTCCACCACGATCCCGTAGTCGTACGCCGTCCGGACCTCGCGGAACAGTCGTGCCGTCTTGGCGAGCACGCGGGTCGGCACGCACCCGGAGTTCACGCAGGTGCCGCCCAGGGCGGACCGCTCGACGACGGCCACGCGCGCCCCCAGTTCGGCGGCGCGTGTGGCAGCCGCCATGCCGGCGGGTCCACCGCCGATCACGAGGACATCGAACGTGTACTCCATGAAACGCTCCTTCGGTCACTCTTCGCGGGCTCGTCCCATCCTCCCCGGAGGCGGCCGGGGCCACAATGCGCCCCCGGAATACCCCACGGCGCGGACGCGCTGTGGTGCGGCCGGGGTCCAGGGGGCCTACGATCGAAGTTCACTCGACTCGAACGGATGCAGATGCTCGGGCACGCTGGGGAGCGCTCACGCTACACACTCACGGACGACGGCGCTTTCCTGCGCCTGCGCTGGGCCGCGGGGGTCACCATCGAGGCGGACGACGTGCGCGCGACGACGGCCGCCGTGACGGCGGCGTCGCCCACGGGCAGACGGCCGCTCCTGGTGAACATCGGACTGGTCGACGCGATCACGCGGGACGCCCGCCGCCTCCTCATCGAGGACACCTGTTCCCTGCGGACCGGCGTGGTCGGCGTCGACGAGGTGGGCAAGGTGCTCACGGCCTTCAACTACCGCTCGGCGACCCCCAGCAGGTACTTCACGGCCGAGGCCGAGGCGATCGCCTGGCTGACCGGCACGGCCGAGGGCGGAGAGACCACCAGCCGGCAGGCCGTGGACCCCGACCCGTTCAGGGCCCGGATGGAGGACGGCCTCCTGGTGGTCGAGTGGGACCGCGGCACGAGCGTGACCACCGAGGCGGCGGAATCCGTGGTCACCGCCGCCGCAGCCCTCAACCCCTCCCGCCGTCCGCCGATGCTCGCGCTCAACAACAACATGGTGTCCCTCACGCGTGAGGCGCTGCAGGTGTTCGCGGAGCGGCTCGACGTCTCCGCGCTCGCGATCGTCGGCGTGGAGGGTGACCGGATGATCGCGGCCTATTACAAGCAGCTCCACACACCGCCCTATCCCACGAGGTTCTTCGACTCGGCGGCCGAGGCGAGGCTCTGGCTCGCCTCGGCAGGGGCCCCCTGACGGAGGACTGCACATCGGCGGGCCACGGGCGATGCCCGGGCCGGGCACCCGTGCGATTCCACGGCGCGGGCCGATACGCCCTACCGTGAGGTCGGTGACCATCCAGTCCTCAGGAGGAACCGCATGAGAACCGTCAAAGCCTACGCAGCCCCGTCCGCCACCGAGCCGCTCGTCCCCACGACCATCGAGCGCCGTGACGTCGGCCCGCTGGACGTCCTGATCAAGATCGCCTACGCCGGCGTCTGCCACTCCGACATCCACACCGTGCGCGGCGAATGGGGGCCGCAGCAGTACCCGCTGACCGTCGGCCACGAGATCGTCGGGATCGTCGAGGAGACCGGGGCCGAGGTGACCCGGCACAAGGTCGGCGACCGCGTGGGTGTCGGCTGCATGGTCGACTCGTGCCGCGAGTGCGCCAACTGCCGGCAGGGCGAGGAGCAGTACTGCCTGAACGGGAACGTCGGGACGTACGCCGGCGTGGACCGTGACGGGTCGATCACCCAGGGTGGCTACTCCACCCACATCGTGGTCGTCGAGGACTTCGTCCTGTCCGTACCGGAGGCCATCCCCTACGAGGCGGCCGCACCGCTGCTCTGCGCCGGGATCACCACCTACTCGCCGCTCGCCCACTGGAACGCGGGCCCCGGCAAGAAGGTCGCGGTCGTCGGGCTCGGCGGCCTCGGCCACATGGCCGTCAAGATCGCGCACGCGATGGGCGCCGAGGTCACCGTGTTGTCGCAGAGCCTGGGCAAGCAGGACGACGGCAGGCGCTTCGGTGCCGAGCACTACTACGCGACCAGCGATCCCGACACGTTCAAGCAGCTCGCGAGCAGCTTCGACCTCATCCTCAACACCGTGAGCGCGAAGATCGACCTGGACGCCTACCTCTCGCTGCTCCGCCTCGACGGGACCATGGTCAACGTGGGAGCGCCGGCGGACGCGCTTCCCCTGCACGTGTTCACCCTGTTCAACCAGCGGCGCTCCTTCGCCGGCTCGGGGATCGGTGGCATCCGCGAGACCCAGGAGATGCTCGACTTCTGCGCCGAGCACGGGATCGCACCCGAGATCGAACTCATCGCCGCCGACGCGATCAACGAGGCCTACGAGCGCGTGCTGTCCTCCGACGTGCGCTACCGCTTCGTCATCGACACCGCGACCCTCGGGTAGTCCGCCCGCACGACCCGCAGGCCGCCCCCTCGGGTAGCCGGCCGACCACGCGGGCCGGAGCGGGCAGGGGGCGGGTACGTCCGGTGCCCGCCCCCTGCCGCGCACCCCGTGGTGGGGAGGCACCAAGTATGCTGTCCAACGGTGGCCGGTCCCGGCCGCACGCCCGGTCCTGGTCCGATCGCGGCGGGACACGGCTTTCGGTGAACGGGTACTGGGGATGGGCGAGAAGGGCATGAACGGGGTCGTGCGGAGGCTGGCGGCGCTCCCGCCGGTATCGCTCCACCTGGTGTTCGCCGTCCTGCTCGCCGCCGCCGCGCTCTTCGGCCGCCACACCAACCTCGAGTCCTCCGGACTCGCCCTGGTCTGGCCCGCCGCCGGTGTCAACTTCCTGTGGGGACTCTGGGCCTCGCGGACCCGGCGGGATCTCGCCGTGGCCCTGGTGGCGACGCTGCCCATCCTCGCCGTCGTCAACCTGGCCACCGGTCTCAGCCTCGCGCTCGCGCTCGCGGTCGCCTTCGGGAGCATGGCGCAGACGGCCGTCGCCGTCTCCCTCTTCCGGCGGCTGGTGCCGGGCCTCACCGTGCAGACCGTCGGGGACTACCTCCGGCTCGGCATGGTGGCCCTCGTCTCCTGCTCGGTGGGCGCACTGTTCATCGTGGCCGGCAGCGCCGTGGACGGCATGGCCGAGCCCGTGAATGCCTTCATCCCCTGGCTGGTCCGCCACGCGGTGTCCCTGACGGCGCTCGGATCCCTCGGGGTCGTCATCGCCTCGGGCATCAGGGCCAGGGCCGGCGGCGAGGTGTACCCGAAGCTGACCTCTGCGCGCCGCGCCGAGTACGCCCTGCTGGTTCTCGTATCGATCGTCCTGTACACCGCCACCTTCGGCACCGCCGCCGCCCTGCCGATCGCCTACATCACCATCCCCGCCCACATGTGGGCCGGGCTGCGTCTCCGCGCGGGGTGGGCCACGCTGCACGGCCTCCTGAGCGGCGGCTTCCTGGTCTTCTTCACCCTCAGCGGCCTCGGGCCGTTCCAGGGACTGGGTCCCGTCACCGCCGCCTACGTCGCCCAGTCCTTCATGTTCATCGCCTTCTCGCTCTCGGCGGTCCTCGCCCTCAGCATGGACGAGCGGCGCCGGTTGATCGCCCGCCTGTACCGCGCCACGGAGGAGGCGGAGGCGGCCGCGGACCTCCGGGACCTCGTGATCGGCAGGATGAACGACGGCGTCCTCGTCGCGGGGCCGGACCGTCGACTGATCTTCCAGAACGCAGCGAGCGAGCGCTGGCTCGGGTCCGGCACGGCACAGCCCGGTGAGATCTGGCGGCGGGACTACGAGGTCACCACTGCCCGGGGGGAGCCCCTGGACGAGGGGGACAACCCCCTCACCCGGGCGCTGGAGGGGACCGTCACGGAGCGCATGGACCTCGACCTCGTGCACCGTACGGGCGAGGTGATGCACCTGTCGGTCGACGCCGTCCCCCTTCCCGGCGAGCGCGGCGCGGTGGTCGTCCTGCGCAACGTGACGGACGAGCGCGTGTACCAGCGTGATCTCGGGCGCTTCGCGTCCGTCGTCGCGCACGACCTCCTGACACCGCTCACGGTCTTCGACGGCTGGCTCGAGCTGCTCGAGGACCCGGACCTGCCGCTCGCCGAACGGCAGGCCAGCATCGAGCGGCTCCAGCAGGCGAGCCTGCGCATGAGGACCCTCATCCGCAACCTGCTCGCCTACAGCCTGGCCAAGGAGGAGCGGCTCACCGCATCGAGGATCGACGTGGGGCAGGTGGTCGAGGGCATCATCGACCTGCGGACCGCCCTGCCGGGCACGCAACTCCCCGAGGTCCGGTTCGTGGTCGACGCCCACGACCCGGTCTACGCCGACCAGCGGCTGTTCCTGCAGCTCATGGAGAACCTCGTGGGCAACGCCATGAAGTACGGCAGGACGGACGGCACCGGCGAGGTGACCGTGGCGACCACCGTGGACGCCTCGACCGGCAGGACGCTGATCCACGTCCGTGACAACGGGATCGGCGTCCCCGAGGGCGATCTCGAGCGGGTGTTCGAGGAGTTCCACCGCTCCGAGAACGGGATCGGACAGGCGACGGGCACGGGCCTGGGGCTCGCCATCTGCCGGCGCATCGCCGAGGCCCACGGCGGATCCATCAGCGTCCGCAACCTCGAGGAGGGCGGCGCGGAGTTCACGGTCGGCCTGCCCGGCGCGCCGGACCAGTTGCCCGCGGGCATCCCGCTGGCCGCCGACGAGCACACCCCCCGGGTCTCCACCCCCTGACCCGTCCCGGCATCCCGCCGGGGCCCGGGCCTACGTGTCCGAGCGCGGGTACAGCTTGGGCGAACCGTCCCGGCCCCTGCCGGCGCGCAGACCGGCCAGGACCTCCGCCATCGCCTCGCGGGAGGAGTGCCGGGCCTCCCAGCCCAGGACCGTCCGCGCCTTCGACGTGTCCATGACCGGGCTCTGCGACGCCATGTCGATCCACCCCGGATCCGTCCGCTGGAGGCCCAGCCCCCAGCTAGCGCCGACGATCCATCGCAGGAGGCGCACCGGGAAACCGATGACGCGGCGTGCCCCCAGGAGGTCGGCGACACGCTCCGGGGTGAGCTCGGGCTCGGCGGCGATGTTGAAGGCACCGGAGGCACGCCGTGCGACGACGCGCCAATAGGCGTCCGCGACGTCGTCGGCGTGCACCGCCTGGAAGATGAACGACGCCGGGACGGGCAGCAGGGGCAGTGGCAGGCCGCCCAGCAGCACCTTCGGCACGAGCGGACCCAGGAAGTAGCGCCCGATCTCGCTGCCGGCCGGGCCCTGGAAGATCAGCCCGGGCCGCAGCCGTGCCACCGGGATCTCGGGGAAGTCGTGCTCGAACGCGTCGAGCAGCCGCTCCTGCTCGGCCTTGTGGCGGCTGTAGTGGGAGGACGGGATGCCGGCCGTGGGCCAGGACTCGTCCTTCCGGGTGGCCTTGTCCGCGGGGGAGTAGGCCCCGACCGACGAGGCGCAGACGAACTGCCGCACACCGGCGGCGCCCGCGGCGGCGAGAGCGTTGGCCGTCCCGGTGACGTTGGTCCGGTGCATGGCCGCCTCGTCACGGTTCGGCTGGATGGCCCACGCCAGGTGGATCACGGCGTCGACGCCGGCCAGTGCGAGGGTCAGGGCCTCGCGGCCCTCGTCGGTGCCGACGTCGATCGCATGCCAGTCCACGCCGTCGTACGGTGCCCGGGACGTGTCCGGCACGGTGCGGGCGATCGCGGTGATCGCGATACCTCCCGTGTCCTCGGAGGTGTCGAAACCGGAGCGCCGGATGGCCTCGCGGTCGCCGGCGGCGCGCTGGAGCCGGGAAAGGACCGCCGTGCCGACATTGCCGGTGGCGCCGATGACTGCGATATGCATGATTTCTCTCCTGAGCCGGATATTGCCACCTGACGATGCGTGCACCGATCGAGACTGGACTGCTAAGCAAGCTTATGGTGCAGTTGAAGCAGACGTACAGTCGCCAGCCCGCCCCACCGGGGCCCGACCGGAAGGTATCCGTGAGCAGCAACAGCAGGGTACGCAGCGACGCCACGAGCGACGCCAGTCAAAAGGCGCGGAACGCGCCGGATCCCGATGATCCCCGCAAGCCGGACGATCCGAAGGACGTCAAGAAGCCGGCGTGGAAGTACGTGTTCAAGCGCTCGGTCAGCGAGTTCGGCAAGGACCAGTGCACCGACCTCGCAGCGGCGCTGACGTATTACGCCGTCCTCGCGATCTTCCCCGGCATCCTGGCGCTCCTGTCGCTGCTCGGACTGTTCGGGCAGGCCCAGAACACGACGAACCAGGTGCTCGAGATCATCGGCCAGTTCGCGCCGCCGGACACGCTGGAGACCATCAAGCCGACGATCGAGGGCCTCGCCTCCAACCAGGCAGCCGGGCTGACGTTCGTCATCGGCCTCGTGGGCGCCGTCTGGTCCGCGTCGGGCTATGTGAACGCGTTCTCGCGGGCCATGAACCGCGTCTACGAGGTGGAGGAGGGCCGCGGCTTCATCAAGCTCCGCCCCCAGATGCTGCTCATCACCGTGATCGTGCTCATCCTGATCGTCGCCATGGGCCTCATGCTCGTCCTGTCCGGGCCCGTCGCGGAAGCCGTCGGCAACACCATCGGGCTGGGCGGGACCGCCCTGACCATCTGGAACATCGCCAAATGGCCGGTCGTGGTGCTCTTCGCGATCCTCATGATCGCCGTGCTGTACTACGGCGCACCGAACGTCCGGCAGCCCAAGTTCCGCTGGATGAGCCTCGGCGGTTTCATCGCGCTGCTCGTCCTCGCCATCACCACCGCGGCGTTCTCCTTCTACGTGGCCAACTTCGGCAGCTACGACAAGACGTACGGCGCGATCGCCGGCGTCATCGTCCTGCTGCTGTGGATCTGGCTCGCGAACCTCTCACTCCTGTTCGGGGTGGAGTTCGACGCCGAGATGGAGCGCGGACGCCAGCTCCAGGCAGGCATCGAGGCGGAGGAGACCATCCAGCTCCCGCCGCGCGACACCAAGGCCGCGGACAAGAAGGCCGAGAAGCAACTCAAGCTCGTCCGCGAGGGCCGCGAGCTCCGCGAGAAGTACGAGCGGGAGTCCGCCCAGCGGTAGCCACGCGACGCACCTGCCAGGAGGCCCGGCCATGCTTTTCGGCCGGGCCTCCTGCGTGCCGCCCTAGACTGGCACCATGACCGACACCGAGCAGACCGGCACGCACAGCACCAAGGGGTCCTACGTGACCACGGGCGCGGAGTTCACGCGGGACACCCAGTACATCGAGACCCGGATCACCCGCGACGGCGCCGACGGCTACCCGGTGGAGGCGGGGCGCTACCGGCTGATCGCCGCCCGCGCCTGCCCCTGGGCGAACCGCACCATCATCGTGCGGCGGCTCCTCGGACTGGAGGATGCGATCTCCCTCGGGACCCCCGGGCCCACGCACGACAGCCGGTCCTGGACCTTCGACCTCGACCCGGACGGGCGCGACCCGGTCCTCGGCATCGAGCGCCTGCAGGAGGCCTTCTTCAAGCGCGATCCGGACTACTCCCGCGGCATCACCGTGCCGGCCGTCGTGGACATCACCACCGGCGCCGTGGTGACCAACAACTTCCCCCAGATCACCCTCGACTTCTCCAGCGAGTGGAAGGACTTCCACCGGGAGGGCGCCCCCGACCTGTACCCGGAGTCACTCCGCGAGGAGATCGACACCGTGAACCGGCGGGTCTTCACCGAGGTGAACAACGGTGTGTACCGGTGCGGATTCGCAGGCTCCCAGGAGGCCTACGACGCCGCCTACGACAGGCTGTTCACGGCGCTCGACTGGCTCGAGGAGCGCCTGGCCACCCAGCGGTTCCTCGTGGGGGACACCATCACGGAGGCCGACGTCCGCCTGTTCACCACGCTGGTGCGCTTCGATCCCGTCTACCACGGCCACTTCAAGTGCAACCGGAACAAGCTGACCGAGATGCCCGCCCTGTGGGGCTACGCGAGGGACCTGTTCCAGACGCCGGGCTTCGGGGACACCATCGACTTCGAGCAGATCAAGCAGCACTACTACATCGTCCAGGAGGACATCAATCCCACCCGGATCGTGCCCAAGGGGCCGGACCTCGCCCGGTGGGCGACCGCACACGGCCGTGAAGCGCTCGGCGGGCGGCCCTTCGGGGACGGCACGCCGCCGGCCGCAGCCTAGGCCGGACGGGCCCTCGACGGGCCGCCGGGTCCTTCCGTCGGTCCGTCCCGCGCGCCGGATTAGGGAACAAACTCGTTTCTTAATTGTCCGGAGCGTAGGCTAGCCTTACTTCAGACCGATCGACCCGTCTGAGGGAGGCACCATGGCAGTCCAGGCCACCTCCCTGCGCCCTGGTCAGGCCGCTGGAGATCTCCCCGCGCGCCGTCGATCCTCCACCCCCCGCACCCTCGTGAAGCTCGTCCTCACGGCGCTGGTGCTCCTCGTGTTCTGCCTCGCCTCCCTCACCATCGGCGCGCGCTCGGTCGGGATCGGCACCATGCTCGACGCCGTCACGGCCTTCGACCCCTCGAACGGCGACCACGCCGTGGTGCTCTCCCGCGTCCCCCGCACGGTCGTGGGGCTGCTCGTCGGGGCCGCCCTCGCCTCGGCCGGCGCCGCCCTGCAGGGTGTCGCCCGCAACCCGCTGGCCGATCCGGGGATCCTCGGCATCAACGCGGGGGCGTCCCTCGCCGTCGTCGTCGGCATCTACGTCTTCGGCCTCAGCGGTGCATCCGGCTACATCTGGTGCGCGTTCGCCGGAGCCGGCGCGGCGGCCCTCGTGGTCTATGCTGTGGCGAGCCTCGGACGGGAGGGTGCGACGCCGGTCAAGCTCGCCCTCGCGGGGGCAGCCCTGGCCGCGGGCCTGGGCAGCCTCACCAACGCGGTCCTCGTTTCGAGCCAGGAGACGCTCGACGCCTTCCGCTTCTGGCAGGTCGGCACGCTGTCCGGGCGCGGGTGGGACGTCATCGGCGCCGTCGCCCCCTTCATCCTCGGCGGCCTCGCGCTGACCCTCGCCACCGGCAAGGTCCTCAACAGCCTGGCGCTCGGCGACGACGTGGCCCGCGGACTCGGCCAGAACGTGAACCTGGCCCGCGGCGTCACGGCCCTCGGCGTCGTGATCCTGTGCGGTGCCGCCACGGCCGCGGCCGGGCCGATCGCCTTCGTGGGCCTCGTCATCCCGCATATGGTGCGGCTCGTCGTCGGCGCCGACTACCGCTGGATCCTGCCGTTCTCCGCGCTCCTCGGACCCGTGCTGCTGCTCGGGGCGGACATCCTCGGGCGCATCATCCTCCCGCCGGGCGAGGTGCAGGTGGGCATCATGACCGCCGTCGTGGGTGCGCCCTTCTTCATCTGGCTCGTGCGGCGCCGGCGGATGGCCCAGCTGTGAGCGCCACGCTCGACCACGCCGTCGCGCCCCGCCCCGCCGTAGGCCTCGCCGCCGGCCGGGCCCGTCGCCGCAGGAGCACGGGTACGCGGCTGGCCATGGTGGCCTCCGTCGTTGTCGTGCTGTTCGCCGTCAACGTCCTCCTCGGCTCCTACACCGTCACCATCCCCGATTTCTTCCGCATCCTCGGCGGCGCGGACATCCCGGGAGCGAGCTTCATCGTCCTGGAGAACAAGCTGCCCCGGGCCGTGATCGGCCTCCTGATCGGGGTGGCGTTCGGCATCGCCGGCACCGTCTTCCAGACGATGCTGCGCAACCCCCTCGCGAGCCCCGACATCATCGGCATCAGCTACGGTGCGAGCGCAGCCGCCGTGACGGCGATAGTGCTGTTCGGTGCCGCGGGTGCCGCGGTGTCCGTCTCGGCGCTGCTCGGTGCGCTGCTGGTCGCCGCGGCGATCTACCTCGTCTCCCGGCGCGGGGGAGTGGCCGGGTACCGGCTCATCCTCGTGGGCATCGGATTCGCCGCAGTGCTGCACGCCCTCGTGAGCTTCCTCATCACCCGCACCGACCTCCGCACGGCGAGCGAAGCCGTCCTGTGGCTGGGCGGCTCGCTCAACTCGAGCACGTGGGACCGCGCGACCGTGCTGGCCGCCGCCCTCGTGGTGCTGCTCCCCGCTGCGGCAGTGCTCTCGCGGAGCCTGAAGGGCCTCGAACTGGGCGACGACGCCGCGGCGGGCCTCGGTGTCCGCGTCGAGGCCTCCCGGCTGGGACTGATGGCCGTGGCCGTCGCCCTCGCCGCTGTCGCCACCGCCGCCGCAGGGCCCGTCGCCTCCGTGGCGTTCCTGTCCGGGCCCATCGCCCGACGCCTGCTCGCCAACCGGCCGTCCCCGGCCATGGCGGCCCTCGTGGGCGCCGTCATCGTGCTCGGTGCGGATTTCATCGCCGCGAACCTCATCCCCGGGACGTCGCTGCCCGTCGGCGTCCTGACCGGCGCCCTCGGCGCACCGTTCCTGCTGTGGCTGCTCGCCACCGCCAACCGCTCAGGCCAGGGAGGCTGACCATGGCTCCACGCGCTCGGACCGACCCGCGAACCGCGCACACGCTGTCCGCTGCAGGGATCTCCCTCGCCTACGGTGAGCGCACCGTGGTCGACGGGCTCTCCGTCGAGCTGCCCGCCGGCAGGATCACGGTGATCGTCGGCGGCAACGCGTGCGGCAAGTCGACGCTGCTGCGCGGCCTCGCACGCCTGCTCAAGCCCGTCGAGGGCACCGTGGTGCTCGACGGGGCGGACATCTCCACGCAGTCCACGAAGGCCGTCGCCCGGGTGCTCGGACTCCTGCCGCAGACGCCCGTGGCGCCCGACGGCATCACCGTCGCGGACCTCGTGGGCCGTGGCCGCTATCCCCACCAGGGCTGGTTCCGCCAGTGGACACCCGAGGACGACGACGCCGTCGCGGACGCGCTCGAAGCCACGGACACCCTGTCCCTCGCCGACCGAACCGTGGACGAACTGAGCGGCGGCCAGCGCCAGCGCGTGTGGATCGCCATGGCCCTCGCGCAGCAGACGGGGATCCTGCTGCTCGACGAACCCACCACGTTCCTGGACGTCACCCACCAGATCGAGGTGCTGGACCTCATCACCGACCTGAACCGGCGCTCCGGCACCACCGTCGTCATGGTGCTCCACGACCTGAACCTCGCCGCCCGCTACGCGGACCACCTGATCGCCATGCGGGAGGGCCGGATCGTCGCCGAAGGGGCGCCGTCCGCCGTCGTCACCGAGGAGACGGTGACCGGGGTCTTCGACCTCGAATGCCGCGTCATCCAGGACCCGGTGTCCGGTACGCCGATGGTGGTACCCGTCGGCAGGCACCATGGCGCCCCATCAGCCGTTTTAGCCAAGACACCCCCTCCCGGCCACGAGCCGGCGAGGGGCTACCGACCCAACCCGCAGGACACCGTTCCGGCACGCGTGGAGGCATCATGACCGACGTGACCCAGAAGACCGCCCGCCGGACCGCCGCGGACACCGAGCCCATGGTGCTCGCGTTCGACGTCGTCGTCACCGCCGTGCAGGACCTCACCGCGAACTTCCGCCGCATCACCTTCGGCGGCGCGTGCCTCGAGGCGTTCGGGGTGGCCGGGGACACCCTGGACCTCCGGATCAAGATCATCATCCCGTCCGCGGGACGCGCCTGCCCGGACATCGCCGGGATGATGCAGGGCGGTGCCGCGGCGAGCTGGTACCAGCTGTGGCTCGCCATGGACGCCGAGGAGCGCGGCTCCATGCGCACCTACACCGTGCGCGACTCGCGCTGCGCCGGTCCGCAGCCGGAGATCGACGTGGACTTCGTGATGCACCTCGACGACGACGGCCGCGGTGGCCCCGCGTCGGAGTGGGCCGCAGCGGCCCGGCCCGGCGACCGGGTGTGCATCATCGGCCCCAACTCCTCCGCGGCCCAGTGCTCGACGGCGGGCGCCTACGGGGGCATCGAGTGGAGCCCGGGGCTCGCGCAGCACGTCCTCCTCGCCGGCGACGAGACCGCGGTCCCGGCGATCAGCGCCATCCTCGAGGCACTTCCCGAGGACATCAGCGGACATGCGTTCCTGGAAGTGCCGGAGGGTCAGGACATGCAGCGCATCGGGACGCGCTCCTCGGTCTCCATTACCTGGCTGGCCCGCGGGCAGCGCCCGCACGGGGAACTGCTCGAGGCCGCCGTCCGGGACGCGGTGCGGGTGCCCGGTTGGGTCTCACTCTCCGGCCCCAATGCCGGTGCCAGCGGAGGCAGCGAGCCGGAGGAGGTCGACATCGACCGGACCATCCTCTGGGAGACCCCCCAACTGCTCGAGGCGGCGATCGTGCAATCGACCGTCAACCCGGAACGGCCTCCCGGCACCCAGCCCTTCTACGCCTGGATCGCGGGCGAGGCGGCGGTGGTGCGGGGACTGCGCCGCTACCTCGTCCGCGATGTCGGCGTGGACCGCAAGCAGGTCGCCTTCATGGGGTACTGGCGCAAGGGCCGGGCCGAGCTGTCCTGAGAGCCGGGCTGTCCCGAGCGCCGGGCTGTCCCGAAGCAGTATCCGCGGCCGGAACCCAGGTTCAGCCGTACATTTCCTCAGGATTGCCGACGGCGGAATGCAGTATTGCATGAATTGTCCACAGGCCGGATAACGGAATTGTAACTTCGCCTTTCCTCGCCTACTGTTTGAGCAGTCAAAGCTCCATCGTGGAATTCAGGTCCGTACGCCCAACCCTGTCAGCGGACCGCCTGGACAAACCTGTGACAGGGGTGGAGGGCCCACATCCCGGCGGCACGAACCACCTCGCCGGTGGAGCCCTCCCGCATAGTCCGACAGCACGGTCTCTCCCGCGGTCCCGCCGCGACGAAGGCCGCGCCGAGGGGTCCGAGTTCATTCCTGCTCGCACCCGACAGCCGACTTCGCGGGCGTGTGGGAGAGGCAATCAGTGTGACCCAGACGGTTATACCGGGGCGCCGTCGTGCGTCCGACGAGCACCCGCACCAGGCGGTCAAGCACCTCCCTGCGCACCTCCCGGCCCGCCGCTCGCTGCGCGCCCAGCCTCAGCGCACCTCCACCGATCCCGGTCGCCCGGACATCCGCCCGGCCGAACCGTCCGTCCACCCGGCCGAACAGACCGTCCGCCCCGCCGAGCCGTCGATCCGCCCGGCCGAGCCGCTGACCCGCCGCGCACTCCGCGAGCAGGAACGGGCCGTCGCCTCCGTCGGGGGTGCCGTCCCTGCGGAGATCGTCCCTGTGGAAGCCGTCCCTGCGGCTGCCGTCCCCGTCCCGGCCGACACCGCACCGCAGCGTACGCAGCCCACGCAGGGCACCGCCGCGCTGCCCTCACGCCGCAGTGTGCGCGACACCCCCGCGGTGGCGCACCAGCCGTCCCGGGAAGGGCATGCCGCAGGCGTGCGTCCCCCGGCGACCCGCCGGACGGCCATCCGGACCGGCAACCGCCCGACGCCGTTCACCCGCCTGCGCGACAACGCGGCCACGGCCGGCATCGTCCTCGCCTCGGCCGGCCTGCTCATGGGCGCCGTCGCGCCGTCCGTCACCTCGACGGGCACCGCCGACGCAGCGGGCGGGACCGCCCTCGCGTCGGACGCGGCCCGGGCGGTCACCGCACCCGCGGGAGCGATCGTGGACTTCGGCCTGGAGAGTACCGGATCCGCCGACGAGGGCATCGCACCGGCGATCGCGACTGCACGGGCCCTCTCGAGCTCCCTCACACCTGCGGCGAAGCAACGCAAGGCCTTCAGTGTCCCAGTGGACAACCCGGTGGTCGCGTCGACCTTCGGGTACCGGGTCGATCCTATGGGCGGTTTCGGATCAGAACTCCACACCGGCCTCGACTACGCCAGCGCGTGCGGGACACCCGTCGAGGCCGCCGACGCCGGGACGGTCGTCGATTCGGGCTGGCACGCCTACGGCGGCGGACAGCGCATCGTGATCGACCACGGCGACGGCCTGAAGACCACCTACAACCACATGAGCTCCCTCGCGGTGCCGGCCGGCACCACCGTCGAGCGCGGCGACCTCATCGGAGCCGTCGGCAGCACGGGCAACTCCACCGGGTGCCACCTCCACTTCGAGGTCATGGTCAACGACGATAAGGTCGACCCGCAGCCCTGGCTGTAGCCGGACGCCGCCCCGCGCCGGTCAGGGCAGCGGTTCGCTCACGACGGCGGGATCCTTGTACCCGAGCGGCATGCGCAGCCGGAGGGAATCGGGCTTGACCTCGAACGCCATGTGCGTCGCGCGGCCGAGGGGGTCGCCGTCGAGCTGCACCTCGAGGGGTTCGCGGAGCGTGATCTCGGCCGTCCGGCACTGGAAGTACTCCAGCGAGGGGTCCTTGCTCTTCCCCTTGCCGCGCGCGACGAGCTTGCCCACGACCGCCAGCCAGCCGAGCTTGCCCTTGGGGGCCACGGTCATGAGGTCCATGAGGCCGTCGTCGATCCTGGCGCCGGGGAAGATCTCGAGGCCGCCCATGATCTTCCCGCAGTTGCCGCCCATCACGCTGCGCAGGCGACGTTCGAAGGGCTTGCCCCCGTTCACGGAGATCGTGGTGCGCGAGGGCCTGCCGGGCAGGTTCCTGATCCCCGCATCCACGTAGGCGAGCCAGCCGACCTTGTCCTTCAGGTCGTCGCGGGTATCGGACATGATGGCGGCGTCGTAGCCGATACCGGCCATGACCAGGAACACGTGCGCGTCCTGGGCTCGGTCCACCGTGACGTGCACGACGTCGATGGTGCGCTCGGTCCCGCGGAACGCGGATTCGACGGCGGCGTCGGGGTCGTCGACGGCGATGTCGAGGTTGCGGGCCAGCAGGTTCCCGGTGCCCAGCGGCACGAGCGCCATCATGGTCCCGGTCCCGGCGAGCTCCTCGGCGACGCACCGGACCGTGCCGTCCCCGCCGGCCGCGATGACCAGGTCCACCCCGGCGGCGAGCGCCTCGCGCGCCTGGCCGTGCCCGGGATCCTCCGCGGTGGTCTCGATCACCAGGGGTTCCTCCCAGCCGTCCTCGGCGGAGATGCGCCGGACGGCGCCCTCGACGTCGGCGGTGGTGGCCTTGATCGGATTGACGATGAGCGCGGCGCGCCGGCCGCCCGATCCGGCGTCCGCGACAGTGTCTGTGGTCGGCTCGGGTGATACGTCGGTGGGCATGGTGTCCTTCGGGCGGGGTGTCAACGGATGGCTCCGTCGAGCTTATCCCGGCCGTCCCCGGCGCCGAGGGTAATCTTTGGGACGTGAACTTTCCCCAGCGATATGTGGCCCTCGGCGATTCCTTCACCGAAGGGGTGGGCGACTGGGATCCGGCGTCCCCCAACGGTGTGCGCGGCTGGGCCGACCGCGTGGCCGAGCAACTCATCCTTGCGGACCCCTCCTGGGGTTACGCGAACCTCGCGATCCGCGGCAAGAAGATGCGCCAGATCCTCGACGAGCAGATCGATGCAGCCCTCGCGCTGCAGCCGACGGTCGTCACGATCTACGCGGGTGCCAACGACATCCTGCGGCCGCGGATCGACATCGACTCCCTCATGGCGCACTACGACGACGGCATCGGGCGGCTCCGCGACGCCGGCGCCGCCGTCGTCCTGTTCACGGGCTTCGACGCGGCCGGCTCCGCGGTCTTCGGGAAGACCCGTGGGCGCACGGCGGTCTACAACGAGTGGGTCCGCGAGATCGCGGACAAGCGCGATGCCACGATCGTGGACTACTGGCGGCTGCGCGAGTTCCAGGACTGGGGGTACTGGGACGTCGACCGGATGCACATGTCCGCCGCAGGACACACGCTGATGGCCGCCCGGGTGCTCGAGGCCATGAAGGCCTCCCACCGGATCGACCTGCCCGAGCTGGAGGCCCGCCCGGTCCTCCGGCGGGCCGAGCAGCTGAGGGCGGACGCGCAGTGGGCGCGGGAGTACCTGAAGCCGTGGGTCGGGCGACGGCTGCGCGGCGTCTCCTCCGGCGACGAACTGACCGCCAAGTATCCGACGCCCGTGCACCCCGACCGGATGTCCGTCACCGCCTGACACCCCTGCCACGGCGGCCGGCGCCGCCGTGGCATCCCACCCGGGAGGACGCTTGATCTTGCCGGACCGACGGGACCCACGCCTCGTGACCATACGGCGGGGCGGCTCCCTCACGGATGCCGACCACCGGTTGCTCGCCCTGTGGGCGGCTGACTGCGCCGAGCACGTCCTGCCCCTCTTCGAGGGGGCGGAGCCCACCGACCTGCGGCCACGCCACGCGGTCGAGGCCGCTCGTGCCTGGGTGGAGGGCGGGCTGCCGATGATGGCCAGCCGCGCATCGGGCGGCCACGCGATGGGTGCCGCGCGGCCGCTGCAGGGCGCTCCGCGCTTCGCCGCCTACGCCGCCGGCCAGGCCGCCTGCGTGCCCCACGTCCCCGAGCACGACCTGGGGGCCGCGGCCTACGCCATCAGGGCCGTGCAGGCCGCCGCCCCTCGCGGCCAGGACGCCGCGGCAGGCATCGCGGAGCGGGACTGGCAGCGGGCCCGCCTGCCGCAGCACCTGGAGGGCCTCGTCCTGGAGGACCAGCGACGCCGCAACGCCATCTGCTGGCAGGTGTTCGGTGACTGAGGACCGCGACAGGCCGGACGCCCGGGATCCGGTGGTGCTGCAGTACCCGCTCCGGGGTCCCCTGCGGGTGCGCAACAGCCCGGCCCGCCGGGTCCCCAGCCACGGCACGCACCTGATGGGCACCACCTACGCCATCGACCTCATCCCCGTCGACGCGCAGGGCCGGGTGGCCGCCCGCACCTGGCGCACGCTCGTCGCGACGGAAGCGCCGGAGCGTTTTCTCGGCTTCGGGGCCCCGGTCCTCGCGCCCTCCTCCGGCACCGTCGTCGTGGCGCACGACGGCGAGGAGGATCACGAGGCGCGGAGATCGCAACCGGCGCTGCTCTCCTACCTGGCGGGCCAGGGGCGCCGGATCCTCGACGGGCCAGCGGCGATCGCGGGCAACCATGTCGTCATCGCCGTCGGGCGGGACGGCCCCTTCGTGCTGGTCGCCCACCTCCGCCGGGGCTCGCTCCGGGTCCGGGTGGGGGAGCAGGTGACCGCGGGCCGACAGCTGGCCGAGTGCGGGAACTCGGGCAACAGCACCCAGCCCCACGTGCACCTGCAGGTCACCGACAGCATCGAGTGGGGCACCGCCCGGGGCCTGCCCCTCGCCTTCCGGACCGCCACGGGCACCGAACTGCCGGGCGAGTCGCAGATCGTGACCGGCTGACCGGCTGACCGGCTGACCGGCTGACCGGCTGATCGGTGACGGGTGACGGGTGACGGGTGACGGGTGGCGGGACCACGGGCCATGGGCGTCCCGATCCCAGGGAGTGACACCGTGCGTCGATGTGCACCGACCGACGCCGACAAGCACCCGCACCCGGGCCCCGCAACCCGGCACCGCTCCTGCCCGGACCCTTTCGGCGGCCGGGAACCGGTGTGCCAGAATGAGCGGATGGCGGCGCAATGGCTCACTCCCGACGAGCGGCGCGCATGGCTGGCCCTGTATGCGCTGACGTCCCTCGTCCCCGCGAGCCTCGATGCGCACCTGTTCCGGGAGGCACGCATCACCCTCTTCGACTACCACGTCCTCGCGATGCTCTCCGAGTCCGAGGACCGGCGCCTGCCCATGAGCGAACTCGCTGCCCGCTCGACGGCGTCGCTCTCGCGCCTCAGCCACGTGGTGAAGAAACTGGAAGGGCGCGGCTGGGTGTCCCGCCTCCCGTCCTCCTCCGACGGACGGGTGACGACGGCGTCGCTGACCCCCGCCGGCTTCGACATGCTGACCGAGCTCGCGGTGTCGCACGTGGCGCAGGTCCGTGCCACGGTCTTCGACGCCCTGGACGGCCAGGACGTCGCCGACCTCGAGCGGGTGGGCCGCAAGATCCTCCGCGGCATGGACGGTGCGCACTGGATCCTGTCCGACGGCGAGGATGCCGAAGAGGCCGCGGTGGCGGCTGCCGGACCGAACGCCCCCTGACCTCCACACCTCCCGAGCACCTCCACACCTCCTCGGGCACGGGACCCGTGCCCGCCCAGCACCACCAGAGCATCGGGCGCCGCCCCGGGACAGGATTCCACATGGACCAGCACGGGCAGTTCCGGCATCAGCCACGCATCCTCGCGATCGTCCTGGCCGGCGGTGCCGGCGGCCGACTCGGCGCCCTCACCGATCACCGCGCGAAACCGGCCATGCCCCTCGGCGGCAGCTTCCGGCTCATCGACGTCGCCCTGTCGAACCTCCACCACAGCGGGATCTCCGACGTCTGGATCATGGAGCAGTACCAGCCGAAGACCATCAACGACCATCTCCGCAACGGCCGGCCCTGGGACCTCGACCGCACGCGCGGCGGGCTGCTGGTGCTGCCCCCGTTCAGCGGGCACGAGGGTGAGGGGTTCGCCGAGGGCAACGCGGACGGCCTGCTCCGCCAGGCATCCTTCATCCGCGACTTCGCACCGGATCTCGTCCTGGTGCTCAGCTCCGACCACCTGTATCGGCTGGATTACCGCGACGTCGTCGACACGCACCTGCGGACGAACGCGGACCTGACGATGGTCACGGTCGACTTCGACGGGGATGCGACGAGCCACGGCGTGGTGTCCGTGGGCGACGACGGACGGGTGACGGGCTTCGACTACAAGCCGGAGGAGGCGCACACGAGCATCGTCACCGCCGAGATCTTCCTCTACACCGCGACGGTGCTGCTCGACACGCTGGAGAGCCTGCAGGACGCCGAGGGCGGGCTGGGGGACTACGGCCACCACCTGGTGCCTCACCTCGTGGAGCGGGGTGCCGTGGTGGAGCACCGGCTCCACGGGTACTGGCGTGACCTCGGGACGCCGGTCAACTACCTCCGCGCGCATCTCGACCTCGTGGACGGCAGGGGGCTGGACCTCGCCGATCCGCAGTGGCCCATCCTCACCGAGCCACCCCACCTGGCCCCGGCCCTCGTCGGCGCGGGAGCCGTCGTCGCCGACGCGCTCATCGCGCCGGGCGCCGCGGTCCACGGCACCGTCCGCAGGAGCGTCATCGGCTCCGGCGCCACGGTCGAGGCCGGTGCCGTCGTGGAGGACTCGGTGCTCCTCAACCGTGTCCGGGTCACCCGGGGCGGCGTGGTCCGGCACGCGATCGTGGACTCCGACGCGGTCGTCTCGGACCGGCGCGAGGGGGCCGGGCCGGACGAGCCCGCCGTCGTCGACCGGGACGGGCAGACCCGCGACTGACCCGTTTTGGTCAGGCCTGATCCTGCCGGTAGTATGGTAGGGCGTTTGGCTGTGGCTGACGCCGACCCGTCCACGGACGGAGCGGAGTCCGCCCGGCTACCCGCGACTACCTGGAATGTAGGGCTGCGCCGGCCGAGAGGCCGCGCCGTCCGATCTTCACCGTCTTCCCCGCGGCGAGGCGCTTCGGCAGGTTCTCACCCTGCCAGGCCAACCTCCGGAAAGCTGCAGTAATAACGGTGTCATTACTGGTGGCGGGACGCCCCACAAGTGATTCCGTCACGTTCATCTAATCTGGAGGAGAGTTATGGCAGCCCACTGCCAAGTGACCGGAGCCGAGCCCGGCTTTGGACACAGCATTTCGCACTCGCACCGCCGCAACAAGCGCCGGTTCGACCCCAACATTCAGAAGAAGCGCTACTACGTGCCTTCCCTGCGCCGCAACGTGACGCTGCAGGTCTCCGCCCGCGGCATCAAGACGATCGACGTCCGCGGCATCGACGCTGTCGTCGCGTCGATCCTCGCGAGGGGAGTGAAGCTCTAATGGCAAAGGACAAGGACGTACGTCCGATCATCAAGCTGAAGTCCACCGCAGGGACGGGCTACACCTACGTGACGCGCAAGAACCGTCGTAACGATCCGGACCGCATGGTCCTGATGAAGTACGACCCCAAGATCCGCAAGCACGTCGAATTCCGAGAGGAGCGCTAAACCATGGCCAAGAAGTCAAAGATTGCTCGCAACGAGCAGCGCAAGGTCATCGTCGAGCGCTACGCGGCCAAGCGCCTCGAGCTCAAGAAGACCCTCGTCGACGAGAACGCCACCGACGAAGCGCGCGAAGCGGCACGCCTCGGCCTGCAGAAGCTTCCCCGCAACGCCTCGCCGGTGCGCCTGCGCAACCGCGACCAGATCGACGGGCGCCCCCGCGGCACGCTCCAGAAGTTCGGCATCTCGCGTGTCCGCTTCCGTGACATGGCGCACCGGGGCGAGCTGCCCGGCGTGACCAAGTCGAGCTGGTAACAGCATCCGGGGCGTGACGCCCCTGCACGGTACTTAGAAGCCGGCAACCCTCGGGTTGCCGGCTTCTGTGTTTTTCGGCGACGGATGCGCGCGGGAGACGCCGAAACTGACCCGAAACGGCCCTCTTCGGGCCGAAAAGCCGCGTAAACACGCGGGGCAGGGCGTCCAAGCTGATAGATTTTCGGACAGAGGCTTTCGAATACCGCGAAAAGCTCGTTCCACAGAATGACGTCCAGGAGGACCCAAATTGGCTAAAAACCGTAGTGAACTTGTTGCCGAGGTAGCAGCGAAGGCCGACACCAGCCAGGCCGCCGTCAACGGCGTCCTCGACGCGCTGTTCGACGTCTTCGCCGAGTCCATCGCCAAGGACGAGAAGATCACCATCCCCGGCTGGCTCGCCGTGGAGCGCACCAGCCGTGCAGCGCGCACCGGCCGCAACCCCCAGACCGGCGAGACCATCCAGATCGCCGCCGGCCACAGCGTCAAGCTGACCGCCGGCTCGAAGCTGAAGGCTTCCGCCAAGTAGTCCGCGTCCTCGAAGGGCCGCTGCCGCACCGGCAGCGGCCCTTCGTCGTTCCCGCACCCGTTCTGCCCGGGGCGGAACGCCGCGCGCAATTCGCCCTATTTCTACTGCGGGTAGAGAATGGTGTATGTGTCCACTACTGCCAAGCACCCGCGAGAGACCCTCACCGGCCCCTCCCCGGAGCGCGCCGTCGGGGCCGCATGGCTGGTCATCGCCGGCGCCGTGGTCCTCGCCGCACTCGTGGTGGCCCTGTTCTTCTCGGGCGCTGCGGCGGCCCGCCAGCTCGGTGACCCGGGCGCCCTGACGCGCTGGGGCCTGCCCGTCGCCAAGGTCCTCAACAACACGGCGGCCGCCGGTACCATCGGCGCCCTCGTCTTCGCCGTCGTCATGCTGCCGCGTCAGGTGGGCGCCACGGGGCGCAAGCCCCGGGAGGGCGCCGGCGAGCATCCCGCCTTCTCCCGTGTCCTGCTCCTGGCCTCGGTCTCGGCCGTCGTCTGGACGCTCGGGGCGCTGGGCGTCATGGTCTTCACCTACTCCGACGCGGCGGGCCTGCCGCTCAGCACCGACCCCACGTACACGCAGGGCCTCGCGGCCTTCCTCACCGATTTCTCCACCGGCCGTGCCTGGCTCGTGACGTCCATCGTCTCCGCCGTCCTGGCCACGATCCTCTTCGGGGTGCGGTCCCAGACCGGGCTCGCGCTGGCCATGGTGCTCGCGCTCCTGAACCTGCTGCCCATGGCGCTGATCGGCCACTCGGCGAGCGGCGACGACCACAACGCGGCCGTGAACTCGATCGCCCTGCACCTGGTCGGCGTGTGCCTGTGGGTGGGCGGCATCATCTCCCTCGCCGTCGTCGGCGGCAAGCTGGGCGAGCAGGCGCTGCCCGTCCTCAAGCGCTTCTCGGCACTGGCAGGCTTCGCGTTCGTCCTCGTGGTGGCCTCCGGCGTGGTGAACGCCAGCCTCCGGATCACGGACCTCGCGCAGCTCGGCTCGCAGTGGGGGCTGCTGGTCACCTTCAAGACCATCGCCACGCTCCTGCTGGGCGGCATCGGCTGGATGCACCGGCAGTGGATCATCCCGCAGCTGGACGCCGGCGACGGGACCGCCGCGTCGAAGCTCTCCGCCCGGCGGGTGCTGTGGCAGCTCATCGCCGTGGAGCTCCTGATCATGGCCGCCGTCTCCGGTGTGGCCGGGGCCCTCGGCCGCACCGCACCTCCCCGCACCGAGGAGCTGCCCACCGAGGCGGGTCCCGCCCGCATCCTGACGGGGTACGACCTCCCACCCGACCCCACGCCGGCCCGCTGGCTCAGCGAGTGGCGGCCCGACTGGCTGTGGATCACCGTCGCCCTGACCCTCGGCGTCGCCTACGTCCTCGGCATGGTGAAGCTCCATCGCCGCGGCGATTCGTGGTCCCCGCTGAAGCTCGCCAGCTGGCTCGTGGGCCTGGCCCTGCTCACCTACTTCACGTCCGGTGCGCCGGCCATCTACGGCATGGTGCTGTTCAGCGCCCACATGATAGACCACATGGCGCTCACCATGGTGGTGCCGCTGTTCCTCGTCCTCGGCGCTCCCGTCACACTGGCCCTCAAGGCGCTCGGCGCCCGACGCGACGGCACACGCGGCATCCGCGAGTGGATCCTCGTGATCGTGCACTCCTGGCCGTCGAGGATCATCACGCACCCGATCGTCGCCGCCGGCAACTTCGTCGCCTCGATCATCGTGTTCTACTACTCGCCGCTGTTCGGGTTCGCCCTCCGCGAGCACGTGGGCCACGAGCTGATGATCACGCACTTCCTCCTCACCGGGTACGTCTTCGTGCTCTCGATGATCGGCTCCGACCCCGTCCCGGTCCGCGCGCCCTACCCGCTGCGCATCCTGCTCCTCTTCGCGACCATGGCCTTCCACGCCTTCTTCGGCGTCACCCTCATGGGCTCCACCTCGCTGCTCGAGGCGTCCTGGTTCGGCAACATGGGGCGTGAGTGGGGCGCCTCCGCACTCGCCGACCAGCAGTTGGGCGGCGCCGTGACGTGGGGCGTGGGCGAGATCCCGACGCTCCTGCTCGCGATCGGCGTCGCGGTCATGTGGTCCAGGTCGGACGCCCGGGAGACCAAGCGCAAGGATCGTGCGGCGGACAGGAATAACGACGCCGACCTGACGGCTTACAACAGCATGTTCGCCGACCTCGCCGCACGCGACGCCGGAGCCCGCCGGCCGGGGCAGCAGCCCGCGGCGCGGGCCACGACACCAGGAGACTCTGCAGGGGAGAACGAATGACCGAGACCACCATGCGCACCGGCTACCGGGTGCGCGGCTCAGCGCTGACCGGCCGTAACTGGCTCAACACCGGCGGCAAGCAGCTGCAGCTCGAGGACCTGCGCGGGAAGATCGTGATCCTCGATTTCTGGACCTTCTGCTGCATCAACTGCCTGCACGTCCTCGATGAACTGCGTCCGCTCGAGGAGCAGTACTCGGACGTCCTCGTCACCGTGGGCGTGCACTCCCCGAAGTTCGAGCACGAAGCAGATCCCGTGGCGCTCGCCGCCGCCGTGGAGCGCTACGACATCCACCACCCCGTGCTGGACGACCCGGAGCTCACCACGTGGCAGGCCTACACGGCACGTGCCTGGCCGACGCTCGTGGTCATCGACCCCGAGGGCTACATCGTGGCGCACCTCTCCGGCGAGGGCCACGCCGCGGGGCTCACCTCGCTCGTGGAGGAACTCGTGGCCGAGCACGAGGCCAAGGGCACCCTGCACCGCGGGGACGGCCCCTACGTCCCGGCCGAGAGCACCGCCGGGGACCTGAAGTTCCCGGGCAAGCTCCTGGCCCTGCCCGCCACGGGCACCTTCCTCGCCGGCGACACGGGACACCACCGGCTCGTCGAGCTCGAGGCGGACCTCGTCACCGTGCGCCGCACCATCGGCTCCGGGACCAAGGGCTTCCGGGACGGCTCGGCCGGTGAGGCCGAGTTCAACGAACCCCAGGGCCTCGCCCTCCTGCCGGCCGGGCTGGCCGCCGAGGTCGGGTACGACGTCGTCGTCGCCGACTCCGTGAACCACCGCCTGCGCGGGGTGGACCTCGCCACCGGCGAGGTGCGCACCCTCGCCGGCAACGGGACGCAGCGCCTGCTCGACGCCGGGAACCACACCAAGACCGGCCGGCAGGAGAACGCCTACGAGGTCGGCGCCGAGAGCGAGACCCCGCGCCTCACCGAGACGCACCTCGGCACCGACGCCCTCGACGTGTCGCTGTCCTCGCCATGGGACGTGCTCTACTCGTCCGTGCTCGACCGCGTGGTGATCGCCATGGCCGGCACGCACCAGATCTTCAGCTACGACCCCCGCAGCCACGCCGTCGAGGTCCTCGCCGGCACCGGACTCGAGGGACTGCTCGACGGCGACGCGTCCGCGGCCTGGTTCGCCCAGTCCTCCGGCCTCGCCGAGGATGCACACGGCAGCATCTGGATCGCCGACTCCGAGACGTCCTCGGTGCGCATCCTGTCCTTCATCGAGATCGACGGGCGCAGGCGCGTGCAGGTGCAGACGGCGGTCGGGACCGGCCTGTTCGACTTCGGGTTCCGCGACGGCGACGCCGACCAGGCGCGCCTGCAGCACCCGCTCGGTGTCACGGCCCTGCCCGACGGCTCCATCGCCATCGCGGACACCTACAACGGCGCCGTCCGCCGCTACGACCCGGCCACACGCCAGGTCTCCACGCTGCTGCGCGGCCTGTCCGAACCGTCCGACGTGCTCGTGGACATGACACCCGTGGCCGACGGCGGGGACCCGCTGCTGATCGTCGTCGAGACCAACCGGCACCAGCTGGTCCGCGTACCGCTGCCCAAGGAGGCGCTCGCCGTCGACGAGGGCGCGTCCCGGACCCAGCGTCCGAAGACGCCCATGGCCGCCGGGCCCATCGCGCTGACCGTCCGCTTCACCGCGCCCAGGGGCCAGAAGCTCGACGACCGCTGGGGCGACCCCACGCAGCTCAAGATCAGCGCCTCCCCGGAGTCCCTCCTGGTCTCCGGCGGCGGTACGTCCACCGGCCTGACGCGGGAACTCGTCCTCTCCCCGGAGGCGGGCGACGGCGTCCTGCACATCACGGCCCGCGCGGCGTCCTGCGACGGCGAGCCGGGCGGGGAGATCCCCGACCACGCGGCATGCCATCTGTACCAGCAGGACTGGGGCATCCCGGTCTCGGTCACCGCCGACGGCGACACCGCCCTGACGCTCGACCTGCGCGGCCTGGACTGACCCTCCCGGCAGGGGACCGCGGCACGTCCGGCAGCACCACGACGAGGAGTACAGCGTGACGAACGGCAACGGACCGGCAGGACAGGCACAGCGGACGGCCCTCGTGGTGGGGGCCACGGGCATCGCCGGGTCGGCGCTCGTCGAGCGGCTCACCTCGGAGGGCTGGGCGGTCCTGGCGCTCTCCCGCAGGCCGGGCCCCGAGCGGGACGGGGTCCGCTGGCTGTCGGCGGACCTGACGTCCGCCGACGCCGTGTCCGCCGCCCTCGCGGACGAGCGCCCCACCCACGTGTTCTTCACCGCCTGGTCCCGGCAGGACACCGAGGAGGCGAACATCGAGGTCAATGCGGGCATGCTGCGGGACCTGCTGCTCGCCCTGCGCGGGAAGGACGTGGCCCACGTGGCCCTCATGACCGGGCTGAAGCACTACCTCGGGCCGTTCGAGGCCTACGCGGCCGGACAGATGCCGGACACGCCGTTCCACGAGGAGGAACCGCGCCTGCCGGTGCGGAACTTCTACTACGCGCAGGAGGACGAGCTGTTCGCGGCGGCCGCGGAGCAGGGCTTCACGTGGTCGGTCCACCGCGCGCACACGGTGATCGGCCATGCGGTGGGCAACGCCATGAACATGGGGCTGACGCTCGCCACCCAGGCCACCCTCTGCCGGGAGGCGGGCGAACCGTTCGTCTTCCCCGGGTCGGAGACGCAGTGGAACGGACTCACCGACATGACCGATGCCGGGCTCCTCGCCGAGCACATGGTGTGGGCCGCGACGGCTCCCGCCGCCGCGGACGAGGCCTTCAACATCGTCAACGGCGACGTCTTCCGGTGGCGCTGGATGTGGCCGCGGCTCGCCGCCTACTTCGGCGTCGAGTGGGAAGGGTACAGCGGGGCGCCGCGACCGCTCGAGCAGGCGATGGCCGGCCGGGACGGGCAGTGGGCCGCGCTCGCGGAACGCCACGGCCTCGTGGAGCCGCGGCTGGACAGGATGGCCTCCTGGTGGCACACCGACGGCGACCTCGGACGGGACATCGAGGTGGTCACCGACATGGGCAAGAGCCGCGCGGCCGGATTCACCGGGTACCGCCGGACGCCGGACGCCTTCACCACCCTGTTCGACCGCTACCGCGCCGAGCACCTCATCCCGTGATGCGGGAGCGGGCCTAGTAGCGCACGACGGGCGTGACGGTGACGGTGTCCCCGCTCACCGTGAGGTCGGCGTCGAACTCGAAGGGGACGGGCTCCGCCACGTCCCGGACCGCGCCCGAGAAGAAGTCCCGGAGCTGCGTGTCGATGCGGGCGGACCCGCGCAGCGGCGCCAGCAGCCAGCCGCCGTCGCCCGCGGTGATGGACGCCTGCGGGTACTCCTCGATGGACCAGGCGATGTCCCCGGCCAGCCGCTCGTTGGTGAGGTAGTTGAAGGGGCAGTTCGTCGGCTGGAAGACGGTCTGCCGCGCACAGTCGTCCAGGAAGGCGTGCAGCTGGTCGTCGACGGCCCGGGTCAGTTCCGGCGTCGCCTCCGTGGCGAGGGCCAGGGGCGGCGGCGCCTCCCGGCCGGTGACCGCCGCGTGCCCCTCCGGCGCCTGGAAGTACTTCCCCTCGTACTGCGCCGTGACCGCGGCCGGGTAGAAGGACGCGAGGGACGCCTTGCCGTCCGGCAGCCCGACGGCGAGACCGTTCACGGTGGCCTCCACGCTGTTGACCACCGACACCTCGACGGTCGGCAGGACGCCCGGCTCGAACTGCCACACGTTGAACAGCCCCCACTCGGTGCCGGTCCGCTGGAGGGTGAACGCCGTGGTCGCCTCCACGCCGTCGAGCGTGTACGTCACGGCGACCTCGACGCGGTCCGCGCCGGCCTCGCGGGCGTCGCCGACGGTGACGTCCTCGAGCGACGCGGTCGCCTGCTCCAGGGGCTCCCCGTCCAGCAGCGCGGGGTTGGCGCCCTCCGGGACCGAGGCGGCGAGCAGTCCCAGGGCCTTGCCGCCGTCGCCGTCACGCAGCGCGTCGAGGTACAGGCCCACCTGGTGCTCCGGGCTGTACAGCTGCCGGTTGAGGAGGGAGACGGTCGCGAAGAAGGCCGTGCCGACCAGCATGAGGACGAGCAGCCAGCCCGCGAGCACCTTCACGACAGGAGTGGTTTGCACCCCTCAACGGTACCGGCTGCGCGGGTTCAGCCGGGCAGGAAACCCAGGAGCGTTCCGAGCACGGCGCACACGAGCCCGACGACGGCGAGCGCCCGGGTGCCCCGGTACGGCTGCTCCAGGGACCACTGGGCGGGGTTCCGGGCCTGGTAGAAGACGGTGACGTCCTCGCCCGCGGGCAGCGGCGGTGGCCCCGCACCCTTCCGCCGCCGGAGGCCGCTGGCCCACAGCGCCTCGACGATCCGGTACCGGTGGTCGTGCCAGCGGAGATAGGGGTGCCCCTCGTGGTCGAAGGTGACGGCCTGCGTCCTGGTCCACGAGCCGTACACCAGACGGATGACGAGCGCGGCGATCAGCAGTCCCAGCCCCAGCGCCGTCAGGGCGGCCGTCACGAATTCGATCACCACCGCCGCGCGGGTCCCTTCGGACGCCGCGGCCGGCACGTGCAGCCTTCCTACCACAGGCGCCTGCGGCGTTTCGTCCCGAACATGCCGCGGGCCAGCTCCTTGCCGAGGACCCCGGCGGCCTTCAGCGCGAGATCGGCCATCTCGTTCCGGTCGGGGCCGCGGCCCGCCGTCGTCCCGTCCCCCGTGCCGTCCCTGCTGCGCGTACCACCCGTGCTGCGCGTTTCAGGCCTGCCGTACCCGGCCGGGCGGTCGGCACGCTCCGGCGCCGGACGCGGCGGCAGGCCGAGGATGTCCTCCTCGATGCGGCGTGCCTCGGCATCGCCCGCCTCGCGTGACGGCCGGGTGGGCTGCTTGCCGGCCGCCGGGGCATCCGCACCGGATCCACCGGGGCCGGCCGGGGCGCCGTCGGACCGCCCGGCCAGCTTCTCGAACGCGGAATGGCTGTCGACGGTCCGGCTGTACCGGGCCAGGAGGGGCGAGGCGGCGACGACGGCGGGCACCGTCCCCTCGGGCGCCCGGCCCATCACGGACTCGGGGGAGCGGAGCCGTGTCCACGCGACCGGCGTGGGGGCGCCGTGCTCGTTCATCACCGTGACCACGGCCTCGCCGATGCCGGCCGAGGTCAGGACCTCCTCGAGATGGTAGGCGCTCATGGGGAAGGTGGAGACGGTGGCGCGCAGGGCCTTGGCGTCGTCGGGCGTGAAGGCCCGCAGCGCGTGCTGGATCCGGTTGGCCAGCTGCCCGAGGACCTCGCCGGGGACGTCCTTCGGGGTCTGCGTGATGAAGAAGATGCCCACGCCCTTGGACCGGATGAGCCGCACGGTGGTCTGGATGGACTCGCGGAAGGCCTTCGAGGAGCCGCTGAAGAGCAGGTGCGCCTCGTCGAGGAAGAACACGAGGCGCGGCCGGTCCGCGTCCCCCACCTCGGGCAGTTCGGCGAAGAGGTCGGCGAGCAGCCACATCAGGAAGGTGGAGAACAGCCGCGGCTTCTGCAGCACGCTGACGAGCTCCAGCGCGGTGATGACGCCGCGGCCGTCCGGGGCGGTCCGCAGGAGGTCGGCCGTGTCGAACTCCGGCTCCCCGAAGAACGCATCCATGCCCTGCGCCTCGAGGGTCACGAGTTCGCGCAGGATGACCCCGGCCGTGGCCCGGGACAGGCCGCCCAGGGAGGCGAGGGCGTCCTTGCCCTCGTCCGAGGTGAGGAAACCGATGACGGCGCGGAGATCGGCGAGGTCGTAGAGTTCCAGCCCGTTCCGGTCCGCGTAGTGGAAGACGAGCTGCAGACTCGACTCCTGCGTCTCGTTGAGGTCCATCACACGGCTGAGGAGGAGGGGCCCGAAGGAGGAGATGGTGGCGCGGACGGGGATGCCGTCCCCGGCCCCGAGGGTGAGGAACTCCACGGGGAAGCCGGTGGGCGTCCAGTCCTGGCCCACGCTCGCCGTCCGCTTCGCCAGCCGGTCGGAGGCCGTCCCGGGTGCGGCGAGGCCCGTCAGGTCGCCCTTGATGTCGGACAGGAACACGGGGACGCCCTGCGCGGAGAGCTGCTCGGCGAGGACCTGCAGGGTCACGGTCTTGCCGGTTCCCGTGGCGCCCGCGATCAGGCCGTGCCGGTTCATCATGGCGAGCGGCAGGCGGACCTGCGCATCGGCGTGCAGCGTGCCGTCCACGAGGGCCGCACCGAGGTGCAGGGTAGGCCCTTCGAAGACGTATCCGGCGGTGATGTCGGCGACCTGGGCAGCGCTGTCGTGTTCGGCCATAGGGCCACAGTACACAGCAGGACCGGCACCCCACAGGGTGCCGGTCCTGCTGTCCGGCAGCGGACCGCTGCCGGGTGGATCAGCCTGCGGCGTGCTTGCCGCCCGCCGCCGTCGCACCGCCGGAACGGCCGGCTCCGGCGTCCACTGTGGCATTCCCTGCGCCGGACGTGCCGTTGCCGGAGGAGCCGTTGCCGAAGGCACTGTCACCCTGCCGGTCCGCCTGCTGGGCGGTCGCGATCTCCTCCGCACGGTCCTCGGCGGCCTCCCGCGTCAGGGCGGCACCCGCCTCGGCGTCGCGCGTCAGGTTCTCACCGGACTCGGCGTCGAACAGGTGCAGCTTCCGCGTGTCCAGCCAGATCTCGGCCTCGCGCCCGCCACGGATGCGGCTCGCCGCGTCGAGGGTGACCACGACCTGCGGGCGGAGCTCGTCGGCGTCCATGTCCCGGGCGAGGCTGTTGAGCAGCTCCCGCATCTCGGGGGCCGGGTCGAAATTGATGTACCCGTACTGCTCGTTGCCCAGCCACTCCGTGTGCGTGAGGGTCGCCATGAACGTGGAGCCGTGGGGGCGCTTGCTGTCCTCGACAAGCTTGGCGTCCTCGAAGAACTCGGGGCGGACACCCACGAGGACCACGCGCTTGCCGGCCGCCTTGCGGGCCTTGTCCTCCGGGATGCTGATGTCGCCGAGCGCGGTCCTGAGGGTGGTGCCCTCGAGGGTCGCGGGCAGGAAATTCATCGACGGCGAGCCGATGAAGCCCGCCACGAAGAGGTTCACGGGCTGCTCGTACAGCTCCCGCGGAGAGGCGATCTGCTGCAGCTCGCCCTTCTTCAGCACGGCGACGCGGTCGCCGAGGGTCATGGCCTCGGTCTGGTCGTGCGTCACGTAGACGGAGGTGACACCGAGGCGCCGCTGCATCTGGGAGATCTCCGAGCGCATCTGCCCGCGCAGCTTGGCGTCCAGGTTGGACAGCGGCTCGTCGAAGAGGAACGCGTCCGCCTGGCGGACGATGGCCCGGCCCATCGCGACGCGCTGCCGCTGACCGCCCGAGAGGTTCGCCGGCTTGCGCTGCAGGTGGTCGGTGAGCTCCAGGGTCGCCGCGGCCTCGGTGACGAGCTTGTCCACCTGGTCCTCCGAGTGCTTGCCCTTGGCCAGGCGCAGGGGGAACGCGATGTTCTCGTACACGGTCAGGTGCGGGTACAGGGCGTAGTTCTGGAACACCATCGCCAGGTTGCGGTCGCGGGGCGCCTTGTCGTTCACCCGCTTGCCGTCGATGAGCAGGTCGCCGTCGGTGATGTCCTCGAGGCCCACGATCATGCGCAGGAGTGTGGACTTCCCGCAGCCCGACGGGCCCACGAGGATGATGAACTCCCCGTCCGCGATGTCGATGCTGATGTCGTTGACGGCTGGGAAACCGTCGCCGTACTTCTTGACCAGGTGGTTGAGGGTGATTGAAGCCATGGTGCGATTCCTTTTCTTGAGCGCGCCGCGAGGGCCGTCAGCCCTTGACGGCGCCCGAGGTCAGGCCGGAGACGATCTGGCGTTGGAAGAGGAGGACGAGGAGGACCACCGGGATCGTGACGATGATCGCGGCCGCCGAGATGGCTCCGGTCGGGGACTCGAACTGCGAGGCCCCGGTGAAGAACGCGAGGGCGGCGGGCACGGGCCGCGCCGCTTCGGTGGACGTCAGCGAGATGCCGTACACGAAGTCGTTCCAGGCGATGAAGAACGCGATGATCGCCGTCGTGAACACCCCCGGCAGGGCGAGCGGGACGATGGCTTTGCGGAACGCCTGCCACGTCGTGGCGCCGTCGACCTGGGCCGCCTGCTCCAGTTCCCAGGGGATCTGCCGGAAGAACGCGGCGAGGGTCCAGATGGAGATGGGGAGCGTGAGCGAGAGGTACGGGATGATCAGGCCGAGCCAGGTGTCGTAGAGGCCGATGGTGCGCCACAGGTTGAACAGCGGCGTCACGATCGAGATGACGGGGAAGATCGAGACGGCCAGCGCCGTGGTCAGGATGAGCTTCTTGCCGGGGAAGTCCAGGCGGGCGATCGCGTAGGCACACAGCGTCGCGAGCACCACGGCGATGAACGTCGCGATGAGCGAGATGCCGATGGAGTTGCGCAGGGCCGAGAGGAACAGCCCCTGGGCGTCGCCCACCAGGATCTGCTCGTAGTTGCTCGTCGTCGCCGTGCCCGACGAGGGGAGGAACTTCCCGCTCGTCAGGTCGCTCGGGGACTTGAAGGACGTTGCCAGGATGGAGGCAACCGGGAAGAGCGCGTAGACCAGGACAAGGATCGTGGCGACCGCCCAGAGGACCTTGTTCCGGGTGCTGGTGTTCGTCATTACTTTCCTCCCTGCGTTCCGGCGAGATCGACCTTGAACAGCTTGATCGCCACGAAGCAGATCAGCAGGACGCAGAGGAACAGGAGCACGGACACGGCGGAGCCGAGTCCTATCTCCAGTCTGCTGATGGACTGCCGGTAGGCGAGCAGCGACAGCACCTCCGTGCCGTAGGCGCCGTTGGTCATGATGAACACGTTGTCGAAGATGCGGAAGGCGTCCAGGGCCCTGAACAGGACGGCGACCATGATCGCCGCCTTCATGTTCGGGACGATGACCTTGCGCATCTGCTCCCACCAGGTGGCGCCGTCGACCTTCGCCGCCTCGCTGAGCTCGTCCGGTACCTGCGCGAGGCCGGCGAGGAGGAGCAGGGAGATGAACGGCGTGGTCTTCCAGATCTCGGAGGCCATGATGACGAACAGGGCGGTGGGGCCCTGGGCGAACCAGTTGAGGTTCTCGTCGATGCCCGGCAACCAGGCGAACCAGCTGTTGACGTAGCCCGAGTTGATGTCGAAGGCGTAGAACCAGGCGAACGCGGAGACCACGGTGATGATGCCGTAGGGCACGAGGATCGCGGTGCGCAGCAACCCTCGGACCGACTTCAGCGCCTTGTGCATCACGAGCGCGAGGGCGAACCCGAGGACGAGCTCCACGAGGACGGTGACGACGGTGATGAAGACCGTCGTCCACAATCCGGACCACCAGACGGGATCCGACAGGATCACGATGTAGTTCTCGATGCCGACGAAGGCCCGCTCGTCGGGCGCCGTCAGCCGGAAGCGGAACAGCGACTCGTAGATGGCCTGCAGGATCGGGTACAGCGTGACGAGCAGCATGATGACGAACGCCGGACCGGCGAGGATCCAGCCGAGCCGCCGCTCCGCACGAGTGCGGTCGCTGTACTGCTTCCGGGCCCTGCCGCTCTTGGTGCCGTTGCCCCGGCCCGTGTCGAGGCGCGGGCCGGGTTCGGCGGGTGACGCCGTCGTCGTCTTCGCTGGGATGGCGGAGGTCACAGGAGTTGCTCCCCTCGGAGGACCGATGTGATGAAGTCGCTCGACGACTGCGGCGTGCTGTCCGGGTCGACGGCGGCGGGTGGCGCCCAGCGCTGCTGGATGCCGGTGGAGACCTCGTTGTAGAACGGGGTCTGCGGACGGGGTGCTGCGACCTGGAGGGAATCCCTGATGGTCTCTGCCATCGGGAAGGACTCCTCGATCCGGGGGTCCTCGTAGGCCTCGGTGTTCGCCGGCGGGTTGCCGTTGGTCACGAAGTACTCCGACTGGTTCTCGACCGAGACGATGCACTGGATCGCCTCGTAGGCGAGCTCGGGGTTGTCGCTCGCCGCTCCCACGCCGAGGTTGATGCCCCCGAGCGGCGGGGCCGCCTCCTGGTCCTCGGTCATTCTCGGGTAGATGCCCCACCCGATGTCGTCCAGGACCGCCTGGTCCAGGGTGCCCGCCTCGACGGCGCCGACGGTGGCGGGGTAGACGAACGGCCAGTTCACCATGAAGGATCCGGTATCCCCCTGGAAACCGATGAGGGAGGCGTTCTCGTCCTGCGTGGGGAGCCCCGGACCGCCGAGGCCGTCCTTGCCGATCGTGGAGATGACCTCCGCGGCGGCGACCCCGGCGTCGGTGTCCAGTCCGAGTTCGACGGTGTCCGCCGTGGCCTCGGGGTCCACGATGATGGAACCGCCGGCCGACTCGATGAGGGCGTTGACCCACACCGTCATGGATTCGCCCTGCTGGCCCTGCACCCCGAGGGTCTTCTCCTGGCTCCGCGCCGCCTCCATGATCTGCTCCCAGGTGACGGGCCCGGACATGTCGAGGCCGGCGGCCTCCGCCACCGACTTGCGGTACCAGAGGATCTGGGTGTTGGCCCAGAACGGGACGGTGACGAGCTCGTCCTTCCAGGTGGCACCTGCGATGGCGCCCTCGACGACGTTCTCCGTCGTGGCCTCGGCGACGTCGTCGGGGACCGGCGCCAGGAAGCCCGGTTCGGCGAGTTCGGGGATGAACGGCGGGTCGAGGCTCATGATGTCGAGCGACGCGTCGCCCGCTGCCAGGCGGCGTGCGAGCTGCTCGCGCTGCGAGGCGGCGTCATTGGGGAGGAGCGAGGTCTCGATGCTGTAGCGGCCGCCGGACTCGTCGCTGCACTTCTGTGCGATGGCGGCCTGGCCGCCGGCATCCGGGTTGATGTACCAGGTGAGGCTGTTGTCCGCCTGCGCGGGACCGCAGCCGCTCATGACCAGCGTTCCCATGACGAGGCCCGCAAGGACGGTGCCTCTCGGACGGTTTTTCACGGCGGACCGTGTTCGTCGACTGGTGGGCATTCGTACCGAGCCTCCACATCCTTGTAGACAACCCGGCTGACGGTTCGGTCGAATCGACAGCCTAAGCGAACTTACTTTTTCGACCCTATGCCTTGGCGCGGCAAATCGCTAGGCAGTCTGCTGACGATCCCGCAACGCGGGGAGGGACGGCGACCGGGCGTCAGGAGACGGTGGAGTTGTCCAGCGCGAAGGGAGGGCGTTCGACGCCGCCGGTGACCGCTTCCGCGGGGTCGGAGCCGAGCTCCACGATCCGGTTGCCGGCGTCGACGTGGACGACGGTGGGGAGGAACGCGCGGGCTTCCTCCGTGGTCATCTGCGCGTACGTGATGAGGATGACGAGGTCGCCGCGCTGGACGAGGTGCGCGGCGGCCCCGTTGATGCCGATCACACCCGATCCGCGCTCGCCGGCGATGGTGTACGTCTCGAGCCGGGCGCCGTTCGTGATGTCGACGATCGAGACGAGCTCGCCGGGCAGGATGTCCGCGGCGTCGAGCAGGTCGAGGTCCACGGTCACGGAACCGACGTAGTGCAGGTTGGCGTGGGTGACCGTGGCGCGGTGGATCTTCGACTTGAACATTGTGCGATTCATCGCCTCAAGGATACTGCCGATGCGCTGCCGGGAGCCGGGCGGGGGAGGTGTCCTTGGGCACACCCGACCGGCGCGGCAGGCGCCGGGAGGGGGTCCCCTACGGGGTCGGAGCGGGCGACGGGAATCGAACCCGCGTATCGAGCTTGGGAAGCTAGCGCTCTACCATTGAGCTACGCCCGCACGGTGCTTGAACCGCTCCATCACCTTACAACAGTTCTTCCGGCTTGCCGGGATCCGCCGCCGCAGCGGCCCGCGCGCGCTCGATCAGTTCCCGCCACGGATCCTCCAGCTGGCTCTCGGAGAGGTGCACCTCCGTGTAGCCGATCGTGATCCGGTAGGTGAAGCGGTCCCGCTGCCGGCTGCCTTCCCGCGGTGCGTCGGCCAGGGTTCCGGTCCGGGTCCCGGCCTCAGTGCCCGCTGGAGTGCCGCTCGGAGCGCCGGCCTGCGTCTGCCCGGCGGCTGCAGGCTGCACGCCCGCGTCGTCGGCCGCCTCGGCCCGCGCCAGCGGCAGCCACCGCTGCTCGGCCTCCGTCCGGCTGACCTCGAGGGTCCACGTCCTGGTGAGGCCACCGAAGCCGCCCGACCGCGTGACCTCGATCCTCACGGCAGCACGCCGACCTGCGCCCAGGCGTCCGTCACCGCCCCGGCCTCGGCGCTGCCTGGGCCGAAGCGCTTCTCCGCCGCCTCGCCGGTGGCCCGGGCGAAGGTGCTGAAGTCGCAGTCCGGCGGGATGCTGCCGCTCAGGACGGCGTCGTACCAGATGCGGCCTGCGCCCTCCCACGCCCGGCCGCCGAGGCCCGTGGCCACGAGGTAGAAGGCGTGGTTGGGGATGCCGGAGTTGATGTGCACGCCGCCGTTGTCCGAGGCGGTCACGACGTAGTCGGCCATGGTGGCCGGCTGGGGGTCCCTGCCGAGGACGTCGTCGTCGTAGGCCGTGCCCGGCGCCGCGAGCGACCGCAGCGCCGTCCCCTCCACCGCCGCGGTGAAGATGCCCGCCCCCACGAGCCAGGAGGCGGCGGCGGCGTCCTGGCCGAGCTCGCGCTGCTCCACGAGGACGCCGAAGACGTCCGAGAGCGACTCGTTGAGCGCGCCCGACTGCCCCTGGTACTCCAGATTGGTGGAGTACTGCGTGAACCCGTGCGTGAGTTCGTGGCTGATCACGGTCAGGGACGCCGTGAAACGTCCGAAGACCTCGCCGTCGCCGTCGCCGAAGACCATGCGCTCGCCGTCCCAGAAGGCGTTGTCGTAGTGGGACCCGTAGTGCACGGTCGCCTCGAGCGGCCTGCCGGCGCCGTCGACCGACGAGCGCCCGTACTCCTCGTCGAACAGCCGGTACGTGGCGCCGAGCCCCTCGTACGCCTCGTCCACCGCGGCATCGCCCGTCGCCGGGCCTCCCTCCGGGCGCACGAGGACACCGGGGAGCTCCTCGCGGCCGCCGGCGTCGGAGATCCTGCGGACCAGTGTCCCCGGAAGGGCGGAGCCGTGCCGCACCGGTGCGCGCAGTGCCTGCTCCCGGACCTGGAGCACGGGCGGGAGCTCCAGCAACGCGTGGCGGGCCGCCTCGGACGCGACGGCCAGCCGCCCGTCCCGGACGGCCGCGAGGCGGGTGAGCAGATGGGGCGGGATGATGCTGCAGTGGATTCGCTGCATGGAGACCTCCTCGGACTGGTCCCACGGTAGACGCGCGGGCCGACATCCGGCCGGAACCGGCCCGCGTAGGCTTGCCGCATGAGCGGAGAGCGGAACACCCGCAGCCTGGAGCAGGGGATCGAGCGGGACTTCTCGGACAAGATGAGCTACGGCTCGTACCTGGAACTTGACCGGCTGCTGGACGCCCAGCACCCCGTGAGCTCCCCGGAGCACCACGACGAGATGCTCTTCATCATCCAGCACCAGACCTCGGAGCTGTGGCTGAAGCTCGTGCTGCACGAGCTGCGGGCCGTCCGCGTCCACCTGCGGGCGGACGACCTGCGGGCCGCGATGAAGGGCATCGCCCGGATCAAGCACATCCAGCGCTCGCTGACGGAGCAGTGGTCCGTGCTGGCGACCCTCACCCCGTCGGAGTACGCCGAGTTCCGCGGCGACCTGGGCTCGTCCAGCGGTTTCCAGTCCTACCAGTACCGGGCCGTGGAGTTCCTGCTCGGCAACAAGAACGCGGCCATGATCCCGGTGTTCGACGCCGACCCGGCCGCCCGGGCACTGCTCACCGAGCTGCTGGCGCAGAGCAGCGTGTACGACGAGTTCATCGCCCTGCTGGCGCGGCGGGGCTACGCGGTCCCGGAGGACCTGCTCGGGCGCGACGTCAGCACGGCCCACGAGTTCTCGCCCGCGCTGGTCGCGGTCTACAAGCAGGTGTACGAGGACGCCGCGGGGCACTGGGACATCTACGAGGCGTGCGAGGAGCTCGTGGACCTCGAGGACAACTTCCAGCTCTGGCGGTTCCGGCACCTCAAGACGGTGGCGCGGACCATCGGGTTCAAGACGGGCACGGGCGGCTCGTCCGGCGTGGGCTTCCTGCAGCGCGCCCTGGACCTCACGTTCTTCCCCGAGCTGTTCGCCGTGCGCACCGAGATCGGGCGCTGACGGCGGCTGACACACCGCCGGGGGATCCCGCGGGGGCTGGTAGTTTTGGACGGTGCTGATCTCAGACCGCGACATCCGGGCAGAACTCGACGCCGGGCGGATCGTCCTCGACCCGCCCGATCCCGCGATGGTGCAGCCCTCCAGCGTCGACGTCCGCATCGACCGCTACTTCCGGTTGTTCGACAACCACAAGTACGCGCACATCGACCCCGCCGAGGACCAGCCGGACCTCACGCGACTGGTGGAGGTGGCCCCCGACGAGCCGTTCATCCTGCACCCCGGTGAGTTCGTCCTCGGCTCCACCTACGAGACCGTGACGCTGCCCGACGACATCGCCGCGCGCCTGGAGGGGAAGTCGTCCCTGGGCCGCCTCGGGCTCCTCACCCACTCCACCGCGGGGTTCATCGATCCCGGGTTCTCGGGCCACGTGACCCTCGAGCTGTCCAACATGGCCACCCTGCCGATCAAGCTGTGGCCGGGGTCGAAGATCGGGCAGCTGTGCTTCTTCAAGCTCACCTCACCCGCCGAGCACCCCTACGGCTCGGGCGAGTACGGCAACCGGTACCAGGGCCAGCGGGGCCCGACGGCCTCGCGCAGCCACCTGAACTTCCACCGCACCGCGATCTAGCGCCCCGGCCCGCCGGGCGCGGGATCAGGCCTCCGGCACCACGGCGCGCGTCACGCGGGCGGGCGGCTTGACCGGGAGCAGCACGAGGAGCCCGGCGAGCAGCACCACGAGGATCCCGATCACGCCGTAGAGCTGCGAGCCGAAGATGCCGATGCACAGCGCGAAGAGGGTCGGGGCGAGGAAGCTCACCGCCCGCCCCGTCGTCGCATACAGCCCGAACAGCTCGCCCTCGTCACCCACGGGGGCGAGACGGGCGAGGTAGGCGCGCGACGACGCCTGGGCCGGGCCGACGAAGAGTGTCAGCAGCAGGCCGAAGACCCAGAACGTGGTATCCGAGGTCCACTGGATGCCGAAGAAGGAATATGTCCCGGTGCCCAGGGCCAGGATCGCCGTCCCCGCGACCAGGAGGCCCACGAGGGCCCCGATGATGACGCGCTTGGGGCCGACGCGGTCGTCGAGGAACCCGCCGATGACCGCGCCGGCGGCGGCGATGACATTGGCGGCGATGGCGAAGACGATCACCATGCTGGGCGAGAAGCCGAAGGCGCCGGCGGCGAGGATGCCGCCGAAGGTGAAGACGGCCGCGAGTCCGTCACGGAAGATGGCGCTGGCGAGCAGGAAGAAGATGGTGTGCGGGCTGTCGCGGTAGATGGCCTTCACGCGCCGCACCAGCAGGCCGTAGGACGCGAGGAAGCCCAGTTGCGCGGCCCGGGCACGGCGGGGGACCTCCGGTACCGCGATCATCACGGGTACCGCGAACGCCGCGAACCACAGGGCCGAGAACACGGCGACGAGGCGGATGTTCAGCCCGTCCTCGCCCGAGGCCCCGGGCCAGTCGATCACCGGCTGGATGAACACCACGAGGACCACGACAAGGGCCACGATGCCGCCCACGTAGCCCATCGCCCAGCCGAAGCCGCTGACGCGGCCGATGGTGGACGGCGTGGAGATCTGGGTCAGCATCGCGTTGTAGTTCACGCCGGCGAACTCGAAGAAGATGTTCGCGGCGGCGATCAGCGCGACGCCGAGGATCAGCATCTCCGGGCTGGGGAACACGAAGAAGCACAGGGCCGTCAGGACGGCGACGATGCCGCTGTTCACGCCGAGCCAGAGCTTCCGGCGACCGCCGCTGTCGGAGCGCTGGCCGGTGACGGGCGCGAGGAGGGCGATCAGCAGGCCTGCCACGGCGAGGCCCCAACCGAGCACCTGCGAGGCCCGTTCCTCGCCGCCGAACGCCTCGGAGGTGAGGTAGACCGTGAACACGAACGTCGTCATGACGGCGTTGAACGCCGCCGACCCCCAGTCCCAGGACGCCCATGCGAGCACTGGCTTGCTGAAGATGCGGCCGGAGCCCACGACCGGGGGCGGTGCAGGGGCCTCCGCGGGCGGCGGAAGCTGCTGGTGCGTACTCATAGGTGAATGCTAATGCCGCATGACGCATATCACGTCGTGGCCGCTCCGGCCGCGCCACGGCAGGGATCGGGGAGCGGGCGAGGGACGTTCCGCCGACGGGCGCAGCCCGCCGGCCGGTGCGGGGTGCCGATTGGTTGAAGGTTCGAGGGATTCCTTCGATAGACTGGGAGGAGCCCGACCGACCCCCAGCGGAAGATCGAGACTCCCATGCTCACCGTGCTCATTTCGATGTTCGCGCTGGCACTCGGAGCGCCCGTTCTCTTCTCGAGGCTCGGCAGATCTGCCTTCTTCGTCCTTGCAGCAGCACCCGCGGCGGCGTTCGTGTGGCTCCTCGTCGAACTCCCGGGTGTCCTCGCCGCCGATCAGGCCGCGCCCACGGGCGCACCCGGCGGACCGCCGTCGCTCGTCCTCCCCTGGATCCCCACGCTGCAGCTCGAGCTCGCCTTCCGGCTCGATGCGCTGGCGGCCGTGCTGTGCATCCTGATCCTCGGCGTCGGGGCCCTCGTGCTCTTCTACTGCGCGCGGTACTTCAAGAGCGACGACCCCGACGTGGGCGCCTTCGGGGCGCAGCTCCTGGCCTTCGCTGCCGCGATGTTCGGGCTGGTCATCGCCGATGACCTGATCCTCATGTTCATCTTCTGGGAACTGACCACCATCCTCTCCTACCTGCTCATCGGGTACTCGCGGCACCGTCTCTCGGCCCGCCGGTCGGCCCTGCAGGCCCTCGTCATCACGACGTTCGGCGGTCTCGCGATGCTCGTGGGCCTGGTCATGCTGGGCGAGGAGGCCGGCACCTACCGCATCTCGGAGATCCTCGCGGACGCCGGGGACCTGGCCGCCCGCGGGACGCTGGTCGACGTCGCGATCGCCCTCGTGCTGGTCGGAGCCGTCACCAAGTCGGCGCTCGTCCCGTTCCACTTCTGGCTGCCCGCCGCGATGGCCGCACCGACGCCCGTCAGCGCGTACCTCCACGCCGCCGCCATGGTCAAGGCCGGCGTCTTCCTCGTGGCACGCTTCGCGCCCGGCTTCAGCGAGACGGCCTTCTGGCACCCCCTGATCTTCGTCCTCGGCATGGCGACGATGCTGCTCGGCGGGTGGCGGGCGCTCCGGCAGTTCGACCTCAAGCTCGTCCTTGCGTACGGGACCGTGAGCCAGCTCGGCTTCCTCACCATGGTGGTGGGGCTCGGCGGCCAGGACGGCGCGGTGGCGGGACTCGGCCTGCTGCTCGCCCACGGCTTCTTCAAGGCGACGCTCTTCCTGGTGGTCGGCATCATCGACCACCAGTCGGGTACGCGCGACCTCCGCGTCCTGTCCGGTGTGGGATCCACCTCGCCCGTGCTCTTCGCCGTCGCCCTCGTGGCTGCCGGCTCCATGGCGGGCGTACCGTCGCTGTTCGGCTTCGTCGCCAAGGAATCGGTGTTCGAGGCGCTCGTGCACCGGGCCGAGGGCGGCCTCGCGGGCACCCTGCTGCTCGGCGGGATGGTGCTCGGCTCCATCCTCACCTTCGCCTACAGTGCACGCTTCGTCTGGGGTGGCTTCGCGCTCAAGCACGGGAAGCCACGGACGGACTTCAGGCGCGTGCGCGCCTCCTTCGTGCTGGCGCCCGCCGTGCTCGCCGTCGCCTCCGTGGTGTTCGGCCTCTGGCCCGCACCGCTCGACGGTGTCGTCCAGCCCTACGCCGCGCTCTACGCGCCCGACGGGGAGACACCGCACCTGGCCCTGTGGCACGGGGTCGGGCTCCCGCTGCTGCTCTCGGCCGTCACCCTCGGGGCCGGCGCAGCCCTGTACCTGGCACGCCGGCCCCTCGAGCGGCTGCAGGACCGGCTGCCCCCGGTACGCGAGGCGGAGGCGGTCTACCGCTCCGTGATCGGGGTGCTCGACGACGTCGCGGTGTGGATCACCGGGCGTACGCAGCGTGGCTCCCTGTCGTTCTACCTCTTCGTCATCCTCACCACGGCCGTCGTGACGCCCCTGACCGCGCTGATCGTCTTCGACGCCCCGCTGCCCGCAAGCTTCCGCATCGCGCAGTCCCCGGCGCAGATCGTGGTGGCGGGCGCGATCATCGTGGGCATCGCCGCCGCCCTCAGGTCGGCCAAGCGCTTCATGGCGGTGCTGATGGTCGGGATCACCGGCTACGGCATGGCCATCCTGTTCGCCCTGCACGGGGCGCCCGACCTCGCGCTCACGCAGATGCTCGTCGAGACGATCGTCCTGGTGGCCTTCGTGCTCGCGCTGCGTTCCCTGCCGGCCCGGCTGTGGAACCGCGCCGAGAGCCGGCACCGCCTGCTGCGTGCAGGGCTCGGGATCGCGTTCGGCGGCATCATGGCCGTGATCGCGATGTCCGCGATGGCCTCCCGGAACGCCGCCCCCATCTCGCTCGCCTACCCTGAGATGGCCTACGACGAGGGCGGCGGCGCCAACGCGGTCAACGTGCTGCTCGTGGACATCCGCGCGTGGGACACGCTCGGCGAGATCACCGTGCTCGCCATCGCCGCGACCGGCATCGCGAGCCTCATCTTCATCCGGGGCCGCGGCGACAAGCGACGCCGCGCCGACGGCGTCGAGGACGGCTCGGTGGACCGGGGGCAGGAGCTCCTCGACGCCGGCGGCCGCTCGGGTGCCGCGCTCGCGCTCGCCGCCCGCTTCGCCGATGCCCCACGCGACCCGTGGCTCGTCGCCGGGCGGACCCTCGCCCCCGAGCGACGGTCGATCGTCTTCGAGGTCGTCACGCGCCTGCTCTTCCACACCGTCATCGTGCTCTCCGTCTACCTGCTCATCGCGGGCCACAACCTGCCGGGCGGGGGTTTCGCCGGGGGACTCGTGGCGGGGATCGCCCTGGCCGTCCGCTACCTCGCGGGAGGCCGGTTCGAACTCGCCGAGGCGAGCCCGGTGAGTGCCGGGGCCCTCCTCGGGACGGGACTCGCGATCGTGTCCCTGACGGCCGCGGCGCCGCTCCTGTTCGGCGGCGCCGTCCTCGAGAGCTACATCCTCGAATTCTGGCTGCCCGTGATCGGCGACGTGAAGTTCGTGACGTCCACCATCTTCGACATCGGCGTGTACATCATCGTCGTCGGACTGGTCCTCGACGTGCTCCGGAGCCTCGGCTCGGAGATCGACGAACGCAGCGAGGCGGACGATCCCGTCGAGGAGGACACCGGCGTCGACGCCCTCGTGCCGCCCGCCGTCGAAGGAGTGCAGCCATGACCGTCGACATCACCCTGATCGTGCTCATGGCCGTCTTCTTCGCCGCCGGGATCTACCTGCTGCTCGAGCGCAGCCTCACCCGGGTGCTGCTCGGCCTGATCCTGCTCGGCAACGGCGCGAACATCCTCCTCCTCGCGATGAGCGGGGGAGGCGGGAAGTCACCGCTCTACGTCGCCGGGACGCCCGCGGAGGACTACACCGACAGCCTGCCGCAGGCGCTGATCCTCACCGCGATCGTCATCACGTTCGCCGTCACGGCGTTCATGCTCGGCATCATCTACCGCTCCTGGGTGCTCGGGCGCGAGGACGACGTCCAGGACGATCCCGAGGACCGCCGCGTCGCGGACCAGCCCAGCTACGACTACGAGGACGACGCCGACATCGCCGCCGACACCACCGAATTCTCCGACCCCGATCCCGCCTCCGACGATCCCGGCGCACCCGATCCCGCGGGAGCCCGCGCCGACCGGACGGGGGACACCCGATGATCGCCGCCGACCTCGCCCCGCTCGCCGTGGTCCTGCCGTTCCTCGGTGCGGCCGTGACCTTCCTCCTCATCCGCCACTCGCGGGCACAGCGCGCCGTCAGCATCTCGACGCTCAGCATCACCCTGCTCATCGAGGTCGTCATGCTCCTGGCGGCGCCGTCCGCCGGGACGCACGCGGTGCGGCTCGGCGGCTGGGAACCGCCGTTCGGGATCGTGCTCGTGGTGGACCAGTTCTCGGCGCTCATGCTCGTGGTCTCCTCCGCCGTCAGCCTCGCGGTGCTGATCTACGCCGCGGGCCAGGGCATGGCCGACGGCGACGAGGACGGCCCGGTGTCGATCTTCCATCCCACCTACCTGATCCTCGTCGCCGGCGTGTCCAACGCCTTCCTCACGGGTGACCTCTTCAACCTCTACGTCGGCTTCGAGATCCTCCTCACGGCCAGCTACGTCCTCATGACCCTCGGCGGGACGGCGCCGCGCATCCGCGCGGGCGTGACGTACGTCGTCGTGAGCGTGGTGTCCTCGATGCTGTTCCTCATCGCGATCGCCATGATCTACGGGGCCACCGGGACCGTCACGCTCGCGGACCTCGCGGTGAAGCTCGAGTCCGTCGACCCGGCGACGCAGATGGTGCTCCACCTCATGCTGCTCGTGGCCTTCGGCATCAAGGCCGCCGTCTTCCCGCTCTCCTTCTGGCTCCCGGACTCCTACCCCACGGCGCCCGCGCCCGTCACCGCGGTCTTCGCCGGCCTGCTGACGAAGGTGGGCGTGTACGCCATGGTCCGGGTGGAGACGCTGCTCTTCCCCGGCGACCGCATCAACACCCTCCTCATGGTGGTGGCCCTCCTGACGATGATCGTGGGGATCCTCGGCGCCCTCGCGCAGTCGGACATCAAGAGGCTTCTGTCCTTCACCCTCGTCAGCCACATCGGGTACATGGTGTTCGGGCTGGCCATCTCCTCGCGGATCGGGCTCGGCGCGGCGGTCTACTACGTGGCGCACCACATCACCGTGCAGACGAGCCTGTTCCTCGTCACCGGGCTCATCGAGCGCCGCGGCGGGACCGCGAACGTGGACCGGCTCGGCGGGCTCGCGAAGCTCTCGCCCCTCCTCGGCATCCTCTTCTTCCTGCCGGCCATGAACCTCGCGGGCATCCCGCCCTTCTCGGGGTTCCTCGGCAAGCTCGGGCTCATCCAGGCCGGGGTGGAGCTGGGGACGCCGCTCGCCTACGTGCTGGTGGCCGGGGGAGTGCTCACGAGCCTGCTCACGCTCCTGGTCATGGCCCGGGTGTGGAACCGGGCGTTCTGGCGCAGCCCGGCCGACGCGGAGGACCCGGACCCCATCCTGCTCGCCAGCAAGGCCGACGGCTCCAGTGTGGGGACGTCCCGCCACGTGACGGGTGAGGACACCGGTCGGTTCGCGGGCAAGGACCCCGTGACCCTGCTGCCCGGCACCATGACGGGCCCGACCATCGGGCTCGTGGCGCTGGGCCTCGCCCTGACGGTCCTCGCCGGTCCGCTCTTCACGCTCAGCGACAACGCGGCGCAGGAGATGCTCGACCGCACCCCGTACATCGAGGCAGTGCTCGGAGCGGGGGCCGACGAATGACCCGCCGGCACATCCCCCTCGTCACCGAGCTCCCGCTCGTCATCTGGCTCGTGCTCGTGTGGGGTGCCCTGTGGCAGGACTTCGGCGTGGGCAACCTGGTGTTCGGCGCCGTCATCGCCTACATCGTCGTGAACTTCTTCTACCTGCCGCCCGTCGAACTGACGGGCCGGTTCAACGTGCTCTGGCTGGTGCCGTTCGTCGGACGGTTCCTCTTCAAGCTCGTGACGGCGAGCGTCCAGGTGTTCTGGCTCGCCGTCACCCGGGGGCCGAGGCTCCGGAACGCCGTCGTCGCCGTCGCCCTGCGCAGCCACTCCGACTTCCTGGTCACCGCCACCGGGCACGCCATCTCGCTCATCCCGGGGTCGCTGGTCCTCGAGGTGGACCGGTCGACGTCGACGCTGTACCTCCACTGCCTGAACGTGGAGTCGGTGGAGGATGCCGAAGCCGTCCGCCGGGAGGTCCAGGCCACGGAGGCCTGGCTCATCCGCATTATGGGAAGTGCCCGGGACCTCTCCGCGCTGCGGGCCGAGGAGGCACGAGGATGACGGCCGTCGTATATGTCGTGGGAGGAATACTCTCGGTGGCGGCGGCCCTGGCGCTCTTCCGGGCAGTCCGCGGGCCCTCGATCCTCGACCGCGTGCTGGCGCTCGATGTCGTCCTGGCCATCTTCGGCGGGGCGCTCGTGCTCAACATGGTGGTGAACCGGCACCTCGACAACCTGATCCTCCTCGTGACGATCTCGCTCGTCGGGTTCATCGGCTCGGTCACTGTGGCACGTTTCGTCACGGACAGGAAGTAGCGGCATGGTCCACGACATCATCGTCTCGGTGCTCCTGATCGGCGGAGCCCTCATGTCCCTCGCCGCGGGGATCGGCCTCGCCCGGTTCCCGGATCTGCTCTCCCGGATGCACGCCGCCACCAAGCCGCAGGTCCTCGGGCTCCTGCTGTTCCTCCTCGCGCTCGCCGTCGAGAACGGGAGCTGGATCCTCGTGCCCGTCCTCGTGCTGTGCTGGGTGTTCCAGCTGCTCACCAGCCCGGTGTCGGCGCACATGGTGGGCCGTGCCGGCTACCGCACGCGGCACCTGCGGCGCGACATGCTCACCCTCGACGAGCTCGACGACGTCGTGGCGCGGGCGGCCGCCGGTGATCCGGCAGGCCCCGAGCGGACCGGTGGCCCGCGCCAGGAGGGCGGCGGCCCGGCCTGACCGGCAACAATCCTTCGTCCGACGCCTCCCTGCAGGAAACGGTAAGCTTGCTGATGACGGGCATGGGAGGTTCGGCAATGGAGATGCTGCAGCGCAGCGCTGTCGTCATCGAGGACGACGCCGATATCCGGCAATTGCTCGTCATCGTGCTGTCCGGGCGCGGGTTCACGGTGTACGAGGCCGGGACGGGAGCCGAGGGGCAGCGCCTCGTCGACGCGGTCCGTCCGCACCTCATCACCCTGGATCTCAACCTGCCGGACGTGGACGGCATCGAGCTCTGCCCCCGGCTCCGTGCCGACCCGGACGCGCACATCGTCGTCATCTCCGCGCGGCCCCCGCAGCTCACCGAGGAGCAGTGCCTGGCGGCCGGTGCGGACCACTTCATGGCGAAGCCCTTCAGCCCTCGCGCGCTGCGCGCGCACCTCGACGACGCACTCCCGCTCAGGCGCGCCGCCTAGCCGTCCCACACCGTCCGTCCGGTGCGTGCGGCACCTCCGACGGCGGGCCGCAGGCGGGGCCGCGCCTGTTCCGCGCCGAGGTCCAGGCGGCTGCCCTTCCAGGTACGCCGAAGCCACGTGTCGTGGGAGGCGACGACGACCGCGCCCGGGTAGGCGGGTATCGCGGCTTCGAGTTGCGTCGCCAGCAGCAGGGAGAGGTGATTGGTCGGTTCGTCGAGCAGGAGCAGGTCCGGCGGGTCGGCCAGAAGCACGGCGAGGACGAGGCGTCGTTGCTGGCCGACGCTGAGCACCGCCACGGGCCGGCCCTCGTCCCGCGGCGCGAGGAGGCCGAAGGTGCGCAGGGGGACCCTGCCTGCACGCTCGGGTCCGAGAAGGTCTCCGTAGGCGTCTCGCGCGGTGCGTGCCGGTCCACGTCGTCCGGGATCCGGAAGATCGGCGTCCTGGCCGAGCAGGCCGATGGAGAGGGACGAGGCCGCGGTCACGGTCCCTGACGTGGGCGCGAGGTTCCCGGCGAGCAGGTGCAGGAGTGTCGACTTGCCCGAGCCGTTGGGGCCGGTGATGAGCCATTTCTCGCCGGGGCCGATGGCCAGCGACGTGGGTCCGAGACGGCCCCCGACAGCGGCCCGTGCGAGGGTCAGGACGGGGCCGTTGCGATCCCGTCCGGTGTCGGAGGGCGCCCCGGCCGCGGTCAGGCCCTGGAAACGCACTTCTCGGGGAGGCCTCCGGATCTGCCGTTCCTCGAGTTGCTCCAGGCGCGCCGCGGCGTCGTTGACCCTGCGGGAGACCGTCCTGGCGTTGCGGTCGGCGTAGAACTTCGCGGCTCCCCGGACCTCCGAGCGTGGCGACCAGTCGTCGTGTCCCACGACGTAGTTCTTCGGCGCGGCGGCGCGTAACCGCTCGAGCTGGGCCTGTTCCTCGCGGTACCGGTGTTCCCACCGCTGCCGTGCATCGAGGCGGGCGTGAAGATAGTCGGTGTAGGTGCCCGTGAAGCGTGTGACCCCGATGCCGGTCCCGTCGCCGTCCCCGACCAGCGGTCCGGCCGTCGCCTGCGGCAAGGGGGCGGGGTCGAGGTCCACCAGTGACGTCACCACGTCGTCGAGGAAGGCGCGATCATGGCTGGCGATCAGGACCGGCCCCGGCCAGCCGGTGAGGAGCTCGCGCAGGTACCGGGCTCCCTCGTCGTCGAGATGGTTCGTCGGTTCATCGAGCAGCAGCACCTCGGGCGCGCTGAGCAGCAGCCAGGCCAGGGACAGGCGTGAGCGCTGCCCTCCGGACAGGTGCGCCGTCGGCCGTGACCCCGGCAGGTCGGCCAGGCCCAGACCCGACAGCACGGCGGAGATGCGGGCGTCGATGTCCCAGGCCCCCGCACGCTCCGCGGCCTCGAGGGCCACCGCGTAGGCGTCCAGCGCAGGCCCGTCGGGTGCGCCCGCCAGCGCCTCGCCCGCGGTGGCGACCGCGCTCGCGGCGGCGCGGACCGGGGCGACGGCCGACGCCAGGGCCTCGGTGACCGTCGATCCGGCGGGGAACGGCGGCTCCTGATGCAGTAGCCCGATGCGGGGCAGGCCGCCTCCAGGGGTCGTTGCGGACACCGTCCCGCCGTCGGCTTCCAGCAGGCCCGCGATGATGCGCAGGAGCGTGGTCTTGCCGGATCCGTTGTCGCCGATCACGCCGGTGCGGTCCGCTGCCACGGTGAAGGACACATCGCTCAGGACCCGCCGTCCACCGAAGGTCTTCGAGATGCCGTCGACGCGCAGGTGTGCTGCAGGACGTGTTGGGGAAGGGGGAGGTGAAACAGCCACGGGGGTCCTCGCGCTCGATCGAACACCTGCCGGGCAGGAGCCACGGACGCAGGAGGGGTACGAGAATCAGCTGAGCACGAGACCACTATAGGCAGACCCTGATCGACCGGGGCAAGCCCCTCGTGGGGCCCGGTGCCGGCCGGGTTTCCTCGGGGTAGCGTGAGGCCGACTGGAAGCGCCGGCCCCAGCGTGATGTTCATAAGTGCGTATTCATGCACCTATGATGGGAGAGACCTCACCTGCTCGAGACGGGACCACCATGCTCGCTGTCCTCCGCCGCCCGGCGTACCGCAATCTCTTCACCGCGCAGGTCGTCGCCCTGCTCGGCACCGGCCTGCTCACCGTCGCCCTGGGCCTGCTCGCGTTCGACCTCGCCGGAGGGCAGGCCGGGGCTGTCCTCGGTACGGCGCTGACGATCAAGATGATCGCCTACGTCTTCGTGGCCCCCCTGATGGCGGCGCTGGTCGAACGCCTGCCGCGCAAGGGTGTCCTGATCGGCGCGGACCTGGTGCGGGCCGCGATGGCGCTGAGCCTCCCGTTCATCGATCAGGTGTGGCAGATCTACGTCCTGGTGTTCGTCCTGCAGTCGGCGTCCGCGACGTTCACGCCCGCGTTCCAGGCACTGATCCCCGTCGTCCTGCCCGAGGAGAAGGAGTACACGCGGGCCCTCTCCCTGTCCCGGCTGGCGTACGACCTGGAGTCCCTGGTGAGCCCGCTGCTGGCCGCGGCCCTCCTGACGGTGATGAGTTTCCACACCCTGTTCGTCGGGACGATGGTCGGGTTCCTGGTGTCCGCGGCGATGGTCCTCGCGACCCGGCTGCCGGTGATCCCTCCCGCGCAGCATCAGGGCTCACTGCTGCATCGCACCACCCTCGGCACCCGGATCTTCCTGCGCGAACCGTCCCTGCGCGGACTGATGGCTCTCAACCTCGTGGTCGCGACCGCGACCGCTCTCGTCCTGGTGAACACCGTGGTCTACGCACGGGACCTGTTCGGCGGATCGAACACGGACGTCGCGATCGCCCTCGCGTTCTACGGGGCAGGCTCGATGCTGGTCGCGTTCGTCGCCCCCCGGGTCCTGGAGCGCACACCGGACCGCGCGTTCATGCTCCGGGGCGGGTGGGTCCTGATCGCGGGCCTTCTCGCCGCAGCGTTCCTTGCGTTCACGGAGCAGAGCCGCGTGCACCTGACCGACGGTTCCTGGGCGATCCTCCTGGGTCTGTGGGTGCTGCTGGGTATCGGCACCTCGATGATCAGCACCCCGTCCTCCCGTCTGCTGCGCCGCGTCGCTACCGATGACACCCGCAGCTACCTCTTCACCGCCCAGTTCTCCCTCTCCCACGCCTGCTTCCTGATCGCCTACCCCCTCGCCGGATGGCTCGGTGCCGCGGCCGGCCAGGGTGTGGCCGCCCTCGTCCTCGGTGCGCTGGCTCTCGCCGGCACGGTCACCGCGCTGATCGTGTGGCCCTCCGCGGTCGCGGCTCCGGTCGACGCTGCGGCGGGTCCGAGCAGCGGTGCCGGGGAGGTAGCGTAGACGCCATGCCGGCCCGCGAGGTGGGCGGCTGACACAGGGAGGGAGGGGAGATGGAACGGTCCCGCACCGATCGGCCTGTCGACGGCCCTCCGCACGTCCACGCCGTCGCGGCGGCCTCCCCGGGCGCGTCCGACTCCGGAGGGCCGAGCCTCGTCCACCCGGTGGAGCCGGACGCACAGCGCCTCGAGGCAGGAGCGGCGACCTTCCGGATGCTCGCCGATCCGACCCGCCTGCACATCCTGTGGCTTCTCACCCAGGGGCCGGCCGATGTCGGGACCCTCGTCGCTGCGACGGGCGCGAACCGTACCGCGGTCAGCCAGCACCTGGCCAAGCTCCGGCTCTCGGGCCTCGTCTCGACCCGCAAGGACGCCCGCAACGTCATCTACAGCATCATCGACGGACACCTGACCCGGCTGATCCTCGAGGGGATCAATCACGCGGACCATCGCGTCACCGGCGAACCGTTGCACGACTAGCCGTGGACAGGCGTTCCACCCGCGCGGTGCCCCGTTACCGTCCCGACCCGCACCGCGTGTGACACTGCAGGGGAGGGCCGATCGATGACCGGCTGCAGGCCGGTTCGATGAAGGGGCGACGACGATGACCAGCGAGGAACCGCCGGCAACGGCAGAGGCATTCACCGCGACGATGCGCCAAGGAGTGCTGTGGATCGAATGGAGCGAAGGAACCAGTGTCGGTGACACGGATGCCGTCACCCTCATCGAGCGTGCCGACGCCATCAGCAGGGATGCGTACCCGCCGATGCTGGTCCAGCTCAACGGGATGGTGACCCTGACCCGGAACGCCCTCCTGCGATTCGCGAAGGACCTGGACGTCGTGGCCATGGCGATCGTCGGTCCCTCGGCCGTCGACAAGGCCATCGCCGATTTCTTCACGGAAGTCCACGAGCCGCCGTACCCGACGAGGTACTTCCAGCATCAGGAGCATGCCCTCGCCTGGCTCACGAGCTACCCCCACGCGGCCTGACCCGTCGGCCGCCGATGCCCGCCGGAGGACGCCGGAGGACGCAGGGAGGACGCAGGCGGGATGGCGGCGGACGCAACGGACCGGTCCCACCGCGGCAGAACAGGAGGGTCGGGCCCGGCCGGTCCGGGAGGCCGGGTCCGGGCGCAGGGTCTCAGTCGGAGCCGGGTCGCTGCAGGGGCGCCTTGCGCTGCGCGTAGTGGTGGCCCAGGGAGTCCGTATGGACCTCGATGGAGGAGAGCGTCGCGTCCGAGGTGTCCTCGGCCGCGTCGTGCTGGTGGATCACCGGGCGCCGGCCGTCCGTGCGGTCCGCGGGTCCGAGGAACGTCCGGGCGGCAGCATCGAGCCCGTCGAAGAAGGAGGCCCTGTGCCTCGTCGTCCCCGCTGGCGGGGAGGGGGGTGCGCTGTCGGGGTGGGGTTGCTTGCGGGGGCTGCGATGGATCTTCATCAGACACCTGATTTGTCTCGGGAGGCGTATTTTACTCCTGCACGGCGTCGCTGTGCAGGGGATCCGTGCCTCGGCGCAGCCACCGATGCAGGGTCGGCCACGCGCCACGCGCCCCGACGCGGGGTCGGCCGCCGGCGCCCGCCGGAGGGAGTCAGGCGGACCGCTTGCGGGGTGCGATGACCCGGATCACCGCGGAGTCGTCCGCCGCCGCGAGGCCCTGCGCCTGCCCCAGCAGGTAGAGCTGCTCCGCCGCCGAGGCAACGGGTGCGGCCAGGCCGGCAGCGCGTGTCGCCTTGCCCACGATGCCCATGTCCTTGACGAAGATGTCCAGGCGGCTGAGGACCTCGGCGCCGTCCTCGGAGTACGCCTCCAGCATGCGCGGACCCCTGTTGGACAGCATGAAGGACCCGGCGGCACCGGCGCCCAGAGCGTCGAGGGTCCTGGCGGGATCGAGTCCGAGGGCGTCGGCCAGCGCCATCGCTTCCGCGGCGGCTGCGATGTGCACGCCGCAGAGGAGCTGGTTGACGGTTTTCAGGGCCTGCCCGTCGCCGGGCTTGTCCCCGACGACGGTGAGGGTGGACGCGAGGAGCTCGAGGACGGGACGGGCGGCGTCCAGGGCTTCGGGCGCGGCGCCGACGACGATCAGGAGATCGCCGTCGCCGGCCCGTTTCGGCCCGCCCGAGAGCGGTGCGTCGACGAGCGCGACGCCGTACGGGGCGAGCCGCTCGACGGTCGCCGGCACGGCGTCGGTCCCGACGGTGCTGGTGAGGATGACGACGGCACCCTCGCGCAGGGCTCCGGCCACGCCCTGCTCGCCGAACAGGACCTCGTCGAGCTGTTCGCCGTTCCGGACGGCGAGGAGGAGTGCGTCGGTGCCCTGCACGGTCTCGCGGGCCGAGCCGAAGGTATGGATCCCGGCCTCCCGGGCCAGCTGGAGTCTCGGCTCGGCGATGTCGAACCCGTGGACCGTGAGGCCCGTGGCCAGGCGCGTGGCCATCGGCAGCCCCATCGCGCCGAGACCGAGGACGGAGACGGAGTAGGTATCAGTCATGGGTAACACCATCCAATGCGTGTGCGGGTTCGGCGGTCGGGAACAGGGTGCTGAGCTTCCTCGTGACCTCGGCGAGCGAGGCATCGTCCCCCACGTTCCCGGCGAAGACGACGAACGGTATGCCCGCCGCGGGGCCGTCGACGGCCTGCCACATGCTGACGATGCCCGGAAGCATGGGCCCCCGGATGACGGCGCGCCTGATGTGGAGGCCGTGGGCGGCGACGTCGGAGGAGGTGATGCCGCCCTTCGCGATCACGAAGCGGGGCGGACGGAGGGCGAGGACGCGGTCGACGACGGCGACGACGGCGGCCGACACGGTGCGGGCGATCCTCAGGCTCGACGCCGCGTCGCTGGTCCTGACCAGCAGCCGACTCGTCTGGAGGATCACGTCCGCGTCCGTGAGGTGATCCACGACGTCCTGGACCACCGCGTCCAGATGCCGGTCCGAGCGGTCGTCGAGGAGTTGCTCGACGTCGATCTCCGCAATGTGCGCGTGGTGGTGCTGCTCCGTGAGGACCCGCAGCTGGCGGGTGGTGACCCCGACGTGCGATCCGACCACGATGAGCCCGCCCGCGCGGGACGCACCGGCCCCCTCGGACGCCTCGTCCGCCGTGAGCTGCGCCCGGACCTCCTGCCCGATCCGGGCTCGGACGAACGGCGGCCCGACGCGGTACAGCAGCTTCTTCCCCCGCCGTTCCGCCTCCACCAGGCCGAGGGCCAGGGCGCGGAGGTCGTTCTCGGTGACGATGTCGGCGATGACCGGCACACCGTCCGCGGCATCCTCCAGCGCGTCCGCGATCGCTGCGGCCGAGGCCTCGCTGCTCGACGTCGCGCTGCCGGCCCGGATGATGTCGAGGCCGAGGGGGATCACGGACGCTGCGGCGATCCGGCCCGCGCTCTTCTCCTCGATGTACCGGGCGAGGGCGGAATGGCGATAGCCGAAGGTGGCATCACCGGCGAACTCGGTGTCGGACACCGGGACGAGGCGGTCCTCGCCGGCCCTGACGTAGTGGACGCCGCCGATGGTGACCCGTCCGGCCTCGGGGAAGGCGGGGACGAGGACGACCCCGTCGGTGGTCTCTCCGGTGATCTCGCGGACCGTGGCCATGATCGTGTCCGGTTCCAGGGGGTAGTGCCCCCGGAGGGTGGAATCGCCCCGGCTGACGAAACCGATCCGTGGCGCCCCGGGCCCTGCAGCGGCCGCCAGGGCGTTGCGGACGATCTCCGCGTTCCGGCGGGCGGCTTCCGGCTCGTCGAGGCTGCGGGTGTTGGTCAGGACGTAGACGGCGGGCTTCCCCTGCCCGAAGGCCCAGGCGAAGTCGGCCACGTCCCACTGCGTCAGGACCGGCAGATCCGCCACGGACTGGGTGCCGGTGGGGTCGTCGTCGAGGACCACGAGGATCCGTGGCGGGTCCTGCGGTGCTGCCCGGCCGGCGAGCGCGACCTCCTCGGCCGGGATGGCCAGGTCCGGTGGATAGGTGGACAGGAGATCTGATTCGGTGGGCATGGACTGCTCCGTCCTCTGGTCGGGTGAACCCCTCGGTCCCTGGTCCTTCGTCCTCGGTCCGGGACGGCGGGAGGGCGGTGCGAAGGTCCTCGCACCGCCCTGGAACCGTCAGTGGCCCGGGACGGCCGCCGACTTCTCGTCGGCCGCCAGGAGCGCGTCCGAGCGGGACCGCATGGCCTTCGTGAGGATGAACATGACTGCCGCCAGGAAGGCGAACACACCCACGGAGATCGTCCCGTACAGCCCTGTGTCGGTGGCGTAGCGTTCGTCGATCGCGGTACGCATGATGGGCGCCACGAAGCCGCCGAGGTTGCCCAGCGAGTTGATGAGCCCGATGCCGGCGGCCGCTGCCGTCCCCGTCAGGAACGCCGTCGGGTAGGACCAGGTAATGGGTCCGCAGGCGAGGAAGCTGGACACCGACACGACCAGGAAGGCGATGGCGAGCACGGGCTGGCCGTTCTCCCCGGCGAAGGCCGCGCCGATCGTCGCGAGGCCTGTGAGCGTGTAGAACATGGTGCCCCAGGTGCGGCGCCGCCGGACGGTGTTCGCGTTCTTGCCCACGAAGTAGCAGACGAACAGGCCGACGAACCAGGGGATGGCCGAGATGAGGCCCACCTGCCAGAACTCGGCATCCGGGCTGATGATCCGCTTGACCTGCTGGGGCAGGTAGAAGGTGGTGCCGTAGACGGCCACCTGGAGGCAGAAGTAGATGACGGTGAAGTACCAGACCTTCCAGTTGCCCATGGCCCGGAGGATGCCGGAGGGCCCGTCCGTGGCACGGACCTCGTCCTCCGCATCCATGACCCTGAGCAGGGCCCGCTTCTCGTCCTTGTCGAGCCACTTCGCGTCCTGCGGAGTGTCGATCAGGAAGAAGACCGCGGCGATGCCGGCCACGACCGCCAGCATGCCTTCGATGAAGAACATGACCTGCCAGCCATGGAACGGCGTGTACGCGTCACCGAAGGAGATCAGGGCACCGGAGAGGGGGTTGCCGAGCATCTGGGAGAAGGGCTGGGCGAGGTAGAACAGGGCGAACATCTGGACGCGGACCTTGTTCGGGAACCACTCGGAGAGGAACATGATCACGCCCGGGAACAGGCCGGCCTCCATCACGCCGAGGAGGAACCGCAGGATGATGAACATGGTGTCGCCGGTCGTGAAGGCGAAGGCCGCGGCGACGATCCCCCAGGTGATCGCGATGCGGGCCAGCCACCAGCGCGCCCCGAACTTGCGCAGCAGCAGGTTGGACGGGATCTCGAAGATCGCATAGCCGATGAAGAAGATCCCCGCACCGAGCGCGAACGCCCCGGCGGACACGCCACGGTCGGTCTGCAGCGCTTCTTCGGCGTACCCCACGTTCGTCCGGTCCAGGAACGCGACGAAGTACAGGATGATGAGCATCGGCATCAGGTGCCGTGCGGCTTTCTTGACGGCGGAGGTCAGCACAGGGCTATCCAGGTCGCCTTTGACCGCGTCCGTAGCGGACATGGGCCTCTCCTTAGTGCGGTTGGTGATGGATGGTGATGCGGGTCATCCGACGAGTGCCGGGACGATGAGCCAGAGTCCGATGCCGACGAGGACCACCCCGACGGCGAGGAACAGGATGCGGGATTTCGACCAGTCGCCCATGTCAGTGCATGTAGAGGCCGCCGTCGACGTTCAGGGTCTGGCCCGTCACGAATCCGGCGTCCTCGCTGATGAGGTAGGAGATGGCTGCGGCGATGTCCCTCGGTGTGCCGATGCGGGGGAGCACGCCGTCGGCCGCCATGGCGGTCTTGCGCTCCTCGGTGAGGGTACCGCCCATGATGTCGGTGTCGATGGGCCCCGGCGAGACGGCGTTCACGGTGATGCCCGCGCCGCCCAGCTCGCGTGCCACCGACCGGGTGAAGCCGATGACGCCGGCCTTGGCGGCGGAGTAGACGGTCTTCGAGAACGTGCCGCCACCCCGCTGGGCGGAGACGGAGGAGAGGTTGACCACCCGTCCGAGTCCGTTCCCGACCATCGACTCGACGGCGCGTCGGGTCGCGTAGTGCACGCCGTTCATGTTGACGCCCATGACGCGGTCCCACTCCTCGGCCGTGACCTCGAGGTAGGGCACGGGGCTGGAGACGCCCGCGAGGTTCACCAGGGCGACGAGTTGCGGCAGTTCGGCCTCGAGGCTGTCGAAGGCCGCCCGGACCTCCTGCTCGCGGGCGACGTTCGCGCCGGCGCCCGCCGCGGTCACGCCGTACTGCTCGGCGATCTCCTGGGCGACGGCTTTCGCCGCTGCGTCGTCGATGTCGATGATGCCGATGCTCCAGCCGCGTTCGGCGAGGTAGTGCGCTGTCGCGCGACCGATACCGCGCGGCGAGGCCGCCCCGGTGAGGATGACCGACCGGGAGTCGGGGAAGGCTGGTACCACGATGGGACCTCCTGGGGTTCAGTGGATGGGTGCGGGGCCGAGCTCGTCCATGAGCTTCTTGATGGCCACGTAGGCCTTGTTGCGGTAGGCGATCAGTTCGGCGGTGCGTTCCGCGGGGACGTCGAGGTAACCGGAGCCTGTCTTCGTGCCGAAATGCCCGGCGTCGACGAGCTGCTTGAGCGACTCCGGGGTCGCGAAGCGTTCCGGCCACCTCGTCTGCAGCGACGCGTAGCAGAACGAGTAGACGTCGAGCCCTGCCATGTCGGCGATGGCGAACGGACCGAACACGGGGAGCCGGAAGCCGAAGGTCGTCCGGACGATCGTGTCGATGTCGTCGGGGGTGGCGATGCCCTCCTCGACGATCTGCGTGGCCTCGTGGAACAGGGCGTACTGGAGCCGGTTGAGCACGAATCCCGTGGCGTCCTTCACCCGGGCCGTCTCCTTGCCGGTGGACGCCACGATCTCCTCGACCAGCGGCAGGACGGCGTCGTCCGTGCCCGGGTGGGGGATGAGTTCCACCCCGGGGATGAACGGGGCGGGATTGGAGAAGTGGACGCCGAGGAAACGCTCGGGACGCTCCACCGCGTCGGCCAGGCTCGCGATGAGGATGGTCGAGGTGTTCGAGCCGATCACGGCGTCGGGCAGCGCCGCCGCGGAGATCCTGCGCAGCGACTCGTGCTTGATCTCGATGCGCTCCGGCACGGCCTCCTCGATGAACTCCGCGTCCGAGACGGCCTCCTCGATGGAGGCGGCGGCGGTCAGGTTCGCCTCGATGCGGGCGCGTGCGTCCTCGGGGAAGAGGCCGTCGGCCGTGAACTGGTCTGCCTCGGTGAGCAGCCGGGCCAGGTTGGAGGCCGCGATCTCGGCGCTCACGTCCGCGATGCGGACGGTGTGACCGGCGAGAGCGAGGACCTGGGCGATACCGCCGCCCATGTAGCCCGATCCGATGACGGCGATTCTCTTCGGTGTCATGAGTCCTTCTTCTTCTGTGCCGGCAGGAGTGATCTGATGTAGGTCTGGTTGGTGGCGCAATTACCGAGGCTGTCCCCGCCGTAGTGCTCGCAGAGGAAGATGCCGTCGAAGCCGAGTTCGACGGCGTCGCGGATGACCTGGCGGTAGTTGATGAGCCCGGCCTCCATGGAGGAGGGGACGCTGGTGGCCCAGGAGCCGTCGGCGGCCTCGTCCCGGGTGTAGTTCTTCACATGCCAGTAGTTGGCGTAGGGGAGGAGCTTCGCGTGGAGTTCGCGCCAGTCCTCGACCGGGCGGTGCAGGCGGATCAGGTTCGCGACGTCGGGATTGATGCCGACGTTGTCGAGGCCGAGCTCCTCGACCAGCCGGACGGCGCTGTCGCCGGTGCCGAGGTAGGTGTCCTCGTAGAGTTCCAGCGACATCTTGAGGCCGACGTCGGCCGCGTGCCGGCCGAGCTCCCGCAGGCGGGAGACCGCCGCCTGCCAGATCTCGGGGTCGTCCGGGTCCTTGGGCCCCTCCGCCGTCCAGAACCAGAGCGCGCGCCGCTGGGCGTCGCTGAAGGGCTGATGGAGGCCGGTGGAGAACACCTCCATGCCCCAGGCGGCGGCCGCGTCGATGGTGCGGTGCGCGTAGGCGAGGTTGCGTTCCTCGTGCCCCGGCATGATCACGCTCTGCCGCTGCAGGTGGACCGAGGGGATGCGCACCCCGTGCGAGGCGGCGATGGAGAGGAATTCGTCGCGCCGGGACGGTTCGAGGTCCGCGGGACGGACATGACTGTCGGCGAGTTCGGCGAGCGAGAAGCCGACGCGTTCCACCTCGCCGAACATGTCGTCCCAGGCTTCACTGTCCGCGTCGTGAAGGGCCACGCCCTCCCGGCTCACGGTGGGGATACCGTGCAGGCAGGTGGCGATGGGCCACGCTTCCGGGGTGAACGGGGGCTGCGAAGACATCGTGTTGCTCCATTGCAATCGGGGGAGGACCGGGAAGAAAAGATCCTATAGGAAAGATAGACCGCCGGTTCTGTCTCTGCAAGACCCAGAAAGTGCTTGCGTCAGTCCTGCGGGGAGTCGTCGAGCGACCGGGCGCGGACACCCTCGATGTGGGCGCGCAGCGCGGTCACGGGCGTGACGAGGTCACCGCTGGCGAAGGCCTCGACGATGGCTTCGTGTTCTGCCGCCGCTTCCGCGACATCGCTCGTCCCCCGGATGACGGCCTGGCGCATCCTGTGGGTGAGGGCGCCGAGGTTCGCGTACATGTCCCGGACGTAGCGGTTGCCGGCGGCGTCCAGGACCACCAGGTGGAAGGCGTGATCGGCGTTGAAATAGTCGTGGACGGTCGGGATCGGGATGCGCCCGTCCAGCATCAGGTCGGTGAGCCGTTCGGCCATCCGGTGGTGGTGCTCGTGCGCCCGGAGCAGGGCGGGCAGGAAGGCCTCGGCACGCGGAGCGGCGAGCCTGGCGGCCTCGACCTCCAGCATGATGCGCGCCTCGAAGAGCTCGTCGAGCTGTGCCCGGCCGAGGGGAGGGGCGATCCGGTACCCCTTGAGGGCCTCGCGGGTCACGAGTCCCGTGCGTTCGAGCTGCACCATGGCCTCGCGGACCGGCGTGGGGGAGACCTTGAGCTGCTTGGCCAGGGTGTCGATGGAGAGGCGCGCCCCGGGCTCCATCTCGCTCGACAGCAGGATGTCGAGGATGCGGTCGTAGACCCGGTCGCGGAGTCCGCGCCGGTCGATGTCCGGGACCGAACGGTCAGGAAGTCCTACTGTCACTGCCACCTCCGATGTCCGACGCTTCGTCAAGAATGGCCCCGAAAGCGGCCGGATCGTGCGCGAACCGGCCGAGGAACATGCCGTCGACGTCGGAAGCGATGCGCGTCAGCAGGCCGGGGCCGGCACTCCCTCCGTAGATTACCCGTGCATCCGGGACCAGCCCGTCGTCCAGGAGGTGGGCGCGCAGGGCGCTGGTCACGGCACGGATGTGCGCGTCGGGCGCGGGGACGGGCTGCCCGATCGCCCAGACGGGCTCGTACGCGACGACGAGTGCTCCTCCGGTCTCCTGGCGGCGGGCGGCGGCGAGGCACGCCTCCAGCTGGCGCAGGCACTCCTCGGCCGCGGCCGCCGGCGTCCCGCGGTCCTGCTCGCCGATGCAGAGCACCGGCACCAGGCCGTGGCGCAGGCTCGCGGCGACCTTCAGCGCGGCGGTGGAGTCCGTCTCCCCGAACAGCGCGCGGCGTTCCGCGTGGCCGATCTCGACGAGCGCGACGCCGAGCTCCGCCAGTTCGGGCGCGGAGACCTCACCGGTGTAGGCACCGGAGTCCTCCCAGTGCACGTCCTGCGCACCCACCAGCATCCCGGCGGGATCCGCCTGCTGGTGCACCGCGGCGATCGAGGGGAAGGTCGGGATGACGAAGGGCTGCACCAGGCCGTCCCGCACCGCGGGGTGATCGGCGGCGATCTCCGCCACGCGCCGGGTCCACTCGACCTGGCGCCGGTGCCCGAAGTACATCTTCAGGCTGGAGCCGATGGTGAACCTCGGCACCGGTCTGCCGGACGCGCTCGCAGGCATGGAGGTCACCCGCCTCCGCCGCACGCCCGGCCGGGTCGACGGCGCTCGTCGGGCAGCCTCCCCGGTGTCACGGCCCCTCCTGGTCGTCCTGGCGGGACGCGATGATGTCCGCCACCGTGGTGCAGATCAGGGCGAACGACACCGCACCCGGGTCCGGGGTGCCCACGGACTTCTCGCCGTGGGTCCGTGCGCGGCCGAGCGTCGCCGTCAGCGACGCCGTGGCCGTCGCGGCCCGGGTGGAGGCGGCCGCCGCGGCCGCCCACGCTCCGGCGAGCTCCTCCCCGTCCCCTGCGCGGGCGGACAGCTCGTCGGAGAAGGGCACGATGGCGTCGATCATGGTCTTGTCGCCGACCTTCGCCTTCCCGAACTGCATGACGGCGTCCTTAGCGGCCGTCACGCCGCGGGAGATGTCCCCGGTGCCGGGCCGCGCGTCGTCGCCGAGCGCGGCGCCGAAGGCCTTGAGGATCGTCGCCCAGATGGCACCGGAGGTCCCGCCCGCCCGGTCGCTCCAGGCATTGGCGGCGTGCCGCAGCACCGTCTCCGCTCCGGCGTCCTGCTCGAGGGCGGCGCGTGCAGCGTCCCTCCCGGCGTGCGACCCGCGCTGCATGCCGATCCCGTGGTCGCCGTCGCCCGCGACCTGGTCCAGTCGGCCGAGTTCGTCGGCGTGCTCGTCGATGGTGCGCGCGATGGCGTCGAGGGCCTCGACGATGGTCGTCGCGCAGGCGCGCGATGCGGGGGAGGAGGCGCCGACGGTCTCGGCCGCGTCGTCCGCGACCACCGCGTCGACCCGCTGCTGCTCACCGACCTGGCCGCGGCGGAAGCCGGGTGAGTCGGCCGGCGCGGTCCACAGGCGTTCGAGCTCGTCGTCGAGCCAGAGGAGCGTGAGCGAGCACCCGGCCATGTCGAAGCTCGTGCACAGCTCGCCGACCTCGGGATCCACGACGGTGATGCCGCGCCCGGTGAGCAGCGTGTGGATGGAGCGGTAGACGACGAAGAGTTCCTCGTACTTCACGCTGCCGAGGCCGTTCAGCAGGGGGACCACCCGCGCGCCCTCGGGATCGACACCCTCGGGCACGTCCTCGAGCAGGTGGCGGACGAAGAGCTCCCCGAGCTCCGCCGCCGTCGGGATGTCCACCTCATCGATCCCGGGCTCGCCGTGGATGCCGAGACCCACGGCCATGCGCCCGGCGGGGACCTCGAACAGGGGGGCGTCGGCCCCGGGCAGGGTGCAGCCGCCGAAGGCGACGCCGAGGGAGCGGGTCCGGGCGTTGGTGCGGATCGCGACCCGCTCCACGCCGTCGAGGTCGTAGCCCTCCTCGCAGGCCGCGCCCGCCACCTTGAACACGGTGAGGTCGCCGGCGATGCCGCGCCGTTTGTGTTCCTCGCCCTTCGGGGCGCTGAAGATGTCGTCCGTGACGGTGACCGTGCGGACGTCCATCCCTGCTTCCCGGAGTTCCGCCTGGGCCTCGTCGAAGTGCAGCACGTCGCCCGCGTAGTTCCCGTAGCTGAGCAGGACGCCGCGGCCCTGGTCGGCCGTCCGGGCGACGGAGCGTACCTGGCGGGCGGACGGCGACGCGAAGAGGTTGCCCATGACCGCGCCATGGGCGAGGCCCGGACCCACGAGGCCGCCGAAGGCGGGGTAGTGTCCGCTGCCGCCACCGATGACGAGCGACACCGTGGGCTCCGCGGCACGGCCTGCGCGCACCACTCCACCCGGGACCGGCTGCACCCAGCGCGATGCTGCGGCCGCGAATCCTTCGATCATCTCGTCGACGAAGTCCTCAGGCTGGTTGAACAGGCGCGTCATTGCGGTTCCTCCCGGTTGAGTTTCCTAGATTCTATAGGATAAGCACAACCGGTGGAGAGTCCATATCCTCAGTGGATCCGGCGTCGCCAGTCGGCCGGCACGCGTCCTGCGGGGCCGGGGACGGGCTGGTCCGCAGGGCGGCTGGTGGGCTCCGCGAGGGCCGCGCCCTCCGCGAAATCCTGGGCGCGGTAGTCCCAGAACCAGTCCTCGCCCGGTTCGAACGACATGGCCAGGGGATGTCCCGCCGTCGCGGCGTGCCCGGATGCATGGCGGCCGGGGGAGCTGTCGCAGCACCCCACCTGGCCGCACGCAGCGCAGCGCCGCAGGTGCACCCACCACCCGCCGGACGCGTCGCAGTCCCTGCAGCCGGTGCCGGAAGGGGGCACGCTCGTGTCGATGGCGTCCGTCATGGTCGTCCTTTCCGAGGTGGTTGTCCCCGGTGCGGGGAGAGGGCGGGTGCGGTACGGAACGCGGCGACCGCCTCCGCGGGAACGGCCGCACCGGCCACGAACCCGTCGGGTCGCACGAGGTACAGCAGGCCCGGCGTGAGCGGGGTCCGCCGGGTCGTCGCGAAGGCGGAGAGGGGGAGCCCGAGCTCGGCGGCGGCGCCCTCGGCCTCACGCAGCACGGCGTCGTCCGCCGCGTACAGGTGCAGCTGCCAGGCGGAGGCCCGGAGCGAGCGGAAGTTGTCGCCGGTCCAGGGCAGGCGGCGGCCGATGACGGCGTCCCGGCGCCGGCCCCCGGACGGTCCGTCGCCGTCCATGCGGTAGTGGATGCGCACCTGGCCGAGGTATCCCGCGAGGCGGCGGCCGATCGGCAGGCGGGGGAGCACCGTGACGATGACGGGCAGCACCACCCGCGGCACGAAGCGGCGCACCAGGACCGCACTCCGCGACGTGGACGTGAGTCCGCGGAACACGGTGTCCGTGGTCTGCAGGAGGCGCACGGCCACGGGCCGCCGCTCGGCCTCGTACCGGTCGAGGAACGCGTCCGGGGCGGTCCCGCGGATGACGTCGTCGAGCTTGAACGCGAGGTTGTGGGCGTCCTGGAGCCCGGTGTTCATGCCCTGGGCGCCGACCGGGGAATGGACGTGGGCGGCGTCGCCGGCCAGGAACACGGAGCCGGTCCGGAAGTGCGCCGCGATGCGGTGGTGCACGCGGTAGGTGGAGAACCACCGGGAGTCCTCGTACGTGACGCCGAACCCCTCGGCCATGCGGCGGCGCGCGACCTCCTCGGTGACGGTGGCGCCGTCGTCGTCGCCGGCGGTGCCGATGAGGCGCTGCCCGGTCCGGCCGTCACCGGCGGGCCGCATGGGGAACGCGAGGAGGAACGCTGTGGCGCCGAGACGGACGTTGATGGACGTGGGGGCGAGCCCGCGGACCCCCACCGCGTCCACGAGGTAGAAGCTCTGCCGGCTGGTCGTCCCCTCGAAGGCCGTCCCGCACAGCGACCGGACGGTGGAGGAGGCCCCGTCGCAGCCGACCGCGAAGCGCGCGCGCACGGTGGACGACCCGTCAGGGCCTCCGACGACGGCGAGGACGCCGCCGTCGACCTGCTCCAGCGAGGCCAGCCGGTGCCGCCACCGCACCGACCCGCCGAGGAGGCGGAGGTTCTCGCCGAGGATCCGCTCGTTGGCGCTCTGCTCGAGGACGTAGAGGCCCGGGTACGGCGTGATGCCCTGGCCCAGCCGGCCCAGCGGGACGGGTGAGAACCCGGCGTGCTCGAAGCCCTGCCGGATCGACTCGACGCGCACCGCCTCGCCCTGTACCCGGTCGATGACGCCGAGCTGGTCGTAGATCTCCATCGACCGCGAGTGCACGCCGAGGGCGCGGGACTCCACCGTCGGTCCGTCCTTGCCGTCGATCACGAGGACACGCCTGCCCAGCTTCACCAGCCAGTTCGCCAACATCAGGCCCGTGGGGCCCGCTCCCACGACGAGGACCTCGACGTCCTCCCGTGCCTCGCCCTCGTGGAGCATCGTCGCCTCCGGTCCCGTTCAGCGTTCGAGGATGGTGCAGACGCACGCCCGGTTGCCCTCGGCGTCCGCGAGCACCGTGAAGGAGGGTGCCGCGTCGTCGTCGACCACGGTCCCCCCGGCGGCGACGGCGGCGGCGATGCGTTCCTCCGCCACGTCGTGCGGTACCCACACATCGAGGTGGAAACGCTGCCGCGGGGTCTCGTGCGCGTCGGTGTGCTGGAACCACAGCAACGGCACGCGTCCACCCGGATCCTCGATGTCATCGCCGTCCGCCGCACCGGCGTCCCCCGTCAGCAGGGCCGCCCAGAACGGGGCGACGGCCGCCACGTCCGCGGTGTCGAGGGCGAGCTCGACGACGGCGGGCGCCGCCGGATCGGCGCTGATGCCCTGCTCGGCGGCGATCGCGCTGATGCGCCGTGCGAGGTCGACGTCGCGCTCCGTGACCCCCGACACGTCGTGGCTCAGCAGCTTCACGTCGACGTGCGGATAGGTCAGCGTCACGTCGGGATGATGACCCGCGTCCTCCGCGAGCCCACCGATCGCCGAGACGAGTGCGAGCCCGGTGGCGAAGTCCCGCGTGAGGAAACGGGCGTGCAGCGCCTGCGCCAGTTTCCGCCAGTCATCGAGCCCGGCGTCGAGGATGTCCTGCGTGCTGAGGATCGTCATGCGGCAAGTATGGCGCGGAGTCGGGGCATGGAGAAGGGCTCCGGGGCGTCCTTCCGCACCAGCGGCACAGGCGCTCCGACCGGTTGTCGACAGGGGATCGCCCGAGCGCGTGATTTGACTCACGCGCAGCGACCGTTCAGGGTTTTAGGTCTGTCCTCATCCCCACCCACGCGCGCGCAGCACCGCTGCCTGTCCTGCGCTCGCGGAAGGAATCATCACCATGCCTGAATCCGCTTCCCCGGCGAAGGTCTCCGCGGCCCACGCCGTCGGCGACCAGCACCGGTCCCCGCACCTCAGCCGGTCCCTGAGCAACCGCCACATCCAGCTGCTCGCCATCGGCGGGGCCATCGGCACCGGCCTCTTCATGGGCTCCGGCAAGACCATCTCCCTCGCCGGCCCCTCCGTGATCTTCGTGTACATGATCATCGGCTTCATGCTGTTCTTCGTCATGCGCGCCATGGGCGAGATCCTGCTCTCCAACCTCGAGTACAAGTCCTTCAGCGACTTCGCCGGTGACCTGCTCGGCCCGTGGGCCGGGTTCTTCACGGGATGGTCCTACTGGTTCTTCTGGGTGGTCACCGGCGTCGCCGACATCGTGGCCATCGCGGGCTACGTGGACATCCTCGCGCCGGGCACCCCGCTGTGGATCCCGGCGCTCGTCACCCCCGTGGTGCTGCTGCTCCTCAACCTCCCGACCGTGAAGGCGTTCGGCGAGGCGGAGTTCTGGTTCGCCATCATCAAGGTGGTCGCCATCCTCGCGCTGATCGTCACGGGCATCGTCATGATCGCCACGCGCTTCCAGTCGCCCGGCGGCCAGGTGGCGGACCTCGCCAACATCTGGAACGACGGCGGCATGTTCCCGCACGGGCTGTTCGGCTTCATCCTCGGCTTCCAGATCGCGATCTTCGCGTTCGCGGGCATCGAGCTGGTCGGCACCGCCGCCGCGGAGACGAAGGACCCCGAGAAGACGCTGCCCCGCGCGGTGAACTCCATCCCCATCCGCGTCCTGCTCTTCTACGTCGGAGCGCTCGCCGTCATCATGGCCGTCAACCCCTGGCGGACCATCGATCCGGCCAACAGCCCCTTCATCGGCATGTTCACGCTCGCCGGCCTCGGGATCGCCGCCGTCGTCGTGAACCTCGTGGTCCTGACCTCGGCCGCGTCGAGCGCCAACTCGGGGATCTACTCGACGTCGCGCATGGTGTACGGGCTGGCGCAGGACGGCAACGCGCCCGCCTCCTTCGGTAGGCTCAGCTCCCGCAAGGTGCCGCAGAACGCCCTGCTGTTCTCCTGCATCTTCCTGCTGGCCGGGCTGATCCTGCTCTACTCGGGCGATTCCGTGATCGGCGCCTTCACGATCGTCACCTCGGTGGCCTCGGTCCTGACGATGTTCGTGTGGTCCATGATCCTGCTCAGCTACCTGGCGTTCCGGCGTCGCCGGCCCGCACTGCACGAGGCGTCGTCGTTCAAGATGCCCGGCTCCTCGTTCATGCCGTACGTGGTCCTCGCGTTCTTCGTGTTCATGCTGGTGGCCCTCGCCCAGGCGGAGGACACCCGCCTCGCGCTGGTCGTGGCGCCGCTGTGGTTCATCCTGCTGGGCATCGCCTGGTCCATGAACCGCAGGACGCCGCTCCAGCAGGCGCGCATCGAGGAGCACAGGGCCCTGGTGCGCAGCGAGCAGGCCGCACGCACACAGCCCTAGTCGCTGTGCTCGCGCTGAAGGACCGTCCCGCCCGGGGCGGTCCTTCGTGCGTCCCGGCCAAGGGCCGCCGTCGCGCCGGGCCTCCGGCGGCCGAGGAGGGCCGCGTTGAGGCCGCCGATGGCCGCGGCCGTCACGAGGCCGAGGAGGACGGCGGTCTGCAGATCGCGGCCCGCCTCGGTATGGGCCGCGACGAGGATCGGCGCCACCACCAGCACGGTCACAACGAACCAGAGGACCCTGCTCTGCACGAACCGCATGGCTCCGCCTTCCGTCGACCCGTCCAGCCTAGGGATGACGCCCGCCCGGCGCGTCATCCCTGAGTAGGAACGGTCGAGCGCCACCCGCCGTCCCGGACGGCGGCCGCGGCCTGCACAGGGCGCTGTCAGGGGCGGCTGCGACACTGGACGGATGGCCGAGAACAGGATCAGGCGCGGCCGGCGCGTCCTCGCAGCCCGCTTCGACGACGATCTGAAGGACCGCCTGCGCTCGGCGGCGGTCAATCCCCAGCTCCTGCTCGCTGCCAAGGCCGCCGTCGCCGCGGCGCTCGCCTGGACCATCGCACTCGCCGTCCCGGGGGAGGCATCCCGGTACCCGTACTACGCGCCGCTCGGTGCGCTGCTCGCGATCTACCCCACGGTCGCGGGGACCCTGAAATCCGGGCTGCAGACCGTCGCGGGCCTCACGATCGGGATCGTCCTGGCCCACGTGGCGGTCTGGGCAGGGGAACCGGACTGGGCGACGATCGCCTTCGTCGTCGGGGCGGGCGTGCTCCTCGCGGGCGCCCTGAAGCGGACGGCGGGCGGCGGCTCCGGGATCGCCTCCGCCGGGCTGTTCGTCCTCGTCATCGGCAACGAGAACCTCGGCTACTCACTGGGCTACTTCGTCCAGACCGTCGTGGGGGTGGGCGTGGGACTCGCGGTGAGCGCGCTGGTCCTGCCGCCCCTCAACGTGGACGACGCCGTGGGCCAGATGAGCCGGCTCCGGAGGACCGCCGCCCGGCAGCTGCAGGAGATGGGCGAGGCCCTCGAGGAGAACTGGGCGGCGGACGACCCGCGCTGGTCGGAGCGGCGGGACGACCTCACGGCGTCGGCCAGGAACGCGCGGGACGCACTGCAGTACGCGGACGAGAGCAGGAAGGGCAACGTCCGACGGCGCTTCCACCCGCACGACGTGCGGCGGGACTACCGGCACGTCGAGGTCCTCGAGGTCGTCGCGTCGCACACCCTGAACATCACCAACATGCTGCAGGACGCCCTCCACGGGACGTCCGCGGAGCACCCCCTCCCCGCCGTGGTCCGGCCACCCCTCCAGGAGGCCTTCACAGCGGTCGGGGACGTCCTGGACCTGTGGACGGTCGAGGAGAACGATGCCACGACGCTTTGCGTCGCCGAGCAGACCCTGAAGACGCTCGAGACCGCAGCGTACGAGTCGTCGTCGGCGACCGTCCCCTTCGGTGCGGCGGCCGCGATCGGCATGAACCTCCACCGCATCCTCCAGGCCGTCAAGCCCGAGCTGCGCATCGAGGGTGCCGCCTAGGAGGAGGAGAAGGGGAGGAGCGACGCCCTGGCGTCCCTCCTCCCCGTGGAGCCGCGACGGCTCAGGTCAGGTCGCGGGTCTTCGCGAAGCGGGCGATCGCCTTCTGCGTGGAGCGGTTGGTGAGCACCTGGATGGTGGTGCTCACGGCACCCGAGATGATGGCGAAGATCAGTGCGGAACGGAGGGTGTTCTCGAGTCCGTCCTTGCTCTTCGGCGGGGCCTCGCCCGTGATCTTCTCCCACAGGAAGTCGACGAGCTTGGTCCCGACGAAGCCGGCGCCTGCGCTGATGCCGACACCGAGCAGCTTGAACACCACGTTCATGGTTTCTCCTTCTGGTCCGAATAGTCCTCCGCCCAGCCTAGCCGCGCTCCGCCCCCGGCGCAGGGGTGGCCGGGCGGGTCACGGTTCCGCGTGACCGGAGCCCGGGCCGATGACCGGCCGGTGTAGGATCGGTAGCGCTCAAGCAACACACGACAGGGGAGCGCCGGCCCGCAGCATGCTGCAGGACCGGGCGCTGAGAGTGCGGACCGCCGCAGACCCTCGAACCTGATCCGGTTAGTACCGGCGAAGGGAGTCGAGTTCTCAGAGTGCACGGACGTCGCCGCGGCGACGGTCCGTTCCTCTCCCCTCCTGTATCCCAGGAGGACCTTCCATGGCATCATCCACAGCCCTCAGGGGCACCCCCGGATCCACCCGGCAGTGGCGCGTCGTCGACATCGTGGTGGCCTCGGTCATCGCCGTCGCCGTCGGCGTCCTGTTCTTCGCCTGGTCCGCCGGCTACTCGGGCATCAGCGTCCTCACCGCCGGGTTCCCGCCGCTCGGCGGCCTGTACACCGGGGGCTGGCTCGTCGCCGGCGTACTCGGCGGGCTGATCATCCGCAAGCCCGGCGCCGCCATCTACTGCGAGACCCTCGCAGCGGCGGTCTCGGCCCTCATCGGCACCCAGTGGGGCGTCGGAGTGCTGCTCTCCGGCGCCATCCAGGGCGCCGGGGCCGAGCTCGTCTTCCTGCTCTTCCTCTACCGCCGGTGGAACCTCCCCGTCGCGCTCCTCGCCGGGCTGGGGGCGGGCCTGGCGCTCGCCATCAGCGAGAACATCCTCTACAACGCACTCTGGACGATCGAGTTCAAGCTCCTCTACGTGCTGTTCGCCGGGATCTCCGGCATCGTCATCGCGGGCCTGCTGTCCTGGCTGGCCATGCGGGGACTCGCGAGGACGGGCGTCCTGTCCGCCTTCGCCGCCGGCCGGACGGCGGACGTGTGACCGCAGCCGACGGACCGTCCCCGGGCGCGGTGCACGTCCGCGCCCGGGGATGGGGGTGGCGCCACGCGGGCCGCAGGGCCTTCGCCGCCCGCCACCTCGACCTCGACCTCCGGCCGGGCGAGCGCGTCCTGCTGCTCGGGGCCTCCGGTGCCGGCAAGTCCACCGTCCTGCACGGCCTCGCGGGACTGCTCGGGAGCCACGACGAGGGCGAGCAGGAGGGCGAACTCCTGCTCGACGGCGCCCGTCCCGCCGACGCGCGGGGGAGGGCAGGGCTCGTCCTGCAGGATCCCGAGACGCAGGTGGTCCTCGCCCGCGTGGGCGACGAGGTCGCCTTCGCCGCCGAGAACCTCGCCGTGCCACGGGAGGAGATCTGGCGCCGCGTCGGCCGGGCGCTCGACGACGTCGGCCTCGACCTGCCGCTCGACCATCCGACCACCGCGCTGTCCGGCGGGCAGAAGCAGCGCCTCGCCCTCGCCTCCGTGCTCGCGATGGAACCCGGGCTGCTCCTGCTGGACGAACCCACCGCGAACCTCGACCCGGACGGCGTCCTGGAGGTCCGCGACGCCGTGGTCCGGGTCCTCGAGCGGACCGGCGCCACGCTCGTCGTCGTCGAGCACCGCGTGGCCGTGTGGGCGGACGTCGTGGACCGCGTCATCGTGCTCGACGCCGCCGGCGGGATCCTCGCCGACGGTCCCCCCGGCACCGTCCTGGTGCAGGAGGGCACCCGTGCGCGCCTCGCCGCGGCAGGCGTGTGGGTGCCGGGCCGGCAGCCTGACGTCCGCGGCCCGTTCCCCTCCGCGCAGGATCCCGCCGGGGAGCCGCTGCTCTCGGCGCGGGCCCTGGCCGTCGCGCGGACCCGGCGCGGCCCGGTCGCCGTCGACGACCTCGACGTGCAGGTGCGGTCCGGTGAGGCCCTGAGCATCACGGGCCCCAACGGCGCGGGGAAGTCGACGGCCGCCCTGACGCTCGGCGGCCTGCTGCGACCGCGCGCAGGACACCTCGAGGCCTCGCCGACCCTGGCGGGAACCGCCGGTGGAGACCCGTTCCGCTGGCGCTCCGCCCAGCTCGTCCAGCGCATCGGCACCGTCTTCCAGGAGCCGGAACACCAGTTCCTCACCGCGACCGTGGCCGACGAGCTCGCCTTCGGACCCCGCCAGGCCGGCACCGCCGATCCGACGCGCATCGGCACCGTGGCCGAGCGGCTGCGCCTCACGCACCTGCTGCAGGCCAATCCGTTCACCCTCTCCGGCGGGGAGAAGCGGCGCCTGTCCGTGGCGACGATGCTCGCCACGGCCCCGCGCGTGCTCATCCTCGACGAGCCGACGTTCGGCCAGGACGCCCTGACCTGGGCCGAACTCGTCACCCTCCTGCGCGAGCTGATCCGGGACGGCGTGGCCGTCCTGTCGGTCACCCACGACGCCGACTTCATCGCGGCCCTCGGCGGTGCCACCCTGCACATCTCCGGCGGGGCGGGACGGCTGGTGTCCCGATGAGCAGCGACTACCTGACCCCGGTCCTCACCGGCAGGACGCTCCTGCGGGCCAACCCGGTGTCCAAGCTCTTCGCCGCCACCGTCATCACGCTGGCACTCATGGCGAGCATCGACTGGGTCAGCGCGGCGGTGGTCCTGGGCTGCGAGCTCGTGCTCATGCCCCTGCTGGGCATCAGCGTCCGGGGCCTCGTCCGGCGGATCTGGCCCCTTCTCGTCGCCGCGGTGGTCGGCGCCTACGGCACGGCGCTCCTCGCGGAGAAGAGCGGCGCGGTTCTGCTCGACGTCGGGCCGTTCCTGTTCACCGAGGGGTCCGTGGCCGACGGCATCGCCGTGGGGCTGAGGGGGCTGGCACTCGCGCTGCCGGGCATCTTCGTCCTGCTCACCACGGACCCCACGGATCTCGCCGACGCCCTCGCGCAGAAGCTGCACCTGCCGCACCGCTTCGTGCTCGGAGCGCTCGCGTCGCTGCGGCTCGTGGGGCTGCTGGTGGAGCAGTGGGAGATGCTGGGGCTCGCGCGGCACGCGCGCGGCATCGGCTCGGACGGTTCCGTCGTCGCCCGCACCCGCAACCTGCTGGGGCAGTCCTTCGGGCTGATCGTGCAGGCCATCCGCCGGGCCACCCGCCTCGCGACGGCGATGGAGGCCCGGGGCTTCGGCGGCGGCACCCGCACCTGGGCGCGGGAGAGCACCTTCTCGCCCCTCGACGCCGTCGTCGCCGCCGTCGGGCTGCTCGTCGCCGCGGGCGCCGTGACGGCCGCCGTCCTGGCCGGGTCGTGGGACTTCCTGCTGTCCTGACCGCTCCGGCGCTGCGGGAAACGGAACGGGGGCCCGCCGAAGCGGACCCCCGTCAGGACACTGGAACCGACGCGGTACCTAGAGCACGTCCGAGAGGAACGACTTCAGGCGCGGCGTCTGCGGGTCGTCGAAGACGGCGGCCGGAGGGCCGGTCTCCACGACCACCCCGCCGTCCATGAACGTCACGGTGTCCGAGACGTTGCGCGAGAAACCCATCTCGTGCGTGACGACGACCATGGTCATGCCCCCGGCCGCGAGGTCCGCCATGAGCGCGAGGACGCCCTTCACGAGTTCCGGGTCCAGGGCCGAGGTCGCCTCGTCGAAGAACATCACCTCGGGGTCCATCGCCAGGGCCCGGGCGATCGCGACGCGCTGCTGCTGCCCGCCGGAGAGGTTGCCCGGCCGGGCGTCGGCCTTGTGCTTCAGTCCCACGAGGTCCAGTTGCGCGAGGGCCTTCTCCCGGGCCTCGTCGGCGGACATCCTCCGGAGCTTGCGCAGCGCCAGGGAGACGTTGTCCAGCACCGTCTTGTGCGGGAAGAGATTGAACTGCTGGAACACCATGCCGATACGCCGGCGCAGCTCGTCCGGGTTGTCCTTGAGCACGGACCGGCCATCGAGCAGGATGTCCCCCTGGTCGGGTTCGATCAGGCGGTTCAGCACGCGCAGCAGCGTGGACTTCCCCGACCCGGACGGGCCGATGACGGACGCCGTCGTGCCCTGGTCCACGTGCAGGTCGATGCCGCGCAGCACGTGGTTGGACCCGAAGGACAGGTGCAGGTTCTGACCCGTCAGGGTCCCGGATTCCTGGATCTTCACGCCTTCGCTCCTTCACCGATCTTCGCGGCCAGTTCGTCCGGTTCGGGTTTCTGCTTCTTGCCCACGCGGAGCCGGTTGTCGATGAAGTTCACGAGGTGGGTCAGCGGGATGGTCAGGCACAGGTAGAACAGCCCGGCCGCGATGAGCGGTGACAGGTTGCCGGTGTTGCTCGCCGCGTCGTTGCCGACCCGGAAGAGCTCGCGCTCACTGGCCACGAGGCCGATGAAGTAGACCAGAGAGGACTCCTTGATGAGCGAGATGAACTGGTTCACCAGGGCGGGCAGCACGCGCCGCACGCCCTGGGGGACCACCACGAGCTGCATGGACGCGCTGTAGCTGAAGCCCAGGGCGCGCGAGGCCTCCAGCTGTCCCTTCTCCACGCTCTGGATGCCGGAGCGGAAGATCTCGCCGATGTACGCCGAAGCGATCAGCGAGAGGGCGAGGATGCCCAGCGGGTACGGACTGGTGCTGCCCGTGAGCTGCCGGAGGATCGGACCCAGTCCCAGACCGATGAGCAAGATGATCACGACGGCGGGGAGCCCGCGGAAGATGTCCGTGTAGATACGCGCGATCCAGCGGAGCACCCGGTTGCGGGAGATCCCCATGATCGCGAGGATCATGCCGACGATCGTTCCGATGATCCCCGAGGCCAGGGCGAGCATGAGCGTGTTCGGGAGTCCGACGGTCAGGAGGTCCGGCAGGACGGCGACCATCGCCTCCCAGTCGAAGAAGGTCTTTCCGAGTTGTTCCAGGGCGTCCATGCAGGGACCGCTACTTTACGTCCACGGCTTTGCTGCCGGGCTTCCAGTCGGTGGGCATCTCGCGGTCCGGGTACCACTCCTGGGTGAGCTCGGTCCACGTGCCGTCGGCGATCACGGCGTCGAGACCCGCGTTCAGGGCATCGATGAGCGGCTGGTTCTCGCTGTTCACGGCGTACGCGGTGAAGTTCTCGGTGTTGATGATGGTCTCGGCGATCGTGGTGTCGTCGCCCTCCTTCACCTGGCCGGTGGCCTGCTGCGACGGTGCCACCCAGGCGTCCACCTGCCCGTTCTTCACGTTGGCGTAGACGGTGTTGTAGTCCGGGAATCGTACGGGTTCGAGGCCCAGGGTGTTGGTGACGTAGTCGTCCTGGACGGTGCCCTGGACCACGCCGATGCGCGTGCTCTCGGACAGGGAGTCGAAGCCGGTGACGGCGGAGTCGGTCTTCGCGACGACGGCCATGTAGCCGAAGTCGTAGCCGTTGGTGAAGCCGACGTTCTCGCGGCGGGCCTCCGTCGTGGAGATCGAGGAGGATCCGACGTCGTACTGCTTGTTCTGCACCTGGGCGAGGAGCGCCGAGAAGTCGGTGGAGGCGAACTCCACCTCGAGGCCCAGCTTGTCACCGATGGCGCGCAGCAGTTCGTTGTCGTAGCCGGTGAAGACGCCGTCCTTCAGGAAGATGTTCGGCGGGGCGTCCGAGAGCGTGCCGACACGCAGCGTGCCGTCGGTGATCAGGCCGAGGCCCGCCGTGTCGATCTCCTCGATCGGGGTGGTGGTCTCGGTCGTGTACTGGTCGAGCGACTGCTGGTCGCTGCCGGCCAGGGCGTCGGTGGTCTCGGTGGGTTCGCTGCTGCTGCTGCTGCCGCAGGAGACGGTGAGGGCGAGCAGGGGGACGGCGAGGGCCGCGAGGACCTTGCGGGAGAGGTTCATGGTGTCCTTCGTGCTGGCGGGCCCGGATGCGGGCCCACGGGGTGGGGTGCTGGGCGACGCCGGAGACCGGCGGGAGGGGACTGCTGGCTGCTGGGTGACATGCTCGCTGTTCTGGGCTGTGCGCGTCTGTGGCGGGCGGCCCCGGACGACACACCGGGACAGGACCGCACGACGCCGTACTTGCCTACCGGGGGACTGGACCCGGCGGCCGAATCTTCACCTGGAGCACCCCACTACGGGAGAGGGTTGCTGTCCAGCCGGCCAGGGCCTGAGGGCTGGAACTCTTGATTTGAGCAAAACGCTAGGGCAGCACGGAGCGCCGGGTCAAAACGGGACGGCGGCCGATCCGCCCCTTGACGCGGAATTCCGCGCATCAGGGCGCGCGATGTGGCGGAAATTACACGAAACGGTCCACGAGGTCGGTGAGTTCGGCGGTCAGGGCGGCGGAGGTGCGGAGCTCCTGCCCGTCGAGGGAGAGGACGGGCGCGAGGAGCCGGATGCTCGAGATGAGCCACACGGCGTCGGCCTCGAAGAGGTGGTGCGGTTCGAGCGGTCCGTAGCCGAGCTCCCAGCCCTGCCCCTTCGCCGCAGCGAAGAGCGCCGCCTGCGACGTGCCGGCCAGGATGCCGCTCTCGAGCTGCGGCGTGACGAGCGTCTTCCGCCCGTCGCGCTCGCGGGCGAGCAGCACGGTGGACGTGGGCCCTTCGAGGACCTTGCCGTCGGAGGAGGTGAAGATGACGTCGTCGGCGCCGGCGGCCTTCGCGTGGCGGATCGCGGCCATGTTCACGGCGTAGGAGAGGGTCTTGGCTCCCATGAGCAGCCAGGGCGCGCGCTGCGCCACGGTGCTGTCGTACCCGCGTTCGAGGAGGAGGACCCGCAGGCCCGCCGCGCGCTGCGCCAGCGTCGCCGCCGGGACCGGAGCCACCTGCACCCACGCCGTCGCCCGCCCCGCCCCCTCGACGCCGCGCGTGGCGACGAGCTTCACGACGGCGCTGGTCCTGTCGGGCTCGGCCGCCGCGAACTCGCGCAGGGCCGTGCGGACCGCCCGGCCCCAGGCGTCGGCGCCGGGCACGGCCAGGTCGAGGGCGGCGGCCGACGACGCGAGCCTCGCCAGGTGCGCCTGCTCCTTGCGGGGGGTGCCGTCGACGGCCAGCATCGACTCGAAGACGCCGTCGCCGCGGGTGGCACCGAGATCGGTCGCCATCAGCTGCGGCTGCGACGCGTCGGCCACCCGTCCGTCGTCATGGCCTGGGTCGAGGAACACGAGAACGGTCATGGCCCCCAGCGTAGCGGGCGGCACCGCGACCTCAGGCGAGTCTCACCTTCCGGCTGAACAGCTTCTGCAGCAGGATGAAGGCGAGGAGCAGGGCGCCGATCACGATGCGCGTCCACCAGGAGCTCAGCGTGCCCTCGTAGGAGATGAACGTCTGGACGATGCCGAGGACGAGCACCCCGGTGAGGGAACCGAGCACGTAGCCGTACCCTCCGGTGAGCAGCGTGCCTCCCACCACGACCGCGGCGATCGCGTCCAGCTCCAGCCCCGTGCCCGCAAGGCTGTACCCGGAGAGGCTGTAGAAGGAGAACAGGATGCCGGCGATCGAGGAGCACACCCCGCTGATCCCGTACACGAGGATCTTGGTGCGCGGGACGGCGAGGCCCATGAGCATCGCCGAGGACTCCCCGCCGCCGATGGCGTACACGGTCCGGCCGAAGCGCGTCTGGTGCAGGATGTAGAACGCGACGACGACGACGAGCAGGGCGATCAGGACACCGGGGGAGACGAACAGCTTCCCCACCAGCGGGATCCGCGCCTGGGCCATCGCCGTGAAGAACGGGTCCGTCACGGTGATCGAGTCGACGCTGATCACGTAGCAGAGCCCGCGCGCCAGGAACAGCCCGGCGAGGGTGACGATGAACGGCTGGATCTCGAAGACCTGGATCACGAGGCCCATGAGCAGGCCGAAGGTCGCGCCCGTCAGGAGCACGAGGACGATCACGGCGAACGGGTTCCAGCCGGCCTGCAGGAGGGACGCGGCGATCATCATGGAGAGCGCGACGACGGAGCCGACCGACAGGTCGATGCCCCCGGTCAGGATGACGAACGTCATGCCCACGGCGAGCACGATCAGGAAGGTGTTGTCGATCAGCAGGTTCAGGAAGACCTGGCCGGACAGGAATCCCGGGTACATGGCGGCGCCCACGGCGAACATCGCGAGGAACAGGCCCACCGTCGCGAGGGTGGGGGCGTAGCGCGCCTTGTCCTGGAGGCGGCTGATGCGGGAGCGGTCGAGCGGTGCCGACGTGCGGGTGAGGACGGACATCAGACGGCCACCTTGATCTGGGACTGCTCGGGCACGGGCCGCCTGCGGCGCCCGAAGAGGGTGCGGGCCCTGGTCGACTGCAGCAGGCACACGATGATCACGACCAGCGCCTTGAAGACCAGCGTCGCCTCGGGCGGGATGCCCAGCGTGTAGACGGTGGTGGTGAGGGTCTGGATGATGAGCGCTCCGACGAGCGTCCCCACCAGGCTGTACCGGCCTCCGGCCAGTGACGTGCCGCCGATGACGACGGCGAGGATGGCGTCCATCTCGATGTACAGGCCGGCGTTGTTGGCGTCCGCCGCCGTGACGTTCGAGCTGATCATGAGGCCGGCGACCGCCGCGCACAGGCCGCTGAAGATGTAGACGGTCCACGTGATGGTGCGGGCATCGAGCCCGGCGAGCCGGCTGGCCACCGGATTGATGCCCACCGCCTCGATGAGCGTGCCGAGGGCCGTGCGGCGGGTGAGCAGGCCGGCGACGGCGAAGGCGGCCGCCGCGATGAGGATCGAGATGGGCAGGCCGAGGAAGAACCCGGCGCCGATCGCCTGGTAGGAGTCGTTGGAGACGGAGATGATCTGGCCGTCGGTGACCAGCTGGGCCAGCCCCCGGCCGGCGGTCATGAGCACCAGCGTGGCGATGATGGGCTGGATCCCGATGACCGAGACCAGGAACCCGTTCCACGCCCCGAGGACGAGGCCCGCGACGACGGCGATCGCCACCCCGGTGGCGGCCGTCCGCAGGGACGTCGGATCGGGCGAGCTGTAGATGTACATGCAGGAGATCGCACCGGCGATGGCGGCGACCGCTCCCACCGAGAGATCGATGCCGCGCGAGGCGATGACGAGCGTCATGCCGAGGGCGATCAGGATGGTGGGGGCGCCGTTGCGGAGGATGTCGATGAGGCTCCCGTACAGGTGGCCGTCCTGGACGCGCACCGAGAGGAAGTCCGCACGGAACAGCTGGTTGAGCAGGAGCAGGAGGACCAGCGCGAGGACGGGCCAGGTGAGCCGGTGCTTCAGCAGCGCGCTCATGGGTTCGTTCCCGCGATGACCGTCATGACGTCTTCCATGGTGACTCCGTCGTTGGGTATGTCCGCCACCATCTGCCGGTCCTTGAGGATGGCGATGTGGTCGCTGAGGCGCAGCACTTCCTCGAGTTCCGCCGAGATGAAGACGACGGACATGCCGTCGGCCGCGAGGCTGCTGATGAGCCTCTGGATCTGCGTCTTCGCGCCGATGTCGATACCTCGCGTCGGTTCGTCGAGGATGAGCAGTTTCGGATTCGTGATGAGCCAGCGGGCGAGCAGCACCTTCTGCTGGTTGCCGCCGCTGAGGTCCCGGATCAGCGAGTCCTTGTTGGACGGCCGGATGTCGAGGGTCCTGATGAAGCGCTCGGCCAGCTCGTCCTGGGTGGCGCGGGGGACACGCCGCCACCAGCCCTTGCCGGCCTGCATCGCCAGGATCAGGTTGTCGCGCACCGAGAGGTCGCCGATCAGGCCCTCCTCCTTGCGGTTCTCGGAGGAGAACGCGATACCGCGGTCGATGGCGGAGCGCGGGGTGCGCAGGGTGCGGGGGGCACCGTCGATGTCCAGGCGACCCTGGTCGGCCCGGTCGGCACCGAAGAGCAGCCGGGCCGTCTCGGTGCGGCCCGACCCGAGCAGGCCCGCGAGGCCGAGGATCTCCCCGGCATGGACGGAGACGGTCACGTCCCGGACCGAGCCCTTCCTGCCGAGGCCCTCCGCCCGCAGGAAGGGGACCTCCTGCGTCCGGTCGGGCTGGCGTCGGCTCTCGGCCTCCTCGAGTTCCGCCAGGGCATCGAGTTCCTTGCCGATCATCTTGGTGATCAGCCCCATGCGCGGCAGCTCGGAGGTCAGGTACTCGCCCACGAGCCGGCCGTTGCGCAGGACCGTCATGCGGTCGGACACCTCGTACACCTGCTCGAGGAAGTGGGACACGAACAGGATCGCGACGCCCCGGGCCCGGAGCGTGCGGATCACCGAGAACAGCTGCTGGACCTCGTCCGCGTCCAGGCTGGAGGTGGGTTCGTCCAGGATCAGCACCCTGGCCTCCACCTGCATGGCGCGCGCGATGGCGACGAGCTGCTGGATGGCGATGGAGTGCGACGACAGGATGGACCGGGGATCGATGTGTCCCAGCTGCAGCTGCTCGAGGACCTCCTCCGCCCTCCGGCGGACGTTCCGCCAGTGGATCCCGCCGCGCCGGCGCGGCTCACGGCCGAGCAGGATGTTCTCCTCGACGGAGAGGTTGGGACACAGATTCACCTCCTGGTACACCGTGCTGATCCCGGCCGCCTGTGCCTGGGCCGGGGTGCTGAAGCTCTGCCGGTCGCCCAGCACGGTGATGGTGCCGCCGTCGATCGCGTAGACGCCCGTCAGCGCCTTGATCAGGGTCGACTTCCCGGCACCGTTCTCCCCCAGCAGGGCATGGACCTCTCCGGGGAACAGACGGAAGTCGACGTCGTCGAGCGCCTTCACGCCAGGGAAGGCGATGGAGATGCCCTTCATGTCCACCACGGGGACGGTCTCGCTCATGGGTGTGCGCTCCTCTGCCGAGGTGCGGCGGGACGTGCCCGCCGCACCCTGCTGTCCTGGTGGTCCGGCCGCCCCTCGGGACGGCCGGACCCGGTTGCTAGTACTCGCGGCTGGCGAGGACTTCCTTGGCCTGCTCGGGCGTGAAGGTGGTCTCCTCGGTGACGACCCGGGCCGGCACCTCCTCACCCGCGACGACCTTGGCCGCCAGATCCATGAGCTGCTCACCGAGGAGCGGGTTGCACTCGACGATGTAGTTGATCTTGCCGTCCGCGAGGGCGGTCATGCCGTCCTTCACGGCGTCCACGGTGATGATCTTGATGTCCTTGCCGGGCACCTTGCCCGCGGCTTCGATGGCCTCGATGGCGCCGAGGCCCATGTCGTCGTTGTGGGCGTAGACCACGTCGATGTCGGGGGTGTTCTTCAGGAACGCCTCCATCACCTGCTTGCCGCCGCTCCGGGTGAAGTCTCCGGTCTGGGACTGGACGATCTTCAGGTCCGGATCTGCGGCGATGGCGGCCTCGAAGCCCTCCTTCCGGTCGATGGCCGGGGCCGCCCCGGTGGTTCCCTGCAGCTCCACGATGTTCACGGGGCCCTCGGTCGAGGCCGAGTCCTCCACGAGCCACTCGCCGGCCTTCTTGCCCTCCTCCACGAAGTCCGAGCCGAGGAAGGTCTTGTACAGCGAGGTGTCGGAGGAATCCACCGAACGGTCCGTGAGGATGACGGGGATCTCGGCGTCCTTGGCCTCCTTCAGCACCGTGTCCCACCCCGACTCGACCACGGGGGAGAAGGCGATGACGTCCACCTGCTGCTGGATGTAGGACCGGATCGCCTTGATCTGGTTCTCCTGCTTCTGCTGGGCGTCCGAGAACTTCAGGTCGACGCCCGCCGACTTCGCGGAGTCCTGCACGGACTTGGTGTTGGCGGTGCGCCAGCCACTCTCCGCGCCGACCTGGGCGAAGCCCATCGTGATCGTGTCATCGGCGCCACCATCGGAGCCGCCACCGGCGTCGGACCCACCGCCGCAGGCCGTGAGGGCGAGGGTTGTGGCGGCGATGACCGCCACGAAGGATTTCCTGAACACTGCTGCCTCCTTGGAATCGGAACCACAGCAAGGGGCTATCTGCACCGTCGTTGCTGCAGGGGCGGGGAGCCCTGCGGCAATTGTGAACGGTAACAAATAGCGGGTCAAGGGATTGCGGCCACAATCCGGTAGCGATCTGCACAGGGCGCGGCACGACGGAGGCCGGGCCGCGAGCGGCCCGGCCTCCGGTAGGGGATCAGCTACTTCTGATCGCCGTCCTTGCCGTCGACGGCGTCCTTGGCCTTGTCCTTGGCCTGGTCCACCTTCTCGGGATTGTCCTGTGCGTAGTCCTTGGCCTTGTCAGCCATTCCACCAATGTCCGCCATAGACTCTGCTTCCTGTCGAACCGGTCCGCGGCCCGCCGTGGCTGCCGCGGTCTGACGCCTTCATCCTCCGCCTTCCGGAGCCGGTGCGGTACGGGCAGGATCCGGTTGACAAACGCCCTCCGGCGGGAGCGGGGAGGTCCCGGGACGCACCCGCAGGGCCGGTGCGTCAGGAGTGGCGGGACATCCTGTGGAGGAGGTGATCACGCACCATCGGCCACTCGTGGGCGAGGATCGAGTAGACCACGGTGTCGCGCAGCTCCCCGTTGGCGGCCCGGGTGTGGCTCCTGAGCACGCCGTCCTGCTTGGCGCCGAGGCGGGTGATCGCCTCGCGTGACTGGTGGTTGAGCCAGTGCGTGCGGAACTCCACCGCGGGGCAGCCGAGCACCTCGAAGGCGTGGCGGAGCAGGAGGTACTTGGACTCCGTGTTCGTGCCCGTCCGCTGGGCCGACGCGGCGTTCCAGGTGGAGCCGATCTCCACCCGCGGGGTCTCCCGGTCGATGTTCATGTAGGTCGTCATGCCGATGACCCGGCCGGCTGTGCCGCCGTCCGCAGCGAGCCGCGCGGTGAAGGGCAGCATCGACCCGGCGTCCTGCAGGGCGAGACGCCGGTCGATCTCGCGTCGCATGCCCTCCGGTGTGGGCACCGAGGTGTACCAGAGCTTCCAGAGCTCGCCGTCGCGGGCGGCCGCGACCAGGGCGTCGTGGTGCTCCGGGGCGAGCGGTTCGAGGACGACGCGGGTACCGCGCAGGGTGACGGGCTGGAGGGCGCTCATGGATCGACCCTAGCCGCGGCAGGCGTGCGTCACTGCCCCACGCGGCCGTCGATGCATTCCCGCAGCAGGTCGGCGTGCCCGCAGTGCCTCGCGTACTCCTCGATCCGGTGCACCAGCAGTTCCCGGACGGCGATCCCGTCCTCGCCGACGCGCTCGCCCAGGTCGCCGTGGGCGGCCAGCAGCGCATCGGTGGCGGACTGCTCGCGCTCCAGGTCGGCAAAGGCGCCCCCGACCACCGCCTCGTCGGCGACGGCGCCCTCGAAGTCGCCGTCCGCACCGCCGTACAGGGGCGGGACCCGCTCGTCCGGGGAGATCCAGCCGCGCCAGTCGCGCTCCACCTCGGCGAGGTGGCGGAGCAGGCCCAGCAGGGACAGGGTCGACGGCGGCACGGACCGGCGCGCCAACTGCTGCGGGGTGAGGCCCTCGCACTTCATCAGGAGCGTGAGCCGGTAGTCCGCGAGGTACTCGTGCAACGTCGCCGCCTCACCGTCGGGGCTCACCCCGTCGCTGTTCCGCGGATCGTCCTCCGGGTCCACCCACATGTCCGGGTAGACGCTCGCCCTGCTCCACCTGCCGGTCTCCTCGCTCATGGGCGCCATCCTGTCCCACCGCCGCCGCGCGCGCCAGAGGCCGCAGCCGTCAATGCTCGAAGTGGGTCTCGACGGGCTCCGTCTGCCCGACCGACGCGAGGATGGACGCGGCGAGGTCCCGGAGCTTCACGTTCCGGGTGGACGAGGCCCGCCGGAGGATCACGAACGCCTCCTGCTGGGTGCACCTGTTCTGGGCCATGATCGCGCCGACGGCGGTGTCGATCGTGGTGCGGGACGCCATCGCGGCCTTGAGGTTCCGGCTGTCGTCACTCAGCGCCGCGATGCGCACGGCCAGCTGCAGGGACCGGGAGGCATCGCGGGCCAGGCCCTCGGCCACCGCGATGCCCTTCTCGTCGAAGGTGTCGGGGCTGGTCGAGTAGAAGTCGAGGCCGGCGCTGGCCCCGTTCTCGAGCCGGATGGGGATCCCGAGCGCGGAGCGCAGCCCGTAGGCGGCGACGGCCTCGCCGTACTCGGGGAAGCGCCCGTCGGCCAGGAGATCCCGGATGTGCACGGTCTCGCCCGTGCGGGCGGCCCGGAGGCAGGGGCCGTCGTCGAAGCCGTACTGCACCTCGTCGACCTCCCGGGCGCGGTCGCTGCTGCTCGCGACGGTGATCATGGATCGCGGGCGCAGCAGCGTCACCCCGCAGAACACCTCGCCGTACAACCCGGTGAATGCCTTCGACGCCACGGTGGCGAGTCCGGTCAGGAAACCCTGGACGTCCTCGCTCTCGAGGACCATGTCCTGCAGGAGCGCCATGACCGGGTCGCGCTCGGTCTCGTAGGCGAGTTCGTCTTCGTCGGGCATGGGGCACGTGTCCATTCGTCGTTCACGGAAGGAGGGGCTCCCTGCTGAGCCGCGGTCGAGGGCCCGCAACGGGTCCCACTGCCAAGAAGTGTACGACCGGTGGTCGCGGGTACGCCTGCCGTGCCGCTCCTGTCCACCCCGCGGATGTCCCGGCGGCAGCCGTGCACGGCCGGCCCCGGAGTCCTAGGATGGATGGCAGCCGTCGGCGGCTCATGGCTCAAGCGTCCTGTGCTCGCCGACGAACGGAAAAGGAACCACCAGTGACCGATGCGTACCTCCAGCAATGGACAGCCCTTGAAGCCACGCGGGCGGCCGGCATAGCGCTCGAGCAGGTAGCCAGGGGCTACACGGCACTGGGCGGCACCCACGACGGGTTCGATGTCGAGGGATATCTCCGGGGGCTCACCCGGCTGCCGCGCCGTGACCGGGACCTGATCGCCCACGCCATCAACGAGATCATCGACTCCACCGGGTCCATGGCCGACGGTGCGCACTACAGCACCGACCGGGCGGCGATCTCCTCCGGCTTCGAGGACTACCTCCGGCCGCTCGTCACCGATCCCGACGGGTACGGGTTCGACCGCCGCGCGCTCCGCCCCCATGTCCAGGCCGGCAACGGGTCCGACGGCGGCCCGGCGGACGGCTCGTCCGACCTGACGGAGGATCAGGAGTTCCGGCGGCTGCAGGCCCTGTACACATCGGGCCTCCTGGACACCGGGGCCGAGGAGCGGTTCGACCGCCTGACCGCCCGGACCCGCGAATGGTTCGGCGTGAGTTCCTCCTCGATCGCCCTCATCGCGGAGGACCGGCAGGTGATCAAGTCCCTGGCCGGACCCATCGGCCAGGACCTGCCGCTCGAACTGTCCCTCTGCGCGGTCACCGTCACCGCCGACCGCACCCTGGTGATCCCGGACGCGCTGCTGGACGCCTCCTACCGGGACCACCCCCTCGTCACGGGTGGCCCGAGGGTCCGCCTGTACGCCGGGCACCCGCTGACCACGCTGGAGGGGTGGCGCATCGGTTCGCTGTGCGTCATGGACGACAAGCCGAGGGACTTCACGGAGAACGACGTCCGTGACCTGCGCGCCTTCGCCCAGCTCGTCCAGGACGAGATCTGGCGGGGTCCGGCCGCCTAGCCCAGGGCGCGGCGCACCGGATGCGGTGCGCTCCGGATCCGCACCCCACCCGGACCCCACCCGGGCCGCCGCAGGCCGGCAGCCCTGCAGGATGTCATTTGTGACGTCACGGACGGCCCGGGTTTGTCCGGCACCGGTTCCTCACCTACCGTCAACTCAAGAATCAAGAGTTCCAGCCAACGGCCCTGGCCGGCTGGACAGCAACCCTCTCCCGTAGTGGGGTGCTCCAGGTGAAGATTCGGCCGCTGGGCCAAGTCCCCCAGTCGGCAAGTACGGCCCCTCAGGCGCTGCGTCCCGACCGGCGCCCCGGGGACCTCCTCACTCGTGGAGCGATCATGCACGCACCCTGACGGCAGTGCCGGCCGCCCTGTGGCGCGCGACCAGCGCCCGGCCCCGCACCTCCCTGCCCCGCCACCCCGGTCGAGCCGTCCGCTCGGCCTGTCCCCATCCGAAGGAAGAACCATGCCCGTATCCCGCAAGCTCCTGGCTGCTGCCGTCCTCCCGTTCCTCGCCCTGACCGTCGCGTGCGGCCCCTCGGATGCGAGCGCCGGAGGGGAGACCGAGAAAGTCCGGCTCGGCGTCGTCGGGGCCAGCGACCCCGAATGGGCGGTGCTGACCGACGCGGCCGCGAAGGAGGGCATCGACCTCGAGGTCGTCGACTTCGCCGAATACACGCAGCCCAACCCGGCACTGAGCGAGAGTGAGCTCGACCTCAACCAGTTCCAGCACCTCGTGTACCTCGCCCGGTACAACGTCTCGAGCGGCGAGGAGCTCACGCCCGTCGGATCGACGGCCATCTACCCGCTGGGGCTCTATTCGACCAAGTACGGCTCGGTGGAGGAGATCCCCGAGGGGTCGACCGTCGCCGTGCCGAACGACGAGAGCAACCTGGCCCGGGGCCTGCTCGTCCTCCAGTCGGCGGGCCTCGTCACGCTCAAGGACGGCGGCAGCGCCTTCTCGACCATCGACGACATCGACGAGGCCGCGTCGAAGGTCGAGGTCACCACCCTGGACGCGTCCCTGACGCCGACGTCCCTGCCGGACGTCGCGGCGGCGATCATCAACAACGACTTCGTGCAGGACGCGGGACTCGAGTTCGACGACGCCATCGCGAAGGACGACCCGTCGGACCCGGCGGCCGCCGCCTACGTGAACGTCTTCGCCTCCCGTGCCGGCGAGGAGGACAACGAGACCTACCAGAAGCTCGTCAGCATCTACCAGGACACCCAGGAGGTCCTCGACGCCGTGCAGGAGACGTCCGGTGGTACCGCGGAGTTCCTGAAGGTCCCGGCCGACGAGCTGAAGACGTCCCTCGAGACGGTCGAGGAGGACACCCGCGCCCAGGGCTGACCACCCCGTCCCCGGCCGGCCGGCGCCGTGCGTGTGCCGGCCGGCCGCACCTCCCCTGCAGCAAGGACACCATGCCTCTCATCTCTCTCCGCAACGTCAGCAAGACCTTCCCGCCCGCGCGGCGCGGGGATGCCCCCGTCCACGCCATCGACAACGTCAGTCTCGACATCGAGGCCGGCGAGATCTACGGGATCATCGGGTACTCCGGGGCGGGCAAGAGCACCCTCGTCCGGCTGATCAACGCCCTCGAGAAGGCGACCGCCGGGGACATCGTCGTCGACGGCGTCCAGGTCACCGGCGTGCCCGACCGCCAGCTGCGACGCCTCCGCCTCGACATCGGGATGATCTTCCAGCAGTTCAACCTGTTCAGCGCCAAGACCGTCTGGAACAACATCGCCTACCCCCTTCGGGTGGCCGGCAGGAGCCGCGACGAGATCGCCGCGCGCGTCACGGAGCTGCTCGAGTTCGTCGGGCTGACCGACAAGGCGTCGAACTACCCCGAGCAGCTCTCGGGGGGCCAGAAGCAGCGCGTCGGGATCGCCCGTGCCCTGGCGACCTCGCCGAAGATCCTGCTCGCGGACGAGGCGACCTCGGCGCTCGATCCGGAGACGACGCACGAGGTCCTGCGGCTCCTGCGACGCGTGAACGAGGAACTGGGTATCACGATCGTGGTCATCACCCACGAGATGGACGTCATCCAGACCCTCGCCACGAAGGTCGCCGTCATGGACGGCGGGAGGATCGTCGAGGAGGGCGACGTCTTCGATGTGTTCTCCGATCCCCGCGAGGCCTCGTCCCGGCGGTTCGTCTCGACCGTGGTCCGCGGCATCCCCTCACCGGACGAGCTGTCGGCACTGCGCGAGCGGCACCGGGGGAGGATCGTGACCTTCTCGTTCCGCGACGGCGATTCGTCCCAGGCATCCGTGTTCGTGGACCTGGCGGCGGCAGGGATCGAGTTCGAACTCGTCTACGGCGGCGTCAACGACATCCGTGGACGGGCCTTCGGGCACCTCACCCTCGCACTCACCGGGTCGGAGAGCGTCATCGACGCGACGCTGCAGTACATGGACGGCCGGATCACCGTGAAGGAGCTCGCCTGATGGAAGACCTCGTACCCCTGGCCCCGCAACTCTGGGAGGCGACGTACGAGACCCTCTACATCGTGGGTCTCAGCCTGCTCTTCGGCGGCGCCGGAGGCCTCCTGCTCGGCATGGGCCTCTACACCACGAGGGCCGGAAGCATCCTCGGTCATCGCGGTGTCTTCGGGACCCTGAACGTCATCGTCAACATCTTCCGGCCCATCCCCTTCATCATCTTCCTCGCCGCGGCCCAACCCCTCGCCCGGGCGGTCACGGGGACGGGCATCGGCAACAGCGCCATCATCTTCACGCTGTCGCTCGCGGCGGCCTTCGGTATCAGCCGCATCGTGGAGCAGAACCTGCTGACCGTCCAGCCCGGCGTGATCGAAGCGGCGCGTTCCGTGGGCGCGGGCCGCCTGCGCATCATCCTCACGATCCTGATCCCGGAGGCGCTGGGGCCCCTGATCCTGGGGTACACCTTCATCTTCGTGGCGCTCGTGGACATGTCGGCGGTGGCGGGGTCCGTCGGCGGTGGCGGGCTCGGCACCTTCGCCATCCAGTACGGCTACCGCCAGTTCAATCCTGTGGTCACGTGGGCCGCCGTCATCGTGGTCATCCTGATCGTCCAGGTCATGCAGCTACTCGGCAACGCCGTGGCCCGGAAGGTGCTGCGCCGCTGACCCGGCGCCCGCCGGCCAGGGGCGGCTGCGCGAGGAGCGCAGCCGTCCGGGCCGGAAGGGTCCCGGGACCGTGTCCCGCCCCTCCACGAGCGCCAGGGTCAGCTGCCCGAGCAGGGGCGCGAACTTGGCTCCGTGGCCGGAGCAGGCGGACAGGACGGTGATGCCCTCTGCCCGGTCGATCACGAAGTCCTCGGTCGGGGTGTTCGTGAACAGGCAGGTGGTCTCCGCGTACGGTTCGGGCACGAGGCCCGGCAGGTGGCGCTCCACGTACGCGACCACACGCCGGCGGTTGTCCCCGGAGACCAGGCCGTCCTGCGCCGCGGCCGAGCGGATGCGCCTGCCGCCGTTGTACTCCGCCACCTTCTGCCCCGACCAGCCGGCGTCCCTGCCGCCCGGCAGGCCGTAGACGACCATGTCCTCCGTCCTGTGGATGAACGTGGGCCACGCCGCGCCGGGCCCCTCCGCGTACGGGAAGTGGTAGGCCTGCTCCTGGCGTACCTCCAGGGCGGGGAGCGCGGTGACGAACGCCTCCGGCAGGTCCAGGTCGCCGAGGAGGTCCGGGAGCCAGCCGCCCGCCGCCACGACGACCTGCTCCGCGTCGACCCACCGGCCGTCCCCGGCGTGCACGCGGTAGCCCCGGCCACGGCGGCGCACCCCGGTCACGCGCCACCCCTGCTCCAGGGCGGCCCCGTGGGCGCGTGCCTCGTCGAGCATGGCGACGACGGCGGCCTCGGCGTCGAGCACGCCCGCGCCGGGATGCCACAGGACCGGGGTCTCGAACCGCAGGGGCCAGCGTGCGGACGCCTCGGCCGGCCCGAGCAGCGCATGCTCCACGCCAGCTGCCGCGAGGACCCGTGCGAAGCCCTCCGGATCATGGCCCGCGCCGTGGTCGAGTGCGCCGGTGCGCGTGAGGAGGCGTGTACTGCCGGCGGCCTCCAGCTCGGCCCAGCCGCGGGCCGCCTCCCGGACCAGGTCCACATAGAGCCGCTCGGCGTAGGCGTAGCGGAAGATGCGCGCCGAGCCGTGGGAGCTGCCCCGGCGGTGGGCCGGGGTGTCCTGTTCCAGGACGACGACGTCGTGCCCGGCCTGCGCGAGCCGCCACGCGGCGGACGAGCCGGCCAGGCCCGCCCCGATCACGGCGATGCCCGTCATGGCGTGCTCCCTTCCGGCCCGGAGGTCCTGCGCCGGCGGGCGCCTGCGGCAAGGCTACCGGGTCACGTGCGGGCACTCCGGCTCACGTGTCGGCCGGGAATCCGGTCCCCAGGGCCGAGAGGACGCCGCGCGCCTTCGTGCGCACCTCGTCCCACTCCTCCTCGGGGTCGGAGTCGGTCGTGATCGCCCCGCCCACGCCGAGGGTCAGGTGGGTGCCGCCGTCGTCCTCACGGAGCACGAGGGTGCGGATGACGACGGCGAGGTCGGTGGCGCCCGTGAGGCTGAAATATCCGGCGGCGCCGGAGTAGGGGCCGCGCGGCGCCTGCTCGAGGCGGTCGAGGATGGCCATGGTGCTGATCTTCGGCGCCCCGGTCATGGAGCCGGCGGGGAACGCGGATGCGACGACGCCGGCCCGCGCGCTCCCGGGGCGCAGCCGGGCATCGATGGTGCTGACCATCTGGTGCACGGTGGCGTACGTCTCGATGTCGCACAACCGGCTGACCGTGACCGAGCCCGGGACCGCGTGGTGGGAGAGATCGTTGCGCAGGAGGTCCACGATCATGATGTTCTCCGCGCGGTCCTTCGCCGACGTCCTGAGGTCGTGGAGCAGCGCGGCGTCGGCGACGGGGTCGGCCGAGCGTCCCCGCGTCCCCTTGATCGGTTCGGCCCGCATGTGCCCGTCCGTGGTGAGCCGCAGGAAGCGCTCGGGCGAGGTGCTCGCGACGGCGAACCCCGGGAAGCGCAGGAAATGAGCGAACGGAGCGGGGTTCGTCACGCGCAGGCGGAGGTAGGTGTCCAGCGGGTCGAGGTGCTCCCCGCGCGCCGGGCGCGCCGTCAGCGACGTCGTCAGGCACACCTCGTAGGTGTTGCCCTCGGCGATCTCGGCCTGGGCCTGCCGGATCTTCGCCACGTACGCGTCCCGCGGATCGCGCACCGCGAAGTGCGGCCCCGGGTGCGGGCCCGGTGTCGGGGCGGGACCCGGTGCGGCGACGGCCTCCCGCGCGCGCGCCAGCCAGGCGTCCCGGTCCGCGTCGGGCCGTCCGTCGGAGAGGGTCAGGAGGAAGACGGCGCCGTCGGCGTGGTCGAGGACGACGGCGCGGCCGGCGAAGAGGAGCGCGGCGTCGGGCAGGCCCGCAGCGGACGGGCCGTCGGCACCACCCGTCTCGCGCTTGAGCTCGTAACCGAGGTAGCCCAGCCAGCCCAGCCCGAAATCGCAGGCGAGACCGTCGGGCACCCGCACGGCCCGCCGCCCCCACACGTCGTCGAGCCAGCGGAAGAAGGGCTCCCGGATCCGGGTGGTCACCGGACCGGCCACGAGGTCCGTGACGCCGTCCCGGTGCAGGGCCAGTTGCCCGAAGGCGCCGCCGGCGTCAGCCATGATGCTGAAGCGGCTGCGCCCGCCGGGGAGGAGGCGGGTCGGCGGGGCGGCCACCGGACCCGCCCCGGTGTCCTTCGGGACCGCCGCCGCGTCCGAACTGTCGAGCCAGGCCGCCGCAGGCGCGTCACGGTAGAGCGTCGAGAACAGGGCCGCCGCGTCCGGGACCGCCTCGAGGCGCTCGCAATCCAGCACCAGGCCGCGCCGTCCTGCGCGCTCGGGCGCCAGCAGCACCGTGCAGGAGGGCAGCCCGGTGAGCGCGAGGCGCACGGCCTGCGGCGACGGCGGCCCGTGATGGCCCTGCACCACGACGTCCGCGGCGGTACCGGGGTCGTCGGCCGCGAGCCAGCGGTCCTCCTGCTCGGCCCAGCGCTGCCAGTACGGGGCGTAGGCGTCGCCGTCGCGCTCGATCGCCGTGCGCCGCCGGACCGCCGCGTCGGCCTCCACCCAGATCACGGCGTCGAGGCGGTCACGCGCCGCTGCCGCCGCCGCGCCCACACCCTCGAGCAGCACGATCTCCGCCGCCGCCGTCGTGCGTTCCGCGCCGTCCTCTCCGCGCACCCAGTCCCAGGCGTTCCAGCGTGCCGTCCGTCCCGCCCGCAGGGGGGTGAGCACCCGCTCCACGTAGCGGCCGATCCCGGCGTCGAGTCCGTCCCAGCCGGGGTAGATGTCCTCGAGGTGGAAGAGGCTCACGCTGTGGTGCTCGCGCAGGAGGGCGGCGAGTTCCACGGCGAGGGTCGTCTTGCCCGCACCCGACCGGCCGTCGACGGCGATCAGCAGGGGCGGGGTGGCGGGCGCGGCACCGTGCGGGGTGCGGGGTGCGTCGGGCACGGTTCAGGCCAGGGCGAGCAGGGCGCCGACGCCCACGAACAGGGAACCGAAGGTGCGGTTGAGGATGGTCTGGCCACGCTCGTCCTCGGTGAAGCGCCGGAACGAGCGCGCGGTGCCCGCGTAGAAGAACCACATGACGAGGACGTCGACGACGACCACGGTGGCGGCCAGCACGCCGTACTGGCGCAGCAGCGGCTCCTCGGGCCTGATGAACTGGGGGATGAGCGCGAGGAAGAACACGATCGCTTTCGGGTTGAGCAGGTTCACCCACACGCCGCGGCGGAACATCGAGAGGGCGCCCTCGCTGCCCTGCAGGGCACGCACCTCGCTGTGGTCCGGTTTCGCGAGGAATCTCCGCACCCCGAGATACACGAGGTACGCGGCACCGGTGTACCGGATGAGGTGGAAGGCGAGGGGGGAGTTCGCGACGAGGAGACCGACCCCCGCACCGGCGATGCCGATGTGCACCAGCAGGGCCGCCTGCTGCCCGAGGATGCCCCACACGGAGCGGCGGAAACCCACCGCGAGGGCGTTGCTCATCGTGTTCACCGCGCCCGCGCCGGGCATGAAGCTGATGAGCGTCTGGGCGCCGAGCAGCGCCAGCCAGAGGGAGGGATTCACCCGTTCATGGTAAGCACCGCGCGTCAGTCGTCCGAACGGTCGGCGTCGAGCTCGTGGCGCACGAACCGCACGACGCCGTCCACCGCACCGTCGACCATCCTCCAGGTGGCCTCGAAGTCGCTCGCGTCGCCGTACCAGGGGTCGTAGATGCCGAGCTGCTCGAGCTCCGTGTCCGTGGTCGAGGGATCGAACTCGCGCAGGAGGTGGATCCTGTCGCGGGCGTCGTCGTCGGGTGCATCCCGCCGCAGCTCACGGTAGTGGTCCAGGTCGAGGGCGAGGATGAGGTCGCGTTCGTGGTACCAGCCCGGCTCGAACATCCGCGCCCGGTGCAGGTGGCTCTGGATGCCGAGCTCGGTCAGCTTCGCCGCCGCGCGCTCGTCGATCGGCCTGCCCGCCTCCCAGTCGGTGGTGCCCGCGGAGTCGACCACGACGTCGTCCCCCAGGCCGGCCTGGCCGAACGCGTGGGTCAGCATGAGTTCGGCCATGGGGGAGCGGCAGATGTTCCCGGTGCAGACGGTGACGATGCGGTACATCACGCCAGCCTAGCTGCGGTGCCCCTCCCGGCTCGGCCGGACGTCGTCCGGGCTCACCGTCCCGGCCGGTGCAGATCGACCTCGTCCGGTCGCCGGTCGAACGGGGAGAAGCCGTACGCCTCCCTGAAACGCCGGATCCAGCGCAGGCGCGCCAGTCCGAGGCGCATCCCCCACACGCCGGTCCCTCCGAGCCCTACGAGCATCAGGGCGGCCACCCACAGGGCGGCAGCGTCGCCGTCGCGGGCGTAGCCGCCGACGGCCGTGATCGCCAGGAAGACTCCGCCGGCCAGGAGCGCCACACCGAACAGGAGGGTGTTGCGGGGATTCCCGAAGGGATGGAAGCTGCCCTTGTGGTTCGGATGCGCCCAGGGGTACGGCTCCTTCAGGTGCGGTGGTACGTGCGCGTCCCACTGCCGGGGGCGCCAGAGCGGCGCCGTCATGCCGGGGCCCTCGTCAGGTCCTCGAGGTCGGCCCTGAGGACCGTCTCACCCACGGACGGCTTGCGGTGCTGTTCGCCGTCGGGCGCGACATGCGCGACGTCCCAGCTGTCGTCGTCGTTCCGGCGGACGAAGTAGTTCACCTCGTCGGTGAGCGTCGAGGAGCCGAAGAAGACGGCGGCGAGCCCGGGCCCGGAGACACCCCGGTCGACGACCTGCCGCAGCATGTCCACGTCTCCGGCCTCCGGGTCCTTGATGACGGCGAACCAGCTGCCGAGTGCGGCCGGCTGCAGCAGGACGGAGACGTCGGGCGCCTGGAAGTACAGTGCGAACTCGGGCTTCCGATCGTTCTGCAGGCCGATCTCGGTCCAGCGGTAGGACGCGGCGAGCGCGAAGGCCACGTACTCGGCGCCCGCGTTCGGCAGCACGTCATCGCCCTCGACACGGACGAGTCCCCTGGCCAGCAGGGAGGATGCGCCCGCGGCCAGGAGGACCGGTGTGGACATCTCCGGGCCCACCGTCAGCACGGTACGTGACTTCTCGGCTGCCGGTCCCGTGCCGAGCGAGAGCAGGTACGCGATCTCGGCGACGCCGAAGCCGAGGACCGCGGGCTCGGTGGTTCCCTGCGGGGTCCGTGGGGTGGTGGCTGTGTCTGTCACTCGGATGTCCTTCGGTCTTCGGGCAGGGCAGGTCGGTCGGGGGTCAGAACGGCCACAGGTCCTCGGCCTTGTCGGCGATTCCCTCGCCGAGGTCCTTGATGCCTTCGCCGACGGCTTCGACGCCGTCGCCCACGGCGTCTGCGGTCCAGTCGACGGCGTCGTGGAACACCGGGATGTGATCGTAGGCCAGTTCGCCCAGGGCGAGTCCGCCGGCCGCGAGCCCGAGTCCCAGGTTCACGGGGGGCGGGGTCATGAGGGCGGCGGCGCCCAGGACGGTGGTCGTGCCGTGCAGGGCAGCCCTGCCGTAGTCCTCGTTGCGGATGTCCTGGTACGTCGTGAGGGCCCCGAGCCCCACGCCGATCGGGCCGAGGGCCTTCCCGATGGCACCCAGCGGCGCCGCGAGCGACCCGACCCGTCCGGACAGCCCCTCGGGGAGGATGTTGCTGAGGCGCTGCAGTTCGGCTCCCCACCCCTTACCGCCGATGATCTCCGCGATGCGCTTGAGCTGGGCGCCCTGGGATGTTGCGCGGAGCGCGTCGTCGAGGCTCGCGAAACTGCCGGCCAGGCGCAGGTGGCTGTACAGCCTCGCAGCTGTGACGGGGAGACCGAGCCTGCCGCGCCACGTGTTGGCAGTGGAGTAGGCGCTGACGAGGCCTCCCAGGAATCCGCCTGCTCCGGCGAGCAGGCCGCCGAGCAGCCCGCCGGCCCCATCCGGCGCTCCTTCTCCGCCCGGCGCACCGGGGCCCGGGACCCCGCCCGGGCCGCTGCCCGAGCCGCTGCCCGGGATGGAGCCGGACCCCTGGTCGCTGGCGCCCTCCTGCTCGTCGGCGTTGGCACGCAGGGTGGTGGCGCCGTCGGTCAGGAAGGACTCCGCAGCGAAGATCCGCATGCGGTGGTCGGAGTTCCAGGTGGCACGGAAGCGGTCCGCATCGGAACCGTTCCAGTAGCCGGGCGCATTGACCCGCGAGGAGATCATGAGCGAGATACCGGACAACTGCTGCTGGGCCTGGCTGAAGCTCGCGGAGAGCTCCCTGAGCGCGGCGAGATCCGCGCCGATCGTACCGTTCGTCATCGTATGTTCCCCCGTGCGGTTGAGACCTGGTCGTCAGCCTACCGGGACGGCGGAGTTACGCGATGGGGAGGACTCCCCATCGCGTGTCCCGCCCTTCATCCCCGCGCGAGGATCTCCACGCTCGGCATCAGGAACACGCCGTCGTCGAGCCGCGACCACCTCCGCCACCCCTCGGCCAGCCGGTCGAGGGTGCGCTGGTCGGCGAGGCCCCGCTCGAGGGTCTGCCCCGCGAACGCCGAGTGCAGCACACGCTCGGCCCAGGAGTCGGCGAGGAAGCGGCGGTCCTCGGCGGTGGCGTACACCCAGGTCGTCGACGACACCTCGATCTCCGCGAAGCCCGCCGCCGCCGCCCACCCGGGAAGGCGGCGTCCGGCGTCGGGCTCCCCGCCGTTGCCGCGTGCCAGCGTGCGGTACAGCTCCCGCCACTCGTCGAGTTCGTCGACCACAGGGAACCAGGTCATCGCACCGAAGTCGGCCTCGCGGGCCGCGACGATCCCGCCCGGCCGGACGACGCGGCGCATCTCGCGGAGGGCCGCCACGGGGTCGGCCAGGTGCTGCAGGAGCTGGTGTGCGTGGACCAGGTCGAAGGATTCGTCGGCGGCGTCGAGGTCGTACACGTTGCCCTCGCGGAATTCGACGTTCGCGAGATCGGCGTGTGCCTCGGCGGCCTGCGCGACGACGTCGGCCGAGCTGTCGATGCCCGTCACCGAGCCCGGTGCCACGAGGTCGGCGAACCCTGCCGTGATGCTGCCGGGGCCGCAGCCGACGTCCAGCACGTCCAGCCCTGCTTCGAGGAAGGGCTCGAGGTAGGCGGCCGACGACGCGACGGTCCGCGCTGCGTGCGCGGCCGTGACGCTCGGGTGGTGTCCGTGGGAGTAGACCTCGTCGTTCATGCTCCGAAGGCTAACCGGCGGGAGGCCCCTCAGCCAGCGTCCACGTCGTCCAGCGCCACATCACGCGCCGCGACCGTGGCGTCGGTGACGTCCTGCAGCATGTCGCGCAGGAGCGTCAGCTGCTCCTCGGAGTACCGGTCGAAGACGGCGTTGATGTGGCGTGCGAGGGGCGCGAACAGCATCGCGCCCGTGGAGCGCGCCTTCTCCGTCATCTCGAGGTGCACCTGCCGCCGGTCCACGTCACTGCGCCGGCGGGTCACATGGCCCGCCGAGTCGAGACGGTCGACGAGGGCCGTGGTGGCGGGCGAGCTCAGGTTCAGTTCCTCCCGCAGCATGCCGGGAGTGACGGTCAGCCCGGCACGGGCAGCACCCATCATGATGCTCAGGGCATGGAGATCGGTGCGGTAGAGGCTGTCGCGTTCGCTCGCGACGTCCACGTAACGGTCCGTCTCCACGGTGAACTGCCGCAGCAGTGCCATGAGTTCTTCCCTCGCGGCCATGGGCCCTCGCCTTCTTTCCCCTCCAGTTTAGGCCGGTTCGCATTATCTCCATGATAGATATACTTTGCTGCAGAGATAACTTCGAGAGGGCAGGGAACTCCATGAGGAACAGATGGTTGAGGGTGCTGTTGCCCGCGGTCGTGGTGCTGGTCTGGCTGATCGGGGCGGCCGTCGGCGGTCCCACGTTCGGGCGGCTCGAGGAGGTCTCGAGCAACGATCAGGCGTCCTTCCTGCCCGCGAGCGCGGAATCGACGGAGGCCGGTGAACTGCAGCGGCGCTTCAGCGACTCCGATGCCATCCCGGCGGTCATCGTGGCGGAATCGGACACCGCGATCGACCCGCGGGACCTCGGCCCCTTCGAGGAGCTCGCGGCCACGCTCGGGGACGTGGAAGGGCTCGAGCCGCCGGCCGAGGGTGCGCCGGCGGTCGCGGGGCCCATCCCGTCCGAGGACGGGATGGCGGTGCAGTACATCGCCTTCGTCTCCTCCGACGCCGAACTCACCGACGTCGTGGGTGGACTGCGCACCGTCCTGGACGACGAACTGCCCGACAACGTCACCGGGTACGTGACCGGCCCCGCCGGGCTCACCAATGACCTCGTGGCTGCCTTCGGCGGGATCGACGGCATCCTGCTCGCCGTCGCGCTCGGCGCGGTGTTCGTCATCCTCCTCGCCGTCTACCGGTCCATCGTGCTGCCGTTCCTCGTCCTGCTGACCTCGGTGTTCGCGCTGGCGACGTCGATCCTGCTGATCTTCGGTCTCGCGAAGCTCGACGTGATCCAGCTCAGCGGCCAGAGCCAGGGAATCCTCTCGATCCTCGTGATCGGCGCGGCCACGGACTACGCGCTGCTGCTCGTCGCCCGGTACCGGGAGGCCCTCGTCGGGAACGAGACGCGGTGGGATGCCATGCGCGTGGCGTACCGCAGCTCCGTGGAACCGATCGTGGCGTCCGGCGCCACCGTGATCCTCGGCCTCCTGTGCCTGCTCTTCTCGGATCTCAACTCGAACCGGAGTCTCGGACCCATCGCCGCGATCGGCATCGCCTTCTCGCTCGCTGCAGCGCTCACGCTTCTCCCCGCACTCCTGCTGCTCCTGGGCAGGGCGGCCTTCTGGCCGCTGCGTCCGCGCTACAACCCCGAACTGGTGAGCGTCGCCGCACCCCACCACGGCCGGCATGCAGCCCCGACCGGGGCGGGCGCAGCGACCGGGCTCGAGCGGCTCACGGGCCTCTGGCGGCGCGTGGCCCTGCTCGTGGCCCGCCGCCCGCGGGTGTTGTGGATCGCGTCCCTGCTCATCCTCGTCGCCGGCACGCTCGGGCTCACCCAGCTCCAGGCCAGCGGCGTCCCCCAGTCCGCGGTGATCCTGACACCCTCCAATGCCGTCGACGGCCAGGAAGCGCTCGGGCGCCACTTCGACGCGGGCTCCGGAAGCCCCGTCTACGTCGTCGCGCCCGAGGCGGACCAGCAGGCGGCGCTCGATGTCGTCACGGCGCAGGAGGGCATCTCCGATGCCACGCTGACCGCCGACCCTGCCGGTACCGTCCTCGTCGAGGAGGGGCGCGTGCTCATCAGCGGCACGCTCGGGTACCAGGCCGACTCCGAGCAGGCCGAGGGCGTGGTGCGGGACCTGCGCACCGCGCTCGACGACGCCAGCCCCGACGCACTGGTCGGCGGGGTCACGGCGGTGGCGATCGATACGAACGACACCGCGCTCGCCGACCTCGTCAAGATCATCCCGATCGTGCTGGCCGTGATCCTCGTGGTCCTGATCCTCCTGCTGCGCTCCGTCCTGGCACCCGTGCTCCTCGTCGCGAGCGTGGCGCTCTCCTATGCCACGGCCCTCGGCGTGTCGGCGCTCGTGTTCAACAACGTCTTCGGGTTCGAGGGAGCGGACGCGTCGGTGCCGCTGTTCGGCTTCGTGTTCCTCGTGGCGCTGGGGGTGGACTACAACATCTTCCTGATGACCCGGGTCCGTGAGGAGTCCCTGCGCATCGGCACCCGGCCCGGCATCCTGCGCGGACTCGGCGTGACCGGCGGCGTCATCACCTCGGCGGGCGTGGTGCTGGCGGCGACCTTCGCCGCGCTGGGCGTGATCCCGATCCTGTTCCTCGCGCAGATCGCGTTCATCGTGGCGTTCGGCGTGCTGCTGGACACGGTGCTGGTGCGCTCCCTGCTGATCCCGGCGCTGGCCTACGACATCGGGCCGAAGATCTGGTGGCCGTCGGCGCTCGGCAAGGTGCCGTCCCCGCGGTAGACCGCCGCATGCTGGGAGTTTCCTGCACAGCAGCCGCACAGCTTCCGGAAAGGCGCGGTCTAGGTCGGGACGGGATGCTGGAGGGACGACGCACCCGCCAGGAGGACACCATGATCAGCTACCGACCGACCCCCGAGCTCACCCCGGGACGCAGGGGTTTCCGGGCCGCCGTCGGCGCGATGGCGCTGGCGGCGGTCCTCGGCACCACGGCCTTCGCACCGATGGGTGCCGAGGCCGCCGCCCCGGGACCGGACACCCGGGCCGCCGTCGTCGGTGCCACGGTGCCCGCCGACCCGGCCCTCGTGCGCCGCCAGGGCGCGGGCGGATCGCTCGGGCAGGCCACCGCATCGCCGCTCCGGACCTGAGCCGGCCCCGGTCCGCCCTCCGGCGTGGGGGATACTGGACCGCAACGCCCCGCCCCGTGCGGCCCGCGCCGGTTCCCGGAACGATCCCAGAACGACCCAGGAAGACACGATGGCCGACGCCTCGCACCACTCCATGACCGACAACCTGCCGCGCCTGGCGCACCCCGACGGCAGCCCCATCCGGGCGCTCGTCGTCGACGACGAGACGAGCCTCGCCGAACTCGTCAGCATGGGACTGCGCATGGCCGGCTGGAGCGTGACGACGGCGGACGACGGCGCCGCGGCGGTGTCCGCCGCGCGGGACTTCCGCCCCGACGTGCTGGTCCTCGACGTCATGATGCCGGGCGTGGACGGCATCGAGGCGCTCAAGAAGATCCGCACGTTCGCCCCGAACGTCCCGGCGCTGTTCCTCACCGCCAGGGACGCCGTCCAGGACCGCATCTCCGGGCTCTCCGCGGGCGGCGACGACTACGTGACCAAACCCTTCAGCATGGAGGAACTCCTGCTGCGTCTCCACCGCCTCGTCCAGCGCTCGGGCGTGGCGGCGTCGGATTCCGCCGAGCTGGTGGTCGGGGACCTCGTGATGAACGTCGACACCCGCGAGGTCACCCGTGGAGGCCAGGACATCGTCCTGACCTCCACCCAGTGGGAACTGCTGCGCTACCTCATGGAGAACCCGCGCCGCGTGGTCAGCAAGTCCCAGATCCTCGACAGCGTGTGGCACTACGACTTCGGCGGCCAGGCGAACATCGTGGAGCTCTACATCTCCTACCTCCGCAAAAAGATCGACGCGGGTCGCACACCCATGATCCACACGGTGCGCGGCGCCGGGTACGTCCTCAAGCCCGCGGCCCCGTGACCGCTTCTGGCGTCGCTCGTGGCACCCCGACCGCAGGCCGCAGGCCCCTGCACCTGCGGACCAAGCTGATCCTCGTGACCCTGGCACTGCTCACGGCGATCTGCGTCGCGATCGGCGTGCTCAGCCACCTCGCGATGAGCACCTACCTCACCGGTCAGCTCGACGACGCCCTCCGGCCGGCGGCGGGAAGGGCGGGGTTCCCCGGCGGACGCCCTCCCGGGGACGACCAGCAGCGGCCGTCGCGCGACGTCGACCCCGAGAACGCCGCCGGGCAGCGCCCGGGAACCCTCAACGCGGTGTTCGACGACGGCGAGGTACGGACCTCCGCGCTCGTCCAGGACGACGGCACCACGGACCCCCTCACCGTCGCCGACCTCGATCTGCTGGCCGCCCTCGATCCCGTGGCCGGTCCCGAGGAGCTGACCCTGAGCACCGGCCACTACCGCGTCGACGCGGTCGCCCTCCCGGGCGACGCGGGGAACTCCGGGGGAGCCGTGCTCGTCACGGGTCTGTCCACGACCGAGCGCGACAGCACGCTCGTGTCCCTCGACATCACCGTCGCCGGTCTCTCGCTCGCCGGGCTGCTGCTCACGGGTCTCGCCGGAACGGTGATCATCCGCCGGTCCCTGCGCCCGCTCGAGGAGCTGTCCGCCGTCGCGACCTCCGTCTCGCAGCTGCCGCTCTCCTCGGGAGAGGTGGCCATCCCCGTGCGCGTCCCTCCTGCCGTCGCCCGGCCCGGCACGGAGGTCGGCACCGTGGGGCTCGCACTCAACGGGATGATCGACCACGTCACCAGCGCCTTGCGCGCCCGCCAGTCGAGCGAGATGAAAGTGCGCCAGTTCGTGGCCGATGCCAGCCACGAACTCCGCACCCCGCTCACCTCGATCCGCGGGTACACCGAGCTGGTCCTGCTGAGCGAGACGGTCAGCCCCTCCGGCCGGTCCGCGCTCGAACGCGTGGACAGCGAGTCCAGGCGGATGTCCTCCCTCGTCGAGGACCTCCTGCTGCTCGCCCGCCTCGACGAGGGCCAGCGCGGCGAGGCATCCGACGTCGACCTCACGGAACTCGTCATCGAGACCACCAGTGACGCCCGCGTCGCGGCGCCCGGGTACGCCTGGAGCCTCGAGCTCCCGGACGAGCCCGTGGAGGTGCACGCCGTCGAGGCCGAGATCCGGCAGGTACTCATCAACCTGCTCTCCAACGCCTCCAGGCACACCCCGCCCGGCACAGCCATCGCCACGGCCCTCACGGTCACGGGCAGCACCGTCGGTGTCACCGTCACGGACTCCGGGCCGGGCATCGATCCGGCCTTCCTCGACACCGTCTTCACGCGATTCAGCCGGGGCGATGCCGCCCGATCGGCGGACGCCGGGAGCACGGGGCTCGGACTCGCGATCGTCCACGCGCTCGTCGAGGCCAACGGGGGCACGATCGGCGTGACCAGCGAGCCCGGCCGCACCCGGTTCCGCGTCGACCTGCCGCTCGCCCGACCGCCGGCGCAACCCCTCGCCGAGCCGGCCCGCGCGTCCGACCGGGAGCTGTGAACCGGCCCTGCACGGAAGCTCCTGTCGGCCCGACCCCGGGCCGCCCCCGGCCCGACCCCGGCGCCACGGACGCCGTGCGACGCCCGTGGCCTCCCGCTCTCCGGCACCGAAGCTCGATACGATCTACCCATGAACGACATCGCCGCCTTTCTTGACGCACGTATCACCGAGGACGAGAATGCGGCCCGCAGGGGCAGCCTGCCCGAGGAGGTGTGGGGCGTCGGAGGGTGGTACGACCCCCAGCGCGTCCTCGCTGAATGCCGGGGCAAGCGGGAGCTCCTCCGCTACGCGGTCGCCGAACTCGGGGCGTCGCAGCGCTCGGATGTCCTCCGGCTCCTCGCACTCCCGTGGACGGGCCACGTCGACTATCGGGCCACGTGGCACGCCAGGGCGGACACCGGGATGAAGGACGAACTGACCGCCTGATGGAACGGCCGGTGCGGGGCGCCCGGTCCCGGCCGGCCCGGCCGGGCGGCTGACGGAGCGGTCGCAACCACGATCCGCCAGCCTTCCGCAAGCTTTGCGCAAGAACATCGAGGGACTGCGCCGCGCGGTGCGCCCATCACTACGCTTGACCTGTGCCCATCCATCCCACCCCGCCCTCCGCCGGCCAGCACCAGGATCGCGGCACGACACCCCTCGGGACCGACGCCGCCCAGGTGCCGGACGCTCCCGGCAAGGCAGCGCAGCTCCTCGATCCGGCGGTCCTCCGGGACATGCGGCGGGACTTCTCCGACCCTGCGGCCGTGCAGCGGTTCGCCCGTGATTTCTGCGCCGACCTTCCGGGGAAGATCGACCGGCTGGATTCCAGGCTCACGGACGGGGACGCGGCAGGTGCCGAGGACGCCGTGCTCAGCGTGACGACCTCGGCGGCCATGGCGGGCGCACTGCGTCTCGGCCAGGCCGGGCGTGCGACCCAGCGCCTGATCGCGACCGGGAACCTCGAGGGTGCCCGGCGCACCGTGACCCTGCTGCGCGCCTGCGCTGCAGACACCATCCGCGAGTTCCAGGACGACCGCCCCGAGCACCCCTGACGCCCGCTCAGCGCGAGGTGGCGCTCCGCGGTACGATCCGGAAGCCCACGCCGCGCACGGTGACGATGAGGTCCGGATCCCCCTTGGTCCGCGCCAGCTTCTGGCGGAGGTTGGCGATGTGCACCTCGATGGCCCGTTCGTCCGTACGGCTCACGAAGTTGTAGCCCCGGTAGTCGCGGCCGCGTGAGATCCGCACCAGCTCCTCCTTGGTCCGCACGGCGCCGTTGCTCCGCATCAGCTCGTGCAGGAGGTTGAACTCGGTCTTCGTGAGCGGCAGCTCGACGCCGGCGCAACTCGCCGTGCGGGCCTCACCATCGACGACGAGGACGCCGTTCCGCAGGAGCGTGTCGGAGGACTCGAGGCGTTCGTCCTCCACCGGGATGCCCGCGGCAGCGGGAGCCGCGGACCGGGCCGGCGGCTGCTGCGCCACCAGGCCTGCGCGGGGCCTGCGGAGCATCGCGTCGATGCGCGCCCGGAGCTCCCGCGGCCGGAAGGGTTTCAGGACGTAGTCGTCGGCGCCGGCCTGGAGGGCGGTCAGGATGTCCAGTTCGTCGTCGCGTCCGCTGATGACGATCACGTAGCAGTCGGTGGTCGAGCGGATCCGGCGGAGGACCTCGTACCCGTCAATGTCGGGTAGCCCGATGTCGAGGGTCACCACGGTCGGATGCTCCTGGCGGACGACGTCGACGCCCTCGCGGCCGGTGGCCGCGTCGGTGACCTGGAAGCCGCCCTGCGCGAGGATGGCGGAGACCAGGTTGCGGATGTCGAGATCGTCCTCGATGACGACGGCCGCCCGGACGTCGCCGGGTCCGGAGCTACTCATGACGAGGCATCCCGTGATGGCTGTCGGCGGCGGAGGATGCGTGCCCGACGGCAGGCCATCCGGCCGATCGGGGCGCGATATTGAATTGGGGTGTCCGAGGCATACTCGTGGACCTGTTCTCTTCGGCGGCCCGGCTGACCGCATGGGTCCCGTGGCTTTGCGTCCCCGGCTCGCACCGGGTTTGCCTTTATCGACGAGCGGTTGCCCGCCCGACGATACTAGCAACCCCGACCGACACATCCGTGACGGCACGGTGCGCGGTCCGTGGCGTGCCGGGCGCGGTGCCGCGCGGGCACCGTGTCCGCCGGAACGGCGGCCGGCGGCACGACGGTCCGCCTCCCTGCTCCTACAGTGGGGAGGTGATCGCTACCGCCGCCGTCGGGTTCGCCACCGGACTGACCCTGATCGTCGCCATCGGATCGCAGAATGCCTTCGTGCTGCGGCAGGGCCTGCGGCGATCCCACGTGATGCTGGTCGTGGCGGTGTGCGCCAGTTCCGATCTCGTGCTGATCGTGCTCGGTGTCAGCGGGCTCGGGGCGGTCATCGAGCGGGCACCGGGCGTCCTCGAGGTGGTGCGCTGGGCAGGAGCGGCGTTCCTCGCCGGCTACGGCATCCTCGCGGCGCGCCGCGCGCTCCAGGGGGAGCACCTCGACGCCGACGGCGGGAGCACCACGATGTCGTGGCGTGCGGCCCTCGGAACCTGCCTCGCCCTCACCTGGCTCAACCCGCACGTGTACCTCGACACGGTCCTGCTGCTGGGGTCACTGGCGACCATGCACGGCACGCCGGGCAAGTGGTGGTTCGCCGCGGGGGCCGCCCTCGGGAGCCTCGTGTGGTTCTCCGCCCTGGGGGTCGGGGCCCGCTTCCTCGCGCCCCTCTTCGCCCGTCCATCGGCCTGGCGGGTCCTCGATGCGCTGATCGCCGTCGTGATGCTGGGGCTGGCCGTGATGCTCGTGCTGCGCTAGCGTCCGGGAGCACTGCACAGCCCCTGCACAAGAAGGGCACACGGCTGCCATAGGGCCGCTCCGTAGAAGTGGAGTATGCCGATCCACTCCGGGCCCCGCAGACCGGGCCGTCTCCGAACCACCGTCCTCGCGTCCTCCCTCGCCCTGACCCTCGCCGCCGGCGGGACCACGGCCTGGGCGCTCGACCGCTTCGTCATCGACAGGGTCGAGATCAGCGATGTGTCCGCGTACGAGGCGGCCCAGGCCGCCTCCACCGCAGACGCCACCCCCACCGCTACCGCGACAGCCACCGAAGCCCCCTCTGCGGCAGCCGACGTCCTGACCGACACGTCGTACGTGTCGGCGGACAGCAGTATCGGGATCTCCACCGTCGTCACCGGGTCCGGCGACGAGACGGTGACCTACTACGTCGCCGACGTCGAGCTGACCGACGCGACGACGCTCCGCTCGGCGTTCGCCGAGGACAGCTTCGGGGAGAACATCACCGAGACCACCTCGGCCGTCGCCGAGGCCAACGCTGCGGTCTTCGCGATCAACGGCGACTACTACGGCTTCCGCGACACCGGGATCGTCATCCGCAACGGCGTCGTCTACCGCGACGAAGGGGCCCGCCAGGGCCTCGCCTTCTACCGGGACGGCACCGTCCGGGTGTACGACGAGACCACGACGACGGCGGACCAGCTGCTCGCGGACGGCGTCTGGAACACACTCTCCTTCGGCCCGTCCCTCCTGGCGGACGGGGAGATCGCGGCGGGTATCGAGGACGTCGAGGTGGACACCAACGTCGGCAACCATTCCATCCAGGGCGAGCAGCCCCGCACCGCGGTCGGCGTGATCGACGAGAACCACCTGGTCTTCGTCGTCGTCGACGGACGCTCCGACGGCTACAGCGACGGCGTCACGATGACCGGGCTGGCCGAGATCATGCAGGGCCTCGGCGCCACGACCGCCTACAACATCGACGGCGGCGGCTCCTCCACCATGTACTTCGACGGCGAGCTGGTGAACAACCCGCTCGGCAGGGGCGAGGAACGCGGCACCTCCGACATCCTCTACATCGGGCAGTAGGGGAGCGACGGTGATCATCCTCATCCCCGCCTACCAGCCCGGGACCGCCCTGCCGCAGCTCGTGACCGACCTGCTCTCCGCGGATCCACGCCTGATCATCCTGGTGGTCGACGACGGCAGCGGCCCGGCCTTCAGCGCGGTGTTCGACGACGCCCGCCGTGCCGGGGCGACGGTGATCGGCTACCCGCGGAACCGCGGGAAGGGCCAGGCACTCAAGACCGGGTTCGGCTACGCGGAACGCCATCACCCGGGCCAGGACGTGGTCTGCGCCGATAGCGACGGCCAGCATGCCGTGCCCGACATCCTCTCCGTGGCGGAGGAGGTCCGGGCAGGCGATGACCGCACGATGGTCCTCGGCGAACGACGGTTCGACGGCGCGGTCCCGGCCCGCAGCCGCATCGGCAACGCCCTGACCAGGGCCCTGTTCCGCTCGGCGGCCGGAGGGGACCTGCACGACACCCAGACGGGGCTGCGCGGCTATCCGGCGCAGCTGGTGCCGTGGCTGCGCTCGGTCGGCGGCGACCGCTACGAGTACGAACTGAACCTGTTGCTCCGTGCCGGCCCGGCGGGCCACCGGATCGGCAGGGTGGCCATCTCGACCATCTACCTCGCCGGCAACGGCTCCTCCCACTTCCGTCCGCTCGTCGACTCCGTGCGGGTCTACGCACCCTTGCTCCGGTTCTCCCTGTCGTCGCTCGCCGCCTTCGGGGTGGACCTGGTGGCGTTCGTGGCCCTCGGGCTGCTGACGGACTCGCTGGTCCTGGCCGTCGTCGGTGCGCGGGTCGTCAGTTCGTCCGTGAACTTCCTCGTCAACCGGCGCTTCGTGTTCGGTGCCGGCCGGCACGCGTCGCAGCCGGGTGCCGCCCGCCGGTACTTCGCGCTCGTCGTCGCACTGCTCGCCGCGAACTACGCGGGGATCTTCGTGCTCACCGACCTCGGGGTCCCCGACGTCGCGGCGAAGGTCCTCACGGAGGCACTCCTCTTCGCCGTCAGCTTCGCCGCACAGCGGCGCTTCCTCGCCGTCCGGATCCCGGCGGCCGGGCACGGCGCACCGCCAGACCACCACCCGAACCGGCTCATAAGCCGTGCTGTGCCGTGACACAGCACCGGCACAGCCTCCACCCGCACCGTGGATACAGACCTTCCCACCGAACCCCGGAGAACACCCATGAACATCCTGATCCTCATCGCCGCCGACCTCCTGGCGATCACGCTCCTGACCTTCGGCCTGTACCTGCGGCGCCACCGACGCCGTGACCTGGTGGTCTCCTACCTCGGCATGAACGTGGGTGTCCTCGCGGTCGCCACGGCCCTCTCCGGCTCGGCGGCCGGCGTCGGCCTGGGACTCGGACTGTTCGGTGTCCTGTCGATCATCCGGCTGCGTTCCACCGAGCTCGCACAGCACGAGGTGGCCTACTACTTCTCGGCCCTCGCCCTCGGACTCATCGCCGGGCTCGGCGCCGAGCCGCTCTGGCTTCCCCTGGCGCTCATGGGCCTGATCCTCGCTGTCATGGTCATCGGCGACCACGCCCGGGTCCTGCCCGCCTACCGGCACCAGATCGTGGTGCTGGACCAGGCGATCAGCGACGAGGGAGTCCTCACCGCACGCCTGGCGGAGGTCCTCGACGCCAGGATCCACTCCGCGACGGTGTCGGAACTCGACCTCGTCAATGACAGGACGGTCGTCGAGGTCCGCTACGAGGCCGCCTCCATGCCTCCCCGGGCAGTGCCGGCGCCGGCAGTCACCCTGCCCGACAGCGCGGCCGGTACCACCTATCACACCGATCTCCCCGCGACGACGCCCGCCGCCGATCCCGCGGCTGTCCCGGCAGACGGGCCGGCGTCGCGACGGGCGGCGGAGGACACAGCCGATGCGGCCGTCCCTGCCGGTCGTCCGGCGAGGGCCGCGTGAACGGCGGGGACTTCGGCGGACTGGCTGCCCGGCCGCCGATCGGTCTCGAGGAACTGACCGGCGCCGCCGCCCTGCAGACCAGGATGGACCGGAAGTACGTGGTGGGAGCCCGCCGCGCGGCCGGCCTCGTCCGGGCCTTCGACGCCGACGTGAGGGTCCTCGAGATGCTCGGCCGGCGGTCCTTCGCCTACGACTCCGTCTACTTCGACACGGCGGGCCTCGACAGCTATCTGCTCGCCGCCCACGGCCGCCGCCGCCGGTACAAGATCCGTACCCGCACCTACGTGGACAGCGGCACGAGCTTCCTCGAGGTGAAGACCGAGGGCGCACGGGCCGCGACCGTGAAGGAACGCATCCCCTACGACCCCGCCGACAGCCACCGGCTGACCGGCGAGGGCCTCGCCTATGTCAACGAGACCCTGGCATGCGCCATCGGGTCGGTGCCCTCCGGGGCACTGGGACCCGTCCTCCAGACGAGGTACCGGCGCATCACGCTCTACCTGCCCGGCTCCGGAAGCCGCGCCACCATCGACCTCGGCGTCACCTGGCGGAAGCCCGACGGCCAGGCCTACGAGCTCGATGGTGCCGTCATCATCGAGACCAAGTCCGGCAGCGCCGCGAGCGCCCTCGACCGCCACCTCTGGGCCTCCGGTGTCCGCCCCAGCCGGATCTCGAAGTTCGCCACCGGCCTCGCGGCGCTCGACCCGGCACTCCCCGCCAACCGCTGGCACCGCACGCTGTCGACGTCCCTCCCGCTCCGCCCCCTCGACCGACCCTGACCAAAGGACTCCCCATGCGCACCTCCCCCCTCCTCCACGACACCCGGCACGGCTCTCAGGACCTCCGTCGCCGCCCTGGCCCTCACCCTCGCCCTCGCCGGCTGCAGCACGGGCACGGGCAGCGCCGGCAGCACCGGCGCCGGTACCTCGGTCTCCACACCGTCCACGGCGGGCACCCCCGAGGCAACGGCCACCGCCGGGGCGACCGACACGACCGACACGACCGATGTGACCGGCGCCGATGGGACCGCCGCCGTCGCCGCCTCCGCCATCACGGAGGACACCCACTACGACGACGACGACCTCACCTGGGACGCCGCCGAGGAGGTACCGGTGACCCTCGCCGACGGTGCCAGTACCGCGACCGGCGACGGCGTGAGCGTGGACGGCGACACCGTCACCGTCACCGCCGCCGGGACCTACCGCCTGTCCGGCACCCTCACCGACGGCCAGCTGGTCGTCGCGGCGGGGGAGGAGGGCGTGGTCCGGATCCTCCTCGACGGCGTGGAACTGACGAGCAGCACCGGCTCGCCCTTCGTCGTTTCGGGCGCGAACGAGGTCCTCCTGTATCTCGAGGACGGGAGCACCAACACGCTCACCGATGCCGGTGCCTACGCCGATACCGGCACCGACGCCCCGAACGCCGCCCTCTACTCGATGGCCGACCTCACCATCGGGGGCACGGGCTCCCTGACCGTGGAGGGGAACGCCGCCGACGGGATCGTCTCGAAGGACGGCCTCGTCCTCGCGGCCGGGGACGTCACCGTCGACGCCGTCGACGACGGCATCAAGGGCAAGGACTACATCGCCCTGCTCGGCGGCACCTGGGACGTGACGGCAGGCGGGGACGGCGTGAAGTCCACCAACGAGGACGAGGACGGGCGTGGCTGGTTCACCGTGTACGGCGGGCAGCTCGTGGTCTCCTCGGGCGACGACGGCGTCAAGGCCGCCACGCTCCTCACGGTCGATGCCGGCACGGTGGACGTCACCGGCTCTGTCGAAGGCCTGGAGGCACAGCACATCACGATCAACGGCGGCACGGTCGGGGTGACCTCGAGCGACGACGGCGTGAACGCCGCGGGCGGCTCGTCCTCCGCCGGCGGGATGGGCGGGATGGGAGGGATGGGCGGCGGCTCCATGGAGGTGGGCGACTACACGGTCACCGTGACCGGCGGGACCCTGACCATCGACTCCGAGGGCGACGGACTGGATTCCAACGGTGACGCGAGCATCACCGGCGGGACGGTCACCGTGAACGGGCCGTCGGGCGAAGGGAACGGCGCCCTGGACGTGAACGGCACCCTGACGGTCGACGGCGGGACCGTCGCCGCCGCCGGCAGCGCCGGCATGGCCGTCACGCCGGACGCGGCCTCCGCTCAGTCCGGGGTCCAGGTCACGTTCGGCTCCGCGCTCCCCGCCGGCACCGCCGTCCAGATCGCGACGGCGGACGGCACCGTCGTGGGGGCCTTCGTGACCGGCAAGGACACGGCCTCCCTCGTCTACTCCTCCTCGGCGATCACCGCGGGCGAGACCTACACGATCTACGCCGGGGGGACCACCACCGCGTCGGCGGGCATCACCGAGGGGACCCTCGACGGGGCGCAGGAACTCGGCACCGTCGTGGCAGGGGAGTACACGCAGGCCGCAGGGCCCGGCCGCCGCTGACCGCCACCGCCCGGCGAGGAGTGCTAGCCCTCGCCGTTGGCGTGTTCCTCGATCCAGTCGGTCGCGGCATCGGAGAGGAACACGCCGTCGGGTCCGCGCTCACCCAGCCACCAGGGGTCGGAGGCCACGAGGCCGCCCGCCCTGCTGATGTCCGCCACCACCTCGGGGCTGAGCGCCTCGCCGTTGTGCGCGATCAGCCAGTCCCGGGTCTGCGGTGTGACACCGTTCCACCACTGTTCGAGGTCCATGCCGGACAGTATTGCACCGGAGGCCCCGCCCGGCCCGGCATCGGGCGGGCGGGCGTCCGGTTCGACACCGGTCGCGGTGCCCGCCATACTCGACAGCGGCCGGGACCGATGTCCGGCGCCCTGCCCCTCCCCCTTCCCCTTCCCCTTCCCCTTCCCAGGAGAATCCCATGACCGCACCGTCCAGCACGCCGGGTACCCCGAAGGCCGTGCCGGTGGCAGGAAGGCCGTCGGTCCTGTTCGTCTGCGTGCACAACGCCGGCCGCTCCCAGATGGCCGCGGCATACCTGGAGCACCTGTCCGAGGGCCGCATCGAGGTGCTGTCCGCGGGGTCGCAGCCCGCCGACAGGGTCAACCCTGCAGCCGTCGAGGCCATGGCCGAGGAGGGCATCGACATCACGGCCGGGACCCCGACGCTCCTCACACCCGACGCCGTGGAGGCGTCCGACGTCGTCGTGACCATGGGCTGCGGGGACGAATGCCCGTACTTCCCGGGGAAGCGCTACGAGGACTGGGTGCTGGAGGACCCGGCCGGCAAGGGTGTCGACGCCGTACGGCCCATCCGCGACGGGATCCGGGTCCGTGTCCAGCAGCTCATCACCGAGCTGCTGCCTGCAGGCGGTGCCACCGGCGCGTAGCTACGCGTGCCCGGCGTCGTCCTTCCATTCCTGGATGATGCGCGGCGACGCGTGGATGCACATCATCCGCAGCGGGCCGTCGCCGTCGTTCGTGAAGCCGTGCCACACGCCGGCGGGCGCCACGACGGTGTCACCCGCCGCGCCATCGAGCGCCGCCGTGCCGAGCGTGAACCGGACATGTCCCTCGATCACCACCCACGTCTCGGTGTACGGGTGCCGGTGCAGGGAGACGGTGTCGCCGGGGTCGTTGTCCACCGCGAAGTAGGACACGGCGGAACCGAACGCCTCGCCGTCGAACCGGCGCGTCCTGCTGCCCGGCAGCGCGAGTTCCTCCTTCCTGATGGTGCGTGCCGGCGCGGCAGTGGCGGCGGCCGGGCTCGTGGTCCGGTGGTCCATGGATGCCTCCTGGTTCGATGCGACAGCGGGTAGACGCCGCGGACGCGCCGATCTCATCGCGATGGGCGGCATCATTGTGCCTCTTGCTATAGTGTGCGACGCACACTATAGTTTCGGGCATGGCAAACGATGAGGACCTGATTGCCGGGCACCTGCAGGAACTGCGGCGCGGGACGGTCGTCCTCGCATGCCTCACCCGGCTGCGCACCCCCGACTACGGGTACGCGCTCCTCGAGTCACTCGACGGCCTGGGCATCCAGGTCGACGCGAACACGCTCTACCCCCTCCTGCGGCGCCTCGAGAAACAGGGGCTGCTGACGAGTGAGTGGAACACTGCCGAATCCCGTCCGCGGAAGTTCTACCGGACGAGCCCGGCCGGCGACGACCTCGCCGCCACCCTCACGGCCGACTGGGACCGGCTGACAACCTCGCTCCATCGCCTCGCCGAAGGGGAAGTGCCATGACCACGTTGACCGATCGCTATGTGTGGGCCGCTGTGCGGACCGTCCCGGAGTCCCAGCGCTCCGGCCTCGACCCCGAGATCAGGGAGCTGATCGGCGACGCCGTCGATGCCCGCCTCGCCTCCGGCGAGGACTCTGCCGCCGCCGAGCGCTCGGCACTGGTCGGGCTGGGGGACCCGGAGCGCCTCGCGGCGGACTACGTGGACCGGCCCCTCACGCTCATCGGGCCGCGCTACTACCTGGACTGGCTGCGGCTCCTGAAGACGCTCGTCGCCATCGTGGTCCCCATCGCCGCCGTCGTCGTGCTGGTGGTGCAGCTCCTCACCTCGGGGAGCGTCGGGGGAGCGATCGGCGGCGCGGTGTCGACGGCGATCACCGCGACGGTGCACATCGGCTTCTGGACCACGCTGCTCTTCGTGGTCCTCGAGCGCAGCGGAACCGCCGACACCGGCATGGGGTGGACGGTCGAGCGCCTCCCCGAGCTGCCGGACCGCACGCGCGACGGGCGCCTGACCGAACTCGTCGCCTCCCTCGTCTTCCTCGCGCTCTTCGCCGGAGCGATCCTGTGGCAGCAGATCCGGTCCGTCGCCCTCGCCGACGACGGCAGCGCGATCCCCCTGCTCGACCCCGCCCTGTGGTCCTTCTGGCTCCCGTGGTTCCTGGCACTGATCGTCCTCGAGGCCGGCTTCGCCCTCTGGCTGTACCTGCGCGGCTGGTCCTGGTCCGCCGCCGTCGTCAATGTCGTCCTCAATCTCGCCTTCGCGGTCCCTGCAGTCCTCCTGTGGTCCGAGGGGCGGCTGCTCAACCCGGACTTCGTCGACGCCGTCGGCTGGGATCCGGCGGTCGCGACAGGCGGTGGCTGGACCGTCGTGTCCGTCGTCACCGGGGGGACGGTACTGATCGCGGCCTGGGACGTGGTGGACGGCTTCCTGAAGGCGCGGCGGGCCACGGTCCCGGCGCTGCGGCAGCCGGTTCCAGCATCGCGCTGAGGCGACCGGGCCGCCCGGAGCGGCGCCGGGGGCGGCGTACCGTGGGCTGATGGCAGCCACCGATCCCCGTCAGCAGCACATCGTCAGTACCCTCGTCGACGCCCATCAGGACCTGATGGGCGTCGACCCCCTGGCCTTCCGTGCCCGGTTCCGGAAGATGGCCGCGGATCCCTACGCCTTCTACCGCGGGAGTGCGTCCCTGTTCTATACCGACATGGCGCAGCTCGAGGACGCCTGGGCGGACGAGCGGACGAGCCGGGTGTGGATCCACGGTGACCTGCACGCCGAGAACTTCGGCACCTACATGAGCAACCAGGGCCGTCTCACCTTCGACGTCAACGACTTCGACGAGGCGTACGTGGGCCACTTCTCCTGGGACCTGCGCCGTTTCGTCGCGTCGCTGACCCTGCTGTGCTGGCAGAAGGCCCTGCCGTCCCGGGCGGTGCGGGAGCTCGCCCGTGTCTACCTCGAGGCGTACCTCGGCCGGGTCGCGGACTACGTGGAGGACGAGCGGTCCACCTTCGCCTTCGGGCTGGAGAACACGGCAGGACCCATCCACCGGGTCCTGCAGCAGGCCCGCGCCGCGCGGCGCACCCGGCTCCTCGATGCGCTCACGCTCATCGAGGACTACGAGCGTCAGTTCAGGGACGACGGCTCGATCAGGACGCTCGGCGACGACGAGCGCGCCGAGGTGGCGGAGGCCTTCGAGCGGTACCTGGAGACCATCCCCGACAGCGAACGCTCGCGCCGGCGCGTCTTCTACCGGGTGAAGGGCATCGTGGGCAAGAAGGGCTTCGGGATCGGCAGCGCCGGCCTGCCCACCTACAACGTGCTGATCGAGGGCTTCGACGAGGCGCAGGAGAACGACATCATCCTGACGATGAAGCAGTCGACCATCGCCGCTCCGAGCCGGATCGTCGAGGACCAGCGGGTCCGCAGCTACTTCGAGGACGACGGACACCGGGCCGTCGTCAGCCAGCGGTCCCTGCAGTCCCACACCGATCCGTTCCTGGGCCACACCAGCATCCGCGGCGTCTCGTTCGTCGTGTCCGAACTCTCCCCCTACAAGCGGGACCTCTCCTGGGACGACCTGACGGAGCCGGAGCAGATGGAACCCGTCCTCGAGGCGCTGGGCCAGGCCACCGCGAAGATCCACTGCTCCACGGACGAGGACAGCGACCACGATCTGGTGCCCTTCCGCACCGAGACCGCCATCCTCGACGCCGTCGGGCGATCGCGCGCAGGGTTCATCGACGACATCGTCGGGTTCGGCGAGGCCTATGCGAACACGGTGCGGGAGGATCACGCCCTGTTCGTCGACGCCTTCCGGGAGGGTCTCATCACCGCTGTCCCCGCTACCTGAGGAGAGGAGTTGAGTCAAGAGGACTCAACTTCGTTTTGATCCTGGACATCTCACGGCTATACTTGAGTGCAGAACGCTCAATCTACGCGCCCGGCGGATGAGCGCCTCGCAAATCCCGGGCAGTCGAAAGGAAATTGCATGTCACGTGCAGTAGGTATTGACCTCGGAACCACCAACTCGGTCGTCTCGGTCCTCGAAGGCGGCGAGCCCACCGTCATCGCGAACGCCGAGGGCGCGCGCACCACGCCCTCGATCGTCGCTTTCTCCAAGTCCGGCGAGGTCCTGGTCGGCGAGATCGCCAAGCGCCAGGCCGTCAACAACATCGACCGCACCATCGCCTCGGTCAAGCGCCACATGGGCACCGACTGGACCGTCGCCATCGACGACAAGAAGTACACGCCGCAGGAGATCTCGGCCCGCATCCTCCAGAAGCTCAAGACCGACGCGGAGAGCTACCTCGGCGAGAAGGTCACCGACGCCGTCATCACGGTGCCCGCGTACTTCAACGACGCCGAGCGCCAGGCCACCAAGGAGGCCGGCGAGGTCGCGGGCCTGAAGGTGCTGCGCATCGTCAACGAGCCCACCGCGGCAGCCCTCGCCTACGGACTGGACAAGGGCAAGGAAGACGAACTGATCCTCGTGTTCGACCTCGGTGGTGGAACGTTCGACGTCTCCCTCCTCGAAGTCGGCAAGGACGAGGACGCGTTCTCGACCATCCAGGTCCGCTCCACCGCCGGTGACAACCGCCTCGGTGGCGACGACTGGGACCAGCGCGTGGTCGACTACCTGCTGTCCCAGGCGAAGGCCAAGGGCGCGGACTTGTCGAAGGACAAGATCGCCCTGCAGCGCCTCAAGGAAGCTGCCGAGCAGGCCAAGAAGGAACTGTCCTCGGCGACGTCCACCAACATCTCCCTTCAGTACCTCTCGGTCACGCCGGACGGCCCCGTCCACCTCGACGAGCACCTGTCACGCGCCAAGTTCCAGGACCTCACCAAGGACCTGCTGGACCGCACCAAGAAGCCGTTCCAGGACGTCATCGCCGAGGCCGGCATCAAGGTCGCCGACATCGACCACATCGTCCTCGTCGGCGGTTCCACCCGCATGCCAGCGGTCAGCGAGCTGGTCAAGGAGCTCGCAGGCGGCAAGGAGCCCAACAAGGGCGTCAACCCGGACGAGGTCGTGGCCGTCGGAGCCGCCCTGCAGGCCGGTGTGCTGAAGGGCGAGCGCAAGGACGTCCTGCTGATCGACGTCACCCCGCTGTCCCTCGGCATCGAGACCAAGGGTGGGATGATGACCAAGCTCATCGAGCGCAACACCGCCATCCCCACCAAGCGCAGCGAGACCTTCACCACCGCGGACGACAACCAGCCGTCCGTCGCCATCCAGGTCTTCCAGGGCGAGCGCGAGTTCACCCGCGACAACAAGCCGCTGGGCACGTTCGAGCTGACCGGCATCGCGCCGGCCCCGCGCGGCGTCCCGCAGGTCGAGGTCACCTTCGACATCGACGCCAACGGCATCGTGCACGTGTCCGCGAAGGACAAGGGCACGGGCACCGAGCAGTCGATGACCATCACCGGTGGGTCGTCCCTCTCCAAGGAGGACATCGACCGCATGGTGCGCGAGGCCGAGGAGCACGCAGCCGAGGACAAGCAGCGCCGCGAGGCCGCCGATACCCGCAACGGTGCCGAGCAGCTCGCCTACTCGGTGGACAAGCTCATCGCCGACAACTCGGACAAGCTGCCCGAGGAGGTCCGCAACGAGGTCCAGGCCGATGTCGACGCCCTGAAGAAGGCGCTCGAGTCGCAGGACAACGACGCCGAGGTGAAGTCGGCCTTCGAGAAGCTGCAGGCCTCCCAGTCCAAGCTCGGCGAAGCGATCTACGCCTCCGCCCAGCAGGACGCGGGCTCCGCAGGTGGCGCCTCCAGCGACGACCAGCCGGCCGCCGAAGGCACCGACGAGGACATCGTCGACGCCGAAGTGGTCGACGACGACATCAACGAGAAGAAGTAGCCATGCCGCACCACGGAAACGAAGAAGAGCACGCGTCAGAGCCGGTGAGCTCATCCGATAACCGGAAGATCGACCCTGAGACGGGCGACGTCCGTGGGCAGCAGAACGACGCCGGTACACCGGCCGCGGAGGAGTCCGCGGCCGGTGGGCAGGCCGGTCCTGCCGGCGACGCCTCCGAGGGGGACGCCCTGGCACAGGCCGAGGCGATCCTGAACGAGGCCGGCGCCGAAGGGGACAACCCGGCGGTGGACGTCGTCGCGGAACTCCGCAACGACCTGCTCCGCCTGCAGGCCGAGTACGTCAACTACCGGCGCCGCGTGGAGCGGGACCGTGATGTCGCACGCGATCAGGCGGTCATCGGCGTCATCAACTCGCTGATGCCCGTCCTCGACGACATCGACGCCGCACGCCAGCACGGCGATCTCGCCGAGGGACCCTTCGCGGCCATCGCGGGCAAGTTCGAGAACGCCCTCAGGACGTACGAGCTCACCCGCATCGACGAGGTCGGCGTCGCCTTCGACCCGAACATCCACGAAGCGCTCATGCAGCAGCCGAGTGCGGACGTCCAGGCTGATAGCGTCAGCCAGATCCTCCGCGTGGGCTACCGCAAGGGCGAGCGCGTCCTCCGGGCCGCGCAGGTCATCGTGGCGGTTCCGGAGTAACTGAAATGCCGGGTGGGGCAGTCTTCCCGGGCCAACGAAATTCCTGCGCTCGCAGAGCTCGCTACGGAATATTGAAGGCCCTACAGAAGACGGCCCCACCCGTCTGTCCGTGACTGACCCGGGTGTCGATAGGACACCCGGCACACGGCGGGGATTCGGCCGGTCGTCCCGGCCCCTATATCTTTAGCAACATCTACGGAAGGAGACGCCAATTGGCTAGTCAGGATTGGGTCGACAAGGATTTCTACAAGATCCTGGGTGTCTCCAAGGACGCGTCCGCCACAGATATCAAGAAGTCGTACCGGAAGCTGGCGCGCAAGTACCACCCCGACCAGAACCAGGGTGACGCCGCATCCGAGAAGACGTTCAAGGACGTGTCGGAGGCCTACTCGGTGCTGTCCGACGACGAACAGCGCCAGCAGTACGACGCCATCCGTGCGATGGGCGGGGGAGCGCGGTTCTCCGCCGGCGGTGCCGGTGGTGGTGCCGGTGGTGGCGCGGGCTTCGAGGACATCTTCGGGAACCTGTTCGGTCAGGGGACGGGCACGCGCCAGCGCACCGGCTTCTCCAACAGCAACCTGCCCCCCGAGTTCGCCGACCTGTTCGGCGGCGGCGGTGCCGGTGGCGGCTTCCCCGGTGGCTTCCAGTCCACGCGTCCGCAGAAGGGCGCCGACCGCACCGCCACCACCTCCATCTCCTTCGCCGGATCCATCAACGGGACCACCATCGGCCTGCGCGAACCCTCGGGAGAGCAGATCGACGTGCGGATCCCCGCGGGCATCCGGGACGGGCAGAAGGTCCGTGTGAAGGGCAAGGGGCAGCCGGGACAGGCCGGTCCGGGAGACCTGATGGTCACCGTCTCCGTCAAGGAGCACCCGCTGTTCAAGCGCGACGGCGACAACATCCGGGTGCACGTACCGGTCAGCTTCCCCGAGGCCGCGCTCGGGGCCCAGATCGAGGTCCCCACGCTCTCGGGCGAGCTCGTGAAGATGAGGGTTCCCGCCGGCACACCGTCGGGCCGGACCCTGCGGCTCAAGGGCCGGGGTGTGAAGACCTCCAAGGGCACGGGGGATCTGCTCGTGACCGTCGACGTCACGGTCCCGCAGAACCTGTCCCGTGACGCCGAGGCCGCCGTGGAGTCCTTCCGGGAGGCCACGAAGGACGCCGACCCGCGCGCCGGCCTCGCCGCGAAGGCGCGCCTGTAACAGTAGATCCGAGCGACCGCCGGCAGCCCCGGCGACGGAAGGAGGCAGACCGTGGACTACACGATGCCCATCTATGTCATCTCCGTGGCCGCCGAACTCGCCGACATGCACCCGCAGACCCTGCGCCAGTACGACCGGCTCGGTCTCGTGACGCCGAGCCGGGCGCCGGGCCGGGCGAGGCGCTACTCGCAGAAGGACGTCGGGACGCTGCGCGAGATCCAGCGGCTCTCCCAGGAGGGCGTATCCCTCGAGGGGATCCGCCGCATCCTCCAGCTCGAGAACCAGGTGGCGGCCCTCCAGGCGCGCGTCACCGAGCTGTCCTCCGAGCTGTCCTCCCGCAGGGCCCACGCGGAGTCGAGCCGCGTGTTCGCCGCCGGGCTCGCGGGCGACGTCGTCACCCTGTCCCGCGGTCAGCGCCCGCGACCGCGCAGCCAGGCGCTCGTGGTGTGGCGCCCCGATACCGCGCGCACCGCGCACTAGCCGCTCCCGCTCGTGGCGCCCGCCGTCGTTCCCGGTTTCCGCGGCCCGTGTGCCGCGCAGACGGCGAGTCGCGCCCGGACACACAGGGTCGAGGCTGAAAGCCGTGACCGACGACGACCCCGCCCGGGGTGCCCTCGCCGCCGATCCCGGGTGGAATATGTCAGGACGCCCGGGCAAACTGGAGAGATGGAATTCCTCCCGGAGTCACGCCATGTTTGAGCTCTTCGTCGAAGCCCTCGCGATCGGGGCCGGTGTGCTCGCCGTCCTCGGTACCGGTACGGGCGTGGCCGGGTGGCTCGTGGTGCGCAAGGTCAGGCGGTCGCACATCATCGAACGCACCCGGGACCGCGGCATGCTGGCTGCGCGCGCCTACGCGCCGGACCGGCTGACGCGGGAGCCCGCGCGGCTCATCGGTGACCTCAGGCGCTCCTCCCGCGCCACCCATCTCGCCCTCGCGGAGGCCACGGCGCAGCGGCGTCCCGTCGGGGACCTGCCGCGCGCCGCCGCCGAGATCGACCAGGCGGCGGCCTCGCTCGAGAACCTGCTGAGGGCCGCCGACCGCGAGCCCAACCGGGCGCTGAAACAGGAGTGGACCACCGATCTCGCAGCACAGGCCCGGGCGCTCGACGAGCTCTCCGCCGATCTGCGCCGCTGCCTGCTGCAGACCTCGCGGTCCATCGACACCCTCCAGCTCGAGCAGGCCACCCACCGCCTCCGCACCGAGATCTCCGCCATGGCCACGTGGCGGGACAGCTACGGGAACCGGCAGACCTGGTGACCGGTTGGACTAGGTAGCCGCAACCCACTCACCGACCCGGGGGTCCTCCAGTGACGATCAAGCGCCGCATCACGCGCATCGTGCAGGCCAACCGTTACGCTGCGGCCGAAGCGAAGGAGGACCCGCGGGTCCAGGCGCAGAACGCGCAGCAGGCGCAGCGTGCCCTCCTCGACCAGGCGCGCCGGGGAGCCGCGGACGTCGCGGCCCATCACCACCGGGTGGGCCTGGCCGCGAACGAGGCCGCCGACTACGTGAACCGCGTCGAGGCCGCTGCCGCCGCCGCCGTGCAGCGGGGGGACGACGACGCCGCCCGGGCGGCGATCCGCGAGTCGATGACGGCACGGAGGCGCCTCGAGACCCTCACCCGGCAGTTGCACGAGGCGGAGCAGCAGGCGCGCCGACTCCACGACGACGTGCAGCGGCTCGAGCAGCGCGTGCAGCAGAACGCCATGGAGTACGACGCCATGCTCGCCCGACGGGCGGCCGCGCAGGCGGCCATCGGCGTCCATGACGCGCTGGCATCGTCCTCCCGCGAGGCGGCGGCGATCGACGCCGCCCGGCGCAGGGCCGAACTCGAGGTGCGGCGCTTCGAGGCCCAGGCCCAGGCCCGCGAGGAACTGTCCTGGACCGATCCCTCGTCACCGCGTCTCCAGCAGGCCTTCGAGGAACTCGAGGCGGACGCCGCCGCCCAGCAGGAACTCGAGGAACTCAAGCGGAGGAACGGCCGAGGCTATCCTCCCGTGCAGCGCTGAGCGCCCGCAGGAGGGCGTCGTCGACGTCCTCCTCATGCGCGAGCCGGATGCGCCAGGCGAACGGATCCGTCGTGCGAACCGGTTCGAGGGCGGGCAGGTCCGGGACCGCCAGCCGGAAGAACAGATCCACCGCGGTCCTGGTGCTCGGTGTGAGCTGGGCGAACTTCCGTCGCGGTGTCTGGAGCGAGACGTAGGTCTTGCGCATCTGGATGGTCACCCCCGGTGTCTGCCCGGCCCAGAGCAGGATCCTGTCGGCGACCGGCCTGAGGGCGGGCCGGTCGGCGTACTGCGCGGCGTACAGCTCGTCGGCGGATTGCCGGAAGACGTCGGGGAGTCCGAAGACCTCCCAGTCGATGCTCATCCGGTTGTACCCGGTGACGCCCTGGTCCTGCAGCCAGCGGGAGAGGTCCTCGCGGGTGGTGATCCCTGCCGAGCGGGCGTCCGTGGCCCAGTCCGCCGGGGTCCGGCCCGTGGTGCGGAGCAGCCGCGCCGCGTTCGTCCCGACCATCGACTGCCAGCTCAGCATCTCACCCATGCCCACACTGTAACGGGACCGGTACGGCGCAGGACGTGCCCGGATGCCTGCCCGGATGCGCCCCGGAAGGCGTTGCTACACTCGGCGCATGACTGAGCTGAGCGGTGCCCACGTCCTCGTCGTCGGCGCTACCGGGGTCCTCGGAGCCGAGCTGTCCCGCCAGCTCGCGGCGCAGGGCGCGCAGCTCACCCTGTCCGGCCGGTCCGGGGACAAGCTGGACGGACTGGGAAAGGAACTCGGGGACGCCGTCGTCGGTCGGGTTGCCGCGGATCTGGGCAGGCCCACCGGCCCGGCCGACATCGCCGCGGCCGTCTACGGCCGTGATCTGGACGGGCTGGTGTTCGCCTCCGGCGTCGTGGCCTTCGGCCCCGCCGTCGAGGTGGACGACGACACCCTCGACGAGCTCGTGCTCGTCAACCTGCTCGGCTACATGCGGCTCGTCCGCGCGGTCGCCCCCTCGCTCGGGAAGGACTCGTTCATCGCGCAGATCAGCGCCGTCGTCGCCGAGAGCCCGACCGCGAACATGGCGGCGTACTCCGCCACGAAGGCAGGGCTGAGCGCGTACGGGAAGGCGCTGACGCTCGAACTGCGCCGGCAGGGCGTGCGGGTCATCGACGCGCGTCCGCCGCACACCGAGACGGGCCTTGCCGCGCGGCCCATCGCCGGCGCGGCACCGAGGCTGCCGCAGGGCAAGGACCCGGTGGCCGTCGCCGCACGCATCGTCGCGGCCATCCGCGACGGTGAGCGGGACCTGCCCTCGTCGGCCTTCTAGGGCTGCCCGCCCGACGGCGGACCGGTCCTGCCCCGTGCGCCCGCCACGGGTGCGAGGGCGCTCGCGGCACAGGCCAGGGCCGCCGCCGAGAAGGCGACGGCAGTGCTGCCCGTCTGCAGGAGGAGCCCCGTGAGGGTTGCCCCGGCCGCCTGCCCGAGCACGAGGGCGATGAACAGGATCGCTGTCCCGGCCGCGCTGTCCGTGGCCGCTGCCGACGACCACAGGATCAGGACGGAGGTCGCCGCGGTGTAGGCCAGGCCGAAGAGGGCCGCAGCGGTGTAGGCGGCCGGGAGGGAGCCGGGCGCTGCCCCGACGAGCGCCGTCGCCGCCGCCGTGACGAGGGCCGACACCGGCCAGGTCACGGAGACGGGATGGGCGGCGAGCCGGCCCGCCACCGCGGCAGCCGCTGCCCCGCCGAGTCCCAGGGCGATCCACGCGCCGGCCGAGAGCGTCACGTCCATACCACCCGCCTGCTCGAGCGTGGCCCTGCCGTGGACCCAGACGGCGGCGCACCCGATGCCGAAGACGAAGGCCCCGCCGAGCGGCCTGGCCAGTCCGTCGACACTCGAGCGCGAGAAGAGCCGGGGCGCGGCCCGATCCGCGGGAGGACGGGCGCCGGGTAGGCCGGTCCTCCTGTCCAGCCGCAGGACGGCGAGCATCGACCCCGCGGCGAGAACCGCCACCAGCACCCAGGCCAGGCGCCATGCCTCGCCGAGCACGAGCGACAGGACGCCCGCGAGGACCACACCGAAGCCCGTTCCCGCATTGACCACCGACTGGACCCGCGACTGTCCCGCGGGGTGGGTGTTGCGGCGGACCAGTTCCACCATGGCGGGAGAGGCGAAGCCGGCTCCCATGCCGGCGAGGAGCACCCCTCCCGCGAACACCGCGGTGTTCTCGGCGCCGGCGATACCGGCGCTGCCCGTCGCCGCCGAGAGTCCTGCGAGCAGGACCACCCCGCGGGGGTGGAGGGACGCATGGCGGAAGCCGATGCCGGCGGCCACGCAGTAGAGGATCGAGGAGCCGGATGCCAGCAGTCCGCCCAGGGCGGGCGTCAGGGGAAACGTCGCGGAGAACGCCGGCAGGAACAAGCCGTAGCCGAGGCGCGCCAACCCATAGGTCACGGCGATGAGAGCCACGCCGGAGGTCGCGAAGAGCACCCGGGGGAGTCGGGACGGTGACTGTAACGCTCGTTTCATTGAAACGAACGTTATACCCTTGTCCCATGGCATCACAACCAACTGCCCGGGACCGGCTCCTCGATGCGGCGGAAGACCTGGCAGCCACGCAGGGGGTGAACATCACCTCCGTCGACGCGATCCTCGACCGCGCGCGGGTGTCACCCGCCACCCTCTATGCGCACTTCGGCAACAAGGAAGGCCTGATCACCGAGGCCCTGCGCCGCAGGCTCGCCCGGTGGGACACCACGTGGCAGGAGTGCATCGACGACGCCGACAGCCGCGAGGAGAAGCTGCTCGCAGTCTTCACGGCCCTCTCCCGCCACCGGCGAGCGCTCACCCCCTCGCGGTGGTGCGTGTTCCTGGGCGTCGCTGCGGAGACCCCGCACCCCGGGCGCGACCTGCAGGACACGCTCGCCGCCGATACCCGGCTGCTCCTCGGCCGGCTCGAGGACCTCGCCGGGCCCGTCGTGGGCGCGGAGCAGGCACCCCTCCTGGCGCGCCGGATCGTCCTGGTCTACACCGGGGTGCTCGGGATGATCCTCCGCGGAGCGGATGTGGACGCGGCCACCGCAGAGGGCCGCAGCATCGCCGCCCTGGCGCTGCATGCCGTCGGGGCGGCGGCACCGGCGGTCCGACGCTGACGCTCCCGCCGGCCGGAGCGCGCCTCACGCGAAGTCCTGTACCTTCCTCCACCCGGGATCGAGCGCATGCCGGGCGGACACGGGTCGACGTTCGCGTGCGGCCGCGTCGAGGACGTCCCGCCCGTTCTGGTCCTCCGAGTCCGAGTAGAAGTGGAACGTCCGTGCGCCCTTCGAGGTCTCGACCGCGACGAGCATCCCGCGGGGGCCGAGGGCGCGCACGAGAGCCTCCTCGAGCTCGTCCAGCGTCGCCAGTGCCTCGGGCCGGGGGAGGCCCCGTTCATCGGCGTCGAACGGGACGCGCAACGCGGTGTGCAGGTCGAAGCGGGGGTGGTCGATCCAGCGCAGCGGACGCAGGACCCGCACGAGGATCGGGTCGCCCGCCCCGAGCGTCCCCTGCATCACGAGCCAGCCCGGAGCGGGCAGTGTCCGCGCCAGTCCGGCCACCCGGGACGGCAGGTCCACGGCCGGGACGCTGTCCACGACGTCGTTCACGATGCAGTCCACGCGGCGCACCCAGCGTTCCACGTCGTCCTCCCCGAGCAGCCATTCGAGCAGCAGCACGCACAGGCCGTGCTCGTCGTCCCACTGGCCGGTGAACCCGGGGTTGTACACGGAGACGATGAACCCGTCGCCCTTGAGCGTCACGGCAGCGTGCACGCGGGTGCGGCTCAGGTCGAACGTCCTGCCGCGGTAGGTGATGGTGGAGTCGAGCATGTCCGGCCTGGCGCTGCGAGCGGGGATGAACTCCCAGCGCCGGCTCGACGGCGGCGACGCCCGGTACCAGCGCTCGGCCACGGGGCGCAGGGCGGGATCGCCTCCGCTGGACACGCACAGCGTGTGCTCGGCGTCGACGCCGGTCCGGGTCTCCCACTCGAGACCGTGGGCGATCGCCCTCACCTTCCGGGTCATCACGTCGACGTAGGCCTCGAAGTCACCGGCCCGGGTCGCGGTGGTCAGCAGATCCTCGCCCTCCTCGGCCCACCACTGCCAGAACGCGACGATGGGGTCCCCGCGGTGTGCGCGTCCGGGCCGTGCGCGTCGGCTGAAGAGTGCCATGGTCCCCGTTTCCCTGGTGTCCTCGGGTCAGCGACGGCGGTAGGTGAGGTCGAAGACCATCCGTCCGGCCTTGATCGCCTTGTTCTCGAAACTCGTGAGGGTCCGGCCCTCGAACCGCGGTGCCCACCCGCCCAGTTCGTCGATGCCCTCGTTGACGCCCGTGTTCCCGGTGCTCACCGGGTCGCGGCCCTCGCGCACCGGCGCGCCGCCCACCACGGACTCCACCCCGCTCTCCCACACCTGGGTGAGGGGGCTGGCGGTGCCCGCACGTTCGCCGTCGTGCAGGTTCTCGAAGTGCGCGCTCGCGTCCAGGACGGCACGCATCTGCACGGCGTAGCTGGACCAGTCGGTGGCCAGGCGGAAGATGCCGCCGGGCTCGAGGACGCGTGCCGCCAGGTCCACGTAGTCCTCCTTGACGAGCCGGCGCTTGTGGTGCCGGGCCTTGTGCCAGGGGTCGGGGAAGAAGGTCCACAGCTCGGCGACGGAGGACGCGGGGATCATGCCCGCGAAGGCCTCGGTCGCATTGACCTGAGCGGTCCGCACGTTCGTCAGGTCCTTCTGGCTGATCCGCAGCATGGTCTGGGCGAGTCCCGGACGATAGACCTCGAGGGCCAGGTAGTCGCGGTCCGGGTCGAGCTCGGCGGCATGCGTGATGGCCTCGCCGAGTCCCGAACCCACCTCGACGACGAGCGGTGCGGTCCGCCCGAAGGCCGTGCCGGCGTCGAACACGAACCCCGGGGCCACGGAGGTGTCCGCGTTCGCGACGCGCGGCACGTCGACGAGGAAGTCCTCGGCGAGTTCGTCCCACGCCTCGCGCCGCCGGCCCTGGAGGCGCGAGCCCCGACGGACGAAGGACACGGGCTGCGTGCGGTGCGGCTGGTCGGGGGTGTGTGCTTGAGGCTCCATCAGTCCCAAGGCTACCGGCAGCTCATCGGCGGGCACTGCACCCGTCCCGCCCTCCGGGCCGGCAGGCGGTGCTCTGGTGTGAGCAGGAGGACGGTGGCAGAGTGAGGTCACGAACCCGAGGAGGCGCGCGATGAATACGGGTTTTGGTCCGGTGTCGGCGGGATCGGGACGCGGTGGGGCCACCGGTGACCTGGCGACGCAGCTGAGCGAGCTCGCACGGGACCTCCGGCGGCAACCGGACGTGGACTCGACCCTCACCGGGATCGTCCACGCGGCTCTCTCGCTGATCCCGGCGGCCACCGCGGCATCGGTCAGCCTCGTCCGCGCACGCCGCCGCGTGGAATCCCGGGCCGCGTCCGGGGAGCTGCCCAGGATCATCGACGCCCTGCAGACGGAGACCGGTCAGGGCCCGTGCCTCGATGCGGTCTTCAAACAGCGGATCGTCCGGGTCCCCAACGTCCGGGACGATCCCCGCTGGCCCGACCTCGCGCAGCGCGCCTGGGATGCCGGGGCGCGCAGCATGCTCTCGTTCCAGCTGTCCGTGGACCGCGACAATCTCGGCGCCCTCAACCTGTACGGGTCGGAGGTCGGTGAATTCGGGGAGGAGTGCGAGCAGGTGGGCCTCCTCGTCGCCGCGCACGCCGCGATCGCGCTCGCCGATGCCCAGGAGATCTCGAACCTCACCGCGGCGCTCGTGAACCGGGACGTGATCGGCCAGGCCAAGGGCATCCTGATGGAACGCCACAAGCTCACCGCCCACGAGGCGTTCCTCGTCCTGTCCTCGGCGAGCACCACGACGAACACCAGGCTGATCGAGGTCGCCGAGCAGCTCGCGGCCCGCGGCGACCTGGCGGTCCGGCACCGTCAGGGCAGGCAGCCCCCGCCCGCCCACCCGTAGGCCGGCCGTGCCGACGGTGCGCCTCCCGGCCGGAGCCGGTGTCGGTTCTGCACCCTCACGCAGGGTCACCGTCGCGGCGGGAGGTCGCACGGGCCCGTCACGGACCGGGTGTCTCCGCCGTGTGACCTGCGCCGATGCGGGATCGGGGGCGTTCTGCTGGTAAACTGGGAACACTTGCCTGCGCAGGGCGGATCGGTTCCGCCAGTGAGATGCGCAGCCTGCGTCGCTAGAACGCATTCTTTTGTCCCGCATCCAGCTCCCGGCATCCGGAAGCGCGGTGGACACTGTCTGACTTTTCTTCGGCGAACCCCCGCACCGACCGGTGCCGGGGAGTATGAGAAGAAAGCTCGTGTACTTCACATGACTACTTTTGCTGCCCTCGGTGTGCCCAAAGCGCTGGTCGAGAACCTCGCCGCGCAGGGCATCACCGAACCATTCCCCATCCAGGTCAAGTCCCTCCCGGACTCCCTGGCCGGGCGCGACGTCCTCGGCCGCGGCCGCACCGGCTCGGGCAAGACCCTCGCCTTCGCGCTGCCGATGGTCGCCCGCCTCGCCGAGCAGGAAGCGGCCTACCGCCGCAAGCCCGGGCGCCCCCTGGCGCTCGTGCTCGCTCCCACGCGTGAGCTCGCCACCCAGATCAACGCCACCGTCGAGCCGCTCGCCAAGGAGCTCGGACTCAACACCACGGTGATCTACGGCGGCGTGTCCCAGCAGCGCCAGGAGAAGGCGCTGCGCGCAGGCGTCGACATCGTCATCGCCTGCCCGGGACGCCTCGAGGACCTGATGCGCCAGAAGCTCATCACGCTCGAGTCCGTGGAGGTCACCATCCTCGACGAGGCCGATCACATGGCCGATCTCGGCTTCCTGCCCGTCGTGAAGAAGCTCCTCGACACCACGCCCGCCGACGGCCAGCGACTGCTGTTCTCGGCCACGCTCGACAACGGCGTGGACAAGGTGGTCAACCGCTACATGACCAACCCCGTCACCCACTCGGTCGACGATCCGCAGGCCGCGGTCACCACCATGGAGCACCACGTGCTCATGGTCGGCGACCAGACCCAGAAGAAGCAGCTCATCGTCCAGCTCGCCTCGGGCACCGGGCGTCGCCTGCTCTTCATGCGCACCAAGCACCACGCCCGGAAGCTCGCCAAGACCCTGACCGATGCCGGCATCCCCGCCGTCGATCTCCACGGCAACCTGTCCCAGAACGCCCGGGACAGGAACCTGGCCGAGTTCTCCTCGGGCGACGTCCGTGTCCTGGTCGCCACCGACGTGGCCGCCCGCGGCGTGCACGTCGACGACGTCGAGCTCGTGGTCCACGTGGATCCGCCCACGGAACACAAGGCGTACCTGCACCGCTCGGGCCGCACGGCCCGTGCCGGCTCCTCGGGAACGGTGGTCACCATCACCCTGCCCGAGCAGAAGTCGGAGGTGCACAAGCTGATGAAGGCCGCAGGCGTGGACGTCGCGTTCGAGACCGTCAAGGCGACCTCCCCGCTGGTGCTGTCCCTGACCGGCGAGCTCGCGGAGAAGATCGATCCCCGCACCCGCGCGGCGCTCCTGGCGTCCCGTGAGTCCGCCCGCGGCGAGGGCACCTCGACCGGCGCCAACGCCGAGCGCAAGCGCGCCCGTCGCGGTGCGGCCGCCCCTGCGGCCGGAGGCCGTGGTGGACGCGGTGGGCGCGGACGCGTGTCCGCTGATCCGCAGGCGTCCCAGGGCAACCGGGCCGACCGCCGCAAGGACCAGCCGCAGGCACCCCGCTTCGGGTCCGACGCCGGTACCGCTCCGAGGACCGGCGGCTCGCGCCGCCGGGCAGACGAGCCCCGCACCGCCTCGGAGACGACGACGCGCAGCCGCCGTCCCGCCTCCGGCCAGCGTGTCGGTGACGCCGTCCGCCGCACCGCTGCGGGAGCCCCCGCCGCAGGCGGCCAGCGCAGCCACGCGCCGTCGTCGGCCCCGCGGACCGAGGGCGCACGCCGCGCCCCCGGTTCCCGCAGGGCGAGCGCGCCGGCGTCGAACGATCGCCGCACCCGCTGACCGACCCCCGGTCCCGGCACGACGGAAGGACCCCTACCCGGACGGGTAGGGGTCCTTCCTTTTGTCCGGAGGTGGTGCGCCCGTCCGGCGGGTGGGGAACAATGGGCGGATGAGCGCAATCCTGAACGTCATCTGGCTCCTGTTCGGCGGCATCTGGCTCGCCCTCGGCTACTTCGCGGCAGGGATCATCTGCTGCCTGCTGATCGTGACCATCCCGTTCGGCGTCGCGTCGTTCCGGATCGGCATGTACGCGCTGTGGCCCTTCGGCCAGACCGTCGTGAACCGGGGTGCCCGCACGAACGGCTTCACCGCGGTGGGCAACGTCATCTGGCTGCTCGTCGCCGGGATCTGGATCGCCATCGGCCACGTGCTGACGGCCATCCCGATGTTCGCCAGCATCATCGGGATCCCGCTGGGGATCGCCAACCTCAAGCTCATCCCGGTATCGCTGGCCCCGCTCGGCAAGGTGATCGTCCCGTCGTCGGGCACCTACCTGCCCACCTACCGCTAGGCGCCGCCGGCTCGGGCACCCGCGTCCAGCCGGGGTGCCCGGGGTGGAGCGACGCGCCGGGAGGCGCCGGTGCGTTCGAAGGCGGCCGCGAGTTCGAGCAGGCGCGTGTCGGCGTAGGCGGGTCCGGCGAACGTCAGGCCGACCGGCATCCGCAGGTCCTCGAGCAGTCCCATCGGGACGGTGACCGTCGGGATGCCCAGATGCCGTGGGACGAGGTTCCCGTTGGAGACCCAGACGCCGTTGCGCCAGGCGGTGTCGGCCGACGCGGGGTCCCGGTCGCTGTCCGCGGGCCCGATGTCCGCAGCCGCCGGGAAGACCACGGCGTCGAGCCCGTGCACGTCCATCCACTCGTCCAGGTCCACCCGCCGTGTCTCCTCGAGCCCCCGCAGCCCCTCCGCCAGGTGGGGGATGTCCGCGAGCCCGCTGATGCTGCGCCCGCGGATGTGCGCCGGGTACCCGGTGATGTCGTCGTCGAAGCCGTGATAGCGGTCCGGGAGGGCTCCTTCCGGTGGCGGGAAGATCGCCGGGCCGTCGACGTCGGCGAGGCTGGAGAGCGTCGGGTCGCCGTTGGCCTGCAGGAAGTCGTGCCAGGCCCACGAGGTCAGGTCGGTGATCTCCGTGCGCAGGAAGTCCTGGCTCACGAGTCCGCGCGTGGAGATGGTCGGTGCTCCCGGGCGGTCGCCCTCGTAGTGGGAGACCACGGGGAAGTCGACGTCCACCACCTCCGCGCCGGCGTCCTCGAGGTCGCGGCGGGCCGCCTCCCAGAGGGTGATGACCGACGCGCGGGTGGCGATGCGCTGTCCGGTCGGTCCGCCGATCCCGGGTGTCTCGGACGTCCCGGCAGCGGGGTCGGCGTTGATGTACATGCGGGGGACGCCCAGGCGGATGCCCGCCAGCACCCCGCGCGCCGCGGTCGCCGTGGCCGGGCGGAGGGCCGTGTAGGAAGCGGGCCGGAGCGCCGATGCAGGGGGGATGGGGAGCCAGGGCTGCATCCGCCAGAAGTCCCCGCGCGTCTCGGTGTCGTCCGCGACGATCACGTCGAGGACCTCGAGGAGGTCCGCCATGGTCCGGGCATGCGGCACCACCACGTCCATGGTGGGGACGAGGGGCCAGTTGCCGCGGACGGAGATGACCCCGCGGGACGGCGTGTACGCGCACAACCCGTTGTTGGAGGCGGGCGCCCGGCCCGAGGACCAGGTCTCCTCCGCGAGTCCGAAGGCGGCGAAGCTCGCGGCGGTCGCGGTCCCCGACCCGTTCGAGGACCCGGAGGCGAAGGCCGCGGTCAGGTAGTCGGCGTTGTAGGGGCTCTCGGCCCGGCCGTAGAGTCCGCGCTGCATGCCCCCGTTGGCCATGGGCGGCATGTTCGTGAGGCCGATCAGGACAGCACCGGCGCCGCGGAGGCGCCCGATGGTGAAGGCGTCCTGCCCGGCGACGAGATCCTCGAAGGCGGGTGACCCGGCCGCGACGGTCAGGCCCTCGACCTTGTAGCTGTCCTTCGCCGTGTAGGGGATGCCGTCGAGCGGGCCCAGGACCCGCCCCTCGGCACGACGGCGGTCCGACGCGCGCGCCTCGTCGAGTGCGTCGGGGTTCAGCACGACGACGGAGTTCAACCGGGGCCCGCCCCGATCGAACGCCTCGATCCGGCGGAGGTAGCCGGTGACGAGCTCCTCGCTGGTCGCCGCACCCGTCTGCAGGGCGTCCCTCAGCTCCGCGATCGTCGTCTCCACCACGTCGAAGGCCATCAGGCGCCGCCGCCCGTGCTGCGCGGGGCGGACGCGCCGATGATCGTGCGGCCGGTGCCGTCCGCGGCCACGGCCTGTTCGAGGACGGTCTCGGGCAGGCGCGGGACCTCATGGTCCCGCGCCGCGGGCAGCCGCTGTGCCGGGGGGATCGCCCGTCCGGGGGCTGCCTCCGTCGCGAGGGTGGACGTGCTGTCGTGGGGTCGGTGATGCACGGGAGTCCTTCCGGGACCGGGGGTGTCTGGACGGAGCGGGCGGGCTGCCGGAGGTGTCAGTCGGGAATTACGAGCGACGACGAGTCGCTGGTCAGGGTCCGGCCGCGGAAGAAGCCGGGGTCCCTCCGACGGACGATGAGCATCACGACGACGCCGGCCACGAGGATGCCGATACCGATGACGAAGACGAGTCCCACCCCGAAGAGCTCCGAACCGCTGCCGAACGCCGGGTCCCAGCTGTCCACTGCGGTCTGGAGGAAGACGACGATCAGTCCGATCCCCCCGAGCAGAGGTGCGCAGAGCCGGTACACGACGTTCCGGACGCTGCTGAACAGTGTCGCCCTGAAGTACCAGACGCAGGCCAGGGCGGTCAGCCCGTAGTAGAAGCAGATCATGAGGCCGAGCGCCTGGATGGTGTCGTTGAGGACGTTCTCGCTGATGATGCGCATCAGGGCGTAGAAGGCCGCCGAGACGACGCCGGAGAACACCGTCGCATAGACGGGCGAGTTGAAGCGCGTGCTGACCCTGGCGAACCGGGACGGCAGTGCCCGGTAGTAGCCCATGGCGAGGAGCGTGCGGGCAGGTGACACGAACGTGGACTGCAGCGAGGCCCCGCAGCTCGAGAGGACGGCGAGTGACAGCAGGATCGCGAACGGACCCATCACGGGCGTTGCGAGGGAGGTGAACACGTTCTCGGAGTTGTCCGGATTGTTCAGCCCGATCCCGGTGTCGCCGACGCCGGCGAACATGACGGTCGCGATGGACCCGAGGAGGTAGATCACGAGGATGGCGACCGCCGCGACGGTCGCGGCCAGGCCCGAGGTCCGGCGGCCGTTGGTGGCCTCCTCGCTGACGGTGAGGCAGACGTCCCAGCCCCAGAACGCGAAGATGGAGAGCGACAGGCCGGCGGCGAAGGCGGAGAAGCTCTCGATGCCGAAGGGGTTGAACCACTCCCAGCTGAAGGCGAGGCCGGAGGCGTTGCCGGCAGCGATGCGGGCGAAGGCCTGGACGGTGTACCAGGTGAGGACGAGCAGCTGGAAGCCGACGAGGACGTACTGCACCGTGCGCGTGGTGCGGATACCCCGGCAGGACACCCACACCGCAGCCGCCATGAAGACCAGGCAGGTGATGATGTTGACGGTCTTGTTCGTGGTCAGGTCCGCGATGGAGGCGTTCCCGGTGAGCTGTCCGATGAACAGGTAGAAGAAGTCCACGGCCACGCCGGCGAGGTTGGACAGGACGATGATGTTCGCCGCGAGCAGGCCCCAGCCGCCCATCCATCCGACGAAGGGGCCGAAGGCCTTCGTGACCCACGTGAAGGTGGTCCCGCTGTCCGGGGAGTCGGCGTTGAGCTCCTTGTAGGCGAGGGCGACGAGGAACATGGGGACGAAGCCGACGATGAAGATGGCGGGTAGGTGGACACCGATCTCCGCGACCGTGAGGCCCAGGGTGCTGGTCAGGACGTAGGCGGGCGCGATCGTCGAGATGCCGATGATGACGATGGCGAGCAGTCCGAGCTGGCCACGGGCGAGGCCCTTCGGTGATGTCCCCGTCTCACCGACGGCGCGGGCACCGGGGAGCGTGGTCTGGCTGGGCGTGGTGTTGGACACGATGGCAGGCCTTCTTCAGCAGGGTGGACGCCTCGTCGTCGAGTCGCCCACCGGGTTGGATCCGGCCGGAACGGATCCCGGCCGCAGGTGGGCGTGACCCGCACCTCAAAATGAATGGCATTCATTTACTCGGACCACTGTAGGGCGTGCCGTCGGCTTTGGGAAGGGCCCGGAAGCACGGGATCGGCCCCGGACGGCAGGAAGGGCCGCCACCGCCGGAGCGGTGACGACCCTTCCCGGTCGCGCGGTACTAGGACCCGGAGCCGGTGGACCCGTTGGCTGCGGCGGACCCGCCGGAACCGTTCATCGAGGACGTGCCGGCGTTCTTCATCAGATCGCCGAGGAGCGCGATGATGTCGAGCCCCGTGGTGTCCTTCACCATCTGGGTGGTCTGGTGGACGCCACTCGACACATTCCTGCTCAGCTGGCTCGCACCGTCGTTGGAGACCACGGTCATGGTGTCGATCGCCGCCATTGGTGCTGCGATCTCACGCGCCATCGCGGGAAGGACCTCGAGGACCTTCGACAGGATGGCGGCCTGGTTGAACTTCTCGTAGGCCTCGGCCTGCGCCGCGATGCCTGCTGCCTCGGCCTTGCCGCGCGCCTCCGTCGATCCGGCCTCGGCGTCACCGCGGGAGGCGATGACGGCTGCGTCGGCGCGGCCCCTGGCCTCGTTGATCGACGCCTCGGCGGTACCGCGTGCGGTGTTCGCGGCGGCGTCCGCCTCTGCTGCTACGCGGTCGCCCTCCGCGACGAGCTTGCGGCGGGCGAGATCCACGCGCGCCTCGATCTCGCTGGCCTCGGAGGCCCGGCGCCGCTCCTCGAGCTTCGCGTCGGCCTGCTGGATGAGGCGGTACTTCTCGGCGTCGGCGGGCTTGCGCACCTCCGTGTCGAGCTCGCGCTCGCGGAGCTCGGCACGCCGCTGGGCGACCTGCTGCTCGCGCATGATGACCTGCTCCTGCTGTTCCGCCTGGGCGAGCGGCCCGGCGGCATCGGCGCGCGCCTGGCGGGCGTCCGCCTCCTCCTTCAGTTCCGCACGGCGGATGATGAGCTGCTGCTGCGCGAGGGCCACCTGCTCGTCGGACAGGGCGCGGGCCTGCTCGGACTCCTGCATGGAGCGGGCCTCGGCGATCTTGGCGTTGCGCTCGGCCAGCGCCGCCTCGGGCCGGCCGAGGTTCTTCAGGTACCCGGAGTCGTCGTCCACGGACTGGATCTGGAACGTGTCGATCTCCAGGCCCTGGTTGTGCATGGAGTGCTCCGCCTCCTCCTTGACGCTCTTCGCGAAGGTGGCGCGGTCCCGGATGATCGACTCGACCGTCAGGGTACCCACGATGGAGCGCAGCGAACCCGAGAGCGTCTCCTGCGTGTAGTGGTCGATGGCGTCCTGCTGGTTCAGGAAGCGCTGGGCCGCCTTGCGGACGGCGTCGGCGTCCCCGCCGACCTTCACCTGGGCGACGCCCGTCAGGTGCAGCTTGATGCCGTTCTTGGAGATGCCCTCGATGCGCAGGGACACCTGGCGTGAGGCGAGGGACAGGGGATAGGCGCGCTGCGCGAAGGGGTTGATGAAGATGCGGCCGAAGACGACGCGCTGGCTGTCGGGGTCCGGCTGCCCCTTGCTGTCCCTCGACGAGATGATGAGTGCCTGGTCCGGGCTGGCGATGTGCAGAGCCATCCGGGCGAGCACGATGACGACGACGATGAGAACGAGCAATACCACCGCGCCGATGATGAGCGGGATGAACGTGAGATCCACTGCGACCCTTTCAACGGTCTTCGAATTGCCTCCGGCGCACCTGGTGGCGCCGGAGGATGATCAAGCTGTCGTGTTCACTGTGCTGATCTGACCCCCATGTCATCGAAGTGGATTCCCGCCGTTCCGGCGGGCGGTGGCTGTTACCCGGCGGCCCCCGTGAGGAACGCCTGCATGAGGGGGCCGCCGGAGGTGGATCCGAGCTCACCCTCCTCGACGAAGACGGCCACGGCGAGGTCGCCCTGCAGGGCCACCACCCAGGCGTGGGTGCGCGGCGGTGTCTCGCTGCCGAACTCCGCGGTGCCCGTCTTGGCCAGGACGGGCGCGCCCGGCACGTCCTTCAGCAGCTGCGCGCCGCCCTGCGCGACGACGGCGGCCATGAGCGTCTTCAGCGTCGAGGACTCGGCCGCGGTGAGGGCGCTGGGCGCGGCCTGCGCGGACGGTGCAGCGGAGGCCGACGGCGAGGCGTCGGTGGTCGGCGCGGCCGTCGCCGCGGCATCCTCGGACCCGGGGTCCAGGTCGGTGGACTCGCCGGCCGCGAGGAGCGTGGGCGTCACGCGCGTCCCCGCGCCGACGGACGCGGCCATGGTCGCGAGTGAGAGGGGGGAGACGAGGACCTCGCCCTGGCCGATCATCGCGGCGGCGTGGGCGGTCCCCTCCGCCTCCGTGGGCACGGAACCGAAGAACGCGGGCGTGCCGATGCTCGCCTCCACCCCGATACCGAGGTCGGTGGCGGCGGCCGCGAGATCAGCCTGGGTGATCGTGTCCCGTGCCGAGATGAACCCCGTGTTGCACGACTGCGCGAAGGTCTCGAGGAGCGGGATGGTGCCGAGGAACTGTGCGGGGTAGGTGCTGGCGTTGTTGAACGTCCGGCCGTCCACCGTCACCTCCTCGGAGCACTCGGTGGGTGACTCCGGCGTGAGGCCCTTTCGGAGGAGCGCGAGGCTCGTGGCCACCTTGAACGTGGAACCGGGCGGGTACTGGCCCAGCAGCGCCGTCTGCAGTCCGTCACTGCCCGGGCCGTTGGCGGCCGCGAGGATCTCGCCCGTGCTGGGCCGGACGGCCACGATCGACGACGCCGAGGGCTCGTCCGCGAGCACCTCCTCGCCGAGGGTCTGCAGGCGGGGATCGAGCGTGGTCGCGAGATCGGTGCCGTCCACGGCCGGCCGGGCGAACAGCTGCTGGGTTGGAGTGCCAGGGGCGTCGACCGGGGCCGCGTTCACCTCCAGGCCGGGAGTCCCGGCGAGCTGGGCGTTGTGCTGCAGCTGCAGGCCCCCGAGGCCGGTGATGTCGCCCGCGGTGACGGCGCCGTCGGACTGCTCCACGAGTTCCTCGGTGGCTTCGCCGACGCTGCCGAGGAGTTCGCGGGCGAAGGTGCGGGTCGGCGCGAGTTCGAGGGTGTCGGCCTGCCGGAGGGCGCCGGGGATGGCGTCGATCTGGGCGTCGGTCACCGTGCGGCCGGCATCGTCGCGCAGCACGAGCCCCACCACGAACGCCTCGGCGCCCGCGTCCGCGACCTGCTGCTCGTACTCGGCGGGGTCGAGCTCGAGCAGCGTGGCGAGGGCCCGCGCGGAAGCGGCCTGCTGGTCGGCGGGGACGCTCGTCTTGTCGATCCCGACCCGGATGACGGGCCGCTGCGTGACGAGGACCTCGCCGCGCGCCCCGGTGATGTCGCCGCGGTCGCCCGGCACGCGGGTCAGCGTCAGCTTCTCCTCCGGCAGGAGGTTCGGGACGAACACGGACGGTTCCCAGGCGACCTGCCACACGTCCTCGACGCGCGTAAGGTCCGCCGTCGTGCTGTAGGTCCAGTCGGAGTCCGTGGCGTCGAGGTCCCAGACGTAGTCGAGGGTCGCCGTCGCGCTGTCCTCGCCCGTCTCCTCCACGTCGTCGACCGTAACCTGCGGCGCGCCGGGCGCGAATCCGTCCGTGATGGTCGCGAGCTCACCGGTCACGGCGGCCGGTTCGACGGACGTGAAGGCGGACTGCCCGACGTCGAGCCGGGCGAGGCCCTCGGCCAGCGTGCGGGCCGCGTCCTCGGCCGTCGGACGGTCGCCGGTGCACGCCGCGAGGCTCACGGCGAGGACAGCGGTGGTCAGCACGGTCATGGCGCCCTGAAATTTCCCCATACGCCTCATTATGTCCGAGACGACCCCCCCGCCCGGCGCTTCGCCTCTCCGGCACGTCTCGCCCGCCGGATGCAGGGGAATATCCGACCCCTCCACAAAGTTGAGTCGAGTACACTCAATGTATTCGCATGACCCCTGGATCAGGACAGAAAGGATCCGCGCGTGGACACCAATTTCACCACCAAGAGCCGTGAGGTGCTGTCGGCTGCCGCCATGAACGCCTCCACGGCGGGCAATGCCCAGATCGAGACCCCGCACTTCCTCAAGGCCCTGCTGGACCAGCGGGAAGGCATCGCCGTCGCGCTCCTCAGGGCTGCGGGCGCCGACCCCGACACCGTGAGTGTCCAGGCGAGCTCCGCCATCAAGGCCCTGCCGTCGTCGTCGGGCTCGTCCGTGGCGCAGCCGCAGTTCTCGCGGGGCGCCCTGCAGGCGGTCAACGCCGCGAAGGAGGAGGCCGAGACCCTGGGGGACCAGTTCGTCTCCACTGAGCACCTCCTGCTCGCCCTCGCCGCCGACGGCGGAGCCGCGGGCGGCATCCTCCGGTCCTCGGGGCTCACGCGCGAGGCCCTGGCCGCGGCGCTGCCCGGCGTGCGCGGGGACCGCCGCGTGACCACCCCCGATCCCGAGAACACCTTCCAGGCCCTCGAGAAGTTCGGCGTGGATCTCACCGAGGTGGCCCGCAGCGGCAAGCTCGATCCGGTGATCGGGCGGGACGCCGAGATCCGCCGCGTGGTCCAGGTGCTCAGCCGCCGCACGAAGAACAACCCCGTCCTGATCGGCGAGCCGGGCGTGGGCAAGACCGCCGTCGTCGAGGGCCTGGCGCAGCGCATGGTCGCCGGGGACGTCCCGGAGTCCCTCCGGGGGAAGAGCCTCATCAGCCTCGACCTCGGCTCCATGATCGCGGGCGCGAAGTACCGCGGGGAGTTCGAGGAGCGGCTGAAGGCCGTGCTTGAGGAGATCCGCTCGTCCAACGGCCAGGTCGTCACATTCATCGACGAGCTCCACACCGTGGTCGGCGCCGGCGCATCCGAGGGTTCGATGGATGCCGGCAACATGCTCAAGCCCATGCTGGCGCGCGGCGAGCTGCGGCTCATCGGCGCGACGACGCTCGACGAGTACCGCGAGAACGTCGAGAAGGACCCGGCGCTCGAGCGCCGGTTCCAGCAGGTCTATGTCGGTGAGCCGTCGGTGACCGACACGGTCGGCATCCTGCGTGGCCTGAAGCAGCGCTACGAGGCCCACCACAAGGTGTCGATCGCGGATTCCGCGCTCGTCGCCGCGGCCACCCTGTCCCACCGGTACATCCCGGGCCGGCAGCTCCCGGACAAGGCGATCGACCTCGTGGACGAGGCCGCCTCGCGCCTGCGCATGGAGATCGACTCCGCACCCGTGGAGATCGATGAGCTGCGCCGGGCCCTCGAGCGGATGCGCATGGAGGAGATGGCACTCTCCCGTGAGAAGGACGAGGCGTCCCTCGAGCGCCTGCAGGCCCTGCGCGCGGAGATGGCGGACCGCCAGGAGGACCTCGACGGGCTGAACGCGCGATGGGAGTCCGAGAAGGCGGGCCTGAACCGCGTGGGCGACCTGAAGGCGTCCCTGGACGATCTGCGCTCGCAGGCCGACCGCGCCCAGCGCGAGGGCGACCTCGAGACGGCGTCCCGCATCCTCTACGGCGAGATCCCGCAGGTGGAGCGGCAGCTGCGCGAGGCGCAGGCCGCGGAGGAGCAGACCGTCGGCGGACCGGAACTGATGGTGGCCGAGGAGGTCACCGCCAACGACATCGCCGAAGTGATCTCCGCCTGGACGGGCATCCCCGCCGGTCGCATGCTGCAGGGCGAGAGCGAGAAGCTGCTGCACATGGAAGAGGTGATCGGTGCACGTCTGATCGGGCAGCAGAAGGCCGTGGCAGCGGTGTCCGACGCCGTCCGCCGTGCTCGGGCCGGCGTCTCCGACCCGAACCGCCCCACCGGTTCCTTCCTGTTCCTCGGCCCCACGGGTGTGGGCAAGACGGAACTCGCGAAGGCGCTCGCGGACTTCCTGTTCGACGACGAGCGCGCGATGGTCCGGATCGACATGTCCGAGTACTCGGAGAAGCACTCGGTGGCGCGTCTCGTCGGTGCGCCTCCCGGCTACGTGGGCTACGAGGAGGGCGGACAGCTCACGGAGGCCGTCCGGCGCCGCCCCTACAGCGTCGTGCTGCTCGACGAGGTGGAGAAGGCGCACCCCGAGGTCTTCGACCTCCTGCTGCAGGTGCTCGACGACGGCCGCCTGACGGACGGGCAGGGGCGCACGGTCGACTTCCGCAACGTCATCCTCGTGCTGACCTCGAACCTCGGCTCGCAGTTCCTCGTGGACCCGTCACTCGACGACGCCACGAAGCGCGCCGCCGTGATGTCCGCCGTGAACGCGAACTTCCGGCCCGAGTTCCTGAACCGGCTCGACGACGTCGTGGTGTTCGACCCGCTGAGCCTCGACGAGCTCTCCCGGATCGTGGATCTGCAGGTCAAGGCGCTGGCGGACCGGCTGCACGACCGGAGGCTCGAGCTCGACGTCAGCGAGGCCGCCAGCGAATGGCTCGCCCTCACCGGCTTCGACCCTGCGTACGGCGCACGCCCGCTCCGCCGGCTCGTGCAGCGCGAGATCGGCGACCGCCTGGCCCGGGGCATCCTCGCGGGCGAGATCGTCGACGGCGACACCGTCGTCGTCGACCGTCCGGAGCCGGACGCGGACGCCCTCGGGGATGCGGCGGACGGGGAGGGCCTGCTCGTGCACGCCGCGCGGTAGTTCCCCCGCACAGGACGAAGGGGAGGAACCCAGCCGGATTCCTCCCCTTCGTCGTGCCGTGCCGGGTCAGGGGCCGAGGAGGCTCCGGCTCAGGGTGCCGTCGTTCTCGACGACGGCGAAGCAGTCCACCCGGCGGTCGCCGTCGGCCCACGTCTCCGTCGTCGGCGTGGCACGGAGCAGGGTGACCTGGAGGTCCTCGGTGACGGCCTCCGGATCGATGCCGGCCGAGGCGCTCTCGCACGCGGCCTCGGCGCGCAGGCCGAGCTGGTCACGGCCGGGGAACTCGGCGTCGTCGGGATAGCTCTCGCTCGCCACGAGCTGCGCGTTGTGGGGTTCGGAGCAGTCCACCCGCGCCGCGTCCTCCGTGATCGCCGTGAAGTCGGCCAGGCATTCGCCGGCCGCGATCGACGACGGGTCGGTGCGCCCCTCGTCGTCTGATCCGCCGAAGAGTGTCACGAGCAGCCAGACGAGCAGCCCGAGGAGCACGACGGCGCCCCCGATCACCAGCAGGAGCGGCGCCTTGCTGCTGCTGGTGCGGGTCCTGTCGCGCAGGGGGAGTCCCTCGGAGGGATCCTCCGTCCCGCCGGACGCCTCGGGAACCCAGCCGGCCCGTGCCGAGGTGGAGCCACGTCCCGCGGAGTCCTCGGAGGCTCCCGTGGTTCCTGCGCTGCCGGTGGCTCCCGTGCCCCCGGAACCGGCTGCTCCTCCCGCTCCGATGAAGGCCGGATCGGTGCCCGGGTACAGGCCCGGGTGCCCATCACCGGGCTCGCCGCCCTGGGGCTGGAAGGCATAGGGACCGCCGGCCGGTTCCCCGGCGTCGCTGCCGGGCGCGGGGCCGTCGCCCGGCCCGGACGCGCTGTGCGGCGCGGGGTCCTCCACCTCGGGGACGGAAGCGCCGGGGCTGCCGGCGTCGGCCCCGGCGACCGTGCCCGGTGCGGCGTCGGGCGCGGGATCGGGTGCGGGGCCTGTTGCGGCGTCGGTATCCCCGGCCGCACCCCCGGCGGGCGCCGTACCCTCCGGTGCGGCATGGACGAGGGGGGCGTCCGCGGGCATGGGCCCGCCGACCAGCGTCCCGGTCTCCTCCGCTTCGGCGGCGACGGCACGGGCCTCGGCCGCCGCCTCGTCCAGCGACGCGGCCGCCGCGGTGTCCGTGCTGATCCGCGCCGGTTCGAGTGCAGGTTCGTCCAGATCGAGGGTCTCGGGGGAGACCGACAGCTCCGGTTCGAGGGCGTCGACGGCGACGTCGCCGTCGTCGAGGACCGAGGAGCCGTCGTCGAGGACCACGTCGTCGGGATCCACCACCGCCGGGCCGTCCGTCCCGTCGCGCCTGTCGGGCACGGGGCCGCGTCCGGACTCCCTCTGTGCCTGCTCCTCGTTGCTCATGGTGGGCCGCTGTCTCCTTGCATTCCTGGTGGCTCGCCGCCGGGGCGCTCCGGCGTGGCTCCGACTCTATCCAACATCGTCCGCGCACGGGCCCGGCGCAGCGCGGGTGCTCCACGCGGACCGGAGCGCCGTCGCGACGGCCCGCGAGCCGCCGACCGGAACCGACTCGGACGCCGGGGAAAGCATGTAACCTGTAGTTACGACAATTTGACCAAATACTCCGGGGCCTCGCTGCAGCCTTGGGCCTCGTGCCCCAGTGACCACCTCCGGATCGACGCACAAAGGGGGTCACGCCATGGGGCGCGGCCGTCAAAAGGCAAAAGCTACCAAGCAGGCCAGGGATATGAAGTACTTCAGCCCGGCCACGGACTATTCGGCACTGCAGCGAGAGCTCACAGGCCCGGGTAGTCGTGCTTCCACCCGACGTACCGAACCTCTCGAGCCGGTTGAACCGGACTACTCGGAGTACGAGGACAAGTACGCCGACGTTGTCGACGACGACGGCGAGGAGAGCGGCTCACGCCGCACCGGCTGACGCCCGGTCCGCCGACCTCCTGTGCACCACGGCGCATCGACCCTGCAGGGACGATGCGCCGTTCTCTGTGCCTGCGGGCAGGCGGGACCCGGTAACCGGTCCGCGCCCCGCACTGCGCCTGTACCCGCGCCCCGCGCTTCCACCCCGCGTTCCCGCACCCTCCGGGATGCTCAGGACGGTGAGGCGAGCAGGGACTGGAACGCCAGTTCCGCAGCACCGACGAGCAGGAGCTCGGGGCCGAGCGCGGCGCGACGGACCTCCACGCGGCCGGCGAGCGATTGCGCGTTCACGACGTCGGTGAGTTGATCGCCCCGGAAGGCGACGAGGGAGCCGAGGAAACCGCCGAGCACGATCAGCTCCGGGTCGAAGATGTTCACGAAGTCCACGAGGGCGACGGCGAGCAGTTCCAGTTGGCGTTCCGCCTCAGCCTGCACGGCAGCGGAGGGCTCGTCCGACAGCACCTGCTCCAGCGCCTCGATGCCGCCTCCCTCGAGGCCCGCGGCCCCGAGCAGCCGTTCGAGCCGCACCTCGGCATCGAGGCAGCCCGACCGGCCGCAGTGGCACGGGAAGCCGCCCGGGCTGACGAGCGTGTGGCCCAGCTCGCCGCCGTACCCCCGGCTCCCCACCAGCTGCGCTCCTCCCGTCACGATCCCGCCGCCGATACCGCTCGCGCTGCCGTTGAGATAGACGGCGTCGTCCACGCCCAGTGCTGCCCCGAAGATGCTCTCCGCGAGGGAACCGAGGGCGGCGTCGTTCGCCGCGACGGCCGGGAGTTCCAGGGCGCGGCCGAACGGCCCGGTCAGGTCGGCGTCCCGCCAGCCGAGGTGCGGCGCGACGAGCACGCGGCCCGTGCCGGCGTTGACGAGTCCGGGGAGCGCGATACCGACACCGAGCACCCGGTCGAGGCCGGTCAGGACAGGCCGGAGATCGGCCACGATGTCGCGGGTGAGCTCGACGGCGTCCTCGAGGGACGGCACGCCGCGGGTCTCCCGGCGCACGCGCCGGTGGACGTGGCCACCCAGGCCGACGACCCCGACGGTCAGCGCGTCGATGTCCGGGTTCACGGCGAGGACGGCGACGCCCGGATTGGCCCGCACGATGGGGCTCGGGCGGCCGACCCGGCCACCGACCGCCGGGTCCGTCTCATGGACGAGCTGCTTCTCCGTCAGGGCGGACACGAGGGCGCCGACGGTCGAGCGGTTGAAGCCGCTGCGGCGGGTCAGTTCCGACCGCGACAGCGGTCCGTGCCGGTGGACCATCGTGAGGATCTGCGACAGGTTCTGTGTGCGAAGGCCTTCCGTGCCGTTCGTCGCACCGGGTGATGACCGCACGGCCCTGGGTTCTCCTTCGTCCTGCAGGAGCCCTTCTGCGCACCTGGCGTGGCCCCTATCGTATCCAGACCGGCCGTGGCCGGGCGGAGGCGGCCGGTCAGGCCGCCTGTCCGGCGCGCTCGGACGGCGCAGCCGTGCTCTGGCGGACCACGAGGCTCGTGGCGAGGTCCAGCCGGAGGTTGTTCGGGCGCTCACCGTCCCGCAGCCGCAGCACCATGCGCGTGGCCTCCTCCGCCATCTGGATGAGCGGCTGGTGGACGGTGGTCAGGGCAGGGCTGGACCACTGTGCCAGCTGCAGGTCGTCGTAGCCCACGATCGACAGCTCGTCCGGTACCCGGAGCCCGATCTGGCGGGCGGCGTCGAGCACGCCCAGCGCCTGCAGATCGCTGCCCGCGAAGATCGCCGTCGGGGGGTGGGGGCTGCGCAGCAGGGAGAACGCGTGGTCCCGTCCGCCGTCCACGTGGAAGTTCCCGTAGCGGATGAAGTCCGGATCGATCGGCAGGGAGGCCATGCCCATGGCGGAGCGGTAGCCGTCGATCCGGGCCAGGGAGCACATCATGTCCTCGGGTCCGCTGATCGCGGCGATCCTCGTGTGTCCGAGGTCGATCAGGTGGCGGGTCGCCATCATGCCGCCCGACCAGTTGGCCGAGCCCACGGACGGGACATCGGGGGAGGGGTCTCCCGCCGGATCGATGATGACGAAGGGGATGGAGCGGGCGTCCAGCTTGCTGCGGAAGTCCTGCGGGAGGTCGGAGAACACGAGGACGACGCCGGCGGGCCGCCGCGACATCACGCCCTCGATCCACTCGGTGCCGGGAGCATGCCGGGTGCCCGTCTCCGTCAGGACCACGCTCATGCCGTGCTCGCGTGCGACATTCTCGACGCCCCGGATCAGTTCGAGCGCCCAGGCGCTCTCCAGCTCGTGGAAGACCAGCTCCACGAGTGCCGCCCTGGCCGCGGACACCTTGCGGCGCCGGTAGCCATGCTCCTCGAGGAGCACCTCAACTTTCGCTCGCGTTTTCGGTGACACGTCGGCTCGTCCATTGAGAACCTTGGAGATCGTGGACAGGGAAACGCCCGCCGCCGTCGCGAGCTGAGCGAGGGTGACGCGCGGTTCTTCCGCCGGAATCGACATGCGGCCAGCTTACATGCGGGGTTTGACGGGCCACCGCCCGCGTCGGCCGCGGTTTGTGACGGGCCACACATCTCATGTTGCGCATCCGGAGCCGCACTACATACACTCAATCCACTACATAACTTTCGATACTATTATCGAAACTTTCGAGAGGCGTTCAACGATGAACAACCGAACCTGGATGTCCCGCAGTCTTGCAGGCACCGCGGTCCTGATGCTCGGCCTCACCCTCGCAGGGTGCGGCGGTGGAGGCGGCGACGCGTCCAGCCGGCCCGAGAACGAGCTGCACCTGGCCGTGTACGGCGATGCCAGCAACAAGGTCGAGCAGGCCATGGTGGACAAGTTCAACCAGACCTCCGACGTCAAGGTCGTGCTCGACACGATCCCCGGCGCGGACTACCAGACCAAGCTGCAGACCATCATCGACACCGATTCCGCTCCGGACATCTTCTTCAACTGGGGTGGGGGCAGCATCGCGAACTTCGTGAAGGCCGATCTGCTGATGCCCCTCGACGACCTGATCGAGGAGGACCCGCAGCTGAAGGACGCCTTCCTGCCGTCGGTCTTCGACACGGCCGTCATCGACGACAAGAGCTACGGCATCCCGATGCGCGGAACCCAGCCCGTGATGCTCTTCAACAACTCCGACGTGCTCAAGCAGGCCGGCATCGATGCCCCTCCCGCCACCTGGGACGACCTCCTGGACGACGTCGAGAAGCTGAAGGCGGCCGGCGTGACGCCGATCGCGCTCGGCGGCGCCGACCAGTGGCCCACCCAGATGTGGTTCCAGTACGTCTTCGACCGCGTGGCCGGTGAGGGCCTGTTCCAGTCGGCGCTCGACGGCGACACGGACGTGTGGGACTCCGAGGAGAGCCGCGAGGCGCTCGGCAAGCTGCGCGAACTGATCGACGCAGGTGCCTTCGGCACCAACTTCGACTCCGTCAAGTTCACCGACGGCGGGTCTCCCACCCTGCTCTCCAGCGGCCGGGCAGGCTTCGAGCTCATGGGTTCGTGGGCCTACGCGACGCACCTGGATGCCAACCCCGAGTTCGCGGAGAACGTCCTCGGCTACAGCGAGTTCCCCGCCATCGAGGGCGGGAAGGGCGACCCCGCCAACCTCGCCGGCAACACGAACAACTTCTACTCGATCACCAAGAACACCCGATACCCCGAGGAGGCCGGTGAGTTCCTGAAGCTCATGTACTCGGACGAGTTCGTGCAGGAGCAGATCGCCATCGGCAACCTGCCCACCACCACCAACACGGAGGAGTTCCTCGACGAGGCCTCCAACCCGGAGTACGCGAAGTACCAGTTCGACCTCGTGAAGGACGCGCCCCACTTCCAGCTCTCCTGGGACCAGGCCTACCCGCCCGAGGCAACGGTGACCATCCACACCGCCGTGGCCCAGTTCTTCAGCGGCCAGATCGATGAAGACGGCTTCATCAAGGCCATGCAGAGTCTCTAGGACATCCCCATGACAACGCTTGCAACGCGCAGGCAGGCCGGGCCGGGCGGCTCCACTCCGAGCCGCCCGGCCCGCTCGGGCGCCTCCTCCGTGGGGCGTCCGGGCTTCGCCTGGGCCCTGCCCGCCACGATCTTCTTCGCCCTCTTCGCCCTCGTGCCGCTGGCCGCGGTCGCCGTCCTGTCCTTCACCTCGTGGAGCGGCCTCGGCGATCCGGAGTTCGTGGGGCTCGAGAACTGGGAGACGCTCGTCACCGATCCGGTGATGGTCAAGAGCCTCTGGCTCAGCCTGCTCTTCATCGTCCTCGGGGTGGTCACCCAGACGCCACTGAGCATCCTGCTCGGCGTGTGGGCGGCAGGCAACCAGCGCAACCGCGCCATCCTCAGCGCCATCTACTTCGTTCCGCTGCTCCTGTCCTCGGCCGCCATCTCCGTGCTGTGGCGTGCGCTGCTCGATCCGAACTTCGGCATCCCGGGGCAGCTGTCCTGGCTCTTCGGCGACGGCAACCTGCTCGGCACCCAGTCGGGCGCGATCGGCGTCCTGATCTTCGTCGGCATGTGGCAGTTCACCCCCTTCCACACCCTGATCTACCAGGGCGCGGCCAAGGGCATCCCGACCGTGCTGTACCAGGCGGCGTCGATCGACGGCGCGGGTATGGTGCGCCAGTTCTTCTCCATCACCCTGCCCCAGCTGCGGAACACGGCCATCACCTCGATCATCCTGATGGTCGTCGGTGGTCTGACGACCTTCGAGACGGTGCTCATCCTCACCAACGGCGGACCGGGCACCGACACCACCATCACGGCCTTCTACATGTACCAGGAGGCGTTCCAGAGCTTCGACTTCGGCGTCGGCAGCGCGATCGCGCTGGTGCTCGTCGTCGTCGCCACCCTGATCTCCCTCGTGGTGGTCAAGGTGTCCGGCTACGACAAGATGAACAGCTCGCTGGAAGGACTCTGATGAAGACCCGCCCCAATTACCTCGCCGGTATCGGCTCCTTCATCTGGCTGCTGATCGTCGCGATCCCCCTGTACGTGATGCTCTCGGGCACCTTCCAGACGCGTGAGGAGTTCGGGGACAACGGCCCGCTGTCCTTCCCCTCGAGCTTCACGCTGCAGAACTACGCGGATGCCATCACCAGCGGGTTCGGCCGGTACTTCCTGAACACGGTGGTAGTGACGGTCGGCGTCGTCGCGATCGTCCTGCTGCTCGTCCCGCCGCTCAGCTACGCGATCGTGCGCAGCCGGAGCCGTGCGGCGTCGTTCGTGTTCCGCTTCTTCCTGCTGGGGCTCGCGATCCCCGCGCAGGCCGTGATCGTCCCGGTGTTCTACCTGATCAACACGGTGGGACTCTACGACAACCTGATCGGCGTCATCCTCCCGACGGCGGCGTTCGCCCTGCCCATCTGCACGCTGATCCTCAGCGGCACGATGCGCGACATCACGGGCGAGCTGTACGAGGCGATGGCCATGGACGGCGCCAGCCCCGCCCGGGCCTTCTTCCGGCTGGTCCTGCCGCTGTCCAAGGGCGGGATCTCCACGATCGCGGTCTTCTCCGCGCTCCAGGCGTGGAACGGCTTCCTGTTCCCCCTGATCCTGACCCAGTCCGAGAGCACCCGCGTGGTGACCCTCGGCCTCTTCAACTTCCAGACCCAGTACGGCATCAACATCCCGGGGCTGCTCGCCGCCGTGACCCTCTCGATGGTGCCCGTGCTGCTCGTCTACCTGTTTGCGCGCCGCGCGCTTGTCCAGGGCCTCATGGGCGCTGGCGGAAAGTGATCATGACAGAAACAACACTCAACGACGCCCCCTGGCGGAACACCGCCGCCGCACCGGAGGACCGCGTCGACTCCCTGATCGGGGCGATGACCCTCCGCGAGAAGGTCGCCCAGCTCGTCGGCGTCTGGGTCGGCGCCAACACCGAGGGTGGCGAGGTCGCCCCGCACCAGCACGAGATGAACGACGCGCCGGACCTCGACGAGCTCCTGCCGAACGGCCTCGGCCAGCTGACCCGCCCCTTCGGCACCGCACCCGTGGAGCCGGGACTCGGCGCCCTGTCGCTGCAGCGCACGCAGGAGCGGATCACCGCCGCCAACCGCTTCGGCATCCCCGCCCTCGTGCACGAGGAATGCCTCGCCGGCTTCGCCGCCTGGAAGGCGACGGCGTACCCCGTGCCCCTCGCCTGGGGCGCCACGTTCAACCCCGAGCTGGTGCGGACCATGTCCTCGGCCATCGGGGCGGACCTCCGTTCGGTGGGCGTGCACCAGGGTCTCGCGCCGGTGCTCGACGTCGTCCGCGACGCCCGCTGGGGCCGGGTCGAGGAGACCATCGGGGAGGACCCCTACCTCATCGGGACCATCGCGACGGCGTACGTCCAGGGGCTCGAGCGTGCGGGGATCGTCGCCACCCTCAAGCACTTCGTCGGCTACTCGGCGTCGAAGGCCGGGCGCAACCTCGCCCCCGTCTCGATCGGTGAACGGGAGCGGGCCGACGTGCTGCTGCCTCCGTTCGAGATGGCGATCCGCGAATCCGGCGTGCGCTCGGTCATGCACGCCTACACGGACATCGACGGCGTCCCCACGGCGGCGGACGCCTCGCTCCTGACCGGGCTGCTCCGCGACACCTGGGGCTTCGACGGCACGGTGGTCGCCGACTACTTCGGCATCGCCTTCCTGAAGGAACTGCACCGTATCGCCTCGACACTCGGCGAAGCGGCGGGGGCGGCGCTGAGCGCGGGCGTCGACGTCGAACTGCCCACCGTGCACACGTTCGGTGAGCACCTTCTCGCCGAGATCGACGGCGGACGGGTGGAGGAGGGGCTCGTGGACCGTGCGCTCCGCCGGGTCCTGCGGCAGAAGCTGGACCTCGGTCTCCTGGACCCGGACTGGTCGCCGGTCCCACCGGCCCTCCACACGACCGACGCGGGCACGCCCGTCGTCGACCTCGACTCTGCCGGCAATCGCGCCATCGCCACCGAGCTCGCGGAACAGTCGATCGTCCTCGTGGGCAACAGCGGGATCCTCCCCCTCACCGGCGCGCCGCGCATCGCTCTGATCGGCCCCAACGCCGACACGCACCGCGCCTTCTTGGGCTGCTACTCCTTCCCCGCGCACGTGGGCGAGCAGCACCCCGAGATCGCGATGGGCCTGTCCATCCCGACGGTCGCGGACGCACTCCGGCGCGAGTTCGCCGACAGCGACATCACCCTCGCCGCCGGCTGCACGATCGACGGCACCGCGACGACGGGCTTCGACGAGGCGCTCGCCGTCGCCGGTGGGGCCGACGTCGTCGTCGCCGTGCTCGGTGACCGGGCGGGCCTCTTCGGCCGCGGCACCAGCGGCGAGGGCTGCGACGCCGAATCCCTCGCCCTCCCCGGCGTGCAGCAGCAGCTCCTCGACGAGTTGCTCGCGACCGGCAAGCCGGTCGTCGTCGTCCTACTGACCGGACGCCCGTACGCCCTCGGGTCCGCCGCGGCGGAGGCCGCCGCCATCGTCCAGGGATTCTTCCCGGGCGAGGAGGGCGCAGCGGCCGTCGCAGGTGTGCTGAGCGGACGGGTCAACCCGAGCGGACGCCTCCCGGTCAGCATCCCCGGCTCGCCGGGCGCCCAGCCCTCCACCTACCTCGCGGCACCCCTGGCCCAGGCCAGCGGGGTGTCCAACATCGATCCCAGCGCGGCCTTCGCCTTCGGACACGGCGTCGGGTACACGGACTTCACCTGGACCGATGCGGGGTCGACGACGGACTCGGCGCCCACCGACGGCGAAGCCACCGTCCACGTGACGGTGACGAATGCCGGGGAGCGCGACGGCGTCGAGGTGGTGCAGCTCTACCTGCACGACCCCGTGGCGTCCGTCGTCCGGCCCGTGCAGCGCCTCGTCGCCTATGCGCGCGTGCCCCTGGCCGCAGGAGCCTCGGCGCGGGTGGCCTTCACCGTCCCGGCGGACGTCACGTCCTTCACCGGACGGGACGGGCGGCGGATCGTCGAACCGGGTGCGCTCGAACTGCGGCTGGGAGCGTCGAGCAGCGACATCCGCGCTGCCCTGCCACTCACCCTGACCGGCGGCGTGCGGTCCGTGGACCACACGCGCAGGCTGCACTGCGACGTGCAGGTGGATGCTGCCTGAGGTCCCCCGCACGGCACGACCTGCAACCCGCTCCCGTCCACGGGGGCGGGTTGCCGTGTTCCCGGGACCGGACACCCATACCCGGACAGCGAGGTCCGGGCAAACGGCGAATCGATCACGACCGGGGGCGGCAGCCCTGCTCCCGGTGTCCGGCCCGAGGCTGCACCGGCACGCAGCGGCGCACTTCCGCGGGATGGCGGGGGCGAGGCAGTCGCCGGACCACCGCGTCGTCGCCTTCCTGCACGGAGGGCAACTTAAGGTGCTTGCGCTCCTCCGTCCCGGCCTTCACGGTAGTAAGCAGGCTGATCTTTCGTGGCGGTACCGCGGTGGCACCACGAAGGGTCGTTCCCATCTACCGAGGAGCAGCACCATCATGGCAACAGAGAACACATCGGGTGCACGCACTCCGCGCGGTCGGCGCGACGACGTGGTGGCCGCGGAGAAGGAGCGGTTCGGCGGCATCAAGTTCGGCTCGGCGTTCTTCGGCTGGCTGACGGCGATCGGGCTCACCGTGATCCTCAGCGCACTCGCGGCGGCGATCGGTGTCGGCATAGGTGCGTCGACGTCCGGGACGGCGGGCGAGGCCGCCAACCAGGCCCAGGAGAATGCCCAGACCCTCGGGATCGTCAGCGGGATCGTCCTCGCGGTCATCCTGTTCATCGCGTACTACTGCGGCGGCTACGTCGCGGGCCGCATGGCCCGGTTCGACGGCGCCAAGCAGGGCATCGCCGTCTGGCTGTGGGGCATCATCGTCGCGATCGTCCTGGCGATCCTCGCCGCCGTCGCAGGCAACCAGTTCAACGTCCTCGAGCAGGTCCAGGGTCAGCCCGCCATCCCCGTCGACGGCAGTGCGCTGACGGCGAGCGGTCTGATCGGTCTCGCCATCGCGATCCTCGTCCCACTCATCGGTGCAGTCCTCGGCGGCAAGGCGGGGATGCGCTTCCACCGCAGGGTCGACCAGGTGGGCATCGACCACCAGGCCGGACTCTAGCGGGCCTGCCGTCCGCGCCGGCGGACGGGAGCACGGACGACAGGAGGCACCACCCCGCACGGGATGGTGCCTCCTGTCGTCCGATCGAGGGCGAGGGCCTAGAACGTCACGGAACCCACCGCAGCGCCGTACTGCTCGCGGATCACCGGCCGATGATCCGCGGCGCGGTCCTCGACGGTCTCGACCGCCCACTGCGGACGCGATCCCGTCAGGGTCCAGGCCGCCTGCACGGCGGCTCCCCGGGCCACGTATTCGCCCGGGGCGGGGATCCGGACCGGCAGGTCGAACACCTGTGCCGCGACCTCCTGGACGGCGGCGTTCTGCGCGGCGCCGCCGATGAGCAGCAGGTGCCGCGGCACCACGCCGGCCGCACGCACGGCGTCCAGCGCATCCGCCAGTCCGCACAGCATCCCCTCGATGGCCGCACGGGCCATGTTGGCCCGGGTTGCCGAGGCGATGCTCAGGTTGTGGAAGCTCGCCTTCGCCGTCGGGAGGTTGGGCGTGCGCTCACCCTCGAAGTACGGCACGAGGACGACTCCGCCGGAACCCGGCGCGGCCTCGCGTGCCAGGTCGGCGAAGCCGTCGTGGTCCACCCCGAGCACGCCCGCGACCGAGGACAGCACGCGGGCCGCATTGAGGGTCGCCACGAGGGGGAGGAACAGGCCGCTGGCGTCGGCGAAACCGGCCACCGTCCCGGACGTGTCCGCCACGGCGTCGGCGGCGACGGCGAAGACCGTGCCGCTGGTGCCGAGGGACACGACGACGTCACCCTCCTCCGCCCCGAGGCCCAGGGCCGCGCCGGCGTTGTCGCCGGCACCGGGCCCCAGGACGATACGGCGGTCCGCCGACGCGAGGAACGAGGAATGCACGGAGCCTGCAGCCGCATCCGCCCGCAGGACGCGGGGGAGCACCACCACAGCCGGGTCGGGCTCGCCGCCGAGCTGCGCCTCGCGGGCAGGACGGCCGAGCATCTGCTCGAAGAGCGCGACGTCGTAGGCGTCCGTCGCGGGGTTCCAGTACCCGGTCCCGCTCGCATCCGAGCGATCGGTGACCAGTTCCCCGAGTACCGGGCCCAGGGGTGATTCCCCGTTGGGCCCGAAGCCGCGCAGCCGCCACGTCAGCCAGTCGTGGGGGAGCGCCACGGCAGCGATGGCCGGCACGACGTCGGGCTCGGCGTCCCGCACCCACCGCACCTTGGTGCCGGTGAAGGACGCCACGGGCGCGGATCCGGTGCGGGCGACGAGCTCGTCGACGCCCAGCTCACCGATGAGGTCGCGGGCGGCGCCTGCAGACCGTGTGTCGTTCCACAGGAGTGCGTCCCGCAGGACGCGTCCGTCGCGGCCCAGCAGCACCATGCCGTGCTGCTGACCCGCTATCGAGAGGGCGTCGACGTCGTCCCCGAGTCCGTCAGCACCGGACAGCGCTGAGAGCAGTGCCTGCCACCACGCCTCCGGGTCCACCTCCGTGCCCTCCGGGTGGAGGGCACGGCCGGTGCGGACCTCGGCACCGGTGGAGGTGTCGACGACGACGACCTTGCAGCTCTGGGTCGACGAGTCGACGCCGGCAACGAGGGCCATGGGTCAGCGGGCCCCGAGCAGGTGCTCGATGAAGAGCTGCTGGAGCTTCACGAAGCCGAAGCCCTTGCCGTTGAAGTAGGCACCGGTGTCGAACTCCTCGTAGGAGGCGCGGTCCGCACGCAGTGCCTCGTAGCCCTCGCCCTCGTTGAGGGTGGGCTCGTTGATCTCGGACACGCGGGAAGCGGCCAGCGCGGCCTGGACCTCGGGATCGGCGCGGAATGCTGCAGCGCGTTCCTTCAGCAGCAGGTAGGTCTGCATGTTCGCCGCGGCCGAGTCCCAGACGCCGTTCATGTCCTCGGTCCGGCTCGGCTTGTAGTCGAAGTGGCGCGGGCCGTCGTAGGACGGACCGCCGGCGGGGCCGCCGTTCTCGAGCAGGTCCACGAGCGAGAAGGCGTTCTGCAGGTCGCCGTGTCCGAAGACGAGGTCCTGGTCGAACTTGATGCTGCGCTGGCCGTTGAGGTCGATGTGGAACAGCTTGCCCTGGTAGAGGGCCTGGGCGATGCCGTGCGTGAAGTTCAGCCCGGCCATCTGCTCGTGGCCGGTCTCGGGGTTGATGCCCACGAGTTCCGGGCGCTCGAGGGTCTCGATGAAGGCCATCGCGTGCCCGAGGGTGGGCAGGAGGATGTCGCCGCGCGGTTCGTTGGGCTTGGGCTCGATCGCGAAGCGGATGTCGTATCCCTTGTCGGTGACGTAGTCGCCGAGCAGGTTGACGGCTTCGCGGTAGCGCTCGAGCGCGCCGCGGATGTCCTTGGCGGCGTCGTACTCGCTGCCTTCGCGGCCGCCCCACATGACGAACGTCTTGGCGCCGAGTTCCGCCGCGAGGTCGATGTTGTCGAGGACCTTGCGGAGGGCGAAGCGGCGGACGCCGCGGTCGTTGCTCGTGAAGCCGCCGTCCTTGAAGACCGGGTGGCTGAACAGGTTCGTCGTGACCATGGGCACGATCAGGCCGGTGGACTCGAGGGCGCCCTTGAGCCGGTCGATCTGCGCCTGGCGCTCGCCGGCGCTGGAGCCGAAGGGGAAGAGGTCGTCGTCGTGGAAGGTGATGCCGTAGGCACCGAGGTCGCTCAGCCGGTTGACGGCCTCGACGACGTCGAGCGGTGCCCGGGTCGCCGAACCGAACTGGTCCTGGGCTTCCCAGCCCACCGTCCAGAGTCCGAAGGAGAATTTGTCATCGCGTGTGGGCTCGATCGCCATTGAGTGCTCCAGGAAGTGTGTGTGACCAATATGTTGCCGTTACAAACATATTAGGTTTACGCCCAGAGTCAAGCGGGACTTCTCCGGACCGTCAGCCACCCATGGCCTGGACACTCGCCCGCTGGACGAGCCGGGTGGAGAGCTCGATGCGCGGGCTCTCCACCGTCTCGCCCCGGATGAGCCGGACGAGCGTCCGGGCGGCGAGGCTCCCCATCTCGGAGAGCGGTTGGCGGACGGTCGTCAGGGGCGGCGACGCCCACCCGGCCTCGGGGAGATCGTCGAATCCGATCACGCTGAGATCGTCCGGGATGCGCAGGCCCTGCTGTCGGGCCGCCTCGTACACGCCGAGCGCCATCTGGTCACTGGCGGCGAAGATCGCGGTCGGCCGTCCGGGCAGTGAGAGGAGCTCGGTCCCGGCGGCGAAGCCCGACGCGTAGTCGAAGTCGCCGTTGATGACGAGCGCGGGATCGAAGGGGATCCCGGCGGCGTCGAGCCCCGCCCGGTAGCCGTCGAGGCGCGCACGGCTGCACCAGAGGCCCGGGCGGCCCGCGACGAACCCGATGCGGCGGTGGTTCTGCTGGGTCAGGTGCTCGGTCGCGGTGACGGCGCCGGTCCAGTTGGTCGCCCCGATGGTAGGGACCTCGAGGTCCGGGACGCCGGCGGGGTCCACGACGACGACGGGCAGGTTGAGCCGCTGCAGTTCCGCGTGGAGGAACGAGTCGAGGTCGGTCGTCACGAGGATGGCGCCGTCGCTCGTCCTGGCGCCGAGGGTGTCGAGCCACTTGCGGGTGGAATCGGCGCCGCCCCTGCGGTGGATCGCGGAGACCACCACGGACACGCCCTCGGCGTTGAGGGACTCCTCGACGCCGCGGATGATCTCCACCGCCCACGGACTGTCGAGATCGTTGAAGACGAGGTCCACGAGCCCGGACGGCGCGGACTGCGCCGCTCCGCGCCTCCGGTACCCGTAGTCGCGGAGCAGGGCCTCCACGCGCTCACGCGTGGCCGGGGCGACGTCGGACCGCCCGTTGAGCACGCGGGAGACCGTGGGGATGGAGACGCCGGCCGCCGAGGCGATGGCGGAGATCGTCACCGCGGGCTGGGTGTTCTCCTGCACAGGTCCTCCTCCGGGCACCCGGGATCACCACTGCGCCCCCGACACCATTCCGACATGCGCCCTTGACCTCAAGGGCGCGGTGTTCCTAACCTACAGCAACGGTATTTCCGGAAAGTTCCGGAAAAGTTCCGATCAGAGGATCGGACAACCGCACCTCAGGTACCTCAAAGGAGAGCTCATGAAGGTCCATCACTCCATCGCAGCGGCGGTCCTCGCCTCGGCGATGATCCTTCCCACCGCGGTCCCCGCCTTCGCGGCCCAGGACCACAGGTCCCAGGCACCCGGGATCGAGAAGCAGGACACCCTCCGCCGGGCCGCCCCACGGGATCTCAAGATCGGGACGGCCGTCGCCGGCGGAGGCCACCACGAGACCCAGCCGTATCCGGCCCCGTTCCCCAACGACAAGGAATACCTCCAGCACCTCGCCGCCGAGTTCAGCTCCGTCTCGCCGGAGAACCAGCTCAAATGGGAGTACGTGCACCCGGAACGCAACACCTACCGCTTCGCCGAGATGGACGCCATCGTCGAGTTCGCGCAGCAGAACAAGCAGGTGGTCCGCGGACACACCCTGTTCTGGCACAGCCAGAACCCGGCCTGGCTCGAGGAGGGCGATTTCTCCAAGGAGGAGCTGCGGGCGATCCTCAAGGAGCACATCCAGACGGTCGTGGGCCGGTACGCGGGCAGGATCCAGCAGTGGGACGTCGCCAACGAGATCTTCAACGACAACGGCACCCTGCGCACCACCGACAACATCTGGATCCGCGAACTCGGTCCGGAGATCATCGGCGACGCGTTCCGCTGGGCCCACGAGGCGGACCCGAAGGCCAAGCTCTTCTTCAACGACTACGGCGTGGAAGGCATCAATGCGAAGAGCAATGCCTACATCAAGCTCATCCCGCAGCTGCAGGCCCAGGGCGTCCCCGTGGACGGCTTCGCCATCCAGGGCCACCTGAGCACGCGGTACGGATTCCCCGGAGACCTCCAGGCGAACCTCCAGCGCTTCGACGACCTCGGGCTGGAGACGGCCATCACCGAGATCGACGTGCGCATGGACGTGGCCGCCGGAACGCAGCCGACGGCCGGGCAGCTCGCCCAGCAGGCGACCTACTACCAGCGTGCACTCCAGGCGTGCGTGAGCGTGGACGAGTGCAACTCCTTCACCATCTGGGGCTTCACCGACAAGTACTCCTGGGTCCCGGTGTTCTTCTCCGGTGAGGGCGAGGCGACCGTGATGTGGAACGACTTCACCCGCAAGCCCGCCTACTACGCCCTGCAGGACACCCTCGAGCAGGCGTCCCCGGGGCGCGGCAACCGCTAGGCAGCACGACCGGCACGACCACCCAGCAGGCCGTGGCCCGCCCGAACCGGGCGGGCCACACCATCAAGGAGAACCATGAGACAACGACGTCTGATCGCAGGCGCCACGGCCTTCGGCCTGATCACGGGAGCCGGCGTGCTGACGCTCCCCGCTGCCCAGGCGGACGGGCCGTCCGTGCTGCTGAACGAGGATTTCGAGGACGGCAGCTTCACCCCGCTGACCCTCAACGGCGGATCCGCGCTGTCGGTGATCGACGCCGACGGCGACAAGGCCCTGCTGGTGCAGGGCCGCGCCAACGACTACGACGGCATCAGGACGCCGGCCGGCCTCCTGCAGGCGGGAGGCGCCTACACGTTCTCGGCCCAGGTCCGGCTCTCGGCGGCTGCGGGCACGACGACGTCGGCCCGCTTCCTCGTCGAGCCCGCCTACACCTGGGTCGGCAACACCACGGTCTCGGCGGACGCCTGGACCACCGTGACCGGAACCTTCAACGCCCCTGCCGGGGCGGACCCGGCGACCCTGCGGGCCTACCTCGGAACAGGAGACCTCGGTGCACCCTACGACTACCTCATCGACGACATCGTGATCACCGGGACGGCAGCACCCGGCGACGGCGGGGCCTGGCAGCCCACCCCGGATCCGGCGTTCGTCCCCGGGGGAGCCGCCAACCCGACGGCCACCCCCGTGACCGCGGCCCGCGGTACCGGCAACGCCGTCGCGCTGACGTTCGACGACGGGCCGAACCCGGGCGAGACCGCGGCCGTCCTCGATCTCCTGCGCGACAAGGGCATCACGGCCACGTTCTGCATCATCGGGCAGAACGTCGAGGCAGCGGGCGGCGCCGACCTGCTCCGGCGGATCGTCGCGGAGGGGCACACGCTGTGCAACCACGGCACCTCCTACGACGACATGGGCCCGTGGACGCAGTCGCAGGTCGAGGCGGACCTCAAGGAGAACCTGCGCATCATCCGGCGCGCCGCCGGGGACCCGACGCTGGAGGTGCCCTACTTCCGTGCACCGAACGGCAGCTGGGGCGCCACCGGCGATGTCGCCGCAGCACTCGGCATGCAGCCGCTCGGCCTCGGCAACGTCATCTTCGACTGGGACGGCAACGACCTCAGCGAGGCGACACTGATCGCGAACCTCCGCAGGGCGTTCACACCCGGCGCCGTGGTCCTCGCGCACGATGGCGGCGGCGACCGCTCGAACACCGTCAGGGCGGTCACGACCGTCGTGGGCGAGAAGCTCGCGGAGGGCTGGACGTTCACCCTGCCGGGCGGTGGCGCGGCCCCCGCTCCGGTCGCTGTGACCTCCGGTTTCGAGACCGGCACCGACGGCTGGACGGCCCGTGGCGACGGCGTCACCGTCGCCACGAGCAGCGATGCCCGCACCGGTAGCGGCAGCCTGCTCGTCACGAACCGCACGCAGCCGTGGCACGGCGCCGCGCTCGACGTGACGGCGGGACTCCCCGTGGGGGTCGCGGTGGAGGTCTCCGTGTGGGCGCGTCTCACCCCGGGCCAGGCGCCCGCGTCGCTCAAGGTGTCCGTCCAGCGGAACAACGGCGGCGGAAGCGCCTACGACGGCGTGGCCGGGGCCGGTGCGACGGTGTCGGCCGACGGCTGGACGCAACTGAAGGGTACCTACACCCTCGGCGCCGCCGCCGACAGCGCCCAGGTGTACGTCGAGGGCCCGGTGGGCCTGGACTTCCTGCTGGACGACTTCAGCCTCGCCCCGTTCGCGGAGAAGCCGATCCAGACCGACGTCCCGGGGCTGAAGGACGTGCTCGGAGCCGACGGGATCGAGCACGTCGGCGTGGCGATCGATGCGCGGGAGACCGTGGGGACCGCCGCGGACCTCGTGCGCCGGCACTTCAACGCCTTCACGCCGGAGAACGCGGGCAAGCCCGAGAGCGTGCAGCCGGTCGAGGGGCAGTTCGCCTTCACACAGCTGGACCAGCTCCTGGACTTCGCGGACGCCAACGACGTGCAGGTCTACGGGCACGTGCTCGCCTGGCACTCGCAGACCCCGGCCTGGTTCTTCAAGGACGGAGCACGTGAGCTCACGAACAGCCCGGCGGACCAGGCACTCCTCAAGGCACGCATGAAAGCCCACATCAAGGGCATCGCGGACCACATCGATGCCCGCTACCCCGAGGGGAACAGCCCCATCTGGGCCTGGGACGTGGTGAACGAGGTCATCGCGGACGGCGACACGGCCAATCCGCACGACATGCGTGACAGCCGCTGGTTCCAGATCCTCGGCGAGGGCTTCGTGGACGAGGCGTTCCGCCTGGCGGACCGCTACTTCCCCGAGGCGGCACTGTTCATCAACGACTACAACACGGAGATGCCGGAGAAGCGGGCCGACTACCTCGACCTGATCCGCGCCCTGAAGGCCAGGGGAGTGCCGATCGACGGTGTCGGCCACCAGGCCCACGTGGACGTCGCCCGGCCCGTGCAGTGGCTCGAGGACTCCATCGAGGCCGTCGAGGCACTGGACCCGGCACTCCTGCAGGCCATCACGGAACTCGACGTCAATGCCTCCACGGAGAACCAGGGCGCCGATGTCAGCGGCGCTCCCGCCGATCCGTACAGCCCGGCGTTCGAGGACGACGCGGACGCCGCGGCGGAGGTCGGGTACTACTACCGCGACCTCTTCGCGATGCTCCGGGAGCACAGCGCCTCCGTGGAGTCGGTGACGTTCTGGGGGATCAGCAACGCCCGCACCTGGCTGCGGACGTGGCCCATGGCCCGTCCCTGGGAGCAGCCGCTGCCGTTCGACGACGAGTTGCAGGCCACGCCGGCCTACTGGGGCATCGTGGATCCGTCCAGGCTGCCCGCCCGGCCCGCCGATGTGCTGCCGCCGCGGATCGCCGACCAGACGGACATCGCCGCCGTCTCCAACGGAGCCAGCGGTGCCAAGGTCGCCTACACGCTGCCGTCGGCCATCGACACCCTCGACGGCGTGGTGCCGCTCGTCTGCGCCCCGGCGTCGGGAACCCGGTTCCCGGTGGGCACCACGATGGTCACGTGCACGGCGACGGACGAGGCCGGGAACACCCGGACCAGCTCGTTCGACATCGTGGTGACCCGGAAGCAGGCGGGCAAGCGCTGACCGGGCCGCAGTGACCACGGCGAAGCCCCTGTCCTCACCGGAGGGCAGGGGCTTCGTCGTGCCGTCGGACCTGCCGGCCGAAGCCGCCGGTCCCGGGTCAGGGTCCGGACAGCTCTCCTGCGAGAGCCACCAGGTCCGGGACCTCGATGTCCGGCCTGGCGAACGAGGAAGGGTAGGCAGCGCCCGTGCGGTTGATCCAGGCCGTTCGCAGCCCGGCAGCGCCGGCGCCGTGGATGTCCCACGGGTGCGCGGCCACGAGCAGCATCTGCCCGACGGTGTGCCCGGTGCGGTGTGCCGCATACTCGTAGGCCTCGCGTGCGGGCTTCCAGCGGGGAGCGTCCTGGACGCTCAGGAGGCGGGACAGCTCGTCCCGGATCCCCCCTCGCCGGAGGAGGGACTCCGCGACCGAGGGTGCCCCGTTGCTCAGCGTCACCAAGGGGGCGAGACAGCCGAGCGCCCTGAGCCCGGGCGCTGCATCCGGGTGCAGGGGGAGATTCCTGAACACAGCCATGATCGAGTCGACCTGCTCCGGATACCGTCCCGGTCCGCAGGTCTCGGCCAGGAGGCCGCGCAGGCCGTCCGCGGCGAGGTCGGCGAAGTCCGGGTTGGTCCCGGCCGCCGTGAGCGCGAACCCGTCGCGCAGTACTTCGGCGAACCACGCCCGGGTGAGCGTGGCAGGCAGCCCGGCCCGGGTGAACGCCTCCGCGAGAGGGCCCAGGTCGGAGAGGGTCCCGTTGACGTCGAGGACGATGACGGACGGCGCGGTGCTCATAGGTCCTGTCCTTCCCTGTTCCGGGCGGCGTGCTGACGCCGGCGTCCCTGGACGCGCTCCGCCCCTAGGCGTAGGCGCCGAGCAGCCGCACCGATCCGCCGTCCACGCCCTTGGCGCCCTGCACGTAGTCCGGTCCGTCGGTGCTGCCGCCGCTCGCGGCACGCACACCACCCATGACCCAGGAGGGGATACCGGCCGCGTTGAGCTGGGCGAGCGCGGCGTCGGCGCCCCCGGCCCCGACGATCGCGACCATCCCGACCCCGAGGTTGAGGGTGCGCTCGAGGTCCGGCAGCGGAACGGAGCCGAGTTGGGCGACGAGCGTGAAGATCGGCGGGAGCTCCCAGGTGGAGCGGTCCACCGTGGCTTCCAGCCCGCGGGGCAGCACCCGCGCCAGGTTCGCCGCGAGTCCTCCGCCGGTGACATGACTGAAACCGTGGACCTGCGCGGCGTCGTTGCGGGCCAGCGCCAGGCAGTCGGACGCGTACACGCGCGTGGGCTCGAGGAGTTCCTCGCCGAGCGTCCGCCCGAGTTCGGAGACCTGGCGGTCCAGGGCCCACCCGGCCTGGTTGACGACGCGCCGCACCAGGGAGTACCCGTTCGAGTGCAGGCCCGACGACGCCATGCCGATCACGACGTCGCCCTCGCGCACGCGCTCGGGACCGAGGACGCGGTCCGCCTCGACCACGCCCGTCGCGGCGCCCGCGACATCGTACTCGTGCTCACCGAGCAGGCCGGGGTGTTCGGCGGTCTCGCCGCCCACCAGGGCGGTACCGGCGGCCGAGCAGCCGGCGGCGATGCCGCGCACGATGTCCGCGATGCGCTCAGGGACCACCTTCCCGCACGCGATGTAGTCGGTCATGAAGAGCGGCTCCGCGCCGACCACCACGATGTCGTCGACCACCATGCCCACCAGGTCGAAACCGATGGTGTCGTGGATGTCCATGGCCTGCGCGATAGCCACCTTGGTGCCCACGCCATCGGTCGACGTCGCGAGCAGCGGCCGCGTGTAGGTCAGGAGGCGGGACACGTCGAAGAGCCCGGCGAAACCGCCGACCCCGCCGAGGACCTGCTCGCCGTGCGTCGCCCGCACGGCGTCCTTCATGAGCTCGACGGCGCGGTCACCCGCTTCGACGTCCACTCCTGCACTGGCATACGTGATGGGGTCGGACACGCTCATACCCGCTCTCTCCTGTCGTCGTCGGTCAGTACGGCTTCGAACTCTGCGTCCGGTCCGGGATCGCATCCCGTGGCGCCGGACTTGTCGGCGGGATTGGAGCGCTCGAGCAGGTTCTTGCCCAGGCGGTCGTCGTCGGGCAGTTCGATCGGGTACGTACCGGTGAAGCATGCGGTGCACAGGCGCTCGCGGGGCTGCTGGGTGGCGGCGATCATGCCGTCCTCGGAGATGTACGCGAGGCTGTCGGCGCCGATGGACTTGCTGATCTCGTCGATCGCGGCGCCGTTGGCGATGAGCTCCGCGCGGGAGGCGAAGTCGATCCCGTAGAAGCACGGCCAGCGCACGGGTGGCGAGGAGATCTTCACGTGGACCTCGGCGGCGCCCGCCTCGCGCAGCATCCGGACCACGGCGCGCTGCGTGTTGCCGCGCACGATCGAATCGTCGACGACGATGATGCGCTTGCCGCGGATGACCGACTCGAGGGCATTGAGCTTGAGCCTGATCCCGAGCTGGCGGAGCGTCTGGCTGGGCTGGATGAAGGTGCGCCCCACGTAGGCGTTCTTCACGAAGCCGTGGGCGAAGGGGATGCCGGACTCCTCCGCGAACCCGACGGCGGCCGGGGTGCCGGACTCGGGGACCGGGATCACGATGTCCGCGATCGCCGAGTTCTCGCGGGCGAGCTGCCGGCCCATCTCCACGCGGGACTCGTACACCGAGCGCCCGGCGATCGCGGCGTCGGGCCGTGCGAGGTAGACGTACTCGAAGACGCAGCCCGCGGCGGTCGGTGAGGCGAAGCGGCTGCTGCGCACGCCGTCCTCGTCGATGGCGATGAACTCGCCGGGCTCGATCTCCCGGATGTAGCTCGCCCCGACGGTTGCGAGCGCCGCCTGCTCGGAGGCCACGACCCAGCCCCGCTCGAGGCGTCCGAGGACGAGGGGGCGCACGCCGTAGGCGTCGCGGGCGGCGTACAGCGTCCCCTCGTCCATGAACACGAAGCAGAAGGCGCCGCGGATGCTCGGCAGCAGTTCCATCGCGGTCTGCTCGAGCGAGCGGTCGTCGTCGCCGGCGAGCAGCGCGGTGACGAGGGCGGTGTCCGTGGTGTTGCCCTGCGCGAGTTCCCCGGCGCGGGGCTTCCCGTGGCGGGCGAGGACCATCTGGTAGAGCTCGGCGGAATTGGTGAGGTTGCCGTTGTGGGCGAGGGCGACCGTGCCCGCGGCGGTGGCGCCGAGCGTCGGCTGTGCGTTGGCCCAGTGCGAGGAGCCGGTGGTGGAGTAGCGGCAGTGCCCGACGGCGATGTGGCCGGTCAGGGTGTTGAGCGTGGCCTCGTCGAAGACCTGGGACACCAGTCCCATGTCCTTGTAGACGTTGATGCGGCGGCCGTCGCTCGTGGCGATGCCCGCCGATTCCTGCCCGCGATGCTGCAGCGCGTAGAGCCCGTAGTAGGTGAGCTTCGCCACCTCCTCGCCGGGCGCCCAGACACCGAAGACGCCGCAGGCATCCTGTGGTCCTTTTTCGCCGGGGAGAAGATCGTGGGAGAGTTGTCCGTCGCCGCGCACCATGTGGTCATTCTCTCACGGTGGGCGAAGCCGCCGGCGCGGCGGACCGTCGCGCCTCACGCCGAGGGCGTGGCCTGGCCCGCGATCCTCCCGATCAGCCGCTCCATGCGGGCGATGCCGACGAACCGGCCGGCGTTGTCGGTCACGAGCAGGGGAGCGAAGCGGGTGCTCCGATCCCGGGTGATCGACCGCGTGAGCGCTTCGTCGACGGGAGTGTCGACATTCACCACCAGTCCGGGGTCGACGACCTCCAGGCGTGCCGCCTCCTCGGTCAGCACGGCCACCGGCCTGCGCCCGTCGAGCAGCACGACGTCGGTGAGGAACGGGTCCGCGACGAAGAGCTCGGCGGCGGAGCGCGGCGAGGCCGCGGTGGTGGCCGGTTCGACCACGCCCCGCACCGTGGACGCGGGCGCGGTGCTGGACCGGGCCGACAGGCGCAGGGCGAGGTCCACGTCGAGCTGTCCCCAGGGTGGGGCCGGGCGCCCCACGAGGTAGCCCTGGACGAGCGGGACCCCCAGTGCGGCGAGGGCGTCGAGTTCCTCCACCCGTTCGATGCCCTCCGCGAGGATCCAGGCGTCGACCCGGCTCGCGAACAGCCCGAGCATCTCGATCAGTGCGCGTTTGGCCTCGTCGACGTCGATATCGCGCACCAGCTCACGGTCCACCTTGATCAAGGCGGGCCGGAGCGCGAGCAGGTGCTGCAGCCCCGCATACCCGGATCCGGCGTCGTCGACGGCGATCAGGGCCCCGGCGGCGCGCAGGGAGTCCAGATGCGGTTCGAGATCGAGGTACGAGTCGATGGGCGTCTGCTCGGTGAGCTCCACGATCACGCCGCCGAGGTGTCCCTGCTCGGCCCACACGTCCTGCACGGAGGACGACGACAGCAGGTGCGGCGACACGTTGACGGTCAGGAAGCAGTTCGGCGGCAGGCTGCGGCGATGCGCGAACGCGGCGCGCAGGGCAGCGGCCTCGAGCTCGGCGGCGCAGCCGGCCCGGCGTGCCCGGGCGAACCACACCTCGGGATCCTGCTCCTCGAAGCCCGGGAAACGGGCGAGCGCCTCGTAGCCCACCACCGTGCCGCGCGCCGTGTCGACGATCGGCTGGTAGGCGGAGGCCACGCCCTCACCCGTGCAGGCCCGGGCCAGCTCGGCGGCCCCGTCGTCCTGACCCGGTGCCTGCACGGAGGCGGGAGGCAGCGGGATCAGGCCGCGACGATGCTGCTGCGGACCGCGCCGACGAGGTCGGGTGGAAGGTCCGTCAGGCCGTGGGCGGAGGCGGCGTGCGCGCCCACGGAGGCGAGGATCTCGTCCTCGGAGGAGCACACCCAGCGGGCGTCACAGCCCGGTACGACGTCCCCGCATGCAAAGGCCTTCATGTCTCTCCCTCTTTCCCGACGGCGGTCGAATTCCTTCCGCTACTATCGCCGGGCGCTGGGGCGTCGTTAGCATTCCGCGGCAGGTCCTCGGGAGGGAGGGCCGGTCTCAGGCCGCGTCGTCGTCGTAGGTGCGCTCTGCCCGGGCACGCTCGGCACGCCTGATGCTGCGCCGGTCGACGACGAGCACCAGCAGTGCCGCGAGCAGGAGTCCGGGCAGGGCGAAGGCCACGGTGAAGAAGCCGAGGATCGATGCGCGCGTGAGCGTGGGATCCTCCGGGCCGGTGTACGCGACGACGAGCGCGACGAGGAAGCCGAGGAAGGCGCCCAGCAGCATGAAGGGCACGAACTTCGGAGCCCTCCGGATGGTCACCTCCCGATAAGCGGGTGCCGCGGGTGCCGCGGGTGCCGCGGGTGCCACGGGTGCCACGGGTGCCACGGGTGCCACGGGTGGCTGGGCCCGGCCGGGCGCTGCGTGGTCCTCGGGGGCGGGCCGACCGTCCGCCGGCGCCCGATCACCGCGGGTGTCGGGCTGCTCGGAGGTGCTGTGCGGCTGCTCGGGGGCGCTGTCCGGCTGGTCGGAGGTCATGCTTTAAGGCTACCGGGCGTCAGCGGTCGAGCCGGACGAGCTGGTAGCCCGCCTCGCTGAACACGAGCGTGTAGTCGGTCCCGGGATAGTGCTGTTCGGCGTGGGCCTCGGCGTCGGTCGGTCGGACGGCGCCCCAGCTCCAGTCGTCCGCGTCGACCACCAGGTAGTCCGGCGCCGGGTTGGTGTTGCCCAGCCAGTACACGCGCGTCTCGGGGGCGAGGTAGGCCATGAGCACCACGCCGCTCTCGACCGTCGACCCGGCGGGGATGAGATCCATCATGCGGTGGGCGGCGTCCCAGCGCCCGGACGGCCGGTAGGTCCCCGGGTCGGCGAGGATGGCGAACTTCTGGGCGGGCAGCAGCAGGAGGCAGGCGGCGACGGCGACGGGGACGCCCGCGAGGGCGGCGGTGCGGATCCACGGGCGCGGGTTCCTTCGGAGGAGGTGGACGCCGTCGACGAGGCCGAGGAAGAGCACGGGCATGAGGACCGCGCTGTAGTGCCATTCGGGGCCCCAGTACCATTCCTCGCTCGAGGCGAACCTCCACAGGAGCGTCGGCACCAGCACGAGGCCGAACGGGGAGCGGAGGAACAGGAGTCCGCCGGCGAGCAGGAGCAGCAGGAGCGTCTCGTACTTCGCGGTGCCGGAGACGAGGCCGACGACGGCGCCGGCGGGATCGCCGATCATCGCGCCGAGGTCTATCCGGTCGGAGTAGTCGTACTGGCCCGAAGCGTTGAGCGCGGGCAGGATCAGGCCGACCGAGACGACCAGCCACAGCGCGCCCCAGGCGGCCAGCCACAGCCCTGCGACCGTCCGGAGCCGCCAGGCGAGGACCAGTCCCAGTGCCAGGACGGTCAGCCCGAGGTCCTCCTTCACGAAGACGAGCAGCCCTCCCCACACGACGGCGGGGACCACGCGCCGCCGCAGCACGGCCTCGAGGCTCAGGGCGAGGAGGGGGACGGCGAAGGCGATCTCGTGGAACTGCGCGGCGACGGCGGACTGGAGGCCCCAGGACAGGGCGTAGGCGATCCCGACCGCGACCCCCGCGACCGGTCCGATGAACCGCATGCCCGCCCGGGCGACGACGGCCACCGAGAGCCCGAAGAGGAGGTCCTGCACGATCAGGAGGGTGAGCCCCGACGGCGCGATCGCGTAGGCGGGGGCCAGCAGCACCAGCAACGGGTGGAAATGGTCACCGAGGAGGTTGAAGCCCTCGCCCTTGATGGGCACGATCGGGGCGCCGAGCCCGGCGTAGGCCTTCGCGAGCTGTGTGAAGATCCCGAGGTCCCAGGACGGCGAGCTGAGCTGGTTCCACTGGGTCACGGAGAAGACGATGTAGAGGGCGGCCGCCGCGAGCCCGGTCAGCCACGCCGCGGCGGGCTGGCGGCGGACCGCTGCCACGGTGCGGACGCGGAGCACCCGCAGGCGGTCCGCGGCTCCGGCGGCTCCGGCGCGGCCGGGCACCGCCGTCGACCCGGCGCGCGCCGTTCCGACGGCACCGTGCTCCGCCCCGGGACCGCGGGCGGGCGCCGTCGCCGGTTCCCGCGATCGTCCTGGCCCGGATCGGCCGACGCTCACGCGCCGTGCCTGAAGAGCGGAAGCCAGGCGCTGAGATCGGCGCGCTGGCCCGACGCCGCGACCTTGCCGGCCGCGACCGCCGTGGGCCAGTCCGTGGTGCCCGTGACGAGGGCGAGCCAGGTGGCGGCATCGGTCTCGACGACGTTCGGGGGAGTGCCCCGTGTGTGGCGGGGACCCTCGACGCACTGGGTCACACCGAAGGGCGGCACCCGGACCTCCACGCTGTTGCCCGGTGCCAGGTCGGCGAGCTCCTCGAGGGTGAACCGCACGGCCGCCGCGAGTTCCGGCCGGCCGGCCGATCCGTCGGCCACCTGCTCCAGTGCCCGGTGCCCGTCCTCGGCGCTGATGCGTCGCCGTGCCATGGTCCTGCCGGCCCTAGTCGAGCAGTGCCATGACGGGGGCGGCGAGCCGCAGGCTGCCGACGGGGCGGCCGCCGCCGAGGACCGGCCGGACGACCTTCGCCAGGACGTCGCCCACCTTCTCGGCGTCGATGGCGCCGGAGGCGGCGAAGAGGGTCAGCCCCACGAGGGTCGCGGCCCGGGAACTGCCGTCCAGCACCTTCAGGGCCAGGGCCGCCCCGGTCGGAGCGGCCAGCACGAGGACGCCCTCCGCCCCGCTCTTGGCGATGATGCCGAGGTCCTCCATGACCACCGAGTTCTCCATGCCGTTGCCGTGCACGGCCCAGGGGTAGTCGAGCATCGCGGTGGCGATCGTCGCGGCGCGGGCGTCGGCGTGCTTGTCGGAGGGCGCCTTGGCGATCCTGCCGATGCCGCGCGCGAGGCCCGTCAGTGAGACGGCGGCCACGGGCGCGCCGCAGCCGTCCACGCCCCACGCCGCCACCGACTCCCCGGTGTACTCCTCGATGACCGAGGCCACCGATCGCTGGAGCGGGTGCGTGGGTTCGAGGTAGGTCGCGGTGTCCCAGCCGTTCTCCGTGCAGGCCCAGAGGAAGGCGGCGTGCTTGCCCGAGCAGTTGAACGCGATGCGCTGCTTGCCCTTGCCGCCTCGGACGAGCTCGTTGCGGGCCTCCTCGTCCTGCGGCCAGTCCGCGGGGCACTGGAGATCGTCCTCGGTGACACCCGCGGCATCGAGCATGGTGCGGACCACGTCCATGTGCTCGGCACTGGCCACGTGGCTCGCCGCGGCGAGCGCCACCTGGGGGCCGCGCAGCGGGACGCCGGCCTTCATGCTCGCGAGTGCCTGGAACGGCTTGAGCGTGGAGCGGGGGACGATCGGGCTGGTGATGTCCCCGAGTTCGGTCACCACGGAGCCGTCGGCGGCGAGGACGACGGCGGCACCCACGTGGCGGGACTCGATGAAGCCGTTGCGTTCGAGGACGGCGAGATCCACGGCGTCGGCCGTGGTGAAGGTGGAGGGCATGCTTCCAGTATTCCCTACTCGTGGTACCGGCCCGGGGCGGCAGGGCGGGCCTTGTCCTCCTCCGGATCGCCGTGCACCGTGATCGTTCCGGCCGGCCGTCCGCTCGATCCGGTTGAACCGTTGACTATCGCGTCCCCAGCCACGACAGTAAGAACACTTAGCTTCGCCCCTCCGGGGGCAAGTCTGGTCGCCGCTGGAAGCGTCCCTTTCCTCACGGAAACACACCCACATATCTCATGGCGGTACCGGTGGACTTCAAGGGTCTCGGTCTCTGGCTGGTCAGCCTGATCGATTCTCAGGAGAGAAGCATGAGCAAGTCGAACCGTCGGAAGGCAGGATCGGCGGCACTCGCACTGCTGGCCGGTATCGCCCTGGCATCGGCCGTGGTGGCGCCCGCCCCGGCAGCGGAGGGTGTGCCGGCGGGGCCGACCGCCCAGGGGCTCGGGTCGCAGGCCCGCCCGGACGTGAAGGTCTCGGAGGACCTGCAGACGCGCACGGGGCAGGTGTCGGTCTTCGTCCAGTTCGAGGGCAAGGGAGCCTTCGAGCAGACGCAGCCGGCGGAGGTGCGTGCCGGGCTGGCCGCGCCGGTGCCGCAGGTCGCCGCCGTCCAGGGCATCCGGGCCGGCATCGAGGCGCAGGCGGCGCAGGCCACGGCCGACGCCGGTGCCACCAGCCTGTACACCACCACCAACACGATCCCGGGGGTGGCCCTCACCGGGGACGCGGAGCGGATCCGCGCCCTGGCGGCCCGTCCCGACGTCCGGAAGATCACGGGCATCGTCCCCAAGACGCTCGACAACAAGGGCGGAGTCATCGACACCGAAGCCCTCGCGTCGTGGGTGCAACGCGACCAGACCGGTAAGGGTGTCACCATCGCGGTGCTCGACACCGGGCTGGACTACACACATGCAGGCTTCGGTGGCCCCGGCACGGTCGAGGCCTTCGCCGCGGCCAAGGCGTCCCCCACCCTTCCGGACGCCGCCTCCGGCCTGTACGACCCGGCGAAATTCATCGGCGGCTACGACCTCGTCGGGGACGCCTACAACGCGGACCCCTCGTCGCCGACCTACAGCCCCGTGCCCGTACCCGATACCAACCCCCTCGACTGCGAGAGCCACGGCTCCCACGTCGCCGGCACCGCCGCCGGCTACGGCGTCAACGCCGACGGCACCACCTTCCGGGGCGACTACTCGACGCTCACCGCCGACCAGGTCAACGGCATGCGCATCGGTCCGGGGACGGCACCGGACGCCGGACTCGTCAGCCTGCGCGTCTTCGGGTGCGAGGGATCGAGCGACGTCGTCGGTCTCGCGCTGGACTACGTCCTCGACCCCAACCAGGACGGCGACTTCTCCGACCGCGCGAGCATCGTCAACATGTCGCTCGGCTCGGATTTCTCCGCGTACGACGACCCCGAGATCGACATCGTCAACAGCCTGACCGAACAGGGCATCCTGTCCGTGGCCTCGTCCGGCAACGGCGGCGACGTCTTCGACAACGGCGGTTCGCCGGGCAGCGCCGGATCGGCCCTGACCGTCGCCAACTCCGTCGGATCGCAGGTCACCCTGGACGGAGTCGACGTCCTCGCGCCGGCAGACGTCGCAGGGCGCGCCGCCGGCCAGTACAGCGTCAACTTCGGCTACGCCACCGCCACCGAGGAGCAGCTGACGGGTGATGTCGTCGCAGCACCCGCCACCAACGCGTTCGGCTGCCAGCCCTTCGCGGCGGGATCCCTCGCCGGCAAGTGGGTCTGGCTGCAGTGGGAGGAGAATGGGGCGTTCCCCTGCGGATCGGGCGTGCGGTTCGACAACGCCCAGGCTGCGGGGGCCACGGGCGTGGTGCTCGATTCCCCCCGCTCCGTCTTCGCCGCCGGCATCGGCGGCAACGCGGGCATCCCGGGCGTGCAGTTCAACGCGGAGTCCTCCGACAGGCTCCGCCCTGCCGCCGTCGCCGGCACGCTCCGGATCCGTCTGGCCGCCGGGCTCGTGGCCACCTCGGTGGGCGCCTCGAACGCACTCGACACGCTGAGCGCCAGTTCGTCGCGGGGCGTCCACGGCTCGAACGGCGTGGTGAAGCCCGACGTCGCGGCCCCGGGGACGTCCATCGGCTCGGTGCAGGTCGGGACGGGCAACAGGCCGTCGGCGAAGACCGGTACCTCCATGGCGGCACCCAACGTGGCCGGCATCGCGGCCCTCGTCGTGGCCGCGACGGGCTACGACCCCCACCAGGTCAAGAGCATCATCATGAACACGGCGATGCACGATCTGCTCACCGCCGACGGGATCGTCCACGCACCGAACCGCACCGGTTCGGGCCGCGTCGATGCCCTCGGTGCCCTGGCCTCGAGCTCGTTCGCCTACGCCACCGAGGACCCAGCGTTGACCACGGTCGGCTTCGGTGTCCTCGAGGTCGCCGCCGATCCCGTGTCGCTGACCCGGCAGATCACCGTCGAGAACCACTCCGACGCCGCGGTGAGCTACACCGCGGAGTACCTGGCGGCCACGACGATGCCGGGCGTCGACATCTCGGTCACCGCCACCGGCACAGACTCCGCCACCGCGGATATCCCCGCGGACGGTACGACGACCTTCGACGTCGTCCTGTCCATCGCGGACCCGACCGTCCTGGCCAAGACCCTGGACCCGGCCGCGGAGAGGGTGCAGCTCGGGCTTCCGCGCCAGTACATCGCGGACGCGTCGGGACGCGTGCAGTTCACCAGCGACACCGCCTCGACGCTCCGGGTCCCGGTTCATGCCGCGCCCAAGCCGACCGCCGACCTGAGTGCCGGGGAGGCTCTCGCCTTCGACACCGCAGCGGACCTCGAGAGCGAGCTCACGTTCACGGGCCGTGGCCTGCTGCAGGGCGGCGCCGACTCGCTGTACGCATCGGTCGTCTCGCCGTTCGTCCTCGGTGCCGAGAGCGAGCGCCAGGAGTCCCTGCCGCTCGAGTCGCTGTACTCCCTCGACCTGAAGGCGGTGGGGGCCTCCTCCACGGTCCCGGGGCTGGTGGCTGCCGGTGGGGACCCCCTGGGCGGCACGCTGTCCATCGGGATCAGCACGTGGGCCAACTGGAACACGCTCACGAGCGCCCCCCAGCTCCTGGTCGAGATCGACGTCGACGGCAACGACGAGGCCGACTTCATCGCGAGGACCGGCCGCGCGGAGAACCTCGACCTGGTCCTCGTCGATCTCTACCCCGTGGCCGACGACGGGTCGATCGGCGGTGCCGTCGGGGGCGGTGTCGCCAACAACGTGGCAGGCAACATCGACACCAACCTGCTGGACTCGAACGTCGTGACCCTGCCGCTGCCCGTGGCCGCGATGGGTCTGGATCTCGCGGCCGGCGGGGCCATCTCCTACCGCGTCAGTACGCAGAGCGCGTTCAGCGTCGACGAGCAGGGCCAGACCGTCCCGGTGGACACCACGGACTGGATCGACTTCAGCGTCGCTCAGCCGGCGCTCTGGTTCGCGGGGGATGTCGCCGACACCAGCTTCATCGTGGCCGACGGGTCCACCCTGCGGGTCCACCGCGCGGCGGGGGACACCACCAGCCGGGGCCTGTTCCTGCACCACCACAACGCGTCCGGCGAACGCGAGGAGATCCTCGCGATCGAGTCGGGCCGGTAGCGCCGGGCGGGAGCCCTGCACGGGCGATCAGCGGGCCGAACTGCGCCCACCGGAGGGAACGGTCATCCGGTGGGCGCAGACCTGACGGAGCGGCCGGCTCCGGGTCCGGGGGTTCACCGGACGGTGAACTGCACCGTCTGCCAGCCCGACGCACCGTCGGGGACGGTCTCCGCGCGTTCCTCGGTCTGGAGCCCGTCCACGCGGTCCGTCGCCCGCGCCCGGACGGTGTGCAGCCCGGATTCGAGGGTGAGCTCGTGGGACCACTGCCGCCACGTGTCCACGGACGCCTCGGCCGCGAGCGTCACGTCCTCCCAGCCGCCGCCGTCCACGGACACCTCGACCCGGGTGATGCCGCGCTGCTGGGACCAGGCGACGCCGCCGATCATGACGGAGCCCGCGTCCACCGACGCGAAGGACTGCGGCACCTCGACGCGGGCCATGGTCTTGATGGGGCCCTCCTCGGACCAGCCGCGGTCCGTCCAGTACGCCGTCCTGTCGGCGAAGCGCGTCACCTCGAGGTCCACCACCCACTTGGTGGCCGAGACGTAGCCGTACAGGCCGGGCACCACCATGCGCACGGGGAACCCGTGTTCCACCGGCAGCGGTTCGTCGTTCATGGCGATGGCGAGGATGGCGTCGCGGTCGTCCTGGAGCACGGGCAGCGGGGTGGAGGCGCTGAAGCCGTCGGAGCTCGTGGACAGGACCATGTCGGCACCGTCGAGGGGCCTGGCCCGGGCGAGGACCTCGCGGAGCGGGTAGCCGAGCCACTTCGCGGTACCCGCCAGGTACCCGCCCACCGGGTTGGAGACGCAGGTGAGTGTGACGTGGCGTTCGATCAGGTCTGCGTCGAGGAGGTCCTGGAACGAGAGTTCGAACTCCTCCTCGACCATGCCGTGGACGCGCAGCACCCAGTCCTCGGTGGTGAGCTGCGGGACGCTCAGCGCGGTGTCGATCCGGTAGAAGTCGCCGTTCGGGGTGACGAAGGGTGTCACGCCCGCAACGGGGGACTGCACGCCGGCCGGAAGGGCGGGGGCGGGACTGGCGGGAGCGGGGAACCGCAGGCCGTCCCGCACCGCGGCGATATTGGTGCGGGCTCCCGCGAGCAGCCGCCCGCCACCCGCGGCCGCCCCGGCGACGACGGCGGTGACGCCGACCGCGGCGAAGAACCCGCGACGCGAGGCGGTGCGCGGAACCGCAGTCGCAGCAGTCGCTGCAGTCGCTGTAGTCGCTCCGGGGCGCTCGCCGTCGGGCGTCACGGGCGTCACCGGCGTCACGGGCGTCACGGAAGCCGAGGGAGCCGGGGACGGTGCGACGGTGGCGTGGCGCAGCCGCGCGACGAGCCACCGGAGGGCGAGCAGGCCCGCTCCGGTGCCGACGACGGTCGGCACGGCGTCGGGCAGCGAGGCCCCGGCCCGCGTCAGGACGCAGGCCAGGATGATGGCGCCCATCGCGAGGACGCCCGCCACGCCCAGCGCCCATCGGCGGAAGGCCACGATGCCGAGGACGGCCGCCAGGAGTGCGATCGTGATGCCCATGCCGACCAGCAGCGCCAGCTTGTCGTTGGTGCCGAACGTGTCGATCGCGAACTCCTTCAGCCACGGCGGGGTGAAGTCGATGAAGGTGGAGCCCATCGCGACGATCGGGGTGGCGCTCGCGCGGAAGAAGGCGCCGGCGAGCTCGGCGATCCCCAGCACCACGCCCGCCGCGAGGATTCCTGCCAGGGCGGCGAGGAGGGACGTACCGCGGCGGCGCTCGGTGAGGTTGCTCATGGAAAGTATTCGGAGAGGGGTGGAGGGGGTATGGGTACCGGGGCCGCCGTAACAGTGGAACCCCTCGGTGTGCGTCCGGCACGAGGGCTGGGTAGGCACCCACCCCTCCAGTACGCTGTCCTACTGTGAAGGTTCTTGTGCTGGGCCCCGGCGGCCGCGAACATGCCCTCGTCCGGGCCCTGCTGGCCGACCCGTTCGTCCGGGAGGTGCACGCGGCTCCCGGGAACGCGGGCATCGCGGAGGACGTCCCCACCCACGACGTCGATGCGAGCGATCCCGCGGTCGTCACGGACCTCGCACGCTCGCTCGGCTCCGACCTCGTGGTCATCGGCCCCGAGGCTCCGCTCGCCGCGGGTGTCGCCGACGCACTGCTCGACGCCGGCATCCCCGTCTTCGGCCCCACGAAGGCCGCCGCCCAGCTCGAGGCGTCCAAGGCCTTCGCGAAGCAGGTCATGGCCGCAGCCGGCGTGCCCACCGCGATGGCCCGCGTCGCCGCGACGGACGAGGAGGCGAGCGAGGCACTCTGCACCTTCGGCGCCCCCTACGTCGTGAAGGACGACGGCCTCGCCGCGGGCAAGGGCGTGGTGGTGACCGACGACCTCGACGCCGCCCGTGCCCACGCCTCGGCGTGCTTCGAGGCCGGCGGGACCGTGGTCATCGAGGAGTACCTCGACGGACCCGAGGTCTCGCTGTTCGTCCTCTCCGACGGACACACAGTGGTGCCGCTCGCTCCCGCCCAGGACTTCAAGCGCATCCACGACGGCGACCAGGGCCCCAACACCGGCGGGATGGGCGCCTACTCGCCGCTCGAATGGGTCCCGGCGACGCTCGTCGACGAGGTGCTCACCCGCGTCGCGCAGCCCGTGATCGACGAGATGGCGCACCGCGGGACGCCCTTCGCGGGGGTCCTCTACGTAGGCCTCGCCCTCACCTCGCGCGGCATGCGCGTCATCGAGTTCAACGCACGTTTCGGCGACCCCGAGACCCAGGCCGTGCTCGCCCGCCTCACCACACCGCTGGGAGGCGTGCTGCTCGCTGCCGCGAAGGGCACCCTCGACCAGATCGACCCGCTCAAGTGGTCCCCGCAGGCGGCCGTCGCCGTCGTGCTCGCGTCCGAGAACTATCCCGACGCCCCCGCGACCGGCCGGCGCGTCCGCGGCCTGAAGAAGGCTGCGAGGGTCGACGGCGCCCACGTGCTCCACGCGGGCACCGCGCTCGAGGACGGCAAGGTGGTCAGCGCCGGCGGACGGGTCCTCGCCGTCGTCGGACTCGGGGACTCCCTGGGGGACGCGCGGGCGACGGCCTACGAGGGGCTCTCCCGCATCGAGCTGGAGGGCGGACAGTCCCGCACGGACATCGCCCTCCGCGCGTCACGCGCCGAGGTCTCCGTGAGCGGACCGGCGGGGGCCCCGGCATGAGCGGCTTCGCACCCCCGCATCCGGAGCTCCCGGGCTGGCGGCACGTCTACTCCGGCAAGGTCCGCGACCTGTACGAGCCCGAGGACGGAACCGACGACGTCGTGCTCGTGGTCGCGAGCGACCGCATCAGTGCCTACGACCACGTGCTCACCACGGAGATCCCGGACAAGGGGCGTGTGCTGACGCAGCTCAGCCTCTGGTGGTTCGAGCGCCTCGCCGGCATCCCGAACCATGTGGTCGCCGCCGACGTGACGGGCGGGGTACCCGCGGAGGTCGAGGGCCGTGCCATGGTCTGCCGGAAGCTCATCATGTACCCGATCGAGTGCATCGCGCGCGGCTATCTCACCGGCAGCGGGCTGCTGGAATACCGGGCGTCGCGGACGGTCTGCTCGCTGCCGTTGCCCGAGGGCCTCGTGGACGGCTCGCGCCTGGACCCCGCCCTCTTCACCCCGTCGGCCAAGGCCGAGGTGGGGGAGCACGACGAGAACATCAGCTACGACACCGTCGTGGTGACCGTGGGCGACGACGCCGCGGCCCAGCTCCGCGCGCTGACGCTCGACATCTACACGCAGGCCGAGGCCATCGCCCGGGGGCGGGGGATCCTCCTCGCCGACACCAAGGTCGAATTCGGCCTCGACCCCGCGACGGGTCGGATCACCCTCGGCGACGAGGTCCTCACCCCGGACTCCTCACGCTTCTGGGACGCGGCGCTGTACGCACCCGGGCAGGCGCAGCCCTCGTTCGACAAGCAGTTCGTGCGCGACTGGCTGACCTCCGATGCCTCCGGGTGGGACCGGCACTCCGAGCCGCCGGCACTGCCCGCGGACGTCGTCGAGCGTACGCGTGCCCGCTACATCGAGGCGTACGAGCGCCTGACGGGCCGCACCTTCGCCTGACGGGCAGTAGCTTGGCCCGGCACACCCGCCGTCGTTCATGGTTTTCACGGTCAGGGTGCCGCGTCGGCGGCGTGTCGCGGCCGGACACGCTTCTCCGGGCGCAAGAACCGGGACGTACGACGACCCCGGACAACGACAACGGCGACGGCCATCGGGCGACGCCGCGCCGCATCACGGGGACGATGCACGCGGGCGGATCGTTCTCGTTGCGGTCCGGCGTGCAGTCCAGCCGGCGCCCGGGCCCTCGAGCCCGCCTTCACGACGGATCACCTCATTCGGTCCAGCTTTCCATTCGACACAGCGCCGTGCGGATCCTCAGGGCGACGGGCGGCACCGAACCATCGAGGAGCACAGTGAACAGCACCCAGCACACCCCGCACCGCCCGACAGCCGCACGACGCACGGCACGTACCGTCGCCGTCGTCACCCTGAGCGCCCTCCTGCTGCCGGCGGCGGGCGCCGTGGCCGCACCACCGCCGTCGTCCCTCGCGGCCGCGGTGTCCTCCCACCGGCAGCAGGACACCAGCATCCCGCTTCCCGGCGCATCCTCCGCCGAGGGCATCGCCAAGGGGAAGGGCTCCGCCTTCTACGCCGGGGACCTCGGCCGCGGCGACATCTTCCGCGGTGACGTCCGCGAGGGCACCGCCGAACTGTTCATCGACGCCCCCGAGGGCAGGGCCGCCGTCGGCCTCAAGGCCGATGTGAAGCACGACCTGCTGTTCGTCTCGGGCGGAGCGACCGGCCAGGCGTACGTCTACGACACCCGCACCGGTGACGCCGTCGCTGACTTCCAGCTCGCCACGGGCGACACGTTCATCAACGACGTCACGCTCACACGGGACGGGGCCTACTTCACCGACTCACGGAGCGCGACACTGTACCTCCTGCCGGTGGACGACGACGGCGCACCCGGCGAGCCGCGGACCATCACCCTGTCGGGACCTGCGGCAGCGGTGACGCCGGGCTTCAACCTCAACGGGATCACCTCGGTGGATCGTGGCCGGACGCTGATCGTGGCGCACTCGGCGAACCAGGCCCTCTACACCGTGGATCCGGAGACCGGGGAGAGCGCGGTCATCGAGACGGATGCGTTGCCGAACGTCGACGGCATCCTCGCCAGGGGGGACACCGTGTACGCCGTCCAGAACCGGAGCAACCAGGTCAGCCGGATCGACCTGTCGAGGGACCTCTCCAGCGGGGAGGTCGAGGACGTCATCACGAGCCCGCTGTTCGACGTGCCCACCACGGTGGCACTGTTCGGCAGGACGCTGGCGCTCGCCAACGCGAAGTTCGGCGCCGTGGATCCCGGCGGCTACGAGGTGGTGACGGTCCCCGCCCGCTGACCGACGACGGACATGCAGGAGGCCCGCCGGCTGATGCCGGCGGGCCTCCTGCATGTGGTCGGGGTGACAGGATTTGAACCTGCGGCCTCGTCGTCCCGAACGACGCGCGCTACCAAGCTGCGCCACACCCCGGTGCTGCTCCCGGCAGGTCGAACCACCCGGACGCAACTGTCCAAGGATAGCCGAGGATCAGCGGCGAGGAAAACCGGCGGGACGGTTCAGACCAGCGAGTCCTTCCACGCCGCGTGCAGCGTCGCGAATCGTCCCGTCCCGCCGATGAGTTCGGCGGGGGTCCCGTCCTCCACCACGCGGCCGTCGTGCACCACGAGCACGCGGTCGGCGATGGCCACGGTGGAGAGCCGGTGGGCGATGATGAGCGCCGTCCGGTTGCCGAGGAGCTTCTGCAGGCCCTCCTGCACGAGCCGCTCGCTCGGGATGTCCAGCGATGACGTCGCCTCGTCCAAGATGAGGACGGCCGGGTCGGCGAGGAACGCCCGGGCGAAGCTGATGAGCTGCCGCTGCCCCGCGGAGACGCGGCCGCCGCGCTTGTTCACGTCGGTGTCGAAGCCCTCCGGGAGGGCGAGGATGAAGTCCTCCGCCCCCACGGCGCGTGCGGCCGCGACGATCTCCTCCCGGTCGGCCTCGGGCTTGCCGAGGGCGATGTTGTCCGCCACGGACCCGCTGAACAGGAAGGCCTCCTGCGTGACCATGACGACGGCACGCCGCAGGTCGGCGGGCGCGAGGTCCCGGAGATCCACGCCGTCGAGCGTCAGGCTGCCCTCCGAGACGTCGTAGAAGCGGGCGATGAGCTTGGCGAGGGTCGACTTCCCGGCGCCCGTCTGGCCCACGAGGGCGACGGTCTGCCCGGCCCGGATCGAGAGGTCCATCGTGGGCAGCACCACGGGGCCGTTCCCGTAGCGGAAGCTGACGTCCCGGAACTCGACGGCCCCGCGCGGATCGGGCAGTGACACCGGGTGCTTCGGCGGCCGCACGGTGGGCACCTCCTCGAGGAGTCCGGACACCTTCTCGAGCGCCGCCGAAGCGGACTGGAACGAGTTGTAGAACATGGCCATCTGGTCCACGGGCTGGAAGAAGCGCTTGCTGTAGAGGAGCAGCGCCAGGAGCGCGCCCACCTCGAGCGTGCCGCCGAGGACCCTGAAACCGCCGAACACCAGCACGACGGCGACCGTCACGTTGCCGATCAGGACGAGTCCGGGCTGGAAGATGCCATTGAGGTTGATGGAGCGGACGGTAACCCTGCGGTAGTCCTCCGCCAGCTCGTCGTACCGTTCCGCGTTGACCTTCTCACGGCGGAACGCCTTGACGGCCCGGATGCCGGTCATCGTCTCGATGAAATGGACGATCAGCTTCGCGGACACCACCCGGGACTCGCGGTAGGCGATCTGCGAGTGCCTCTGGTACCAGCGGGCCAGGAGGAACATCGGCACCGCGGCCGCCAGGATCAGGAAGCCGGTCCGCCAGTCGAGGGCGAAGATGGTGGCCGCCGTGAAGAACATGAAGATGGCACCGGAGGCGAGTGAGCTGACACCCGAGTCCAGGAGTTCACGCAGCGCCTCGAGGTCCGAGGTCTGCCGGGAGATGATGCGCCCGGACGTGTACTTCTCGTGGAACTCGAGGCTCAACCGCTGGGTGTGGCGGAAGACCCGCACCCGGAGGTCCAGCAGCATCGCCTGGCTGAGCTGGGCCGTCGCCCGCACGTAGCCCGCGGTCAGGACGGAGGCCAGGACCGCGGCCAGGAGGTACGTGCCGCCGGCGGTCCACAGCAGCAGCGGATCACCCGCGATGAGGGCGGGCAGGGCGCGGTCGATGCCGAAGGCGATGATCGCGGGCCCGGCCACCCGGGCGGCCTGCGAGACGACGACCAGCAGGACCGTCCAGATGAACTGCCGGCGGTTGGGACGGATCAGTGACCCGAGGAGCCTGAAGGACCGTGACCGGACGGATTTGCTCCGGGCCCGGTCGAGCAGGACGTCGTCCTCGTCGAGCACGCCGGCCGCGGCCGTTGCCGGCTCGTCCCGGTCGCGGGGGGTCCCTCCGGGGGCTGCGGTGGTGCGGCTCATGCCAGCGCCTCCTCGTCGTCGTGCACGGGGTGTGGGAGGGGCTGCGCCGCGCGGCCCAGCTGCGCGATCTCCTCGTCGTCCAGGCTGGCGATGACGTACCGGTAGTGGTCGTTGCGGGCGAGCAGCTCCGAGTGCGTGCCGACGTCGGCGATGCGTCCGTCCTGCAGGAGCGCCACCCGGTCCGCAAGGGCCACCGTCGAGGGCCGGTGGGCGACGATGAGTGTCGTCGTGGCGCTCAGCACGGCGCGGAGCCCTTCCTCGACCCGTTCCTCGGTGGCGACGTCGAGTGCCGAGAGCGGGTCGTCGAGGACCAGGACCGTCGGTCGTGCGGCGATCGCGCGGGCCAGGGCGATGCGCTGGCGCTGGCCTCCGGACAGGCTGAGCCCCTCCTCCCCGATGAGCGTGTCCAGCCCCTCGGGCAGGTCGTGGGCGAAGTGCGCCTGCGCCACCTCGAGGGCCTCGGTGAGGACACGGTCGGCCTCCGCGCCGGTGGCATCGGAGCCCATGAGCACGTTGTCGCGCACGGAGCTGGAGAACAGCGTGGTGTCCTCGAAGGCGACGGCCACGAGCGTGCGGAGCTCCCCGAGCGAGAACTCCCGCAGGTCCACGCCGTCGATGCTGATGGTCCCGCCCGTGACGTCGTAGAGGCGCGGGACGAGCTGGAGGAGGGTGCTCTTGCCGCAACCCGTCACGCCGACCAGCGCCATGGTCTCTCCGGCGCGCAGGGTCAGGTCGATCCCGTCGAGGACGTCGCCGGCGTCCTCCTGCGCGTCGGGGTAGCGGAAGTGCACGGCGTCGAACATGACGGTGCCGCGCGGCGCCTCGAGATGCACGGGGGTGGCCGGGTCGGTGATGGTGTTCTCGGACTCCATGACCTCGTAGTGCCGGTCGATGGCCGTCTTCGCCGTGAAGGTCATGGCCAGGAGCGGCCCGATGAACTCCACGGGACCGGCGACGGCGGCGGCCGTGGCGAAGAAGGCCACGAGGGCGCCGATGGTGACATCACCGCTCGCGGCCAGCGTCACGCCGACCACGAGGGAGGCGCCGAGGGCGAGTTCGGGCAGCAGGGTCACGATCATGGAGAAGTTCGCCAGGGACCTGGCCTTGGAGATCTCCGTGCGGCGGAGTTCCTCGGCCTGCTCCTCGAAGTCCTCGAGCGCCTCGCGGCTGCGCCCGAACGCCTTGAGGACGCGGATCCCGTGCACCGACTCCTCGACCGTGGTGGCGAGATCGCCGGCCTGGTCCTGGCTCTTCCGGGACACCCGGCTGTACGAGGTGCGGAAGCGGTAGCCGTAGATCATCAGCGGCACGGCGGCCGCGACGAAGATCAGGGCGAGGGCCCAGCTCGTCAGGAACATGACGGTCACGCCCATCACCACGGTCAGCGAGGTCACCACCAGCATGATGAGTCCGAACGCCATCCAGCGGCGCATCAGGTTGAGGTCGCTCATCGCACGGGAGAGGAGCTGGCCGCTGCCCCAGCGGTCGTGGAACTCGATCGTCAGGTTCTGCAGGTGACGGTAGAAGGAGGTGCGCATGGCCGTCTCCACCGTCGTCGCCGGCGTGATGACGAACTGGCGGCGCAGCGCCACGAAGGTGGCCTCGAGGACCCCGAGGAGCAGGACGACGCCGGAGGCGATCCAGACCGTGCGGGCGGAGCCGCCCTCGGCCAGGGCGTCGTTGATGAGGACACGCAGCACCTGGGGGATGGCGAGCGCCATGACGCTCGCACCGAGGGCGCACAGCAGGCCGAGGAGGAGCCGCGGGATGATGGGCCTGACGTGTGGATAGAGACGTCCGAGCGATTCCCACAGGGTGTTCTGGTTCTTCATGCCATCTTTTCGGTGATCGATGGATATTGGTGTCCCTCAGCAACCATCCTAGGTCAGGAGGGCTGTAACGCCGATCACGTTACGGGAACCCGAAGAAGCAGGAAGTGGTGGCTAGCGAGTGCTCCGGGGGGTAAGGGTCAGGAGCACGGCCTCCGGGCGGCAGGCGAACCTGATCGGGGCGAAACGCGAGGTCCCGATGCCGGCCGAGACGTTCAGGGGCACGGAGCGGCCGCCCTGCTCCCACTGCGTCAGGCCGCGGGCCCGCCAGGTGGGCAGGTCGCAGTTGCTGATCAGGGCGCCGTAACCCGGGACGCACACCTGTCCGCCGTGCGTGTGGCCGGCGAGGATCAGGTCCGCCCCGCCCTCCGTGAAGTAGTCGAGCACGCGCTGGTAGGGTGCGTGCGCGACGGCGACCCGGATGTGGGGCGCCTCCGCGGAGGTACTGCTGCCCGAGGGGTAGGGCGCGTACCGGTCGCGGTCGAGGTGCGGGTCGTCGACGCCCGTGAAGTCGATGCGGAGGCCGCCGAACCCGACGGACTGCGCCCGGTTGGTCAGGTCCACCCAGCCGGCAGCACCGAAGGCGCTGAACATGTCCGCCCAGGGCAGGTCCTGGGCCGTGGACTCCTTCGGGGCGATCGAGGGGCCGGCGAAGTACCGCAGCGGATTCTTGAACACGGGGGCGTAGTAGTCGTTGGATCCGGGCACGAAGACGCCGGGAACCTTCAGGAGCGGTTCCAGTGCTTCGAGCAGGGGCCCCACGGCCTTCTTGTGGCTCAGGTTGTCGCCGGTGTTGACCACGAGGTCCGGCTTCAGGCCGGCGAGGCTCGAGAGCCAGTCCGCCTTCGACTTCTGCCCGGGCACCATGTGGATGTCGGAGAGGTGCAGCACCCGCAGGGGCGTCGCACTCTCGGGGAGGATGGAGAGGGTCTCCTCCCGCACCTGGTAGAGCGTGCGCTCCACGGTCGAAGCGTAGGCGAGGGTTGCGGCCGCGGTGGTCAGGGCGAGCCCTGCCGCCCAGCCGAGCGGTGCCCCGCTCCGGGATGTGGAAGTCGATTTCACGCTAGCCGTTGCCTCCGTCGTCGCCACTGGTGTCATTGCCGTTGCTGCTGGAGTCGTCGCTGCCGGCGCCCCCTCCAGTGGTACCACCCGCGGGGGCACCGGTGCCAGTGTCGCCGGTGCCGGTGGCGCCGGTGTTCGTCCCGATCCCGCCGGTGTTCGTGCCCGTGCCGTTCCCCGGATTGCCGGGGACGGACGGCCGGGCGGGATTGGTGGTGCGCTGGCCGCCGTTGATCATGCTGGCCGGCGGAGCGGCGAACGGCGTGCCCACGTAGAGGCCGGGGATCTGCTGCATGAAGCGGGCCCAGGACGGACCGGCGATGAGCGAGCCGTCGATCTCCGGGTACACCCGGCCGCCGATCTGCAGGCCGCCCAGCGAGCTGCCCTCACCCTCGGCCTGCCAGTTGCCGACCCAGCTCGCGGTGACCATGCCCGAGTTGTAGCCCATGAACCAGGTCTGCGAGCGTTCGTCGTTGGTGCCGGTCTTGCCGGCCATCGGGATGTCGCCGTACTCGAGCTGCGAGCCCGAGCCGACCTTCATGACCTCCTGCGTGGCCGTGTTGACGCCGCGGGCGACCTCCTTGGAGATGGTCTGCCGGCAGGAGGGGGCGGGGACGGGGTAGCTCGTCCCGTCCACAGCGGTCACCTCGGTCAGGGCCCTGGGCTCGCAGACCGTCCCCTCGTTGGCGAAGCCGCCGAAGGCCTTGGCCATGGACATGGGGGCCGCGGCGACACCGCCACCGATGAGGGCCGGCGGGTTGACCGACGGCGGGTTGAGGGACCCGTCGCTGCTGCTGGCGTCGTGGACGCCCATGTCGAAGGCGATGTCGCGGATGCGGCACAGGTCCAGCTGGCGGGCCGTCGCCATGGTGACGGTGTTCAGGGACTGCGCCAGGCCGTCGAGGACGGTGGTGTACCGGTAGTTCTTGTCGCCGTAGTTCTGCGGCGTGTAGCCCTTGAGCTCCGGTGTCGAGATGACCCAGTTGCCGCCGTCCATGCAGCTCGCGCGCCAGCGGTCGCCTTCGGGGTACGTCTTCTTGGTGCCGTCCACCACCTGGTTCAGGGCCTTGCCGGACTCGACCCACGCCGCGACGGTGAACGGCTTGTAGGTGGAGCCGGGCTGGAAGCCGCCGCCGCCGCCGAGGCTCTTGGCCGGGTCGCCGCCGTCGTACTCGTCCACGTTGAAGTTGAGCACCGTGTTGCCCTGGGCGGCCTCCGGGTTGTACCGGGTGTTCTGGGCCATGGAGAGGATGTTGCCGGTCTTCGGGTCGAGGCTCAGCATGGTGTGGCCGACCGCGCCGTCGGTGGTGTCGGGGTTCGCGGTCTCGTTCACGGCTGTCTGGGCGGCGGCCTGGACACGGGAGTCGAGCGTGGTCTTGATCGTCAGGCCCGAGCGGTAGAGGACCTTCTCGCGGTCCTGGGGCGTTTCGCCGTAGGCCGGGTCGTTGAGGATCAGGTGCGTGACGTAGTCGCAGAAGTAGGGTGCCTGGGCGGCGCCCACGCAGCCGTTCAGGGTCGGCGTGATGGCCAGCCCGAGATCGGTGGCGACGGCGGCGTCGTGCTCCTCCTGCGTGATCTTGCCGTGCGTGAGCATCGCGTCGATGACCAGGTTGCGCCGCTCGAGGGCGGCCTCGGGGTTCTCCGTGGGGCTGTAGGCCGTCGGGCCGTTGACCACGCCCGCGAGCAGTGCGCTCTGCGGGATGGTGAGGTCCTTGGCGTCCACGTTGAAGAAGTACCGCGATGCGGCCTGCACGCCGTAGCTCGTGCCGCTGAACTGGACGATGTTGAGGTAGCCCTCGAGGATCTCGTCCTTGCTGAGTTCCTTCTCCACGGCGATGGCGAGCTTCATCTCCCGGAGCTTGTCGCCGACGTTCTTGTTGCCGCTGAAGGTCGCCGTCTGGTCGTTCTGCAGGGCGGAGTAGATCAGGGTGTTGTTCACGAACTGCTGGGTGATGGTGGAGGCACCACGCGTCCGGTCGCTCGTCAGGTTGCTGGCGATGGCACCGAGGATGCCCTCGAGGTCCACGCCGCCGTGCTCGTAGTACCGGTAGTCCTCGATGGAGATCAGGGCGTCCTGCATGGTCTGCGACACCTGATCCAGGGTGACCGGCTGGCGGTTCTCCTCGTACAGGGTCGCGATGAGCGAACCGTCCGAGGCCTCGATCTTGGTCGGCTGCGCGAGTGCCTCGCGCTCCAGCTCGACCGGCAGTTCCTCGAAGAACTGCAGCGAGGCGGAGGCGCCGGTACCGGCGGCGGCGGCCACGGGCACGAGGAGGCCCGCGGCGAGCACACCCGCAAGACCGCTGATTCCGAGGAATGCGATGATCTTGCCGAGGGTGGTTGCCGTGTCGAAGAGGGGTGATTTGCGCGCAGCCATTATTCCAGTTTACAAGCACGCGCTAGGCTTTCCCCATGACCAAATGGGAGTACTCTACGATTCCGCTCATCATCCATGCAACGAAGCAGATCCTCGACCAGTGGGGCGAGGACGGGTGGGAGCTCGTACAGGTGGTCCCCGGACCGGACGGAAATGGCCTCGTGGCCTACCTGAAAAGGGAGAAGAGCTAGCAGTGTCTGCAGGAAATACCGCGGTTTCCGCCGTCGAGGCACGCCTCGCGGATCTCGGCATCGCGCTTCCCGAGGTGGCCGCGCCCGTCGCGTCGTACGTCCCCGCGGTGATCAGCGGCAACCACGTGTACACCTCCGGTCAGCTCCCGTTTATTGAGGGCAAACTCACAGCCTCGGGGAAGGTCGGCGCGCCCGACGGCGTCGACGCCGCGACGGCGACCGCCCTGGCCGCGACCTGCGCCGTGAACGCGCTGGCGGCGATCAGGAGCCGGATCGGCGACCTCGACCGCATCACCCGGATCGTGAAGGTCGTCGGCTTCGTCGCGTCCGATCCCTCGTTCGCCGGCCAGCCCGGGGTCATCAACGGCGCGTCCGACCTGCTCGGTGCCGCGCTCGGCGAGGCCGGGGTGCACGCGCGCTCCGCCGTCGGCGTGGCCGTCCTCCCCCTCGACTCGCCCGTCGAGGTCGAGGTCATCGCGGAGTTCGTCTAGGCCGTGGACCGGCTCAGCACCCGGCTCTTCCCCGTCGCTCCCGACCAGCGCACGGCGGCGCAGAGCTGGATCGAACACGGGGAGCGCACCCCCCTGAAGGCCCGGCAGGCGTCATCGGTGGTCCTCCTGCGTGACAGCGCGATCGGCACGGAGACCTATCTCTCCTACCGTCGGGGCAATTCGCCGCTCGGCGTGCTCGGGTTCCCGGGCGGGAGCATCGAGGAGTCCGACGACGACGACCTGCCCTGGTTCGGTCCCACGCCGGCGATGTGGGCGAAGGCCCTCGGCCTCGACGACCACCGTGAGGCCCGCCGGCACGTACTGTGCGCCATCCGCGAACTGTTCGAGGAGACCGGGGTGCTGCTCGCCGGACCCGACGCCTCGTCGATGGTGGAGGGGACGCAGGCGAAGGAGTGGATGAAGGCGCGTGAGGCGATCAACGAGGGCGAGTGCCGCTTCACGGACATCCTCGTGCGCCGCGGCCTGGGCGTCCGGACCGACCTCATCAAGCCGCTCTCGCACTGGCTGACACCGGACTTCGCGCACCGGCGCTTCGACACCCACTACTTCGCCGCAGCGCAGCCCGTGAACCAGGAGCCGAGCATCCTCGCGAGCAAGGGGGTCTGGGGTCAGTGGCGCTGGGCCGCGCAGGAGATCGCGGACCGAGACACCACGAGGCTCGGCGACGAGGTGGGACAGCCGAACACGGTGGGCCGCACCCTGAGCGAACTGGCCGTGCCCGCCGTCGAGATCATCCTCGAGAAGATCGGCTCCTCCCGCGGCTGTATCGCCTACCTCTCCCACAAGCGCCCCGTGAAGCTCTACCACCCGCGGCTGGCAGAGCACGACGGCGACCTCGTACTGCAGGTCGAGTGCCCGAAGCTCACCGAGGGCGGCTCGATGCAGCGAGGGCGCTGACACCGCTCCGTCCACCCCCGGTGGCGGGTGGTGTGACGGGGTCAGCGGCTGCGCTGGCGCAGCCGCTGGATGTCGAGGATGACGACGGCGCGTGCCTCGAGGCGGAGCCAGCCGCGCTGCACGAACTCGGCCAGTGCCTTGTTGACCGTCTCCCGGGACGCCCCGACGAGTTGGGCCAGTTCTTCCTGCGTGAGTTCGTGCGCCACGAGGATGCCGTCCGTCGCGGGGCGGCCGAAGCGGTCCGCGAGATCCAGCAGGGCCTTCGCCACGCGCCCCGGGACGTCGGAGAAGACGAGGTCGGCGAGCGACTCGTTGGTGCGGCGGAGGCGGCGGGCGAGCGCCTGCAGCAGCTGGGCCGACACCTCGGGACGCGTCTCGAGGAGGGTCCGCAGGTCCTCGTTCTTCAGGCCGGCGAGGCGCGTCTCCGAGACGGCGGTCGCCGTCGCGGTGCGCGGGCTCGGGTCGAACAGCGCCATCTCGCCGAACAGCTCGCCGGGGCCGAGGATCGCGAGGAGGTTCTCGCGCCCGTCCTGGGCGGTGCGTCCGAGCTTGATCTTGCCGGAGACGATGAAATACAGCTGGTCGCCCTGGTCGCCCTCACGGAAGACCGACGAACCGCGGGGCAGATCCACCTCGATCAGCTCGTCCGTCAGCGCCGCGAAGACGTCGTCGCCCAGCGATGCGAAGAGGGGCGCCCGGCGCAGTACCTCGATGTCCATGAATTCTCCTGATGCAATTGCGTCGTTCCGCGGCGGTCCCCGCTGTCTTCTGCTGTCCATCTTGCCGTACCGGAGCTGTTGTGACGACAGCTACACGGTCCCCTGGCCGGTATTCCGGCACTTCAGGGTTCGTTCACATGGTCCTGCCATGCTTGTTCCCATGCTGCGCGGCTAGAATCGCTCGCAGTGTCCGGAGGTGCGCGATCCTCCCGCCGTCCAGAGCCAGGAGAACGTACGTGCCCGAATTCAGCCTCGCGGGGTTCACGTTCCTCGACCTCGTGCTGGTGCTGGTCCTCCTCGGCTACCTCGTGACCGGGATCCGCAACGGCTTCCTCGTGACCCTCGGCGGTATCGCCGGCTTCGTCGCCGGGGCCGTCGCGGCGTTCTTCGCGATCCCCCTCGTCAGCGCGTGGGTGCCCGACAACCCCTGGCGCCTGATCGCGGTGATCGGCACCGTGGTGGTCCTCATCATCGTCGGCCAGGCCGTCGGCTCGGCGCTCGGCGCCTCGATCCGCCGCTGGTCCGACGTCCCGCCCCTGAGGATCGTCGACCGCCTCCTCGGCGGTGCCGTGAACGTCGTCGTCGCCGCCCTCGTGCTGTCGATGCTCGCGTTCAGCGTCGGGACCCTGGGCGTGCCCTTCCTGTCCCAGCCGCTGGCGGCCTCGCGGGTGATCCAGGGGATCGACGCGGCCACTCCCGGTCCGGTGCGCACCTGGCTGGCGCAACTGCGGACCATCGCGGTCGACGACGGCATCCCGACCATCCTCGAGAGCGTGGGTCCTGCAACGCCGGCGGAGGTGCCCGACGCCTCGGTGGACACCCCCGAGCTGGCGGCCGCGGCCGCCTCGGTGGTCCGCATCACCGGCACCGCGTTCCAGTGCGGCCAGAACCAGACCGGCTCCGGGTTCGTCGTCGCGCCGGGCCGGGTGATCACGAACGCGCACGTCGTCGCCGGCGTGAACGAGCCCGTGGTCGAGGTGCCCGGCGGGGGTGCGCTGCCCGGCCGGGTGGTGCAGCTCGACACGGCCCGCGACATCGCCGTCATCGCCGTCGACGACCTCCGCGCCGCACCGCTGCCGCTCGGGGACGAACTCGAGCCGGGCACGACGGCCGCGTTCGCCGGTTACCCCGCGGGCGGCCCGTACCGGATCCAGCCCGCGAGCGTCCAGGGGCTCTCGCCCGTGCTCGTCAACAACATCTACGGCGCCGACCCCCGGCCCCTCCAGATCTACAGCCTCGCGGCCAACGTGCAGCAGGGGAACTCCGGAGGGCCCCTGCTCGACCTGCAGGGCCACGTGGCCGGCGTGGTCTTCGCGAAGTCGACCGCCGACGCCCCCGTGGGCTACGCGCTGTCCCTCGAGGAACTGCGTCCCATCGCCGAGGGCGCGCCGAACCTGGCCGACGCCGTGTCCGCGGGCCAGTGCACGCGGGGCTAGGGCGGCCCTAGAGCCACTCGATGGACTGCCCGTGCGGTCCCGTGCGTGCCACCGACCGGCCGTTGTGCTGCAGCACGAACCTCCCGTCCTCCTCGCCCGGCACCTTCTCCATCGCTCCGGGCACGCCGTCGAGCGTGCCGTACCCCTCGTGCGAGAGCCAGTGCACCGGGCGCCCGCGGTCCGACACCAGCCGCAGCATGGTGTCCCGGAACCGGCGCCGCCCGTCCGCGTCCAGGTAGGCGAGGACGGCGCTGTGGAACACCACGACGACGGCGTCCGACGGGGCGCGGTGGACGAGCGGGACGACCTGCTCGTTCAGGTCGCCGCGGACGAGCAGCGGAGGGTCCGCCCGGACGACGCCGAGCGCCGCCCTCAGGCGTTCGGCACGGAAGGTGTGCTCGGGCCAGACGAGCGCCTCGAGCCAGCGGACGTCGTCGTCGTCCCGCGCGTCGAGCGGGTTCAGGTCGATGCCCGCACGCCAGGCCACGGGAGGCAGCGCTGCGGGCAGCGGCACGTCGCCGGCCACGGAACAGGCGAGCGGGGGTACGGGGGAGCCACCCTCGGGCTCGAGCGAGGGGCCGGGGGAGTAGGCGTACGCGTACCGGTCCGGGTAGAGGCACGCGCCGGCCGACGCCCCGACCTCGATCAGGGCCAGCGGCCTGCCCTCCCGGGCGCTGATCGCCGCGAGGCTCGGCAGGAGGACGGCGCAGCGCCCTGCCTCGTTGGTCTGGGTGGTCCGGGTCTCCATGACGTGGCGGATGTCCTGCCAGTGCTCGACGACGAACGCCCGGAAGGCGCCGTAACCGCCGAGGGGAGCTCCCACGAATCGCACCGCACCCAGGAACAGGACGGGCTGGCGCCGCGCGGGCGGGAGGGTGTCCAGGAGGGCGAGGAGCTCGTCGTCGTCGCTGACGCCGGTGCACCACTCGTCGTACTGCGGCGAGTACCCGCGGGCATCGACCTCCGCGAAGCGCCGGTAGCGCACGGATGTTGCAGTTCCGGTCCCGCTCATGGTTCCTCCGGTTTCGCAGGTATTTCCCGGGTGTTACCGGCGACGGCCGTACCACCTGTGATGCCAAATCGTAACCACTGATGCCCCCGAAATACGGCTGGCGGGCCGCCCGGAAGTTAGGCTCGTCACACGGATCAGCGCGTTCGCCGTCGTGGTCCCATGGCTACCGGTCCATCCGGTAGGAATCACTCGTCCACCAGGAGTACTACATGACCAATCGAGGCACATCCGTGCGCGGCGCAGGTTTCGCGAGGAAACGCGCGGCGCTCACCGCAGGGATCTCCATAGCAGCGCTCCTCCTCACCGGCTGCGTGCAGAGCCAGCGTGAGGAGAACACCGGGGCCGAGGGCGACGCCGCCGTCGATTCCACCTTCGTCTTCGCCGCGTCCGCCGACCCGAAGTCGCTGGACCCGGCCTTCGCCAACGACGGCGAGTCCTTCCGCGTCAGCCGCCAGATCTTCGAGGGGCTGGTGGGCGTCGAGGCCGGTACCGCCGACCCCGCGCCGCTGCTCGCCGAGTCGTGGGAGACGGCCGAGGACGGTCTCTCCACCGTCTTCCAACTCAAGGAGGGCGTGACCTTCCACGACGGCACCCCGTTCAACGCGGAAGCCGTCTGCTTCAACTTCGACCGCTGGTACAACTGGACCGGCATCCAGCAGGCCGAGACGACGTCGTACTACTACGGTTCCCTGTTCCGCGGCTTCGCCGACAGCCCCGAGAAGGCCGTCTACAAGTCCTGTGAGGCCAACGGCGACAACGAAGTCACCGTCAACCTCGCCAAGCCGTTCGCCGGGTTCATCGCCGCGCTCTCGCTGCCCGCCTTCGGCATGCAGAGCCCCACGGCGCTGGAAGAGTTCTCGGCCGACGAGATCGGCGGCACCGCCGAAGCCCCCTCGCTCAGCGAGTACGCGCTCGGCCACCCCGTGGGTACCGGCCCGTTCAAGTTCGACGCCTGGAACGTCGGCCAGCAGCTCGAACTGTCGATCTACGACGACTACTGGGGCGACAAGGGGCAGATCACCAAGACGATCTTCCGCATCATCGACGACCCCCAGGCACGCCGCCAGGCCCTCGAGGCCGGTGACATCGACGGCTACGACCTCGTGGCGCCCGCCGACACGCAGTCGCTGAAGGACGCCGGCTACAACATCACCCCGCGCGATCCGTTCACCATCCTCTACCTGGGCATGAACCAGGCCGTGCCGGAACTCAAGGACCCGAAGGTCCGGGAGGCCATCGCGTACGCGATCGACAAGGACGCGCTCGTGGCGCAGACCCTGCCCGAGGGCACGAAGGTCGCCACCCAGTTCATCCCCGAGGTCGTCGACGGCTACAACGAGGACGTCACGACGTACGACTACGACCCCGAGCGGGCCAAGGAACTGCTGGCCGAGGCCGGCTACCCGGACGGCTTCGAGGTCACGTTCAACTACCCGACGAACGTCTCCCGCCCGTACATGCCGACCCCCGAGCAGGTCTTCACCAACCTGCAGGCACAGCTCGACGAGGTGGGCATCACGGTCAAGCCGGCTCCCGCCGCCTGGTCGCCCGACTACCTGAACCAGGTCCAGGGCACCCCGGACCACGGCCTGCACCTGCTCGGCTGGACCGGCGACTACAACGACACCGACAACTTCATCGGCGTCTTCTTCGGCCAGGAGAAGCTCGAATTCGGCTTCGACAACCCCGAGCTGTTCGCGGCCCTCGACGAGGCCCGCGGCATGAGTGACCGGGACAAGCAGACCGAGAGGTACAAGGAGATCAACGAGCAGATCGCCGAGTTCAACCCGGCCATCCCGCTCGCGCACCCGGCTCCCTCGCTGGCCTTCGCGCCCCGCGTCACCTCCTACCCCGCGAGCCCCGTCAACGACGAGGTCTTCACGGACATCGAGCTGAGCGAGTAGCAACGACACGCAGCACGGGCCGGCCACTGATCCCGGTGGCTGGCCCGTGCGTGTGCCACCCCTGCCCGGCTCTCGCCGGTCGATTCGGAAGGACCTCCAGTGTTACGCGTCATCGGTAAGCGGATAGCCCTGCTCATCCCCACCCTGTTCGGCCTGTCCATCCTGCTGTTCCTGTGGGTGCGCAGCCTCCCCGGGGGCCCGGCCACGGCACTGCTCGGCGAGAAGGCCACCCCCGAGGCCGTCGCCCGGGTCAACGAGCTCTACGGCTTCGACCGCCCCCTCATCACCCAGTACCTGACGTACATCGGCAAGCTGCTGCAGGGCGATTTCGGCGTCTCCATCAACACCGGACGCCCGGTGCTCGAGGAGTTCGCCACCCGGTTCCCCGCGACACTGGAGCTCACCGTCATCGCCCTGATCTTCGCGATCGGTGTCGGCATCCCGCTCGGCTACCTCGCCGCGCGGCACTACGGCCGGTTCCTCGACCACGGCTCGGTGGTACTGAGCCTCATCGGCATCACCGTGCCGGTGTTCTTCCTGGCCTTCATCCTCAAGTACCTGTTCGCGATCCAGTGGTCCATCCTGCCGCCGGACGGCCGGCAGAGCCCGCGCATCGACGCGACCCACTACACCCAGTTCTACGTGCTGGACGGCCTGCTGACGGGCGAGTACGACGCCGCCTGGGACGCCTTCCTGCACCTGATCCTCCCCGGCCTGGCACTCGGCACCATCCCCCTGGCGATCATCGTGCGCATCACCCGCGCCTCGGTCCTCGAGGTGCAGAACGCCGACTACGTGCGCACCGCCCGGGCGAAGGGCCTGCTGGAGCGCACCATCCGCGGCAGCTTCATCCTGCGCAACGCCATGCTCCCCGTCGTCACCACGATCGGCCTGCAGCTCGGCCTGCTCATCTCGGGAGCGGTGCTCACCGAGACGGTCTTCGCGTTCAACGGCATCGGCCGGTTCCTGCGCGATGCCATCTTCGGGCTCGACTATCCCGTGCTGCAGGGCTTCATCATCTTCATCGCGATCCTGTACGCGCTGATCAACCTGATCGTCGACCTGTCCTACTCCGTCATCGACCCGAGGGTGCGTGTGCAATGAGTACCATCCTGCCTCCCGCCGCCGGTGGTTCAGCGGCCCCCACCGATCCCGCGCTCGACACCGGGGGAGGGACCGGCCTGTGGAAGGACGCGTTCCTCCGCCTCCGCCGGAACCCGCAGGCGATCGTGGGCGCCGTCATCATCGGCCTGTTCCTGCTCGTGGCCATCCTGGCCCCGATCCTCGCGCCCTACGGCGGCAACGACCTCCCGGGCCGTACGTCGATCACCCCCACCACCATCCCCGGGCCCGGGGAGATCGAGGGGTTCCCGCTCGGACTCGACCGCTTCGGCGGGGACGTCCTCAGCAAGCTGATCTGGGGTGCCCAGGCATCCCTGCTCATCGGCGTCGTCTCGACGGCGCTCGGCCTGGCGGGCGGCATGCTCCTCGGCGTGCTGGCCGGAGGCCTCGGCGGCTGGGTGGACAACGTGATCATGCGCTTCGTGGACATCCTGCTGTCCGTCCCGAACCTGCTCCTCGCGGTCAGCATCGCCGCCGTGCTGGGGCAGAGCTCCTACGCCATCATGATCGCCATCGGCGTCTCGCAGATCCCCATCTTCGCTCGGCTCCTGCGCTCCTCGATGCTGTCCCAGCGGGGCGCCGACTACATCCTGGCGGCGCAGACCCTCGGCCTCAGCCGCCGCACCATCACGATGAGCCACCTGCTGCCGAACAGCATGGGGCCGGTGATCGTGCAGGCCACCCTCACGCTCGCCACCGCCGTCATCGACGCGGCCGCGCTGTCCTTCCTCGGCCTCGGCGGCGGGCTGCCCCAGGCAGCCGAGTGGGGGCGCATGCTCACGTACGCCCAGGCCGAGCTGGCGGTCGCACCGCAGCTCGCCTTCCTGCCGGGTGCATGCATCGCCATCACGGCGCTCGGCTTCACGCTGCTGGGCGAATCGCTGCGCGAGTCCCTCGATCCGAAGACGCGCCGGAAGTAGGCGACGTCCGGCGCTGAAGCGGCCACCAGCCTCCGGGCTGGTGGCCGCTTCCGTAGGCCCTAGTGTCGCCTGTGCGCCTCGAGCCGGTCCGGGTCGAGGAGCAGGCCCGGGTCCCAGTCGCCCGTGGTCGCCGCTGCGGCGTAGGTGGCCCGCAGGAAGGCGAGCAGTGCGGCGTCCGGGTCCTCCGCCGTGCGCACCGCCTCGTACGGCAGCAGGAACTGGCGGTACTCGGAGCTGTAGAACGCGCCCGGAACATCGATCACGGTGTCGCGGTACCCCTCCGGTTCGGGGTAGGCGTAGGAGTAGAAGGCTCCCTCCTCCCCGCCGCCCGGCCAGAACCCGCAGCTGGACAGCTCGTGCGAGTAGCCCTCCTGCATCACCCAGTCGGCACAGTTCGGTGCGCCTCCCGGGTGGAGGGGCGCGGGCCGGCCGGAGAAACGCGTGCAGGCGAGGTCCATGGCCCCCCAGAAGAAGTGCACGGGGCTCACCTTGCCCAGGAATTCCGCGCGGAACCGGGTGAGGACCCGCTCGGCCTGGACGAGCTGCCGCCAGAACGCCGTGACGGCGTCGGGGTCGTAGGACGCATGCTGGTGGTCCTCGGCGAACGGGACGGCGGGGTCCACCTCCGTGGGGACCGGCCGGATCGGCGCGTCGATGCCGAGGTCGGCCAGGGCCTCCATGGTGTGCGCGTGGAATGCGGCCACGGACTGCGGCCCGAGGGGCACGGTCCGGTCCTCGCCGGAACTGCTCCGGACCACCAGCCGGTGGTCCACGACGTCCACCTCGATGTCGAACATGCCGGTCCGGTACGGGATGGGGGAGGTACCGAGTCCGCGCGGCGTCACGTACAGCGGCACCTGCCACCAGTGGTTGACCAGCGGGGCGTGCGCCATGCGGATCTTGCCGACCACCTGCAGCCACATGTGCAGTGTGGCCTGCGTGTCCTGCCAGTCCGCGACGCGCAGGGCGGGCCAGCCGTCCGCCCACCTGTCCGACCACCTGTCCGTCGTCGTGCCGCCCCTGCCGTCCTGCTCACCCATCGTGCCTCCCGCTGTCCGGTCCGACTGCTGCTCCCGCCACTGTAGGCGCCGACCGACACGCGCGCAGTCCATGACGCCGCGGTGCCACGCTCGCCTTGCTAGGGTGGCCCGGACGGATCCCGGCCGAGGCGGTGCGCGTACGCAGTGCGCGTTCCTCTCCGGGGTTACCCCGGGGCACGCAGACCGACCAGCACAGGGCGCCTCAGGCACCCGACTGCGCTCCGCGCAGCTCAGTGCCCGAACAGCAGGACAGGTCGGCCGGGATCCGTCCGCACGGCAGCACGGGTCCGACGAGCCGAGGGGGAGCCACGGACGGCACGGCAGCAGACGGCAGGGGAACCACCGACGGCCGGCGCTCCACTGGGAGCGAGGTCCGGCGCCACGGGCGCGCCGACGCGCAGGCTCCGGGGAAGCGCACCCCCCGGCAGACCGCATCCCACCCGCCGACGCCGGCATCCCACGTCCTCGCCCGCATACCCGGTCCGGACGCCCCCGGACTCGCTCTCCTCCTCGCACACGCGTTCCTCGACGCGTCCGGCTGGCAGCGTGAGGACCTGGTGCGGGCGGGCGCGGCGGTGCTCGGCGCCCGCCGGCGGTGGCTCGGCCCGTTGGTGCGAGCGACGCTGACGGGGTATCCGCGGAGGCCGGGAGGGGCACCCCGGGAACTGGCCCGCTGGATCGAGGCGCAACCGGTCTTCACCGACGCCGTCTCGACGGCGCGGGCCGCCGGCCGGCCGATCGTCCCGGCGCAGTACCTCGTGCGGGAACCGGACGCACCGGCCGCTGCGCGCGGTCACGCACCCGCCCTCGAGGCAGAGGGCCCTGTGGAGCAGGAGTCCAGGGACCTCGCCTGGCTCTCCCGGGACCTGAGGCTGCCGCCGGGCGAGCTCGACTGGTTCGCCGATACGCGGCACTGGAACCACCGGGCCGGGCCGCCGCTGCAGCACTACCGGTACGTGTGGCGCTCCCGGCCGGGGCGCGTCCCGCGGCTCCTCGAGGTGCCCGGCATCCGGCTCCGGACGGTGCAGCGCCGCGTCCTCGACCGGCTGCTCCTGCCGATCCCGCTGCATCCCGCGGCCCACGGTTTCGTGCCCGGGCGCAGCGCGCGCACCGGGGCGACGCCGCACACCGGCTGCGCCGTCGTGATCACGCTCGACCTCGTCTCGTTCTTCGCCCGCGTCCCGCCCGGCCGGGTGTTCGGCGTGCTCCGGCAGGCGGGCTACCCGGAGGCCACCGCCCACGCCCTGACCGGGCTCTGCACCCACTCGGTGCCGGAAGCCGTTCTCCGGTCGATGCCCGACGGCGGCACCGCCGGGGAGCGCTCCGGTCTCGCGCAGGCACTCCGGGCAGCCCACCTGCCGCAGGGGGCACCGTCGTCGCCCGCCCTCGCGAACCTCGCCGTGCGACGACTCGATGCGCGGCTCACCGGCTGGGCCGAAGCATCGGGCGGGGTGTACACGCGGTACGCCGACGACCTCGCGTTCAGCGGTCCGGCGGCCTTCGCGCGGCGCGCCGACGCTTTCGTCCGGGGCGTGGAGCGCATCGTCACGGACGAGGGTCACGCGGTGAATCCCCACAAGACGCGCGTCCGTGGAAGCGGCGTGCGGCAGACCGTGACCGGCGTCGTCGTCAACGCGCATCCCAACGTCACCCGGACGGAGTACGAGGCGCTGAAGGCGATCCTGCACAACTGCACGCTGCACGGGCCGGCGTCGCAGGCGCGCGGCCGGAGCGGGTTCCGCGCCCACCTCGAGGGGCGTATCGCCTGGGTGTCCTCGCTGAACGCGTCACGCGGGCAGAAGCTGCGTGACGCGTTCGAGCGGATCAGCTGGTGAGCCGCCCTAGGACGCGAGGTCCTCGTCGATCTTGAGCTCGTTGCCCGGGATGGAGGCGAGCAGCCTGCGGGTGTACGGGTGCCGGGGGTTCTGGAAGACCTCCTCCGAGCTGGCGGCCTCCACCAGCTCACCGTCCTTCATCACGCACACGTAGTCCGAGATGAGGCGCACCACGGCGAGGTCGTGGGAGATGAACAGGTAGCTCAGGCCCAGCTCGGACTGCAGGTCGCCGAGGAGCTTGAGGATCTGCGCCTGCACGAGCACGTCGAGCGCGGAGACCGGCTCGTCGCACACGATCAGTTCGGGCTGCAGGGCGAGGGCACGCGCGATCGCGACACGCTGCCGCTGCCCGCCCGAGAGCTCCGCGGGGTAGCGCCGCAGGGCGTTCTGCGGGAGGGACACCTGGTCCATCAGTTCCCGCACCCGTGCCGCGCGCTCCTTCTTCGAGCCGCGCTTGTAGGCGTTGAGCGGTTCCTCGACGATGCGCTCGATCGTGAACATGGGATTCAGCGAGGAGTACGGGTCCTGGAAGATCGGCTGCACGCGCTGGCGGAAGTCGTTGAGCTGCGCCTTGTCGAGCGTGGCCACGTCCATGCCGTCGAAGGTCATGGTCCCGGACGTCGGCTCGATCAGCTTGAGCAGCATCCGCGCGGTGGTGGTCTTGCCCGAGCCCGACTCGCCGACGATCGCGACGGTCTGGCCGCGCGGGACATCGAGCGTGACGTTCTTCGCCGCGTAGAAGTCCTCCTTGCTCCCGCGCCGCTTGTAGATCTTCGTGAGGTCGCGGATCTCCACGATGTTCGGGGGCGCGGCGTGCACGGGCTGGCCGGCGGTCCCGGTGGTCCCGGCGGACCCCGTGGCCCCGGCGGCCCGGACCGGCCGGTCCGACGCCGACGTCGCTGCATGCGCGCCCGCCGCTGCAGGTCCGGCCTCATGCCCGCCGTCGTGCCCGGTTTCATGGGAGGCGTCGTGGGACGTTTCATGCCCGCCGTCGTGCCCGGCGTCGTGGGAGGTTTCGTGCCCGGCTTCGTGCTCGGCGAAGACGGCCTCGGCCAGCTTCAGGCGCGAGGCGGCATCCGCCGTGAAGGCACCGGGCCGCAGCCGCACCGCGGCGACGCTCGGCGCCGCGCGGACGAGCGACTGCGTGTAGGGGTGCTGCGGATCGTTGAGCAGCTGCTCGGCCGGTCCGGTCTCGACCACGCGCCCCCGGTGCATCACGACGAGCTGCGAGGCCCGCTCCGCGGCGAGGCCGAGGTCGTGCGTGATGAGCAGGACGGACGTGCCGAGCTGCTCGGTCATCGTCTCGATCTGGTCGAGGATGGTGCGCTGCACCGTGACGTCGAGGGCCGACGTCGGCTCGTCGGCGATCAGGAGCCGCGGCTGGCAGGCGAGGCCGATCGCGATCAGCGCCCGCTGCCGCATCCCGCCGGAGAACTCGTGCGGGTACTGCTTCGCGCGCTCGCCGGCGTCGGGCAGCCCGGCGGCGGTCAGGACCTCGATGACCCGCTGCTTGACGTTCTTCTTGGTGGCCATGCCGTGGACCAGGAGCGTCTCGGCGACCTGCGTGCCGATCTTCGTCACCGGGTTCAGGTTCGACATCGGGTCCTGCGGGACGAGCCCGATCGCGCGGCCACGGATGGAGCGCATCTTCGCTTCCGGCAGGGTCGCGAGGTCCTGGCCCTCGAACAGGATGCTGCCCGAGGTCACCCGGCCGTTGCCGGGCAGCAGGCCGATGCATGCCATCGCCGTCGTCGACTTGCCCGAGCCCGACTCCCCGACGATCGCCAGCGCGCTGCCGCGCTTGAGGCTGAAACTCGCGTCCTCGACCGCGCGGACCTCGCCGTGCGTGGTCCGGAAGCTCACCGCCAGGTTCCGCACCTCGAGCAGGGGTGCGTCGGGGTTCTCGGGCTGGGTGGCCGCGCTTCCGGCGGGAGTGATGTCCGTCATAGCACCATCGTGCCCTATGGGAGGACCCGGAGCCGTCCGTGCGGCGGCGGCCTACGCTAACTTTTCGGGAACGATGCGGCGCCCGTGTCGGCGTCCGTGGCGGCTTCGGCGGCGTCGGCGGCCATGACGAGCCGGCGGGCGAGGTGGTCGACGGCCAGGCGGTAGCCGTCGATCCCCGCGCCGACGATCACGGTGTCGGCCACGCCGGAGATGTAGGAGTGGTGTCTGAACCCCTCGCGCCGGTGCACGTTGCTGATGTGCACCTCGACCACCGGCAGCCCGACGCCGGTGAGGGCGTCCCGGATGGCGATCGAGGTGTGCGTGAAGGCGCCGGCGTTGATGACGATCCCGTCCGACGTCGAGCGCGCCGCGTGGATGACGTCGATGATCTCGCCCTCGTGGTTGGACTGCATCGCCGTGGTGCTGCACCCTCGCTCCCGCGCGGTGTCCGCGGCGAGGCGGACGACGTCGTCGAGCGTCGCCGTCCCGTACACGGCCGGCTCCCGCGTGCCGAGCAGGTTCAGGTTCGGTCCGTTGATCACGAGGATGCTGGGCGTGCGCTGGGTCATGCCCTAACTATGCCGCACGCGCAGGGGCGGCCACGGGACCGGCCAGCCGCGCCCGCAGCCGCACCGCGCCGAACGCGCCCACCGCCGTCACGAGGCTCATGACGGCGAGGACGACGCCGGGGTGCCACCACGCGCCGTCCGTCACGATGCCGAACTGCTGCGTGATGGAGGGCGCGAAGCCGGCGATGATCGCGGCGATGCTGTAGGCGAAGGACAGCGCGGTGAACGCCGTCTCCGGCTTGAAGATGTCCGCCATGAGCCCGCCCAGCGCGGCCCAGCTCGCCGTCGGGAGGATGCCGCCGAGGATGATCGCCGCGATGTAGAGGGGCTCGGTGGCGATGCTGATGACCCAGTAGAGCGGGAAGGCGATGAGGGCCGTCCCGAGCGCGCCGCCCGCCACCACCTTCGCCGAGCCGATGCGCATCGCCAGGTAGCCGAACGCCGGGATGGTGACGAGCTGCAGGAGGGAACCCACGAGGGCTGCGTTCAGCACCGTCGCCTGGGACAGCCCGAGGGTGTCGGTCCCATAGGCCTGCGTGTAGGTCACCATCAGGAAGTAGGAGCCGATGCCGAGCACGGCGGAGGCGATGGCGATCACGATGGCGGCCGGCTGGGACTTCAGGACCTCGAGGAAGGGGACGCGGGGGAGGGCGTGGCTGCGGCTCGTCTCCTTGAACACCGGCGTCTCGTCGATGGCGAGCCGCAGGTAGATCGCGACCGCGAGGAAGGGGAAGGCGAGCAGGAACGGAATGCGCCAGCCCCAGGTGGTCATGACCTCGGGGGCCACGACGGCGAGGACCAGGAAGATGGCCGAGATCAGCATGGTGCCCACGGGGGATCCGAGCTGGGGGATCGAGGCGTAGAGCGCGCGCTTGCGGGGTTCGGCGTGCTCGGTCGCGATGAGGATCGAGCCACCCCACTCACCGCCGAGCGAGAGGCCCTGCAGCAGCCGCAGCACCGTCAGGATGATCGGCGCCCAGACGCCGATGGTGTTGTAGTCGGGCAGCAGCCCGACGGTGCCTGTCGCCAGTCCCATCAGGGTGATGGTCCAGATCAGGGTGCGCTTGCGGCCGATCCGGTCGCCGAGGTGTCCGAAGAGGATCGCGCCGAGGGGGCGTGCGACGAAGCCCATCGCGAAGACCAGGAACGCCGAGAGCGTCCCGGCGAGCGGATCCTGCTCGGTGAAGAACACGGTGTTGAAGACGAGCGCGGCAGCGGTGCCGAACACGTAGAAGTCGTAGGACTCGAGGGCCGTGCCGACGAACGAGGCTCCGGCGACGCGGCGGGCCATGCGCGGATTCGAGACGGGGGGCTGCTGCACGGTAGTGGACACGCTGAAATCATCCTCCGTCGTCCTCCGGGGGGCCACTTTTCAGGACGAACGTCACATCGGAGGTTCGGCCTCCGGCGCCTGCCGGCGTCGTGGCCCCCGCCTCAGGCCGGCAGGGGCGTGCGGAGGTGTGCGGCGATGATGGCCCGCCCCGCGGTCGTGAGCTGTTCGGTCACGGCGCTCGGATCGCCCATGTATCCGTGGACCATGGCGCCGTCGCGCAGCATGATGAGCTGGTCCGCCACGGCATCGGGCCGGTCCACGCCCAGCTCCGCCAGCAGGCCGGCGACGACGCCGTGCAGCCAGGACCGGTACCGCTCCACGGCGGCGCGGACCACGTTGCCCTCCGCGGGGTATTCGGCGGCGGCGTTGATGAACGTGCACCCGCGGAATCCGGGCCGGCAGGCGGCGTCCCCGTTGGCGGCGGCCAGCCGGAGCAGCACGGCGCAGGCGTCCCGGCCGGTCTCCCGCTCGGTGTCGAGGGCGGACTGCAGCCGTTCGAGCTGCGCATCGAGGTACGCCACCACGAGCTGGTCCTTCGACCGGAAGTGCCGGTAGAAGGTGACCTTGGTGGTACCGGCGTCGGCGATGACCTTGTCGGCGGAGACCGAGCGGATGCTGTTCTCCTCGAAGAGCCGGGTGGCCGAGGCGAGGAGGCGTTCGCGGACAGGCAGGGGGGCGTCCATCATGCTTCCCATCTTCGTCGTCGGAGGACAGCCGGCGAATTGCGCCGCTGTAGAGTTACTAGTTAGTCTACTAGGAAGCGGGTGGCCGACCAAGGCACCCCCGGAGAAAGGTTGGATGCGCATGAGTGCTCTGTACACGGCAGTGGCCACGGCGACGGGCGACGGACGCAACGGCAAGGCGCACACCGACGACGGACAGCTCGTCGTCGACCTCGCGGTGCCCAGGGAGATGGGCGGCGCCGGTGGGGCGACGAACCCCGAGCAGCTCTTCGCCCTCGGCTACTCCGCCTGCTTCCACAGTGCCCTGAAGCTCGTCGCGGGCCGCAGCAAGGCGAAGATCAGCGACACCGCTGTCACCGCCGAGGTGAGCATCAACCCTGTCGACGGCGGCGCGTTCCAGCTCGCCGTCGCCCTGCACGCCGAGATCGGCGGGGTGGACCAGGAGACGGCCGACGCGCTCGTCGCGCAGGCACACCAGGTCTGCCCGTACTCCAACGCGACGCGCGGCAACATCGAGGTCACGGTCGACGCCACGATCGGCTGACCCCGTACGGACACGAGAGGCCCCCGCTTCCGCGGGGGCCTCTCGTGTCTCCGGCTCCTCCGGAGCGCGGTATGTCCGCTACTTGCGCAGCGAGACGGCGATCTGCTGCATGATCGTCGGATCGGACAGTGTGGTCGCGTCGCCGACCTCCCGGCCCTCCGCGACGTCCTTGAGCAGGCGGCGCATGATCTTCCCGCTGCGCGTCTTCGGCAGTTCGGGGACCACCAGGATGTTCCGCGGCTTCGCGATGGGGCCGATCTCCTTGGCCACGTGGTTGCGCAGGGTCGTGACGATGTCGTCGTCGTCCTTCGCGGAACCCCGCAGGATGACGAACGCGACGACGGCCTCACCGGTCGTCTCGTCGGTCGCTCCGACGACGGCGGCCTCGGCGACCGACGGGTGGCTCACGAGGGCCGATTCGATCTCGGTGGTCGAGAGGCGGTGGCCCGAGATGTTCATGACGTCGTCGACCCGGCCGAGGAGCCAGATGTCGCCGTCGCTGTCCTTCTTGGCGCCGTCCCCTGCGAAGTACATCGCGTCGAAGCGCGACCAGTAGGTGTCCTTGAAGCGCTGCGGGTCACCCCAGATGCCGCGGAGCATCGCCGGCCACGGCTCGCGGATGACCAGGTAGCCGCCCGAGCCGTCCGGCACCGAGGCACCCATCTCGTCGACGACGTCGATGGCGATGCCGGGGACCGCCACCTGCGCCGAGCCCGGCTTGGTCGAGATCACCCCGGGCATCGGGGCGATCATGTGCGCACCCGTCTCCGTCTGCCACCAGGTGTCCACGATCGGGGCCTTGCCGCCGCCGATGACCTCCCGGTACCACATCCACGCCTCGGGGTTGATGGGCTCGCCGACGGACCCGAGGACCCGGATCGAGGAGAGGTCGTACTTCTTCGGGATGTCGCGGCCCCACTTCATGAACGTCCGGATGGCCGTGGGCGCGGTGTACAGGATGGACACCCTGTACTTCTCGATGAGCTCCCACCAGCGCCCCTGGTGCGGGGTGTCCGGCGTCCCCTCGTACATGAGCTGCGTGGCGCCGTTCACCAGCGGCGCATACGCGACGTAGCTGTGCCCGGTGACCCAGCCGATGTCCGCCGTGCACCAGAACACGTCCGTCTCGGGGTGCAGGTCGAAGGTGTTGCGGTGCGTGAACGCGGTCTGCGTGAGGTACCCGCCGGTGGTGTGCAGGATGCCCTTCGGCTTCCCGGTGGTCCCTGAGGTGTAGAGGATGAAGAGGGGGTGCTCGGCGTCGTGCGCGACGGCGGTGTGCTCGTCGGAGGCCGTGTCCACGACGTCGTGCCACCAGAGGTCCCGGCCCTCGGTCCAGTCGACGGGCTCGTTGTTCCGCCGGACGACGACGACGTTCGTGACGGTGTGGCCCTCCCGCTCGAGGGCGCCGTCGACTGCGGGCTTGAGGGCACTGGGCTTGCCGCGGCGGTACGTGCCGTCGGACGTGACCACGAGCTTCGCCTCGGCGTCGTCGATGCGACTGCGCAGGGCGTCCGCCGAGAAGCCGCCGAAGACCACGGAGTGGACGGCGCCGATCCGTGCGCAGGCGAGCATCGTGACGACTGCCTCGGGGATCATGGGCAGGTAGACGGCGACCCGGTCGCCCTTCTGCACGCCCAGGGACTCGAAGGCGTTCGCGGCCTTCTTGACCTCGCGGGTGAGGTCCGCGTAGGTGATCGTGCGGGTGTCGCCGGGCTCGCCCTCGAAGTGGATCGCGACGCGGTCGCCGAGGCCGGCCTCGACGTGGCGATCGAGGGCGTTGTACGCGGCGTTGACCGTTCCGCCGACGAACCACTTGGCGAACGGGGCATCCGACCAGTCGAGGGTCTCCGTGAAGTCCTGGTCCCAGGTGAGCAGTTCGCGTGCCTGCCTGGCCCAGAATTCGGTGCCCTGCTCGCGTGCCTCGTCGTAGAGCGACGGCTGCGCGACGGCGTTCGCGGCGAACTCCTCGCTCGGCGGGAAGCGGCGCTCCTCGTGCAGCAGGTTCTCGAAGGCGTCGCCCTGGCGATCGGCGCTCATGTTCTACCCCTTTGTGACGTGATCGATGACGTGGTCGGTGACGGACGGGACGCACGACGCCGGGTGGGGCGACCGCGCGTCGGCGCGCTCGTCGGCACGCCTACCAGCGTGCTTCAAGGGAACACTACCGAGTTCTCCGTGCCCTGTGTGCCCGTCGTCACAGCCTCTAGCCGAGCTGGGGTGATTGTGCGGCGAGCGGTGCGGATCCCCGCCCGTCGTCGGTGGAGAAGGCGCGGGCCGGTGGCTAGGGTGGAAGGAGGTATCCACGACCTGCAGCCGATGGCTGCCGGCGATGAGCGCTACGAACGGGAGTACACCATGACCGAAGCATCCGAGGGGAAGCGCGCCACCGGCGTCGCATCGGCGGGAGCACGGCCCGGCTCCGTGCACGGCGACGGTGCGTCCGTGACCGGCACGACGGGGTCCGACCCATCGGCCTCGGGCACGACGGTCGCCGGGACTCCGGGGTCGGACACCACGACGGCGGACGCTCCGGAAGGCGCGAGCAAGGCCGTCGCGGGTCCGTTCACCCTGCGGGAACTGATCTTCGGGGGAGGCGTGGCGCTCGTCTTCATCGGCACACTGCTGCCCTTCATCGGGGGCAGGGTCCTCTACACCAACTTCTGGAGCAGCGCGTCCCTCTTCTTCATCGGCATCGGCATCCTGCTGCCCGTCATCGCACTCGCACTGCTCGCAGCCCGCCGGCTGGGGAGCTCGGGGCTCCGGGTCGGGTCGCTGTCCGTCGACCAGTTCGCCTCGGTCGCCTCGGTCCTGGCCGCGACCTTCTTCTTCCTGCAGACCGCCACCGCCTACCAGGTCGGGCCCCTGGTCGCGCTGATCGGGTCTCTCGGCATGCTGGCCGCGACCGTCGTCGCGCCGTTCCTGCCCGTCCTCAAGGACGACTTCGCGGACCGTCCCGAGGTTCCCGCCCGTACGGCGGCCCGTCCCATCACCCCTGCGCGCCCCCGTCCGCCGAAGCCGGCCAAGCCCGCGCCGCAGGGGGAGACCGGATCGGTTCCCGGTGACACGGACGAACCGAGCCCGGCCAAAGTCAACCCGGCTGCCGCGGGTGTCCGCCAGAACGGTGCCGGCCTGTACGGCGCGGGCGGGGCGGGCGCCGTGGGTGCCGGTGCCGCTGCAGCCGGCCAGTCCGGCATGGAACGCGGGACCTCGACCCCGATCGCGTCCGGTACCGCGACCTCGTCCGGTACTCCGGCAGGCGAGGCCCGGGCCGACGACCGGTCGGCGGCCGGCCAGACGGGCGCCCACGCCGTCGGCTCCTCCTCCGGTGACGGCGCTACCGACGGTTCCGCCGTCTCCTCCGCCACCTCCACCCCCGCGCAGCCCGATGCGGCCCGGTCCGAGGCGACGCGCGTCCACGAGGTCGTCCGGGACGACGCGACGCGGAACCACGCGGCTGCCGATGCGTCCGTCGAGGAGAAGTCCCGGCAGGAACCCATCACGGCGACCCGCTCGGCCGACGAGGAAGCGGTCGTCGAAGCGTTCTGGTTCGCCGTCGGCTCCCAGCGGCCGGTCTACGACGAGCAGACCGGCCGGGAGGTCTTCCGCCTGCAGCCCGGAGACTGGGAAGTGGGTATCGAGGATCGCGGCAGCGAGTTCCTGGTCCAGGACAAGCGCACCGGTGCCGTCGGCATCCTGCGGGACCTGCGCAACATCGAGCGTGCCCCCCGCGACTGAGCCCTGCCCCTGCCATAGCCCGGGGTGGTCCGAGAAGTACCGCTGAGAAGGAGACACGTTCGTGGCAGGCAGGAAACCCAGGGTCGAGGAGGAGTCACCGGTCGCGCTCAAGCGCAGGGCGCGGAAGATCAACAGGATCCTGGGTGAGACCTACCCGTACGCGGTGGCGGAGCTCGACTTCCGGAACGCGTTCGAGCTGCTCGTGGCGACCGTCCTCTCCGCGCAGACGACCGATGTGAGGGTCAACCTCACCACGCCGGCGTTGTTCGAGCGCTACCCGGATGCGCGTTCCCTGTCGGAAGCAGACGAGATCGAACTGCAGGAGATCATCCGGCCGACGGGCTTCTACCGCGCGAAGGCCAACAGCCTCCTCGCACTGTCCCGGCGCATCGTCGACGAGTTCGACGGCGTGGTCCCCGCCCGTCTCGAGGACCTCGTCACCCTGCCCGGTGTCGGGCGCAAGACGGCCAACGTGGTGCTCGGGAACGCGTTCGGTGTCCCGGGTATCACCGTGGACACCCATTTCGGGCGGCTGGCCCGCCGGTTCCGGTGGACCACCTCCGAGGACCCGGTGAAGGTGGAGATGGACGTCGCGGCCCTCTTCGACCGCAAGGACTGGACGATGCTGTCCCATCACGTGGTGTTCCACGGACGACGGATCTGCCACGCCAAGAAGCCGGCATGTGCCGTGTGCCCGGTCGCCGCCCTGTGTCCGTCCTTCGGGGAAGGGGAGACCGACCCGATGAAGGCCGCGAAACTGCTCAAGTACGAACTGGCGCCGGGCCGGGAGGACCTGCTGGAGCTCATGCGTGCCGGACGAACCCGTGCCGAACTCCGAGACGCCGGGCACGGCCTGGGTGCCTAGGCCCCCGGTCGGAACGGCGTACGACGAGCTGACCGCCTGGGTGACGGAGAAGGTCGCCTCCGGGTCGGCCCTCGTCCAGCCCGGGGGGTGGCAGTTCGCCAGGCTGGATCCCGCCAAAAGCCGCCGGGCCGCGGTGCTCATCCTCTTCGGCGTCCGCGAGGGCGCTCCATCCGCGCCCGAGACCGCGGGCTTCGACCGCGACGACCTGGACATCCTCTTCGTGATGCGATCGGCGTCCCTGTCCAACCACCCGGGCCAGGTGGCGTTCCCGGGCGGCGCGATCGACCCGGAGGACGCGGACGAGGGCGCGGCGGCCCTCCGCGAGGCGCAGGAGGAGACGGGACTGGATCCCGCCGGCATCGACATCGTGGGGGCGCTGCCGGAGGTCGGCCTCCCCGTGAGCAACTTCCTGGTCACGCCTGTCGTCGGCTGGTGGGCGGAGCAGTCACCCGTGCACGCGGTGAGCGCGGCGGAATCGGAGGCGGTCTTCCGGAGCCCCGTGAGCCTGCTCCTCGACCCGGCACACCGACGGACGGCCGTGGTGCGGCGGAACGGGTTCGTCAGCCGGACACCGGCCTTCATCACGCCGGACGCCGTGATCTGGGGGTTCACGGCGTTGCTGCTGGACGCGGTGTTCGACGGGCTCGGCTGGACACGGCCGTGGGACCGGTCGCTGGAGATCCCGGCACCCCTGTGAGCCGAGCCTCACTTCGCGTCGGCGTAGGAGGAGACCGTGACGGTCGTGATGGAGAACTCGAGCGGGATGTCCCCGAAGATCAGGAGGGTCGCCGCGCGGGCGGCATCGTCGAGGATGGCTCCGGCCTCCTCCGCCCGGTCCGCCGGGACGTGCAGCACCACCTCGTCGTGGAGGAAGAAGGCGATACGGCTCCGCGGCTCCGGGATGGTGCTCGCGGCGAGGCGACGGCGGACCTCGGCGAGCCAGCACAGCGCCCACTCCGCTGCCGAGGCCTGCACCACGAAGTTCCGCGTGAAGCGGCCGCGGGCCCGTGCTGCGCCGTCCGCCCTGCGCTGTTCCTCCGCCGTCGTCGTGCGCTGCCGGGCCCGCCAGTCCTCCGACGCGGGCGGGCATCCCCGGCCGAGGTGGCTCGAGACGCCCTCGCCCGCCTCCCCGGCCCGCGCCGCGGCCTCGACCACCCCGATGGCGCGCGGGTAGGCGCGGGTCAGTTGGGGCATCAGTCGGCCGGACTCGCCGCTGGTGGCCCCGTACATGGCGCCGAGCATGGCGAGTTTCGCCTTCGCGCGGTCACCACCGAATCCCTGGTCGGCGATGCCCTGGTAGAGGTCCCGGCCCCGGGCCGCGGAGGCGAGCGCCGAATCCCTGCCAAGGGCGGCCAGGACCCTCGGCTCGAGCTGCGCGGCATCGGCGACGATGAAGACGTGGCCCTCGTCCGGTCTCACCGCGTCGCGCACCTGGTGGGGGATCTGCAGGGCTCCGCCACCGCGTGATGCCCAGCGTCCGGAGACCACGCCACCGACCACGTACTCCGGACGGAAACGGCCGTCGTGTACCCACGTATCGAGCCAGTTCCAGCCGTTGGCGGTCAGGAGCCGCGACAGTTTCTTGTAGGCCAGCAACGGCAGGATCGCCGGGTGCTGCTGACGCTCGAGTTCCCAGGACCGGGTCGTCTTCACCTCGATCCCTGCCCGGTGCAGTGCACGGAGGACGTCCTGCGGTGAATCCGGGTTGAGCGCGGGGTTCCCCAGAGCGGCCCGCAGCTCGCCGGCGAGCCGCTCCAGCTCCGCGGGGCGGGCGCCGTCCGCCGGCCGCGGGCCGAGGCTCCGTTCCAGCAGCTCCTCATGGATGTCCCGGCGCCAGGGGAGGCCCCAGAACTCCATCTCGGCGGCGATCAGGGCCCCGGCCGACTCGGCCGCGACGAGCAGGTTGAGGCGCCCCGCGTCGGCGGCGCCGGCGACGGCGGCCAGCTGGTCGCCCAGCTGCCCGACGACGTCGTCGAGGAACGGACCCGCCACGCCCTGCGGCTCGTCGAACAGCGACTGCTGGTTCGGCGCGGCCGGAAGCGGCGGCAGCGAGACCCGCGCCGGTTCCGTCCCGTCGTCCGTCTGCGCCGTCGCCCGCAGGGAGTCGATGTACGGGGAGGGACGGCACGCCGGCGCGTGCGCGAGGATGGCGCGGGTCAGGGTCAGGTCCCAGCAGCGGTCCACCGTGACACCGCCCGAGAGCAGGTCGGGATACCAGCGGCGCGTGCCCTCCCAGACCCAGCGCGGCCGCCGGACCTCGGCTTCCGCGACGGCGGCGGTGAAGCCGGCCCGGTCCACCACCACCGGATCGCCGATCGGCGCACCGCGGGCATCCAGGCTCTGGAGCGCCACCATGCCCCCGCCCCGATGGGGCGGCATCGGTGCCACGGCGATGTACATGTCCATATTCTCGGCGGTGGCGGTGTCATTCCTTCAATCCGCTCCTTGTCCACATAGCGGCGGGCGCGGGGGACCGATGGAGCGGGTGTCGCGACGCTGGGTGCATGAGGGACCAGGCCTGGACACCGAACGCCCGACGGCGGCCCGTGGTCCTCGCGGGCGGTTCCCAGTACGTGCAGGACCAGGTGGCACGGGCGTGCGCGGCTGCCGGGGTCGCCCCGGCCTTCGTCGGCGGACTCGGGGAGGCCCTGTCCCTGGACCCGGCCGTGCTGCTCGTCGGGCCAGACCAGGCCGAGGGAGGGTCGACCGGGCACCGGGAGGTCATCGTGGTGGGCGCGTCCGACGACGAGCCGAGGATCTGGGGTGCCGCGGCGAACCTCGCGTCGTCGCGGGTGGTCGTCCTGCCGCAGGGCGCCGGCTGGCTCGCCGAACACCTCGCCGGACGCCTGAACCCCGCAGCCGGCGGATCGGTGGTCGGCTTCCTCGGCGCGGCCGGCGGGTGCGGCGCCAGCACGTTCGCCTTCTGGTGCGCGCGCAGCCTGGCGCAGCAGGGGAGAGCCACCCTGCTGGTGGACGGCAACCCGCTGGCCGGTGGACTCGATCTCGCCCTGGGTCTCGACGAGCGTCCGGGGGTCCGCTGGAGCGACCTGCGGGAGCTTCGGGGAACACTGAATGCGGCACAGCTGAGGTCCGCGCTGCCGGCCGACGGCAACCTCTCGGTGCTGTCCCACTCCGCCGGTGCAGCGGACGGAGGCGAGGGGATGGCATCCGCGACCGCCGTCCTAGACGCCGCGCGGGGCGCGTTCGACCTGAGCGTCGTGGACCTCGGCGGCAGGAACCCCGTCGACCGCTCGCTGTCGTCCTCCTGCGACCACCTCGTGCTGCTCGTGCCGTCCCGGCCACGCAGTGTCGCGGCCGTGGACGATGTCCTGTCCGCCTACGGCTCCGTACCCGTCACGGTGGTGCTGCGCGGCCCGGTGCTCGACGGGCTGGACGCATGGCACGTGGCCGAGCTCACCGGGAGGACGGATCCGCTGCCGTACCTGCCCGTCGTGCGCGGGGCCGCGGCGGCGGAGGCCGGTGGCAGCATGCTCGGCTTCGCCCTGCCACGCAGGGTACGGAAGGTCGTCCGTACCGTCTGCGCCGGGCTGGAGAACACAGGATGAGCAGCGACGGCGGATCGGACGGGACGACGCGGCGGCAGGTGCGTCTCCTCGGGATGACCCCAGCGCGATCCGGCGGAGGAGATCGGACCGGTACCGGCCCGCTGCCGTTACGCGACCCGGAGGCGGTTTCGATGGTGGACGCCGTCCGCAAGGCCGTCCTGGCCGGGGACCTCCGCCCGACAGGGGCTGCGTTCGCCGATGCGGTGGGATCCAGCGGACGACTGCTCGGTTCGGAGGGCGCGCTCTCGGCCGTCGACCGGGTGAGGGCAGAACTGAAGGGGCTGGGCCCGCTGGAGCACCTCCTCGCCGAGGAGTCCGTCACGGACATCCTCGTCAACGGCCCCGGCGAGGTGTGGGTCGACGGCGCCACCGGCCTCCAGCGGATCGGTCGGCTCTTCACGACGGACGAGGAGGTCCGCGCCCTGGCCGTCCGGCTCGTCGCCGCAGGCGGGCGGCGACTCGACGACGGATGCCCGGCGGTGGATGTCCGCCTCGACGGACTGCGTATCCACGCCGTCCTTCCGCCCATCTCGACGTCGGGCACCCTGCTGTCCATCCGGATCCGGCGTCCGCGGGTGTTCTCCCTCGCGGAACTCGCCGCGGGCGGAACGGTGGCGGCCATGACGGCCGAGGCCCTGACCCTGATGATGCGAAGCCGCCTCAACTTCCTCATCAGCGGTGCGACCGGAACCGGCAAGACCACCCTGCTCTCCACCCTGCTCGGACTGGCCGGCCCTCATGAGCGTGTCGTGCTGGTCGAGGATGCCGCCGAGCTCAACCCCGACCATCCACACACCGTGGGGCTCCAGTCCCGCCATGCCAACCTCGAAGGCGCCGGGGTTCTCGACCTCACCGAACTGGTCCGGCAGGCCCTGAGGATGAGGCCTGACCGCCTCGTGGTCGGCGAGTGCCGGGGTGCGGAGGTGCGCGAACTGCTGGCGGCCATGAATACGGGGCACGACGGCGGCGGAGCGACCCTCCATGCGAACTCCGCCGAGGCCGTGCCGGCCCGACTGAGTGCGCTCGCAGCGCTCGCGGGGCTGACGGCCGACGCCCTCGCACTGCAGGCCGCGAGCGCCCTCGACGTGGTGGTGCACCTCGTGCGGGATGCTCGTGGTCGGCGGGTGGAGAGCATCGGCCTGCTCGAGCTGGGGCGGGGTGCCGCACTGACCGTCCGACCCGTCCTGACGGACTCCGGAGCGGGTTGCCGTCGTGCTGCCGGCTGGGAGGATTTCGCCCGTCGGGTGGGCTGGACCGGGGTCGCGTCGGTACCCGGTGCGCGGCACGCTGCCCCTTCGGCGCCATGACCGGGGTGGTCGTCGCCCTCCTGCTGGCGGCCGCGTGCCTGATCCTCGCGCTGCCCCGGGCAGCGCCGGGCCGGGTGCCCGGGGTGGCAGTCGTTCGCCAGGTCGGATCCAGGCCTCCGTACGGTTCCGGGCATGGCCGCGGCAGGGCCCGCAATCCCGGCAGGGGACGTGCCGTCGACCTGCATGAGCTACCGCTGTTCGTCCACCAACTCGCAGGGCTCCTCCGGGCGGGACGCCCGGCGCACGTCCTCTGGGCGGACATGGAGCGGGTCTATGGCGATGCCCCGACCACCTTCGCGAGCGCGGCGCTCCCCGTGATCGCCACCGCGCGCCGGGCGGCCGAGCTGGGCCTGAGCGTTCCCGATGCCCTGCGCGAGGCGACGGGGCGGGTCACGGATCCGACCGCGCGGGGGCAGTCGCATCAACGGCTCGCCCGTCTGTGGGTCGACCTGTCGGGGTGCCTGATCGTCGCCGAGCGCAGCGGAGCACCCCTGGCGGGGATCCTCGAACAGTACGCCGCGCAACTCGATGCCGACCTCGATGGTCTGTCGGCGCGGGAGACGGCGTTGGCCGGGCCGCGTGCCACGGTCGTCCTCCTCGCGTGGCTTCCGGTCGTCGGGCTGGCACTCGGTTTCGCGCTGGGGCTGAATCCCCTGGAGATCCTTCTGGGGTCGTTCCCCGGGCGGTCGGCTCTCGCCGCGGGCGTCCTGCTCATGATGGCCTCCCGCATCTGGTCACGCCGCCTCGTACGCCATGCGGAAGGGGGTGCGCCGTGATGGCGGGGGTCTCGGTGGCCCTGCTGCTCGCCGCGGGATCGGCCGTCCTCATGCTTTCCTCGGGACGCGCTCCGGGGTCAAACCGGGCAGCCGAGGGCGGTGTGGAGGGGCAGGGTCTCCGCGATGCCCCCTTGATGCTCGACCTGCTCGGTGCGATGGTCGCCGCCGGAGCATCGGTCGAGAGCGCCCTGTCGGTCGTTGCCGACGCCTGCGAACCCGGCGTGGGGGCAGCCCTGGAGCGGGTCTGCGCAGCACGGCTCCTGGGGGCTTCGTGGGAGTCGGCGTGGGAGTCGGTGTCGGAGCCGGTGTCGGAGCCGATGTCGACATCGGGGGGAGTGCAGGCAGGGGGATCGCCGGGGAGTCCCGCCGGTGGCGCGTGGTCCGGCCACCGTCGCCGCAGGCCCGGCGAGGTGCTCTTCGTCCCGCGCCGTGGGTCCGGCGGGGCGCTGCACGTCCCGCGCCGCGGTCGCGCCGGGCACTCTCCGGCGCAGACCGTCGCGGCGATTCGGGAAGGTCTACGGTTCGCCACCACCACGGGCGCGCCGTCGGCGGCACTCCTGCACGCGCACGCCGCGCAGCTTCGACGACGGCGGAATCGCGAGATCGACAGGATGGCCGCCGCGCTGGGCGTGCGACTCGTGCTGCCGCTCGGGCTGTGCTCGCTGCCGGCGTTCATCTGCCTCGGGGTGATACCCGTCGTCCTCGGTCTCCTGCCGGTCTTCTAGCCCTACCTCAAAAGCGCTTCAGCGGAAGGTCATCCAGGGACATCGTCCGGACCTGCCTCGGTTGCTCCGCCGGCCGATTCCGGCCGGCCCCGGAGTTCTGCAGATTCCTCGGCTGCTCAGGCTGCTCTGGGTCCGCTGGTTCCCCGGCTGCTCGGGCTGCTCTGGGTCCGCTGGTTCCCCGGCTGCTCGGGCTGCTCTGGGTCCGCTGGTTCCCCGGCTGCTCGGGCTGTTCTGGGTTCGCTGGTTCCCCGGCTGCTCGGGCTGTTCTGGGTTCGCTGGTTCCCCGGCTGCTCGGGCTGTTCTGGGTTCGCTGGTTCTCCGGCGGTTCTGGTTCCCCGGATTCCCCGGACTCGCAGGCTGCTCGGGATGACGGATGTTTCTCCTGCCGATGCCGCGAGTGGCGGGGTTATCCACTTACCCGGATCCACCGCCCGGTGCCCGGCGTGACAGCGCCAGAGTAGGGGAGCGGCGACCGTCGCTCACCCCACGTGGATCAGGTTCCGCGTCGACGAAGGAGATGTCATGGCAATGCGATCGCGCAACGGGACGGTGGAGGACCAGTCCTTCGGGGATCCGAGTGGCGTCAGCGTCGGCTTCGGGGACGATATCCCTCGGACGACCGGCGCCCATCCGAGCGGAGCCGCAGCCGGCGATCCGGGTCCGATCGGAAGGAGCACGCTTCCACGACGGGGCGCGGCGCGGGCGACGCCGGGAGGAACACTCGACCACGCCGGAGGTGCCTGTCCCATGGCGCCCCTCTCGGTGGTCCCGCCGTCACAGGATCTCCCGGACGGGCTCCTCCCGGTTCACCCGGTCGGTGCAGGCGGCCGTACCGGAGGTGGTCGTGCAGGAAGTGGTAGTACGAGTGCGAGTGCTCGTGCAGGAGGGGAGCAGTGCCGCGGCTGGCAGTTCCGGAGGGGTCGGAGGGGTGTCGGTGTATGGCAGTGCAGGCGGGAGCAACCCCGCGGCCGGCACCGTCGAAGGGGCTGGCGGGGCATCCGCGTATGGCAGTGAAGGAGGGAGCAGCACCACGCGTGGCACCACCGCCGGGATCTCGCCGGGGGCGACACCTGTCGATGACCGTGCAGCCAGACGCGCAGAGACGCGGCGCCGGAGATCGAACCAGAGGGCGATCCGCCATCGGCGGGACCCGTCGGAGGCGGAAGCAGGAATGGCGACTGCCGAATATGCGATCGCCACACTCGCCGCGGTGGGGTTCGCCGCGCTTCTCGTCGCCGTCCTGTCGAGCGGGGAGGTCAAAGGACTCCTGATGTCCCTGATCACCTCCGCGCTGAACTTCGGCTGATGCACGGCGGCCCGGGCAGGTCCGTGCGCGAAGGTGACGCCGGTGCATCCTCTGGGCCGCAGCTCAGGCCGCAGCTCCGGCCGCAGTCGCAGCCGGAGCGAGGGCAGCAGGGCTCGGTGACCGCCGAGGTCGCCGTCGTGCTCCCCGTCCTGGTCGTCCTGCTCGCGCTCCTGATCGGCACCGCGCAGGTCGGTGCCGTCCAGCTCCGACTCGAGGAGGCAGCCCGTGCCGGCGCCCGGGAGGTCATGCGGGGCGAGAACAGCGAGTCCGTGGAACAGACGGTCCAGCGGCTCGCGGGACGTCATGCATCGGTCCGGGTCATGTCCGGATCGGGGTGGACGACGGTGGAGGTGCGATCGACGGTCGAGGGCCCTGTCGTCGAACTGCTGGACATCGAACTGCATGCCTCGGCATCAGGGAAGGAGGAACACCGTGGGTAAGCAGGCACCCCGGGGCGCAGGGAACCGGCCGGATCCGGAGCGAGGTGCGGGAACGCTGCTGATGGCGGGACTGGCACTGCTGGCGTTACTCCTGATCGCCTCCGCGGCCCTCCTGCTGCAGGCCGCCGCGGGTGCGTCGAAAAGCTGCGACCGCAGCGGACCTGGCGGCACTGGCGGCGGCGGACGTCGCCAGGGGCCTCACACCCGGTGACCCCTGCAGGGCCGCAGAGGTGGTCGCGCGGCAGCATGGTGCGGTGATGCGGGCGTGTTCTGTCGGGACCACGGGGTCCGGGACGGCCATGATCCGGGTCTCGGTCGACGGGCGCGGCCTGTTGCCGGACGCGGTCGGCGCGGCGAGGGCGGGGCCACCGCCGTGAACAGGGCGAGCGACGGGGCCGGCGCAGGGCCGTCGACCGGCCGAGGCGGCCCACGACGGACAGCCCACGGAACAGACCTGGGACGGCGAGGACGGCTGCGTCGATCGTCGCCGGGAGAAGGACTCAGCCGCCCGTCGATGCACCGCCGCGGCCAGCGGCGGCGGGCCGCGCAGCCGCGACGGAGGCACCCGCCCCGTCGCCGTCTCCCGGCCCCGGTGCGACGTCGGACAGGTCGCCGCCGGTGGAAGCACCCGCGGCCTGATTGAGGATGAGGGACAACACCGCGACGGCGCCACCCTTGCTCAGCGGATTGTTCCTGTTCCCGCATTTCGGTGACTGCACGCACGAGGGGCAGCCGGACTCGCACTCGCATGCCTCGATGGCGTCGCGCGTCGCCGACAGCCAGGTGCGGGCCGCCTCGAACCCACGCTCGGCGAATCCCGCGCCTCCCGGGTGCCCGTCGTACACGAAGATGGTCGGCAGGCCCGTGTCGGCATGCAGTGCGGTCGACACACCGCCGATGTCCCACCGGTCACTCGAGGCGACCAGCGGCAGCAGCCCGATCGCGGCATGCTCGGCGGCGTGGAGCGCTCCGGGAAGCTCCTCCGCGAGGATCCCCTCGGCCTCCAGCAACTCGGGGCTGATCTCGAACCACACACTCTTCGTGAACAGGTCCCGGGCCTCGAGCTCCAGCGGTTCCTCGCCCAGGATCTCGTTGGACGAGAAGGCCTTGCGCTGGAAGGACACCACCTGGGTGGTGACCTTCACGTCACCGAAATTCGCGAGGACACCTCCCCACAACGCACTGACATCCCGGCCGATCACCTCGATCTGCGTGACGTCCCGGGCCTGTGTGTAGTAGTCCGGATGGGCACGGGCCACCACGGCACAGTGGTCCTGCTCGTCGAGTTCCTGGACGACGTACGTACGCCCCTGATGGACGTACACCGCACCAGGATGTGCCTGGTAGTGGCTCTGGGGCGAGTCCATCGTCCCGAGCAGGGCACCGGAGTCCGCCTCCACGATGTTGATCGGCCCGCCGCCGTCGGCGCGCAGGTTCACCATCGCGGCGGCGCTCTGGGGGTGCGTCCAGAACCAGCCGGCGGGCCGGCGCCGCAGGAAGCCCTGCTCGCACAGGGTGCCGAGCAGGGCTTCGGACGTCGCCCCGAAGAGGTCGAGGTCCGCCTCCGTCAGAGGCAGCTCGGCTGCCGCAGCGCACAGGTGCGGACCGAGCACGTAGGGATTGGAGGGATCGAAGACAGTGGCCTCGACGGCGAGGTCGAACACGGCCTCCGGATGGTGCACGAGGTAGGTGTCGAGGGGATCGTCGCTCGCCACGAAGGCGGCGATGGCGTCCTGACCGGACCGCCCGGCCCTGCCGATCTGCTGCATGAGGGAAGCGCGGGTCCCCGGCCACCCCGCCACGAGGACGGCATCGAGTCCGGAGATGTCGATCCCGAGTTCCAGGGCGGAGGTACTGGCCACGCCCAGCAGCTCGCCGCTGCGCAGGGATGATTCGAGGGCCCTTCGTTCCTCCGGCAGGTAGCCCGACCGGTAGGCGGCGATCCGGTGCGGCAGGCTCGGATGCACGTCCTCGAGCATCCGCCGGGTGGTCTGCGCGATGCTCTCCGCCCCACGCCGCGACTTGATGAACGCGATGGTCCTCACCTGCGAGGAGACGAGATTCGCGAGCAGGTCCGAGGTCTCGGCGATGACCGTCCGCCGGGACGGGGCACCGTTCTCGCCCTTCATGCCGGTGAGCTGCGGCTCCCAGAAGGCCACCGTGGTGGAACCGTGCGGTGAGCAGTCCTCGTCGACGGCCCGCGCGGGAGCACCGATCAGCCGGCCGAAGGAGGCGGCGGGTGCCGCCGAGGTCGCCGACGCACCGATGAACACGGGGTGCGCCCCGTAGCTCGCGCAGATCCGGCGGAGCCGCCGCAGGAGGTTCGCGACGTGGGACCCGAACACCCCCCGGTAGCTGTGTGCCTCGTCGATGATCACGAACTTGAGCCGCCGGAAGAAACGCGCCCACCATGTGTGGTTGGGGAGGATGCCGTAATGGAGCATGTCCGGATTGGCGAGGACCAGGTTGGCGTGGTCGCGGATCCAGCGCCGCGCACCGGACTCGGTGTCGCCGTCGTACGTGTCGGCCCGGACGGTGGGCAGCTTCAGCGCGTTGATGGCCGACAGCTGGTCCGCGGCCAGCGCCTTGGTCGGCGCGAGGTAGAGCGCCACCGATCCGTTGGGCGCGAGGGTGGCCCTGTTGGCCAGTTCGCTGCGGTGGATCTCGTCGAGTACCGGCAACTGGTAGCAGAGGGACTTCCCGGACGCGGTGCCCGTGGCGACGATGGTGTGCACTCCGTCGTGGGCGGAGGTGGCGCCCTCCACCTGGTGGCGCCAGGGCTCATGCACACCGCGGGCCGCGAAGGCGGACACGACGTCGGGGTGGGCCCATTCGGGCCACGGCGCGTGCTCGGCATCCCGCGCCGGGATCTCGCGGACATGCAGCAGCTGCTCAGGGTCGGGTCCGCCCCCGAGCAGGGGAATCAGGGAGTCGTGCGCAGCCACGCCGCCATTCTCCCATCGGCGTGCGGGCAGGGACGCTGGAAACGATGCTTATCCTCTGATGACGAACACATCGATCAGGTGCTGCCACCCGAGGAACTCGTACAGCGCACGCCCGTCGGCGGAGGCCATGAGCAGCCCGGTGGTGACGTCGTCCTCCAGGACCCCGGCGGTGAGGGCGCGCATGACGTAGCTGCCGAGTCCTCTCCGCCGGAATTCCTCCTCGGTGACGATCCGGTCGTAGACCGCGTACTCGCCGACCGCGGACACCGATCCCCGGGCCGCGAGGCGCCCATGGGAGTGCACCGTGACGCGGCGGCACGCCCCGTCACGGATGCGCCCGAGGACGAAGTCGTCGCCGGGCGCCCTCGGGTCCTCGACGTCCTGCCCGTGCATGTCGACCCTCATCAGGGATTGCTGACGGTCGGTCACGCGCATCCGGAGCGGGGCGGCTGCATCGATCAGCTCCTGCATGCGGCTGGTGACGACGGTCAGCACCCGCATCGGGTCCTGCCGGGTCTCGGCGGCCACGTCGAGGAACTGCTCCGTGGAGGGCTCGAAGAGGAAGTGCTCCGTCTGGTCCTGCTGGTCCGTCAGGAGCACGGAGGTGGTGCGGCCGTCGTCGTGCGGCTCGTAGCCCCGGCATGCTGACCATCCTGTGATCCATGTCCGGAGGAGTTCTCGGTCTACTTGTGCGCCCATGTGCTGAACCCTAGTTCTCGGCGGGCGGTGAAGGACATAGAGGGCCGCGAGCCTGACCGTTTCGAGACGCAAAGTAGGCTTTAAGTCGTGTCGATGAACCGTATTGCCCTCTATTACGCCTTTACGCCGCTGCCCGACCCCGAGGCGATCCGGTTGTGGCAGCGCGCTCTCTGCGAGAAGTGGGGCCTGCGCGGAAGGATCCTCATCTCGAAGGACGGCATCAACGGCACGGTCGGCGGAGAGATCGGCGCCGTGAAGCAATACGTCAGGACGACGCGCGAATATCCGGCTTTCAAGGGCATGGACATCAAGTGGTCCGACGGCGGTGCCGAGGACTTTCCGCGCCTGAGCGTCAAGGTCCGCGACGAGATCGTCTCCTTCGGTGCTCCCGGTGAACTGAAGGTCGACGGGAACGGCGTGGTCGGCGGTGGCACCCACCTCACGCCCGAGGAACTGCACGCGCTGGTCGACGCCCGGCGTGCAGCGGGGGAGGAGGTCGTGTTCTTCGACGGCCGGAACGCCCTCGAGGCGCAGATCGGGCGGTTCAAGGGCGCCGTGGTGCCCGACGTGCGGACCACTCACGACTTCGTCCGCGAACTCGATTCCGGCCGGTACGACGACCTCAAGGACAAGCCCGTCGTCACCTACTGCACGGGTGGGATCCGCTGCGAGGTGCTCTCCAGCCTGATGGTCAACCGCGGCTTCCAGGAGGTCTACCAGCTCGACGGCGGGATCGTCCGCTACGGGGAGAAGTACCGCGACGCCGGGCTCTGGGAGGGGTCGCTGTACGTCTTCGACAAGCGCATGCACCTCGAGTTCAGCGACGACGCCGTCACCCTCGGCAAGTGCGTGCGGTGCCACGCGCCCACGAGTACGTTCGAGAACTGCTCCAACCCGGTCTGCCGGAACCTCACCCTGTACTGTGCCGGGTGCGCCGCCGATCCCGCCACGCTGCGCTGCCCGCAGGGCTGCGAGTCGGACGAGGCCGAGGCGACGGCGGCGGGTGCCGCATGACCACCGTGCAGAACCCCGAGTTCGGTGACGACGTCGAATCTGCCCCGTCGAGCCGCGACCTCGCGGCGCTCGAAGCCCTCGCCGCGGACCTGGCAGCGCTCGACTACACGGTGGACGGTGTCGGCTCGCTCCTCGGCGGCCCCGCCTACTCCGCCCTCGGCCGCGGCCAGCTCGCGCCCGCCCTCCTCGAGGCCCGGCGTCTCCTCGACGGTGACGGCAGCGCGGATGACGGCGGCGCGGATCACGGCGGCCGCCATGAGGCTGACGCGGCCGGCGCGGCCGGTAAGGCGGAGGGCGGCGTCGACGGCGGCCGCGAGGGTGCCGGCACCGGCACGGGCGACGGCAATGCCGCAGCCTCCGGTGGTGACACCCGCGCCGTCCCGGTGCTCCTGTGGCTCCTCGGGGAGGACGTGGCGGAGGACGATCTGCGGGCGGCGTTCCCCGGGACAGGGGTGGCCGGGCTCGAACGGCTCAGGCTCATCGAGCGGACGCACGCGGATCCCCCGACCGCGGAGCCGGACACGGGAGGTACGCCCGGCCATGTGGGGCGAGGACCGGTCGACGCGCCCGCCGGCCCCGCCGACACCGGCCAGGGGACACCGCCCTCCTGGCGCGCCGCCGTCGAGCTGCGCCCCTACGCCTCGGACGTCGGCGGCCACCTCTGGGTGGCCAGCGATCTCGGCTCGGAGCAGCGCCCGGGGCCCCTGCGCCACGACCACGTCCTGGGCATCGGCGGGGCGTCGCTGACCCTGGCGCAGGCCGTGATGAGGACACCCGTGGACCGCGCTCTGGACCTCGGCACCGGCAGCGGCATCCAGGCCTTCCACCTCCTCTCCCACGCCCGCCACGTCACCCTGACCGACATCTCCGAGCGGGCGCTCGCCTTCGCGCGCTTCAACCTCCTGCTGAACGCACCGGCCCTGGGCCTCGACGCGCAGCGGCCGGAGGAGCGGGTCAGCCTCCGCCGCGGCAGCCTGCTCGAGCCGGTCGAAGGGGAGCGGTTCGACCTCGTGGTGTCCAATCCTCCCTTCGTGATCACGCCACGCACGGGTGACCCTGCAGCGTCCTACACTTACCGCGACGGCGGCCTCGCCGGTGATTCCATCGTCGAGACCCTCGTCCGGGAGCTTCCCGGGATCCTGACCCCGGGTGGGGCGGCGCAGTTGCTCGGCAACTGGGAGATCACCGAGGGGACCGGCTGGGACCGGCGGATCCGAGGCTTCGTGGCCCCCGGTACCGACGCCTGGATCATCCAGCGCGAGCAGCTGACACCCGTGCAGTACGCGGAGACCTGGCTGCGGGATGCCGCCGAGAACAGGGACCGCGATACCTACCTGCGGAGCTTCGCGGCCTACCTCGCGGACTTCGCCTCACGGGACGTCGAGGGCATCGGCTTCGGATCGATCTGGCTGCGGCGCCCCGAGAACCCCAGCGACCTCGTCCGGGTGACGCTCGAGGAGATCACGCACGAGATCGAGCAGCCCGTGGGCCCCCACCTCGCTGCCGCCGTCGGGCGCGGCGACTGGCTCGCCGAGCACACCGAGCAGGCCGCGTCGGGCATCGGGATCGCCGACGAGTTCCTGCTCGTGGCCGACGACGTCACCGAGGAACGGCACCAGCGTCCCGGTGCGGAGCACCCCGGGGTCATCCTGCTGCGGCAGGGGGCCGGTCTCCGCCGGACCACCCTCCTGAGCACGGAGCTCGCCGGCTTCGTGTCCGCGTGCGATGGCGACCTCACCGCGGGGCAGATCGCGGGCGCCCTCGCGATGCTGCTGGACCGGCCGGATGCCGCGTTCACCGCGGAACTGCTGGTGGATGTCGAGCAGCTCATCCGCGAGGGCTTCCTGATTCCGGCCCCCTGAAACCAGCGGTTACCCTTGTGCAGGTACTCATGACGCATACTGTGAGGTGAGGCCGGCAGCGCGAGCCGGACCGGATGCCCGCGTTCCTGACCCGGCATCGCACCCGTATATATAGGAGAGAAGTGCCGACCAAGGCCACGGACAAGAAGCACGGCAAGAAGCTCGTCATCGTTGAGTCCCCCAGCAAGATCAAGAGCATTTCGGGCTATCTCGGTGAGGGTTTCCAGGTCGCGGCGTCCATGGGGCACATCCGTGACCTCCCGCAGCCGTCGGACCTCCCCGCGGAGTTGAAGAAGTCCTCCGTCGGCAAGTTCGCGGTGGACCTCGACAAGGACTTCGAGCCGTACTACGTGGTCTCCCCGGAGAAGCGGAAGACCGTGGCCGAGCTCAAGGCGGCCCTCAAGGACGCCGACGAGCTCTACCTCGCCACCGACGCCGACCGCGAGGGCGAAGCCATCGCGTGGCACCTGCTGCAGGTCCTGAAGCCGAAGGTCCCCGTCTACCGCCTGACCTTCGGCGAGATCACCAAGGAAGCCGTCACCCGCGCCCTCGGCGAACTGCGCGACGTCGACATCCCCATGGTCGACGCCCAGGAGACCCGACGCATCCTCGACCGCCTCTACGGCTATGAGATCTCCCCCGTCCTCTGGCGCAAGGTGGCCCGCGGGCTGTCCGCCGGCCGCGTGCAGTCCGTCGCGACCCGCCTCGTCGTCGAACGGGAACGCGAGCGCATGGCGTTCCGCGCGGCGTCGTACTGGGATCTCACCGGCACCTTCACGCCCGCCGACTCCTCCAAGGGCAGCGCCTTCCCGGCCAAGCTCGTCGCCGTCGACGGCAGCCGTATCGCCTCCGGCAAGGACTTCTCCGACCGCGGCGAGCTGAAGGCCGCCAACGCCGTCCGGCTCGACGAGGAGGCCGCCCGCTCCCTCGCAACGGGCCTGGAGAGCGCCGCGTTCGAGATCCGGTCCGTCGAGACCAAGCCCTACACCCGCCGTCCCGCCGCTCCGTTCACCACCTCGACCCTGCAGCAGGAGGCCGCCCGCAAGCTGCGCTTCAGCTCCAAGGTGACCATGCAGGTGGCGCAGCGGCTGTACGAGAACGGCTACATCACCTACATGCGTACCGACTCGTCGGCGCTCTCGGACCAGGCCATCAACGCCGCCCGCCGCCAGGCCTCGGAGCTGTACGGCCCCGAGTACGTGCCCGAGGCGCGTCGCGTGTACAAGGGCAAGGCCAAGAACGCGCAGGAGGCGCACGAGGCCATCCGCCCCGCGGGTGACTCGTTCCGGACCCCCGCCCAGGTGGCGAAGTCCCTCCGGGGCGACGAGTTCCGCCTGTACGAGCTGATCTGGAAGCGCACCGTCGCCTCGCAGATGGCGGACGCCAAGGGATCGACGGCGTCGCTGCGCCTCGGCGCGCGGAGCGCTGACGGCCGGGACGCCGAGTTCGCGGCCTCCGGCACGGTCATCACGTTCCGCGGCTTCCTGGCCGCCTACGAGGAGGGCCGCGACGCCGACCGCACCGAGGACGGGGCGGATGACGACGCGCAGGGCACGCGCCTGCCCAACGTCGCGAAGGGCGACCCGCTGGGTGCGACGGCGATCGAGGCCGTCGGCCACGAGACCTCGCCGCCCCCGCGTTACACCGAGGCATCGCTCGTGAAGGTGCTCGACGAGCGCGGTATCGGGCGCCCCTCGACCTATGCCGCGACGATGTCCACCATCATGGACCGCGGCTACGTCACCTCACGCGGGCAGGCCCTCGTACCGAGCTGGATCGCGTTCTCCGTGGTGCGCCTGCTCGAGGAGCACTTCAACGACTACGTCGACTACGACTTCACGGCGGAGCTCGAGGAGGACCTCGACCGCATCTCCCGCGGCGAGGCCGGCCGCGTGGAGTGGCTCAACCACTTCTATTACGGCGACCGCAAGGACACCGGGCTGCACACGATCGTCGAGGAGCTCGGCGAGATCGACGCGCGCCGCATCAACTCCGTGGAGATCGCGGAGGGCATCACGCTCCGTGTGGGCAAGTTCGGCCCGTACCTCGAGAAGCCGCTGCCGCCGGACGCCCCGGAGGGCACGGAACCGCAGCGGGCCAACGTCCCCGAGGACCTCGCCCCGGACGAGCTGACGGCCGAGAAGGCCCTCGAGCTCATGGAGGCACCCACCTCGCAGGAGCGCGTGCTCGGCACGGATCCGGAGACGGGCCGCACCATCGTGGCCCGCGACGGCCGCTACGGCCCGTACGTGATCGAACTGATCCCTGAGGTCACCGCAGAGGAGCTCGCCAGCCAGCCGGTCGAGTACTACAAGAACGGCAAGCCCAAGCCGCCGAAGAAGCCCGCGAAGGTGAAGCCGCGTACGGGCTCGCTCTTCAAGTCGATGTCGGTGGACACCGTCACGCTCGAGGACGCCCTCAAGCTCATGAACCTGCCGCGGGTCCTCGGGAAGGACGAGGACGGCACGGAGATCACGGTGCAGAACGGCCGCTTCGGCCCGTACCTGAAGAAGGGCAGCGACTCGCGGTCCATCGGCTCGGAGGAGGAGATCTTCACGATCACTCTCGACCAGGCGCTGGAGATCTACAAGCAGCCCAAGCAGCGTGGCGGACGGACGGTCACCCCGCCGCTCGCCGAGTTCGGCGACGACCCCGTGAGCGAGAAGCCCATCGTGGTGAAGGACGGCCGCTTCGGCCCCTACATCACCGACGGGACCACCAACATCACGGTGCCGGGGAGCATGGCCATCGAGGAACTGACGCGTGAGCAGGCGATCGACATGCTCGCCGAGAAGCGCGCCAAGGGCCCGGCGCCCAAGAAGACCACGCGGCGGGCGCCCGCCAAGCGCAAGGTCGCGGCGGGCAAGTAGCCTGCGACGGAGCGCGGAGACAGAAGACAAGCGGGAGTAGAGCTGGAAGCGCAGGGACAATGCGGCTAGGTGTACTGGACATAGGGTCGAACACGGTTCATCTGCTCCTCGTGGATGCCCATCCGGGTGGCCGCCCGGTGCCTTTCGCGTCCCACAAGAAGCCCCTGCAGCTGGTGGCGTACCTCGAGGAGGACGGCAGCATCTCGCGGAGGGGGCAGGACGAGCTCGTCGGGTTCGTCCGTGAGGCTCGCGCGTTCGCCACGGGGCACGACGCCGAGGACTTCCTCGCGTTCTGCACCTCCGCGATCCGCGAGGCCGCCAACGGCAGCGAGGTCCTGGCCCGCGTGCGGGAGGAGACCGGCGTCGACCTCCAGGAGCTCTCGGGCGACCAGGAGGCCGCGGTGACCTTCCAGGCCGTGCGCCGCTGGTACGGCTGGGGTGCGGAGTCCATCCTCAACCTCGACATCGGCGGTGGCTCCTTCGAGATGGCGATGGGTACCGACGAGCTCCCCGAGGTGGCACTGTCCGTGCCGCTCGGCGCCGGGCGGCTCACGCGGGACTGGCTGCAGGGAGACCCTCCCTCGGCCAAGAGCGTGAAGGAGCTGCGCCGCTACATCAGGGCGACGCTCCGTGAGGCCGTACCGCAGTTCGCGCACCTCGGGCAACCCCACCTCGTCGCGGGCACCTCCAAGACCTTCCGGTCCCTCGCCCGCATCGCCGGTGCTGCGCCCTCGGCCGCCGGTCCGTTCGTCCGGCGGGAACTGCGGCGTGAGGACCTCACGCTGTGGACCAAGCGGCTGGCCGCGATGAGCACCGCGGACCGCACCAACCTCGACGGCGTCTCCGAGCTGCGTGCGCCGCAGGTACTCGCCGGTGCGCTCGTGGCCGAGTGCGCCCTCGAACTGTTCGACGTGCCGTCCATGGACATCTGCCCCTGGGCGCTGCGCGAGGGACTCCTGCTGCGGCGGTTCGACACGAAGATGTTCGACGCCGACGAACCACTGCCGGGAGCCGGCGTGGGGCACGCCCAGCTCGACTCGATGCGCCGCACATCCCTGTCCAGGGGGGCCTGACATGGCGGAACCCGCCGGCGGTCTGCCCGCCATCCCGGTGGCCCTGTCCAGTGCCTCCGTGTATCCGCTCGCGGTGCACGACGCCTTCGCGCTGGCGCAGGACCTGGGCTACGACGGCGTGGAGGTCATGGTCACCAACAACTCCGTGAGCCAGGACCCGGACCAGCTCGCCGTCCTCAGTGAACGGTACGGCATGCCGATCTTCGCCATCCACGCGCCGACGCTGCTCCTGACGCAGCAGGTGTGGGGCAAGGCGTGGACGAAGATCGAGCTGTCCGCTGCCATGGCGGCCGAGGTCGGCGCCAGGACCGTGGTCACCCACCCGCCGTTCCGCTGGCAGACCGGGTACGCGGAGGAGTTCCCGGAGGGGATCGCGCGGGTCGCTGCGGAGTACGGCGTCGAGATCGCCGTCGAGAACATGTACCCGTGGAAGGTCCGGGGCCGCGAGGCGAAGGCGTACCTGCCGCACTGGAACCCGATCCCGGAGCCCTACGAGCGCATCACCTGGGACTTCTCGCACGCCGCGATCGCCGGCATGGACTCGTACGAGGAGATCCGCGCCCTCGGTAGCCGGCTCGCCCACGTGCACCTGACGGACGGCACGCCCAACGGCAAGGACGAGCACCTGCTGCCGGGCCAGGGGGAGCAGCGGTGCGCCGAGGCACTCGGTCATCTCGCGGCGTCGGAGTGGGACGGCGTGGTGGCCGTGGAGGTGAGCACCCGCCGTGCACGGGGCGCGGGGGAACGCGAGGAGTGGCTCGCGGAGACACTGCGCTTCGCCCGGGAACACCTCCGCCACTGAGGCTCCGCCGACGGATTAACGGACGTCCGCCAGGACGTCCATTAAAAGGAATGGCGCCGGTGGACAGTCCAGATGTTGGGGGAATCATCTGGTGCCACCGGCGCCCGACCGGATCAGGAATTCCGGTCTCACTCGCACCCTTATGAGGTACCTGCAACAGTAGGGCGCCTCCTTGTACCGCAGCACCGAGAACGCTGGGAGAAGGCTGGAAGCGGGTCGTGGCAGGATGGGGCCATGACACCTCCCGCGCAGCGCATCGCCTTCCTGGGATGCGGATCGATGAACGAGTCCATCCTCGCCGGGCTGCTGGCAGCCGGCCTCGACCCCGCACTGGTCACCGCCACCGTCCGCCGGTCGGCCCGGGCCGCCGAACTGGCGGAGCGCCACGGCGTGACGGCCCTGGCCACCGCCGACGACGACGCCGCGAACGTCACCGCGGTGCGGGACGCCGACGTCGTCGTGCTGGGCGTCAAGCCCGTGGGTGTCGTCCCGCTGGCCCGCGAGATCGCGACCGCCCTCAAACCGTCGGCCGTCGTACTGAGCGTCGCGGCCGCCGTGTCCATCGCGATGATCGAGGCCGCCCTGCCCGAGGGCCAGCCCGTCATCCGGTCCATGCCCAACACGCCGTCACGCCTCGGCAGGGGAGTGCTGTCCATCTCCGCAGGGTCCTCCGCGGGCCCCGCGCTCATGGCGCAGGCGCGCGACCTCCTGCGGCCCGCGGGCACCGTCGTCGAGATCCCCGAGGAGCAGGTCGACGCGCTCTCGGCCGTCAGCGGATCGGGCCCCGCCTACGCGTTCTACCTGGCCGAGGCGATGGCCGCCGCCGGCGTCGAGCTCGGGCTCGACGCCGGTTTGTCGGAGCTCATCGCCCGGGAGACGGTTGCGGGTGCGGGCTTCATGCTCGCCGAGGAGGGCGCCGACGCCGCAGCCCTCCGCCGGGCCGTCACCAGCCCCAACGGCACCACGCAGGCGGCCATCGAGACGTTCGAGGCGCGGGACCTGGCAGGGGTCGTCACCGACGGAGCCCGCGCGGCGACAGCGCGGGCCGCGGAGATCACCCGCGGGTTGGCGGCCCCGCCGTCGTCCTGACCTGCGGTGAGGCCCACACCGCCAGCAGGGCGACCGGGAGCACCACGCCGAGGCCCGTGAAGAGCCGCAGCGGCAGGGGCCCCTCGCCCGACACCGTGCCGGTGAGCGTCAGGGTCACGGTGATCGAGGAGAACAGCATCACCGGGACGAGGGCTGCGAGCAGCACCCGGCCCGTCCATCGCCGCGCTCCCGTATGCCGTCGGGCGTACACGTAGCCGACCGGGAACACGAGCGCGATCCACACCCAGTGGTGGAACCAGGAGATCGGCGAGATCGCGAGCATGACCACGGCGTTCGCGGTGATGGCGCGGAGGCCGTCGCCGTCCTGGCCGGCCCGCCGGATCGCCACATAACCGACGGCGACGACGGCCAGGGACGCCAGCAGCCAGACGGGCCGCTGCACCGCGGCGGCCAGCCCGGACTGCGCGACGAGCGAGTTGAGCGAGACGTTGTAGAGATCGGCCGTGGCCCCCACGCGTGAGGCGTCGAACAGCGCGTCCAGCCAGAAGGCAGCGGACTCCCGTGGCGCCAGGAGCCGCCCGACGGCGACGGTCCCGGCGAACGCCGCCGCCATCCAGGCCAGCGACCGCCAGTCGCGGCGGGCGAGGAACACCAGGCCGAAGGCCAGGGGCGTCAGTTTGATGCCGGCGGCGATCCCGACCAGCACGCCCGAGGGCAGGCGGGTGGACCGCAGCAGGTCGGCGAGGATCAGCACCATCAGGAGCGCATTGACCTGCCCGAAGCCGAGCCCCTCCCGCCACGGGCCGCTGATCCCGATGAGCAGCATCGCCGCGAGGACCGCCGCCGGAGTCCGCCAGGCGTGCCGCGGGCCGGCAGGGGCCGCGGCCTGCAGGTAACGCACGACCACGACGGCCACGCCGACGAGGCAGAGGCACGAGAGCGCCGTGACCACCCCGAGGGCCGCCGGCGCCGGGAGCAGCGCGAGCGGCACGAAGAGGATCGCGGCGAACGGTGGATACGTGAAGGGCAGGCCGCGCGTGTCCGTCTGGATGAGCGCGTCGTCGTAGAGTTCCTTGTCTCCGGCCCGCCCGAGCAGCGCGAGCGCGCCCTCCCGGTACACGGACAGGTCGAGCCCGTGGATCTGCGCCGCGAGGACGACCACGGCGAGGACGACGGCGCCGGCGAGCGATGCCGCCAGCCGCAGGGGCCCGGACCGTCCCTCGGCCGGCGTCGACGGTGCGGCTCCGGACCCGCGCGGGTGCGGCCCGCCGGGGCCCGGCGGCCGCGCCGCCTTCCGGGGCGCAGTACCGCGCACCCTAGGGCCGGCCGGCAAAACGCTCGAGGAGGTCCACGTGCCCGGACACGATCAGCATGTCCCGGCCGGAGACCTTCGTGTCCGGCCGGGCGTAGGTGAAGTCCTCGCCCGGCGACTTCACGCCCACCACGGTGACGCCGTACTTCGAGCGCACGGAGGACTCCGCGAGCGTGAAGCCCTGCGTCTCCTTCGGCGGGTACATCTTCACGATCGCGAAGCCGTCGTCGAACTCGATGAAGTCCAGCATCCGCCCGCCCACGAGGTGGGCGGCGCGCTGTCCGGCGTCGGCCTCGGGGTAGATGACGTGGTTGGCGCCGATGCGCTTGAGGATCTTGCCGTGCGACGGCGTGATGGCCTTGACCCACAGGTGGTCGATGCCGAGGTCCACGAGATTGGCCGTGATCAGCACACTGGACTCGATCGAGGTCCCGACCCCCACGACGGCGGCCGAGAACTCCTGCGCACCGAGCTGGCGGAGCGAGTCGATGTTCGTCGCGTCGGCCTCCACGACGTGCGTGAGGATGCTGGCGAACTTCTGCACGAGCTGCGGATCACGCTCGATGGCGAGGACCTCGCGGCCCTGCCGGACGAGCTGCTCGGCGGTGGCCGCACCGAACCGGCCGAGGCCGATCACGAGGACGGGTGCGTTGTGGGCGGGTCTTTCAGCCAATGATCGGCCTCTCGTCGGGGTAGCGGTACAGCGTGCTGCGTTGCCTCAGCGCGAGGGCCGAGGCGAGGGTGATGGTGCCCATGCGCCCTGCGAACATGAGCGCGGACAGGACGTACTTGCCCTCCGGCGGCAGTTCGGCGCTGAGGTTGGTGCTCAGGCCGACGGTCGCGAAGGCGGAGATCACCTCGAAGACCACCTTGTCGAGGGTCTCGCCGGAGATCGCGAGGATCAGGCCGCTGCCCACCAGGACGAGGGTGGCGCCCATGAAGATCACCGAGATCGCGACGCGCATCGCGCCCGGGGGGATGGTCCGGCCCCAGGCGCGGACGTCGCTGTCACCGCGTGCCTCGGCGACGATGGCGAGGAACATGACGGCGATCGTGGTGACCTTGATGCCTCCGGCCGTGGACGCCGAGCCGCCGCCCGCGAACATCAGTGCGTCCGTCAGGAGCATCGTCGTGGTGTTCATGTCGTTCTGGTCCACGAGGTTGAAGCCGCCGGAGCGCGTCATCACCGAGGCGAACAGGGCGTGGATAGTCTTGTCGGCCACGCTCAGGTTCGCGATGGTGCGCTGGTTCTCCCACTCGAGGAATCCCCAGGCGAACGTGCCGGCCACCAGGAGGATCAGGGAGACGAACACCGTGAGCTTGGCATGCAGCGTCCACTTCCTGAAGTGGTGGCGCACCTGCACGAGCACCATGACGACGGGGAAGCCGAGGCTGCCGAGGAAGACGCCGACCATGAGCGGCGTCAGGATCCAGAGATCCGTCTCGTAGGGCACCAGGCCGTCGCTGTGGGGGGTGAAGCCGGCGTTGTTGAAGGCGGAGATGGAGTAGAAGACGCCGTGCCACAGCGCCTGCCACCAGGGTTCGCCGAGCATCATGAACCGCGGGATGAGCACGACGGCGAGCACGATCTCGATGACCACGGAGGTGGTGATGACGATCCGCAGCAGCGTGCCGATCTCCCCGAGGCGGCTCGCGTTGTTGAGTGCCTCCTGGGCCAGCAGCTTGCCGCGTACGCCGAGCCGCTTGCTCACGATCAGGGCGAGGAGCGTGGCGAGGGTCAGGGTGCCCAGTCCGCCGATGAAGATGCCGAGGAGGATCACCAGCTGGCCGAAGAACGACCAGTGCGTCGCGGTGGACACGACGGTGAGGCCCGTGACGCAGACGGCGGACACCGCGGTGAAGAAGGCATCGTGCAGGGGCGTGACCTGCCGGCTGCTGGTCGCCACGGGCAGGCTGAGCAGCAGCGTGAAGAGCAGGATCACGGCGGTGAAGATGAAGAGGGCGAGGCGTGCGGGTGAGCTGTTCGCGAAGGAGTCGATGAAATCGCGGACCGAGGCCAGCAGCCTGACGTACCCGTTCCGATCGTCCTTCAGCCACCGTGGCTGTTGACTTAGCATTGACGCCCGCTCTGCCCCGTTTGCTGGTCCTTCCGCCGAAGCGGCACCGTGTCGACCCGTGCCGGTCCCGGTGGATCCGACAGGTCCTGATTGTCCCTTGCAGTAGTAAAGCATCCCATCGGGGTACGTCGTCGGAATATCGCCGATCGCGTACCCTTGCAGGGATGTCTACGCACTCCAGGTCAGCGGTGCCCCTCCAGGTCGTCTGGGCCGAATCGATGCTGGCCTACGACTTCGGCGGGCAGCACCCCATGAACCCGGAGCGGCTGCACCTCACCGCCCGCCTCGTGCGCGAGTGCGGCCTGCTGGACCTGGACGGCGTGACGGTCGCCGATCCGTTCGTCGCCTCCGACGAGGACCTCGCGACGGTCCACAGCGCCGAGTACATCAACGCCGTGCGGCAGGTGAGCCGCAACCCCGGGACCTCCGACGCCGCACGGGGGCTGGGCACCGAGGACAACCCGGCCTTCGCCGGCATGCACGAGGCCAGTGCCCGGCTCGCGGGCGGGTCGCTCGGCGCCGCGGACGCGATCCTCGGCGGCACGGCCGTCCGGGCCGTCAACTTCGGTGGCGGGATGCACCACGCCGCCCGGTCGAGGGCCAGCGGCTTCTGCATCTACAACGACGCCGCGGCCGCCGTGCAGCGCCTGCTCGATCGCGGAGCGCAGCGGGTCCTCTACATCGACGTCGACGCCCACCACGGCGACGGCACCCAGAGCATCTTCTGGAACGATCCCCGGGTGATGACCATCTCGCTCCACGAGACGGGCATGAGCCTCTTCCCGGGCACGGGCTTCGCCAGCGAGACCGGCGGACCGGACGCGGAGGGGTCTGCGGTGAACGTGGCCCTGCCCACCATCGCCGGGGACGCCGCCGTCCTGCGGGCCTTCCACGCCGTCGTCCCGCAGCTCGCCGCGGCTTTCGCGCCCGACGTCATCGTGAGCCAGCACGGCTGCGACTCCCACCGGGAGGATCCCCTCACGAACCTCCGGGTCAGCGTCGACGCGCAGCACGCGATGATGGTCGCCGTACGGGACCTCGCCGACCGCCTGTGCGAGGGCCGGTGGATCGCCACCGGGGGAGGCGGGTACGCCCTCGCCAGCGTCGTGCCGCGGTCCTGGGCCCTGCTCGTCGCCGTCGCGGCGGGGGCGGCCACCGGTCCGAGGACCCCTGTGCCGGAGGCGTGGCGCCAGTACGTCCTGGACCGGCACGGCGTGGATGCCCCGCACCTCATGGGTGACGGCGCCGACACGTGGTGGCGTTCCTGGGAGATCGGCTACGACCCCAACGACGAGCTGGACCGCACGGTGATGGCCACACGGAAGGCCGTGTTCCCCCTGCACGGGCTCGACCCCTGGTTCGACTGACCACGCGCCGCCACAGGATGCCGTGAGGCGCATATATCGCTAGGGTGGGCGAATGGGAATCGATGATGTATTCGCCGTCATCGCCGAAGGCACGCGCCGCCAGATCCTGCGGCACCTGCGCGACGGCGACAAGGCGGTGGGCGAGCTCGTGGTGGAGCTGCAGGTGAGCCAGCCGACGGTGTCCAAGCACCTGAAGGTCCTGCGGGAAGCAGGTCTCGTGACCATGAGGGCCCAGGGCCAGAAGCGGTACTACTCGCTGGACCCCGCACCCCTCGGGCACGTGCGCGCGTGGCTCGCCGGATTCGATCCGGAGGAGGTCCGGGAGTCCTCGCCGGCCGACGCCGTCCCGGAGCGCGACGTCCTGCCCGAGCCGGTGCCCGAGACCGTCTCCGACGCCCTCGACGCCGCAGGTCCGGAGCAGGAGGGGGCCGACGTGCTGGCAGCGGCGGTCCTCGCCGGACCGGGACCGGCGGAGATCGAGATCCCCAGGCCCCAGATCGGCAGGACGATGGGGCGCGCGGCCGAACGGGCTGCGGACCTGCTCTCGCAACTGCGTCGTCGTCGCGACCCGTCCTCGTAGGTCTCCTCCGAGGTCCGGTCGCAACGGCTCGCCGGTGCTGCGCAGGCCGCAGCGGGGCTTTCACTTCTGTCCCACCAGCCACTACAGTGGACCCTTAGACGGATAATCCTTTTGCTACAAGGCGCCACGCCGAACGGTCGCCCCGGGGTAAGCTTCTCGATGCCGGTCTCAGGGTGAAGAGCTGGCCTCCATGCAAAGGAAAAGTGGTGAGATGGCAGACGGGAAGTCCTTCTCGGATGTGCAGTTCCTGACGGTCGCCGAGGTGGCCGACCTTCTGCGCGTATCGAAGATGACCGTGTACCGACTCGTCCACGCGGGAGACCTTCCGGCGGTACAGTTCGGCCGCTCCTACCGCGTTCCCGAATCCGCCGTCGGGGATTTCCTGCGCAGCGCCCAGGTCGACGGGCAGTCCGCCAGCGCCTGAGCCTGCGGCGGTCCGGGCTGTTCGCCAAACGGATGTACCCTGTTAAGGAGCGTTTTGGGCGGGCTTTCGCCCGCCCGTCTGTGTGCATCAACCAGGGCGACTGCCATCAGGCACTCGCCATCCGCCACCAGTGCTGGCCCACCGGCTTCCGGCCGTGGTCCGTGCTGGCACCACGACAGTCTGTGAGGACTTTATGGGTTCAGTAATCAAGAAGCGCCGCAAGCGTATGGCCAAGAAGAAGCACCGCAAGCTGCTTCGCAAGACCCGCCACCAGCGCCGCAACAAGAAGTAGCCAGCCGTCCGGCCACGAGCCGGCGCGCCGACCGGCCCGGATCCCCGCCCTCGTGGCGGGGAGCCGGGCCGCTCTCGTTCCCCCTGGTGATCCGGTGCGGTGTCAGCGGCTCCTGAAACGGGAGAATCCGCGCCACAGGCCGTAGATCGACCCGGCGACGGTGGCCGCACGCAGCCCGAGCGTCGCGGCGCGCCGGCCGCTGCGGAAGTCGTACACGGGCCAGTTGTTCGCGCGGGCATGGCGGCGCAGCCTGCTGTCCGGATTGATCGCGACGGGGTGCCCGACGACGGTCAGCAGGGGGATGTCGTTGTAGGAGTCGCTGTAGCCCCAGCAGCGCGCGAGGTCGAGGTTCTCGCGTTCCGCGAGGACCAGGATGGCGGCGGCCTTGGCCGGTCCGTGCAGGAACTCCCCGACCAGCTTGCCCGTGTAGAGGCCGTCCGCCACCTCTCCCACCGTCCCGAGGGCGCCGGTCAGGCCCAGTCGGCTGGAGATGACTCCCGCCACCTCCACGGGTGTCCCCGTCACCAGCCAGACCTGCCGGCCGGAGGTGAGGTGCTGCTCGGCCAGGGCACGGGCGCCCGGCCAGATCTTCGACGCGATCATCTCGTCGTAGACCTCTTCGCCGAGCGCCAGGATGTCCTCGTGGGCGATCCCGATGGCGAAGGCGAGGGCCGCGTCGCGGACCGAGTTCACGTCGGTCATGGTCTCGCCGCGCATGATGAAGCGCAGCTGCTTCCAGGCCAGCCCCGCGGCGAAGCGCAGTGTGAAGGCTTTTCGCTGGTACATCTTCCGCGCCACGTGGAAGAGGCTCGCTCCCCGCATCAGCGTGTTGTCGACGTCGAAGAACGCGGCCTCGCCCTTAAGCGGTGCCGGAGGCTCTGGGATGGGCTGCGTGCCCCGGGCGGCGTCCGGCATGTTCGTAGTGTAGTTCTTCCCTCCCACCCTTCCCTCAGGCCCCTCGCGGCGGCGCGGCAGTACCGTGGAGGCATGGAACCACCAGTCGAGACGCCGGGTCCCGGCGTCGTGCTCCTCACCCGCCCCGAGTGCCACCTGTGCGATGACGCGCGGGCCGTGGTGGCGCGCGTGACCGCCGACTCCGGACTCGGCTGGCGCGAGCTCTCCGTGGCCCAGGCGCCCGCGCTCGGCGCCCGCTTCGCCGAGGAACTGCCCGTCCTGTTCATCGACGGCGTGCAGCGTGATTTCTGGTCCATCGACGAGGGCAGACTGCGCCGCCTGCTGTCCCGCACACCGGGTAGCTGAGCCGGGAAGAGGTGCCGGCCGCCGGCTTGGTGAGCCCGGACCGTCGGCATACAGTGGGGGTACTTCCGCCCCTCGACGACGAGGGACCGGAGGGTCCGCCCGCCCATCGCGGACGGTGGCGCTAGCAACGGAGCCGATGACAGTGACAACGCCGGACATGCCAGGCCTTCATCCCGTCGGGGACGGCCCGCGCCACATCCCGCCCGCGTCCGTGGCCCGCCTCACCATCTACCTGAGGGCCCTCAACGCGCTGCTCGCGGAGGGCATCGAACGCGTGTCCTCCGAGGAGCTGGCGGACGCCGCCGGCGTGAACTCGCCCATGCTCCGCAAGGACCTCTCCCACCTCGGGTCGTACGGCACGCGGGGCGTCGGCTACGACGTGCAGGTCCTCACCCGGCAGATCTCCATCGCCCTCGGACTCACGCTCGACTGGCGCGTGGCGATCATCGGGGCGGGAAACCTCGGCCGGGCGCTGGCAGGATACTCCGGCTTCGTCTCGCGGGGCTTCGAGATCGTGGCGATCTTCGACGCCGACCAGCTCGTCGTCGGAGCGGAGGTCGGGTATCTCCGGGTCAGTGCCGTGGACGACCTGGAAGCGGTACTGGAGCGGACGCGCACCAATATGGCGGTCCTCTCCGTCCCCGGACCGGTCGCGCAGGAGCTGTGCGACCGGCTGGTCGCGGCGGGCATCTCGAGCATCCTCAACTTCGCGCCCGTGGTGCTGCAGGTGCCGCCGCACGTCCAGGTGCGCAAGGTGGACATGGCCACGGAGCTGCAGATCCTGGCCTATCACGCGCAGAGGGCGCAGGAGCCGGACCTCGGTCCGATCTCCCGCGCCCAGTAGGAGGCGTGGGCCCCGCTCAGTACCCGAGCTTCTGCGGCGCGAAGTAGGGCCGCGCCGGCTTCAGCCACGTCATCGCGACGCCGGCGACGCCGAGGAGCATCACGATCACGCTGAAGGTCGTCGCGAGCCCGGAGGTCTCGGGGATCGTCTGACCGCTCGCCGCGACGGCCTCGCTCGCAAGGGGCATGAGCAGGAGGGTCGCGGCGACCCCCAGGACGTCGAGCACGGCCAGGACGGTCGCCGTGATGCGGGCCCAGTTCTGACCCCTCCGGATGAAGATCGCCAGGACCACGTAGACGGCGGCGAAGACGACGGCGACCACCAGTCCGAAGGCGATGCCGACGGACGCACCGGGCATGTCGGGCACCTGCGAGGTGAGTGACGAGATGATGGACGACACGAAGTACAGGGCGCCGGCGGCCAGGATCAGGTAGTAGGCCCGCATCACCTCCTTCGGAGCCGGTCCCTTGTCCGCCTGCTGCGACAGTGCTCCGCCGCCCGGATAGGCGTAGCCCGAGGGCTGGCCCGCCTGGGAGCCGTACTGGCCGGACTGCCCGTACTGGGTCGGCTGGCCGGACTGGCCGTACTGGCCCGGCTGTCCCTGCTGGCCGTACGGGCCAGGCTGTCCCGGCTGTCCCTGCTGCGGGTACTGGCCCGGCTGTCCCTGCTGCGGGTACTGGCCCTGCTGCCCGTGCGGGCCTGCCGGGTCCTGGCTGCTGCTGCTCGTGCCGGGCGGGTTCCAGGCCTGCCCCTCGCCCTGGCCTGTGCCCGGGTTGTCCTGTGGCGTACTCATGTCGGCGTCCTCCGATGCGCTCTTGCGCCGGTGCCCCCATGGACGTACCCGGCGTGGATGTGATGACTGCAAGAGTAGTTCGTCGGTTCCGGACCGGGACAGGCCTTAACGCCGACGGCCGGCACCGTCGGGGGAGACGGTACCGGCCGGGGTGGGGCGGCTGCGCCGCGCCGGATCAGACCGTGACGTCGGCGGGGGCCACGAAGGCGGCCTCGATGGTGATGGTCACCTTGTCGCCGACCAGGACGCCGCCGGCTTCGAGGGCCGCGTTCCAGGTGAGGCCGAAGTCCTTGCGGGAGATGGTGGTGGAGGCGGAGACACCGGCGCGGGTGGCACCGAAGGGATCCACGGCGACGCCGTTGAACTCGGCGTCGAGCACCACGGACTTGGTGATGCCGCGGATGGTGAGGTCGCCGTTGATGCGGTAGGTCTCGCCCGAGCCCTCGTGGGAGGTGGAGACGAAGGTCATCTCGGGGTATTCCTCGACGTCGAAGAAGTCGGCGCCCTTGACGTGGCCGTCGCGGTTCGCGTCACCCGAGGTGAAGGACGCCGTCCGGATGGTCGCGGAGATGCTGGAGTCCTCGAGGGTGGATCCGACGGTGAGCGAGGCGTCGACATCCCCGAAGGAGCCGCGCACCTTGCTGATGCCGGCGTGGCGGACGCTGAAGCCGACCTCGCTGTGGGCGGGGTCGAAGGACCAGGTGCCGGGGGTGAGGCTGGAGGGAACGGTCATGATGAGCTCCTGAGGTGGGCCGGAAGAGGTGTACGCCTTAGATAAGTATGCGTATGCATGATTTATTCCACGAATCAGTAAAATCTTCAACTAATGTGCCGGGAAGTCCGCTCAGGCACTGGAGCCGCCGATTCGCCGTCGTGCGCGCGTATGCGGGAAACTGGAGGAATGCAGCGATCAACCGTCCACCTGGTGCGCCACGGTGAGGTCTACAACCCCGAGGGTGTCCTGTACGGCCGGCTCCCCGAATTCCACCTCTCCGACCTGGGGCGGCGCATGGCCGAGCAGATGGCCGGCCACTTCGAGGAGCGGCTCCGCGGAGGGGCCAATATCGTGCACCTCGTCGCGTCCCCGCTGATCCGTGCGCAGGAGACGGCGCAGCCCGTGGCGGAGGCACTCGGGCTCGCCATCACCACGGACCCCCGCATCATCGAGGCGGAGAACCGGTTCGAGGGGATGTCCCGGATCAAGAGCCGGATCCGCCAGCCGCGCTACTGGCCGCTGCTGGTCAACCCCTTCCGGCCCTCGTGGGGAGAGCCCTACGCCCGGCAGGCCGAGCGCATGCTGGTGGCGATACAGGACGCGCGTCGCAGCGCGGTCGAGCTCGCCGGCGACGCCGAGGGCCGACCCGCCGAGGCGATCCTGGTGAGCCATCAGCTTCCCATCTGGGTCACGCGGCTCGCCGCCGAGCACCGCCGCCTGTGGCACGACCCGCGCCAGCGCGAATGCACCCTCACCTCGATCACCTCGCTCGATTTCGTCGGCGACACCATCGAGCGGGTCCGCTACGCGGAGCCCTGTGCCGACCTCCTGCCCGGTGCGGCGAATGTCCCCGGCGCGTAATAGAATTACTACACGTCGTAGAAAACAATGGAAGAAGCCGTGACCCGAAGCATCCGCTCCACGAAGCGTCCCCGCCTGCTCACACTGGGCATGGCGCTGGCTCTCGCCGTGCCGGTTTCGCTCGTGGTGACGTCGTGCGCGGCGGAGGACCCGCTCGCCCAGCAGGCGGCGGCGGGCGACGGCAAGAACTACATCGCCGGTGACGGGTCCGTCACCGAGTACGCGGAAGCGGATCGGGGAGAGCCCGTCGAGGTCTCCGGTGACCTGTTCGACGGCACGTCCGTCTCGAGTGCCGCATGGGACGGCCAGGTCACGGTCCTCAACTTCTGGTACGCCTCCTGCGCCCCCTGCCGCGAGGAGGCTCCGAGCCTCGTCGCGCTCCACGACGAGTTCGCACCGCAGGGTGCCGCCTTCTACGGCGTGAACATCCGCGACGAGCGGGCGACCGCCGAGGCCTTCGAGCGCAGCTTCGGCATCCCGTACGGCAGCTTCGACGACAAGGACGGCGGGGTGCTGCTCGACATGACGCAGTACGTGCCGCCCCAGGCCGTCCCCACGACGATCGTCCTCGACCGCGAGGGGCGGGTGTCCGCGCGGATCCTCGGACTGGCGGACCGCAGTACGCTCAAGGCCCTGATCGACGATGCCCTCGCCGAGTAGCGCGTCCGCCGCGCCGTGCCGATGAACCTCCCGACGATCGTGCCGGCGGGGCCACTGACCACGTCCCTCCCGCTCGCAGCGGGGAACGGCTTCGCCGACGCCGTCCTCAACGGCTCCATGCTCCTCGCCCTGCCGGTGGCCCTGCTGGCGGGGCTCGTTTCCTTCGCCTCGCCCTGCGTCCTGCCGCTGGTGCCCGGGTACCTCGGGTACGTCACCGGACTGACGGGGGTGGACCTCGAGAAGCAGAAGAGGGGGCGCATGGTCGCCGGGATCGGCCTGTTCGTCCTCGGTTTCTCGGTGGTCTTCATGGCCTACGGCACGCTGTTCGGTCAGCTCGGTGCGTTCCTGCGCGTCTCCCAGGGCTGGCTCATCCAGGTGTTCGGCGTCGTCGTGATCCTCCTCGGCATCGTCTTCATGGGCGGCCTGTCCTGGTTCCAGCGCGAGAGCCGGGTGCACGCGAGGGTACCGGCAGGGCTGCTGGGAGCCCCACTGCTCGGCGTGACCTTCGGACTCGGGTGGGCGCCGTGCATCGGCCCCACGCTCGGCGCCGTCCAGCTGCTCGCGATCTCCGGTGATGACGCCACGGCCCTCAAGGGTGCTGTGCTTACCTTCGTCTACTGCCTGGGTCTCGGCCTGCCGTTCCTGCTGATCGCGCTCGGTGTGCGTCGCGGGATGGGGGCGCTCGCCTTCTTTCGGAAGCACCGGCTGCTGCTGCAGCGGGCGGGCGGCGGGATGCTGGTGCTCGTGGGCGTCCTCATGGTCAGCGGCGTCTGGAACCTCCTCATCACCCAACTCCAGGACCTGCTGATCGGCACCGTGGTCCTGCCGATCTGACCGGGTGGTCCGCCACCCACCGACACGACACGAGCACCGACACGAGCACCGACACCAGCACCGACACGACGATGGAAAGGCCACAGTGAAGCAGGACGTTTCAGAGGACACGAGGGACGGGGCGGGCGCCACACGCGCCGAACCCGACGTCGTCCTGCCCTCGCTCGGATTCCTCGGCACCCTGCGGTGGGTCTGGACGCAACTGACGAGCATGCGGACCGCGCTGTTCCTGCTCCTGTTGCTCGCCGTCGCGGCCGTGCCCGGCTCGCTGTTCCCGCAGCGGCCCGCGAATCCCGCCGTCGTCACGCAGTACCTCCAGGACAACCCCGACACCGGGCCCGTCCTCGACTGGTTCCAGCTCTTCGACGTCTACTCGTCGGTCTGGTTCTCCGCGATCTACCTCCTGCTCTTCATCTCGCTCATCGGCTGCGTGATCCCGCGCGCCGCCGCACACTTCCGGGCCGTCCGCTCGAAGCCGCCGCGCACGCCCAAGCGGCTCTCCCGGCTGCCCGTGTACGGCACGCTCGAGGTGCCCGCCGGACAGGCGCGGGACACAGGACTCACCCCCGCCGCCGCTGCCGAGCAGGCCGCCGCGCTGCTGAAGAAGCGCGGGTACCGCGTGGACGTGCGCGACGCCGGGACCGACCGCCCGTCGGTCGGCGCCGAGCGTGGCCTCGCCAAGGAGTTCGGCAACCTCGTCTTCCACACCTCGCTGATCGGCGTCCTGGTCTCGGTCGCCGTCGGCGGGCTCTTCGGCTACAACGGGCAGAAGGTCATCGTCGAGGGCGACAGCTTCGTCAACACCCTGATCGGCTACGACAGCTTCAACCCCGGGTCCAACTTCTCGGACGATCAGCTCGCGCCCTACTCCATCCGCCTCGACTCCTTCGACGTCCGCTTCGACCGGGAGCAGGTGAGCCACTACGGCCAGCCACTCGACTTCACGGCCAAGGTCACCACCCAGGACGGCCCGGGCGAGGACGAGGAGCAGCAGGTCCTCAAGGTCAACGCGCCGCTCACCATCGGCGGCACGAACGTATACCTCGTCGGCAATGGTTACGCACCCGTCGTCACCGTCCGCGACGGCGAGGGCAACATCGCGTCCCAGGGGCCCGTCGTCTCGGTTCCGTCCGACGCCCTGTACACATCCCTGTTCGTCCTCAAGGCGCCGGACGCCAAGCCGGACCAGCTCGGCTTCGTGGGGTTCTTCCTGCCCACCGCGTTCGTGGACGAGGAGGGCGTCTCCTTCTCGCGGGACCCCGACCCGTTCAACCCGCAGCTCAACCTGAACTCCTACTACGGGGACCTGGGGCTCGATGACGGAACCCCCGAGAACGTCTACGTCCTCGACACCGAGGACCTGACGGAGCTCAACAGCCGGAACAACGACGCCGGCGGCATCGTGCTCGCTGTCGGCCAGACCTACGATCTGCCCGAGGGCAAGGGCTCGGTCACGTTCGACGGGCTCAAGCGCTACGTCGCGCTCGACATCCACCACGACCCGGGCGAGGCGGGTGCCCTCGTCTTCGCGACCCTCGCGCTGCTCGGGTTGACGGCGTCCCTGTTCATCGGGCGTCGGCGGCTGTGGGTGCGGACCGGGGAGCACCCGGACGGGCGCCTCATGCTGGAATACGGACTGCTTGCACGCGGCGAGGACCCCCGGCTCGTCGCCGAGGGCAAAGCCATCGAGACATTGCTGGCGGACCGCTTGTTGGTGCCGTCCGGCACCGCGGGGGACCATAGGGAGCAGGAGGCCGCGCAGTCGGCAGCAGGCTCCGGGCACGCGCCACACAACGCAAAGGACAACTGATGCCACAACCAGTCAATGCCGAGCTCGGGCAGGTCAGTGAGCTCTTCATGCTGCTGGCCTCCATCGCCTACGTGGTGGCCCTGATCTTCTTCGTGCTCGACCTCGTGAGGTCCAGCGCGACCATCGGTGCGCTCGAGTCCCGCCTCGCCGGTCAGGCCGCCCCGGCGCGGGCTCTCGCGGGAGTCGGTGCGCGCGGCGCAGGGTCGACGACGGACGCCGGTACGACGCCGACGACGGCCGACGATTCCATGGACTACGGCTCCGGACCCCGGCGTGGACGGGCCCGCGTGGCCGTCTCGCTGACCGTCCTGGCCGCGGTGATCCACGGTGCCGCCGTTCTCACGCGCGGCCTCGCGGCCCACCGTGTGCCCTGGGGCAACATGTACGAGTTCTGCACCACCGGTGCCTTCCTCGTCGCACTCATCTTCCTCATCACGCTCACCCGCAAGGACCTCCGCTTCGTCGGTTCCTTCGTAGTGGGGCTCGTGGTGATCATGCTCTGCGCCGCGACGGTCGGCTTCCCGACGCCCGTCGCCCGCTTGATCCCTGCCCTGCAGAGCTACTGGCTGATCGTGCACGTCTCCATCGCCGTCGCGTCCTCGGCGCTCTTCACCATCACGTTCTCCATGTCCGTGCTGCAGCTCCTGCAGACCTCCCGCGAAGCCAAGCTGCTCGCGGGCAAGACTGACAACGCCAGGTTCCTGCGCCTGGTGCCGTCCGCGCTCAGCCTCGAGAACCTGTCCTACCGCCTCAACGCCGTCGCGTTCGTCGGGTGGACCTTCACCCTGATGGCCGGTGCCATCTGGGCGGAGCAGGCCTGGGGACGTTACTGGGGCTGGGACACCAAGGAGGTCTGGACCTTCGTGATCTGGACGGTCTACGCCGGTTACCTGCATGCCCGTGCGACGCGCGGCTGGACGGGCACGCGTGCGGCCTGGCTGTCGATCGTCGGGTACCTCTGCATCGTGTTCAACTTCACGATCGTGAACATCTACTTCTCGGGACTGCACAGCTACGCCGGTGTCTAGCCGGACGGGCACCGGAGACACGAGAGAGCCCCGCGGCATCGGCCGCGGGGCTCTCTCGTGTCCTGGGGTCCTCCCGTGGCGGAGCCGCCGATGGGCGGGGCCGTCGAGCGTGGTGCCCGGGGGCGGACGCCACCGCGCGGAGAGCCACGGTGGGCGTCACCGGGGATGCGCGTCGACCCCGGCCAACGATGTCCATGGCCGTCAGCCGACCACCGTCAGCCACAGCCGTCCGTTGTCCACCTCAGCAGACCTCCGTCAGCCACAGCCGTCCGTTGTCCACCTCAGCAGACCTCCGTCAGCCGACGTCCGTCAGCCGGCCGGCGGGAGGATCGGGGCGGGGCGGCATCGAGGACTCCGGCCCCGGGGACGACGGGCGCGTCAGGGCCGGTGCACGCCGGCGGGGCCCGATCCGGCGTCGTCGTTGCCCTCGCCGTCGTGCTTGTCCTCCCGGGCGGGGGAGTCCTTGCCGGTCTCGCCGGCCTTCGCCTCGCGGTCCTTCTGCTCCTGCTCGCGCCGGCGCCGCTCCTCCTCGCGGGCCCGCTGCCAGCGCTGCGCCTCGAGGTTCTGCAAGAAGGCGGGGTCGTCGTCCGGAGCGGTGGGCTGGCGGGGTGCGGGCCGTCGTGGCCCGGACGGCCCCTGCTTGCGGGGGCGGCCGAAGAGGAACCACATCCCTGCGCCGATGATTGGCAGCACCAGGATGGTGATGAACCACGCGGTCTTCGAGATACTCCGCACCTCGTGTTTTCGGCTCATGACACAGTCGATCAGCGCGTAGATGACGACGGCGACCGCCAGGATCGCGGCGAAGAGCAGGAGGCGGGGCATGCGCCAATTGTAGGCGAGTAAACTTGGAGCGTGGCCTTCCTCAAATTCACCGCCCTGCGCCTGCTGCTGATCATCGTCTTCTACGTGGCGTGCGTGCTGCTGGGCCTCGGGCTGTTCCTCTCGGCGGTGGTCGCAGCGATCCTCGCCTGGTGTGTGACGTACCTCTTCGCCCGGAACCTGAGGGACGCCGCCGCGGCGACACTGCAGCGCCGCTTCACGCCGGGAGCGCCGCCCGTCCGCACGGCCGTGGAGCTCGACGACGCCGCCGCCGAGGACGCCCTGGACCCCAACACCCCCGTGAACGTGGACCGCAAGCCGCGGGGTACCGCGGCCTGACCGGTTCCTCCCCGGCGGGTGCGCCCGTCTAGGCGAGGGCCGTGGTCACCACGATCCCGGCGGCGAACAGGACGCTGAACGCGAGGTTGATCAGGCCCGTCTGCTTCAGGACGGGGATCAGGCTCTTGCGCTTCTTGCCCTTCAGCATCAGCCAGCTGGGCATCAGGCAGGCCGGGACGAGCAGCAGGACGAGCAGTACCCACGGGTAGTCGTTGATCAGGAACAGCGGCAGCAGGATGGCCGCAGCGAGCATCATGACGTAGCTGATGCGTGCCGGCGTGTCCCCGAGCCGGACGGCGAGCGTGCGCTTGCCCACCGCGCGGTCCGTCGGGATGTCGCGCACGTTGTTGGCCATGAGCAGTGCCATGGCGATGAGCCCCGTGCTGACGGCTCCGATCCACGCTGCCGCGCTCAGCCGGTCCGCCTGGGTGAAGGTGGTGCCCAGCGTCGCGACGAGCCCGAAGAACACGAAGACGAAGAGGTCGCCCAGGCCGAGGTACCCGTACGGGTTCTTGCCCCCGGTGTAGCCCCAGGCGGCGGCGACGCAGCCCACGCCCACGAGCACCAGTACCCACGCCTGCGAGAGCAGGATCAGCGCGAGGCCTGCGAGCACGGCGAGGCCGAAGCAGGCGAAGGCTGCGGCCTTCACCTGCTTCGGCCGCGCGACCCCGGATCCGGTGAGCCGCAGGGGTCCGACGCGTTCGTTGTCCGTGCCGCGGATGCCGTCCGAGTAGTCGTTGGCATAGTTCACGCCGACCTGCAGCAGGACTGAGACGATCACCGCGAGCACCGCGTTGAGGGGTTTGAACGAGCCGAGTCCGTACGCGGCGGCGCTTCCGATGATCACGGGTGCGAAGGCCATCGGCAGGGTGCGGGGGCGGGCTCCTTCAAGCCATTGTGCGGCAGTCGCCACGGAGAGGTCCTTGTCGTCGGGTCGGGCGGGCTACGGGTGTGCGTCGAACGCCTAGGCGCGTTCGAGGAGCGTGGAGATGGTGCGGCGGTCGGGTTTGCCGCCGGGCAGCAAGGGTAAGGCGTCCAGGGTGACGATGGCCTTGGGGACCGCGTGTGCCCCCAGTTCGACGTGGACCGCCTGCCGGATGACCTCGGTGTCGACGTCTCCGACGACCGCCGCGGCCACGGCGGTGCCCCACTCCTCGCTGGAGATGCCGAGGACCATGGCCTGCTCCACCCCGGGCAGCGCCTCGATGACGTCGGAGACCTTCGTCGCCGACACCTTCAGTCCGCCCGTGATGATGACGTCGTCGAGCCGGCCGTGCACGGTGACCGAGCCGTCGAGGGCCACCTCGCCGGCATCGTCGGTGACGAACCAGCGCTCACCCGCATTGAAGACGAACTTCTCCTCGGTGAGGTCCGGCGCATTGAAGTAGCCGTCGGCCAGGACGGACCCGCCGATGCGCAGGCGGCCGTCCACCGCACGGAGTTCGACGCCGTCGAGGGGCGTGCCGTCGTAGACGCACCCGCCGCAGGTCTCGCTCATGCCGTACGTCTCGACGACCTTCAGATCGTGGCTGCGGGCGAGCGAGCGCAGCGACGCACCGGCCGGTGCCCCTCCGAGGAGGATCCGGTCGAAGCGGCGCAGCACCCGGAGCGTCTCCGGCGACGGATCGGCCAGCAGCCGGTGGAGCTGCGTCGGGACGAGCGAGGTGAACCGGACCCGGTCGGTCAGCTCCGCCGCGGCGCTCGTGAAGGCCTCGGGCGTGAAGCCCGCGGAGGTGTCCATGACCCACGGTTGCGTCCCGGCGAATAGGGACCGCACGAGCACCTGGAATCCGGCGACGTAGTGCACGGGGAGCGTCAGGAGCCACTGGCCCTCCGCCTTGAGCGCGAAGGCCGTGCCCATCGCGGACGCGGCGAGGGCGTCGACGCTGAGCATCGTCTGCTTCGGGATGCCCGTGGATCCGGAGGTGCTGATCACGGCGGCGATCTCGTCGTTCGGCAGGGCGCCGTCGAAGGTCTGGTCCGCCCGCACGTGGGGTGCGACGGCAGGGCCCTCGCCCGCGAGCGCGGCGGCGAGGGGCTTGAGCAGTTCGAGGGGATCGAAGCCCTCGGGGGTGTGGACGGGCAGGAGTTCCACGCCGCTCCTAGAAGTAGTAGGGGAACGGGGACCAGTCCGGGGCGCGCTTCTCGAGGAACGCCTCCTTGCCCTCCACCGCCTCGTCCGTCATGTACGCCATGCGGGTCGCCTCGCCCGCGAAGACCTGCTGGCCCGCCAGGCCGTCGTCCGGCAGGTTGAACGCGAATTTGAGCATGCGGACGGCCTGCGGACTCTGGCGGGCGATGTCGGCAGCGTACTCGAGCGCCACGTCCTCGAGGGCCGCGTGATCCACGGCCTCGTTCACAGCGCCCATCTCCACCATGTCCTGTGCGGAATACTCACGCGCCAGGAAGAAGATCTCCCGCGCCTTCTTCTGCCCGATCTGCCGGGCCAGAAGGGCCGAGCCGTACCCGGCGTCGAAGCTTCCCACCGTCGCATCGGTCTGCTTGAACCGGCCGTGCTGTGCCGAGGCGATGGTCAGGTCCGCCACGACGTGCAGGCTGTGCCCGCCGCCGGCCGCCCAGCCGTTGACGACGGCGATGACCACCTTGGGCATGGTGCGGATGAGCCGCTGGACCTCGAGGATGTGCAGGCGACCGGCACGCGCCGGATCGATGGTCTCCGTCGTCTCGCCCTCGGCATACCGGTAGCCGTCCCGCCCCCGGATGCGCTGGTCACCGCCGGAGCAGAAGGAATGGCCGCCGTCCCGGGGGCTCGGACCGTTGCCGGTGAGCAGGACGGTCGCGACGTCGGGGGACATGCGGGCGTGGTCGAGGGCCCGGTAGAGCTCGTCGACAGTGCCCGGGCGGAAGGCGTTGCGCACCTCGGGGCGGTCGAAGGCGACGCGCACGGTGGGCAGGTCCCGGACCACTGCGCCCCCGGCGTCGCGCTCCACGGCCCGGTGGTACGTCAGGTCCGTGAAGTCCTCGAACCCCTGGACGACCCGCCAGCGGGTCGGGTCGAAGATGTCGGATACCTTGGCGGGAAGCTCTGAAGTCACCCGTCGAGTCTAGCCGCGCAGCACAGGGCGGCGGCCCCGGCCCCCGCCGTCACGCGATGCAGAACTCGTTGCCCTCCGGGTCGAGCATGACGTACCACGTATGGGGGCCCTGCGAGTGCCGTTCCACGTAGCGGGCGCCCCTCGCCTCGAGCCGCGCACGCTGTTCGTCCCGGTCCGAGCCGGCGAGGTTGATGTCGACGTGCATGCGGTTCTTGGCGGTCTTCGGTTCAGGGACCGGCTGGAAGAGCATGCGCTCGCGGCCCGGTCGCCCCACGTCGGCCGCTCGGCAGATCGCCGTGCCGTCCTTCCAGACACGCCTGCCGTGGCGTTCGATCACGTCGGACTCGCGGGCATGGCCCTCGGCGATCATCCTGTCCAGGAACGCCTCGTCGGTGGGCTCCACCACCCAGTCGAGGGTCTCCGCCCACCAGTCTGCCTGGGCGTGTGGGTCCTTGCAGTCGACCGAGATCTGGATGGAGAAGGGCATGGCGACAGGCTAGGTCCCACGGCACGGTTTCGGAAGGCCCGGAAGGCGGTGCTCCGCGCGGGCCGGGCCTAGCACCGGGGCCGGTCGAGGTCCACGGCGTTCCGCACGGCGGAGTAGTACCCGTCCCGGTAGCCCTCGGCCGTGGGATGCAGATTGTCGGTCGCCTCGGCACGGAGGGTGATCCAGGGCGCGGGGGAGCCGAGGCCGTGGCCCTCGAAGGCCCTGACGGCGTCGACGAACACGAAGCGGTGGGCCGCGGCCCGGTCCTGGATCACCGCATTGAGTTCGTCCGTCCCCGCGTTGAACGCCTCCTGGGAGGCCAGGGGGATGAGCGCGTTCCCGAACTCCGGCGAGAAGAGGTGCGGGTACCCGGTGACGAGGACGGTGGCGTCGGGCGCCGCGGCACGGATCTCCCCGTAGAGCGCGTCGAGGTCGGCCGCCAGCGCGGGCAACGCCGTCGTGTTCTTCGAGGCGATCACCTCCGCACAGGTCGCGGCCGGCTGCGAGGCGCAGGCCGAGGCAGCCTCGCCGAACCCGGCGTCGTTCCCGCCGGCCGAGATGCTGACCAGTCCGGTCTCACCGGACAGCGCGCCGGAGGCGACGACCTCCGCCAGCTGCTCCGGCAGGTCGACGGCCCCACCGGGGTCCGTGGCGGCTCGCGCGCCGGCGCACGTGACGTCGGCGGTCAGTTCCACCTGCTCCTCCCCATCGAGCAGGCCGGGCAGGCCGAACGGGGACCGGCCGCAGCTGCCGGTGTAGGACCCGGCGCCGAATCCCGAGGCGTAGGAGTCACCGAGGGCGACATAGGACAGGGGGACCTCCGGCTCGGCCGCCGCCGGGCCGGCCGCGCCTCCGAGCATCGCGCTCGCGGCGAGGGCGACGACGGCGAGGCGTAGCACGCGGAACCCGGACGGCGAGGGGGCTGGTGTCATCCCTCCACGCTAGCGGCCGGGATGGGCCTGTCGAGGAGCAGATTGGTGATGCGGAGTGTGCACAGCCGCTGCCCCGCCTCGTCGGTGAGCAGCACCTCGTGGGTGGTGAGGGTGCGGCCGAGGTGAAGCGGTGTCGCCGTGATGGTGACCGTCCCCTCCCGGGCGCCCCTGTGGTGTGTCGCCGAGACGTCCACGCCCACGGCCGTCTTGCCGAGCGTCGAGGCATGGATCACCGCGGCCCACGAGCCGACGGCCTCACCGACGGCCAGCGAGGCGCCACCGTGCAGGAGCCCGAACGACTGGCGGTTGCCGGCCACCGGCATGGTCGCCACGACACGCTCGACCGACTGTTCCAGGATCACCACGCCCATCTTCTCGTCGAGTTCGCCGAGAACGATGGTCCAGGGGGAGGGTTCGTGCGACATCGGGGAGGTGCTCCTGGTTCGGGAAAGGGGGTGGTCGTCCGTCACTCTAGCGGTGCGTCCGTTGCTCCCGGGGACGGGCTCCGGATAACAATCGGATCACGCGGAGCCCTGCAGGTAGCTTCTGACCTGCGGCGATGATGTGAGCAGTGGGAATTCCCGGGCCGTGGAAGCGCTCCCACTTGACAGTGCCGTGGGTCACAGTCAGGATGGTGCGACAGCGTGAGAGCGCTCCCATCGGAACTGATCTCCCGGTCGGATCCCGACCTCGGGCTGTGAACACCCACTCGCACCGGCGGTGGGTTCCGGGTGCTCCCGGAGCCCACCACCGCCACTCCAGTCCTGGCACAGGCCCGATCAAGGGCCCCAGCCGCGTCCCGTCCGGATACCGCGCCCAGGAAGCACCACCCAGACCCCGCTGCACCCGGCGGTGGGATCCAACCCTGACAAAGGAGTCATCCGTGCACAGCAGAGCACGTATCACCGCACTTTCCGCCGCGGCGGCATGCCTCGCCCTGGCCCTCACCGCCTGCGGATCCGGCGGATCGGACAATGCCGGCGTCGAAGGCGAGACCGGCACCGAGGACGTCACCCTGTCCGTCGGCACGTTCAACGAATTCGGCTACGAGGAACTCTTCACGGAGTACGAGGAGCTCAACCCGAACGTCACCATCGAGCACAAGAAGGCAGCGACCTCCAACGAGGCCCGCGACAACCTCACCACGAGGCTCGCCGCCGGCTCGGGCCTGTCGGACATCGAAGGTATCGAGATGGACTGGCTCCCGGAGCTGCTCGAGTACTCCGACCAGTTCGCGGATCTCAAGGATCCTGCCGTCGAGGGCCGCTGGCTCGACTGGAAGGAAGCCGCCGCCACCACCGAGGACGGGCAGCTGATCGGGTACGGCACCGACGCCGGACCCGAGGCCGTCTGCTACCGCGCGGACCTCTTCGAGAAGGCCGGACTGCCCAGCGACCGTGAGTCCGTCGCGAAGATGCTCGAGGGTGACTGGCAGAACTACTTCGACGCGGGCAAGAAGTTCGTCGCGGCGAGTGACGGCACCGCCTGGTTCGATTCCGCCGGAGCCACCTACCAGGGCATGATCAACCAGGTCGAGAACGCCTACGAGGACAAGGACGGTACGGTCATCGCGACCGATAACGCCGACGTCAAGGACATCTACGAGCAGGTCCTCCAGGCCTCGGTGGACGACGGACTCTCCGCGCACCTGACCCAGTGGGAGGACGACTGGACGGCCAGCTTCCAGTCCGACGCCTTCGCCACGAAGCTCTGCCCGGGCTGGATGCTCGGCATCATCGAGGGCAACGCCAAGGGCATCGACGGCTGGGACATCGCGGATGTCTTCCCCGGCGGCGGCGGCAACTGGGGCGGGTCCTACCTGACCATCCCCACCCAGGGCGCCCACCAGGCCGAGGCCAAGAAGCTCGCCGAGTGGCTCACCGCCCCGGAGCAGCAGATCAAGGCCTTCGAGTCGAAGGGCACCTTCCCCAGCCAGGTCGAAGGGCTCGAGAGCGACACGCTGCTGGGCCAGACCAACGCGTTCTTCAACGACGCCCCCACCGGTGAGATCCTCGCCAACCGGGCCAACGCCATCGAGGTCCGTCCGTTCAAGGGGCCGAAGTACTTCCCCATCAACGACGCCATGCAGCAGGCCCTGACCCGCGTCGACGTCGACAAGACCGACGACCCCGCCTCCTCCTGGGAGAAGTTCGTCACCGCTGTAGGCGCTCTGTAGCCCATGGCCGTCACGGACCGGGTCCAAACCCCACCTCCCAACACGAATCAGCCTGCCTCACGTGACAAGAGCGTGAAGCGGCTGGCCTTCTCCCAGAAGGTGTCGAAGTGGGACGTCAAGCTGTCCCCGTATCTCTACATCTCGCCGTTCTTCGTCCTCTTCGCGATCACGGGCCTGTTCCCCCTGCTCTACACGGCATGGGTCTCGCTCCACACCTGGAACCTCATCGGGGGCCAGGGGAAGTTCACCGGACTGGAGAACTACGAGTTCGTCCTCGCGCAGCCGTTCTTCTGGAACGCGGTAGGTAATACGTTCAGCATCTTCCTCCTCTCGTCCGTCCCGCAGGTCGTCCTCGCCATCGCCATCGCGGCGGTGCTCGATGCGAACCTCCGGGCCAAGACGTTCTGGCGGATGGGCGTCCTCGTGCCTTTCGTGGTGGCCCCCGTGGCCGTTGGGTTGATCTTCAACAACCTCTTCGCTGACCAGGCAGGCCTGTTCAACGAGGTGTTGACGGGGATGGGGCTGGACCCGGTCCGCTGGCACTCCGACTCGCTCGCGAGTCACACGGCGATCGCCACCATGGTGAACTTCCGCTGGACGGGCTACAACGCCCTGATCTTCCTCGCCGCCATGCAGGCCATCCCCCGGGACGTCTACGAGGCGGCGACGATCGACGGCGCCGGGCGGCTCCGCCAGTTCGTCTCGGTCACCGTCCCGATGCTCCGCCCCACCATCATCTTCGTGGTGATCACCGCCACGATCGGCGGCCTCCAGATCTTCGACGAGGCGCGCGTGTTCGACCAGGCGGGCCTCGGTGGCGCGGACCGCCAGTGGCAGACCCTCACCATGTACATCTGGGAGCTCGGCTGGGGCCAGCGCAACTTCGGCAGGGCCTCGGCCGTCGCCTGGCTGCTGTTCCTGATCATCGTCCTCATCGCGATGGCCAACTTCCTCATCACCCGCCGCATCGCTAGCCAGGGAGGCCGACGATGAGCTCCATCCCCATGATCGAACAGACCGCGGGCAAGGGGGCCGCACGCGCGGCCCAGCGGGGCCTCGGCTCCCGGCGCCGCGGCGCCCCCGGCGGCACCATGCGCCGGCCCGGGTTCCTGACCTACGGATTCCTCGCGGCGGTGATCCTCGGCTCGGTGTTCCCGCTGTGGTGGTCCTTCCTGGTGGGAAGCCATGACAGCTCGGTCATCAGCAAGGGCGTGCCCCTGGTGCCGGGCGGTAACTTCCTCGCCAACGCGGCCAGCGTGCTCGACACCATCCCGTTCTGGAAGGCGCTCGGCAACAGCATCCTCGTCTCCACCGTCACGGCGGTGTCCGTGGTCCTGTTCTCGACCCTCGCCGGATTCGCCTTCGCCAAGCTCCGTTTCCGGGGCAGCAAGGGCCTGCTGGTGTTCGTGATCGCCACCATGGCGGTCCCCACCCAGCTGGGTGTGGTGCCGCTGTTCATCGTGATGGCGAAGCTCGGCTGGACCGGATCGCTTTGGGCCGTCATCGTGCCCGGCGTCGTCACGGCCTTCGGGGTGTTCTGGATGACGCAGTACCTGCGGGACGCCCTGCCGGACGAGCTCATCGAGGCCGTCAGGATCGACGGCGCGTCCATGATCCAGGCGTTCTGGTACGTCGGCCTCCCGGCCGCCCGGCCCGCCGCGGCGATGCTCGCGCTCTTCACGTTCGTCGCGACATGGACCAACTTCTTCTGGCCGTTCATCGTGCTGGATCCGTCCAACCCCACCCTCCCGGTGGCACTGCAGCTGCTCCAGGCCGCGCACTTCGTCGACTACTCGATCGTGCTCGCCGGAGCCGTGCTCTCCACCATCCCCCTGCTGCTCCTCTTCGCAGTGGCGGGACGTCAACTCGTATCAGGAATCATGCAAGGAGCAGTCAAAGGATGAGCAGCACCGAGATCACCTTTCCCGAGGGCTTCCTCTGGGGTGCGGCGACAGCGGCATACCAGATCGAGGGCGGGGCGCAGGAGGGCGGCAGGGGGCCGTCCATCTGGGACACGTTCTCCCGCGTCCCGGGAGCAGTGGTGGACGCACACAACGGGGACGTCGCGTGCGACCACTTCCACCGTTCGGCGGAGGACGTCGCACTGATGAAGAGCCTCAACCTGCAGGCGTACCGCTTCTCGACGTCGTGGTCCCGCTGCATGGCGGACGGCGTCACGCCGAACACCGAGGGCATCCGCTTCTACTCGCGGCTCGTGGACCAGCTCCTCGAGGCCGGTATCAAGCCGTGGCTCACCCTCTACCACTGGGACCTGCCGCAGGCCCTCGAGGACAAGGGTGGCTGGACCAACCGCGACACCGCCTACCGCTTCGCCGAGTACGCCGCGGTGATGCACGAGGCCCTGGGCGACCGGGTGCGCATCTGGACCACCCTCAACGAGCCCTGGTGTGCGGCGTTCCTCGGCTACGCCGCCGGCGTGCACGCGCCGGGGCGCCAGGAGCCGACGGCGGCCCTCGCCGCCGCGCACCACCTCCTGCTCGGTCACGGACTCGCGACGCAGGAGCTGCGCCGCCGGGACGCGGACGCGACCCTCGGCATCACGCTCAACCTCACCGTGCCGGACCCCGTGGACCCGGACAGCGCGGAGGACCGCGACGCCGCCCGCCGCATCGACGGGCAGTTCAACCGCATCTTCCTCGACCCCGTGCTGCGCGGCGCATACCCGGAGGACGTCCTCCGGGACGTCGAGCACCTCGGGATGGCCGAGCACATCCGGAACGGCGACCTCGACATCATCGGCACGCCCATCGACGTGCTGGGCGTGAACTACTACCACGGCGAGGCCGTCACCAAGGCGCCGTCGGGCGAGGCGGCACCGCAGGAGGGCCACGCGCCGCTCGAGCGCCCGGTCTCCTCTCCCTACGTCGCGGCGCACGGTGTCCGTTCGGTACCGCGCGGCCTGCCCGTCACGGCGATGGACTGGGAGGTGCAGCCCGACGGGCTCCGCCGCCTGCTCAACTGGCTGCAGGACGAGTACACCGGGCCTGCCGGCATCCCGATCTACATCACGGAGAACGGTGCCGCCTACAATGACGCCCCGGACGACTCCGGTTTCGTGGACGACCAGGACCGCCTCGGCTTCTTCGACGTCCACGTGCGGGCCATGAAGGACGCGATCGACGACGGCGTGGACCTCCGCGGCTACCTCGCGTGGTCGCTCATGGACAACTTCGAGTGGGCCTGGGGCTACCACCAGCGCTTCGGCCTGGTGCGCGTGGACTACGAGACACAGGAGCGCACCCCGAAGGCGAGCGCCCTCTGGTACGCCCGCCTGGCGGCCTCCAACACGGTGCCCGACGCCTCGTCGCCGGACGCCGAGCGGGCGGGTGTCGTATTGTCGAGGTGATGAAAACGTCCCCACCCCGGCCGCTGCGCCAGGTCACCGCTCGCTCGAGCCCCACGCTCGAGGACCTCGCCGTGGCAGCCGGGGTGTCACGTTCCACCGCCTCCCGCGCCATCAACGGGGGAGACCGCGTCAGCCCCGAGGCCCAGGCGGCGGTGGACCGCGCGGTCATCGACCTCGGGTACATCCCGAACCGGGCCGCGCGCAGCCTGGTGACCCGCCGGACGTCCTCCATCGCCCTGGTCATCCCGGAGCCCGACGTCCGCGTCATGATGGATCCCTTCTTCGCCGTCGTCATCACCGGCATCACGGAGGCCCTCCGGGAGACCGACGTGCAGTTGGTGCTGCTGATGTCGAGGACCGACGACGACTCCTCCCGCACCCTGCGCTACCTGCGCGGGGGGCACGTGGACGGGGCGATCGTCGTCTCGCACCACAAGGCCGACTCCTGGGCGAGGTCACTCGCCGAGACCGGTCTTCCGACCATCTTCATCGGGCGCCCGTGGGACACCACGTTCGACGTGACGTATGTGGATACGGACAACGTCGGCGGCGGGCGGCTGGCCGCGCAGCACCTCGCCGGCATCGGCCGCCGTCGCCTCGCCACGGTGGCCGGACCCGCCGACATGACCGCCGCCGTCGACCGCCTGCGCGGCTGGAAGGCGGGCCTGGCGGAGGCCGGACTGCCCGAGGGGCCCGTGGTCCACGCCGACTTCACCACGGACGGCGCGGCCACCGCGGCGCGACAGCTCCTCGCCGAGGATCCCGAGATCGACGGCATCTTCGCCGCCTCGGACCTCATGGCGCTCGGTGTGCTCGAGGCGCTCCACGCCGCCGGGAAGACGGTGCCGGGGGACATCGCGCTCATGGGCTACGACAACCACGCCGTCGCCGAGACGGCGGCGACGCCGCTCACCACGATCACCCAGCCCATGGTCCAGATGGCCGTGAAGGCGGGAGCGATGCTCCTGGAGGAGATCGAGGCCCCGGGCTCGCACCCGGAGCCCGTCATCTACTCCACGGAACTGGTGGAACGCGCGAGCACCTCCGTGGCGCCCACGGCGTCCGCGGCGAACGCGTAGTCCCAGGCGACGTCGCGCCACCGGGAGTAGCGTCCGCTGGCGCCGCCGTGGCCGCCGTCCATCTCCGTCTTGAGGACGATCGGCTCGGTGCCCGTGGCGGTCTCGCGCAGCTGCGCGACCCACTTGGCGGGCTCCACGTACAGCACGCGCGTGTCGTTGTAGCTCGTGACGGCGGCGATCCTCGGGTACGCGACGGGGCGCACGTTCTCGTAGGGCGTGTACTCCTTCATGTAGCGGTACACCTCGGGGTCGGTGATCGGGTTGCCCCACTCCTCCCACTCGAGCGCCGAGAGCGGCAGGTCCGGGTCGAGGATGGTGGTCAGCGCGTCCACGAACGGGACCTGAGCCACGATCGCCCGGTACTTCTCCGGCGCCAGGTTGGCGACGGCGCCCATGAGGAGACCTCCCGCGGAACCGCCCATCGCGGCGATCCGTGACGGATCCGCCCAGCCCGAGTCGCCGAGGTACGTGGTGGCGTCGACGAAGTCGGTGAAGGTGTTCTTCTTGGCCAGCTTCTTGCCCTGCTCGTACCAGCTGCGGCCCATTTCACCGCCGCCGCGGATGTGCGCGGTGACGAACACGATGCCGCGGTCCAGGAGGGAGAGCCGGGCGATCGAGAAGGCGGGGTCCATGCTGACCTCGTAGCTGCCGTACGCGTAGACGACCGCCGGGTTGGTGCCGTCCTGGGCGAGGTCGGTCCGCCGGACGACGGAGAGCGGGATCAGTGTGCCGTCGGCTGCCGGTGCCCAGTGACGCTCGGCCACGTAGTCGGCGGGGTCGTACCCGCCGCGCACCTCGGTCTCCTTGCGCAGTTCCAGCGACCCGTCCTCGAGGACGTAGTCGTAGACGCGCGGGGGCGTGAGGTACGAGGTGTACGACAGGCGGATGATCGGGGAGTCGAACTCGGCGTTGGCGAGGTTGCAGGTGAAGAGCTCCTCGTCGAAGTCGGGTTCGGCGGGCAGCCCCTGCTCGGGCGTGCCGAGGCCGGCCAGCGGCAGGACCTGGACGCGCTCGATGGTGTCCTTGCGGACCGAGAGCACCAGGTGGGTGCGCGTGACGGAGACGCCGTTGATGCGGACGGCGTCGTCGTGCGGGATGACCGTCGTCCACTCCTGCTCGGCGAGCGGCCGGGAGAACTGGTCCTCCGGGACGAGGCTCACCATCGAGTTCCTCGCGTCGCGGTCGTGGGTCAGGAGGTAGTGCCGTACTCCGTCGATGGTGAGGGGTTCGGCGTCGTACAGGATGCGTTCGTCGCGGGAGATGAGCGGGGTCAGGCCGGCTTCGGGGTGCTCGAGGTCGAGGACGCGGTACTCGCTGTACTCCGAGCAGCCGATGCTGATGAGGAGCTGCGTGCGGTCGGCCGAGACCTCGAAGCCCGTCCACATGGCGACGTCGTCCTCCTGGTAGACGAGTGCGTCGTCGGCCACGGGCGTGCCGAGGACGTGGGACCGCACCTGGTAGGGGCGCCAGGAATCGTCGACGACGGTGTAGTAGACGCGGCTCCCGTCGGGGGAGAAGGACAGCCCGTAGAAGACGTCCGGGATCTCGTCCGGCAGGAGCTCCCCGGTCGTGAGGTCCTTGATGCGGAGCGTGAAGCGCTCGTCGCCCGCGTTGTCCTCGCAGTACGCCAGCAGCGTGCCGTCCTCGGTCACGGAGAGGCCGCCCAGGGAGAAGAAGGGCTTGCCCTCGGCGAGCTCGTTGCCGTCGAGCATCACCTGCTCGCCCGGCACGGGCTGCCCGGGGACCACCTCGGGCGGCGTCCAGTCACGGCGCAGGTCGCCCGTGTCCTCGGCGGCCACGCGGCACTGGATGCCGTACTGCTTCCCCTCCTCCGTCCGGGAGTAGTACCACCAGCCCTTCTTGCGGGCGGGGACGGAGAGGTCCGTCTCCTGCGTGCGGTCCTTGATCTCGTTGAAGATGGCCTCGCGCAGCGGTTCCTGGTGCCGCGTGACGGCCTCCGTGTAGTCGTTCTCTCGCTCGAGGTACCCGATCAGCTCGGGGTTCTCCTTCTCGCGCATCCACTCGTAGGAATCCACGAAGGTGTCGCCGTGGTGGGTGCGCTCGACGGGCACCTTCCTGGCCGGGGGCGGGACGGGGACTTGGAGCACGGTGGCGTCGACGGTCATGGCTCCCATCTTGCCACTGCCGCTCCGGGCGTCCGCCCCGGCGGCGCGGCCCCGGTCCTGCCGCGCCGTCCTGGTTGACCGTGCCGAACGGGCATGCAATTCTGGAGCGGGCCTTTACAGAACGAACGTTCGGTAATTCGGCCGGAGAACAGCGTGCGGGACCTGCGACGACGAGGGAGACGACCATGGCCGAGGCATTCCTGGTGGGGGGTGTCCGCACCCCGGTGGGCCGGTACGGCGGAGCGCTCTCCAGCGTCCGGCCCGACGACCTCGCGGCGCTCGTGCTCGACGCCGTCGTCCGGCGTGCCGGCGTGGACCCGGCGGTCGTGGACGAGGTGATCCTCGGCAACGCCAACGGTGCTGGCGAGGAGAACCGGAACGTGGCGCGCCTCGCTGCACTGCTCGCGGGCTTCCCCGACAGCGTGCCCGGCATCACGGTCAACCGTCTCTGTGCCTCCGGGCTCTCGGCCATCATCATGGCCTCGCACATGGTGAAGGCGGGGGCCGCGGACATCGTCGTCGCAGGTGGCGTCGAGTCCATGAGCCGCGCGCCCTGGGTCCTCGAGAAGCCGGACAGACCCTTCGCGAAACCAGGTGCCCTGCTCGACACCTCGATCGGCTGGCGCTTCACCAATCCCCGGCTCGCAGCGCGGGACAAGGCCACCTACTCCATGCCCGAGACGGCGGAGGAGCTCGCCGCACTGGACCGGATCACCCGGGACGACGCAGACGCCTTCGCGCTCCGCTCCCACCAGCGGGCGCTCGCGGCCATCGAGGCCGGACACTTCGCCGACGAGATCGTGCCCGTCCAGGTGAACCGCGGGAAGACGTCGTCCTCGGTGGACACCGACGAGGGACCGCGTGCCGACACGACCCTCGAGGTCCTCGCGGGACTCCGTCCCGTGGTCCGGCCGGACGGGATCGTCACGGCCGGCAACTCGAGTTCGCTCAACGACGGCGCCTCCGCCGTCATCGTCGCCTCGGAGGACGCCATCCAGCGGTACGGCCTGGCTCCGCGCGCCCGCATCCTCGACGGCGCCTCGGCAGGCGTCCCCCCGGAGATCATGGGTATCGGCCCCGTCCCGGCGACGCGGAAGGTCCTCGAGCGTGCGGGTCTGACGGTCGCGGACCTCGGCGCCGTCGAACTCAACGAGGCGTTCGCCACGCAGTCCCTCGCCTGTATCCGCCGCCTCGGCCTCGACGAGGGCGTCGTCAACCGTGACGGCGGGGCGATCGCCCTCGGCCACCCGCTCGGCTCGTCGGGTGCGCGCATCGCCGTCACCCTGCTGGGCCGGATGGAGCGCGAACTCCAGGGCCCGTCCCGGCGGCTCGGACTCGCGACGATGTGCGTCGGCGTCGGCCAGGGCACCGCGATGCTCCTCGAGGCCGTCTGATGCCGTCAGCACTGAAGCTCACCGAGGGCGCCGGCTCGAATGTCCTCGTCGTTGAGCTGCACCGCCCCGAGGCGCGCAACGCGATCGACCGCCGGATGGTCGACGAGCTGCACGCGGTCTGCGCCGACCTCGAAGCGGCGCCCCGCACCCTGATCCTGACGGGGTCCGACGGCGTCTTCGCCTCGGGAGCCGACATCGCCGAACTGCGCGAGCGCCGCCGTGACGACGCCCTGGCAGGCATCAACTCGACGCTCTTCGCCCGCATCGCGGCGTTGCCCATGCCGGTCGTCGCGGCCCTCGACGGCTACGCGCTCGGTGGTGGCGCCGAACTCGCGTTCGCCGCCGACTTCCGCCTCGGGACGCCGCGGCTGCGGATCGGCAACCCGGAGACGGGCCTCGGCATCCTCCCCGCGGCCGGGGCCACCTGGCGCCTGAAGGAGCTGGTGGGGGAGCCGCTCGCCAAGGAGATCCTGCTCGCCGGCCGCATCCTCACGGCCGAGGAGGCCCTGGCTGCCCGGCTCATCACCGCGATCCACGCACCGGAGGACCTCCTGCAGGCCGCGCACGAGCTCGCCGACCGCATCGGCCGACAGGACCCCCTGGCCGTCCGCATCACCAAGAGTGTGTTCCACGCACCGAGGGACGCGCATCCGGTGATCGACCAGCTGGCGCAGGCCGTCCTCTTCGAGTCGGAGGCCAAGTTCGACCGCATGCAGCAGTTCCTGGACCGGAAGAGGACCTCATGAGCGATCTCCCCCTCGGCGTGCCCGCGCGCGTCGGCGTGCTCGGTGGCGGACGGATGGGCGCGGGCATCGCGCACGCCTTCTGCCTCGCCGGCTCCGGCGTGGTCGTCGTTGAGCGTGACGATCCCGCCGCCACCGCAGGCCTGGACCGTGTCCGGCAGGCACTCGCGCGCAGCGTGGACCGCGGCACGACCGCGGAACCGCTGGCGGAGCTGACCCGCCGCGTGACGGTGTCCACCGACTACGGGTCGTTCTCCTCCTGCGACCTCGTCGTCGAGGCGGTCCCCGAGGACCTCGGGCTCAAGCGCCGGGCGCTGCGGGAGGTCGAGGACGTCCTCGACGGCGACGCGTGGCTCGCGACGAACACCTCCTCCCTGTCCGTCGACGCGCTCGCCGAAGCCCTGCGGCGCCCCGAGCGGTTCTGCGGCCTCCACTTCTTCAACCCCGTGCCCGCCTCGACCCTGATCGAGGTGGTCCTCGGCGCCCGGACGTCCCCGGAGCTCCAGGCCGCCGCGCGGTCCTGGGTGGATGCGCTCGGCAAGACGCCCGTCGTCGTGCGGGACTCCCCGGGCTTCGCGAGCTCCCGGCTCGGCGTCGCGATCGCCCTGGAGGCCATGCGGATGCTCGAGGAGGGCGTGGCGAGCGCGGAGGACATCGACGCCGCGATGGTCCTCGGCTACAAGCACCCGGTCGGGCCGCTCCGGACCACCGACATCGTGGGGCTGGACGTCCGCCTCGGGATCGCGGAGTACCTCGCCTCCACCCTCGGCCCGCGCTTCACCCCACCCGCGATCCTGCGCGAGACGGTGGCCCGGGGCGACCTCGGCCGCAAGAGCGGCCAAGGCTTCTTCACGTGGGACGACGCGCCGCCGTCGTCCGCTCCCTGACCCGAGCACACCCGTACCAGCACCAGGACAACCCAGCGAAAGGCGAGCGGACATGACCACCGCCCCGGAACGAGTACAGATCGACGTCGTCCCCAGCTTCATCGAGGACGCCTGGTGGACGCCGGAGAGGACTGCCGCGGACGACGACGGGACAGTGGTCCGCGACGCCAGCACGGGCGAGGAGCTCGCCGTCGTCAGCACGGCCGGCATCGACACCGCTGCCGCCGTCCGCTTCGCGCGGACCACGGGCCAGGCCGCACTCGGACGGTTCACCTTCCACGAGCGTGCCCTGAAGCTCAAGGAGCTCGCGCAGTACCTGAACGCGCACCGCGAGCCGCTGTACGAGCTGTCCGCGAAGACCGGGGCCACGAAGGTCGACTCGATGGTGGACATCGACGGCGGCATCGGGGTGCTCTTCACCTTCGGGTCGAAGGGGCGCCGCGAGCTGCCCAACTCCCACGTGATCGTCGACGGACCGCCCGAGGTGCTCTCCAAGGACGGTTCCTTCCTCGGCACGCACATCCACACGCGCATCCCCGGTGTCGCCGTGCAGATCAATGCCTTCAACTTCCCGGTGTGGGGCATGCTCGAGAAGCTGGCCCCCGCCTTCCTCGCCGGTGTGCCGACCATCGTGAAGCCCGCGACGCCCACCGGATTCCTGACCGCCGCCGTCGTGAAGCTCATCATCGGCTCGGCGATCCTGCCGGCCGGTTCGCTGCAGCTCATCTCCGGGCCGGCGCGCGACGTCCTCGATCACCTCGACTACCGGGACCTCGTGTCCTTCACCGGCTCGGCGTCGACGGCCAACCACCTCAAGTCCCACCCGTCGGTCGAGCGGGGCGGGGTGCGCTTCACCTGCGAGACGGATTCGCTCAACGCCGCGATCCTCGGCCCGGACGCGGCGCCGGGCACGCCCGAGTTCGACGCCTTCGTGAAGTCCCTGGTCACCGAGATGACGGTGAAGGCGGGCCAGAAGTGCACGAGCATCCGCCGGTCCATCGTGCCGCAGGCGCTGGTCGACGACGTCGTCCGGGCCGCCGGGGAGCGGATCCGCTCCCGGGTGAGGCTCGGTGATCCGCGCGCCGACGGCGTCACGATGGGCGCGCTCGCGTCGCTCGCACAGCTCGAGGGCGTCCAGGACGCGGTGCGGGAGCTGATCGCCGGCGGTGCGTCCGTGGCGTTCGGCTCACTCGACGCACCCGACGTCGTGCTCGCGGACAACACGTCCGGCAAGGCGCCGGGAGGGGCCTTCATGGAACCCGTGCTGCTCACGTGGAAGGACGTGGAGGCCGGCGCACTGCACTCGGTGGAGGCCTTCGGCCCGGTCGCCTCGGTCATCGGCTACGACGACCTGCCGCACGCCGTCCGCCTGGCCGCCCTCGGGTCCGGGTCCCTCGTCGCCACGGTCTGCACGAACGATCCGGCGGTGGCACAGGAACTCGTGCTCGGGATCGCCGCGCACCACGGCCGCGTCCTGATCCTCAACCGTGAGGACGCCCGCACCTCCACCGGGCACGGCTCGCCCGTCCCGCACCTCGTGCACGGCGGGCCCGGGCGTGCCGGCGGTGGCGAGGAGCTCGGCGGCATGCGCTCGGTGCTGCACCACATGCAGCGCACGGCCGTGCAGGGATCGCCGAACATGCTCACCAGCATCACGGGCGAATGGCACACGGGTGCCGACCGCCGGTTCGACGACGGGCACCCGTTCCGCAAGGACCTCGCCACGCTGCGCATCGGCGACGCGGTCCGCTCCGGGCTGCGGCGGGTCACGCTCGAGGACATCGCGGCGTTCGCCAAGACCACGGGCGACACCTTCTACGCCCACACGGACGAGGAGGCAGCCGCCGCCAACCCCTTCTTCCCGGGCATCGTTGCCCACGGCTACCTGCTGTTGTCCTGGGGTGCGGGGCTCTTCGTGGATCCCGCGCCCGGGCCCGTGCTGGCGAACTACGGCCTGGAGAACCTCCGGTTCATCACGCCGGTCGCCGCGGGGGATTCGATCCGCGTGACACTGACGGCCAAGCGGATCACGCCACGGGAGACGGACGAGTACGGCGAGGTGGCGTGGGACGCCGTCCTGCACAACCAGGACGACGAGATCGTGGCGACCTACGACGTCCTGACCCTCGTGCGGAAGTAGCGCCGAAGCAGCGCCGCCACTGCGCGTCCGGCGCTACCGCCGGACGCGCAGCGGTCCGCCCGTCGGGTGGCATGGTCGGCCCTGGCCTGCCCCGTAACGGAGCGGCGCCCGGCGCTGAGCGGCCGCCCTGCCCCGTGGCGGAGCGGTGCCCGGCGCTGAGCTGCTGGCCCACCCCGTGACGGCGTGGAGCTGCTGCCCCGCCCCGTGGCGGAGCGGTTACCGCCGGTGGAGCCCGTCGAACACCATGACGATGACGTCGTCGGCCAGCTTTTCGGCCGACAGGGGTCCGCCCGGCCGGTACCACTCGACGATCGAGTTGATGGTCCCGAAGATCAGGCGCGTGGTGGTGCGGGGGTCGATGTCGCTGCGGATGGACCCCTCGTGGCGGGCGGCGTCCACCAGGGCCGCCACCTCGCGGTCGAACGTGCGCCGTCGCTCCAGTGCCTCGCGCTCGATCTGCGTGTTGCCGCGCAAGCGCAGGAGCAGGGTCACGAAGGGGAGCCGTTCGGTCAGGACGGCGATGGTCCCGCGGAGGACGAACTCCAGGCGTGCATCGGCGGCGCCGGCAGCAGCCCCTGGCGCGGAGAGCACCGCCTCGAGACCGCCGAGCGCGTGGTCGAGGGCGAGCCGCAGCAGTTCGCCCTTGGACGGGACGTGGTGGTAGATCGCCGACTTGCTGATGCCGAGCTCCTCGGCCAGCATCCCCATCGACGTCGCCTCGTAGCCGTGACGGTTGAAGGCCGTGACCGCGACGGCCAGGACCGACTGCTGGTCGTAGCCCGGGCGCCCGCGGCGGGTGGGGGACGGCGTGGGGTCGGCGACGGTCATGCTGTCATTTTTGCACGACCGTTCGGTCGGCCGGCCGTTGACCCTCCGTGGCTGCCCTCCCTATACTGAACGAACGGTCGGTAAATAAACCGGGCGTCCAGACGAGCGAGGCAGGCACCATGACGACGACAGTGACGAACCCGGGAAGCCGTGTGGACGACGCCGCCGGGGAACGGCTCTTCAACGAGATCATCGCCCGGGACTCCCGGATCGAGCCGCGTGACTGGATGCCCGCGGACTACCGCAAGTCGCTGACCCGGCAGATCTCCCAGCACGCGCACTCCGAGATCATCGGCATGCAGCCCGAGGCCAACTGGATCACCCGGGCGCCGTCCCTCAAGCGCAAGGCCGTCCTCATGGCCAAGGTGCAGGACGAGGCGGGCCACGGCCTCTATCTCTACTCGGCCGCCGAGACCCTCGGTACATCGCGTGACCGCATGACCGAGGACCTGATCGCCGGCAAGGCACGCTACTCGAGCATCTTCAACTACCCCGTGCTGACGTGGGCGGACATCGGTGCGATCGGCTGGCTCGTCGACGGAGCGGCGATCTGCAACCAGGTGCCCCTCTGCCGTGCCTCCTACGGACCCTACGGACGGGCCATGGTGCGCATCTGCAAGGAGGAATCCTTCCACCAGCGGCAGGGCTTCGAGATCCTGCTCGAGCTCGCCAACGGCACCCCGGAGCAGCGCGCCATGGCACAGGACGCCGTCGACCGCTGGTACGCGCCGTCGCTCATGATGTTCGGGCCTCCGGACGAGGAGTCGCCCAACTCGCAGAAGTCGATGGAGTGGAACATCAAGCGCTTCTCCAACGACGAGCTGCGCTCGCGCTTCGTCGGCATGATGGTCGAGCAGATCAGGGTCCTCGGGCTGGAACTGCCCGACAAGGACGTCCGATACAACGAGGAGACCGGCCGCTGGGAGCACGGACCCCTCGACTGGAACGAGTTCAGGGAGGTCCTCGCGGGCCGCGGGCCGTGCAATGCGCAGCGCATGGAGCGGCGCCGGGAGGCCCATGAGGAGGGCGCCTGGGTGCGGGAGGCCGCAGCGGCCTATGCCGCGAAGCAGGCAGCCGGGCGCGCGACGGCGAAGGTGGCCTAGGATGACCGGCGGATCGACGACAGGTGACGACGGCGCGACGGCGCCGTCCACGGGCCCGCAGGAAGCGCGCGCCGCATGGCCGCTCTGGGAGGTCTTCGTGCGGTCCTCGCGCGGGCTCTCCCACGTCCACGCGGGATCCCTGCATGCCCCGGACGCCGAGATGGCCGTCCGCAATGCCCGGGACCTCTACACGCGGCGCAACGAGGGCGTGAGCCTCTGGGTGGTCCCGGCGTCGGCCGTCGTGACCAGCGACCCCGACGCGAAGGACGCGTTCTTCGAGTCGCCGCAGGGCAAGGACTACCGGCACGCCACGTACTACACGAAGAGCGAGGGGGTGAAGCACCTGTGAGCGAGGCGAATGCCAGCGCCACCCGCATCACCCCGGGCAACGCGCTGCGGCCCGAGGACATCGCGCTGCTGGAGGCCCGGCCGGACGACGCCGTGGCGCAGTACGCGCTGTGGCTGGGCGATGACGCCCTCATCCTGGCGCAGCGTCTGGGCTGGTGGATCTCCCGGGCGCCGGAGCTCGAGGAGGACGTCGCGCTCGCGAACATCGCTCTCGACCAGATCGGGCACGCCCGGTCCTTCCTGACCTACGCGGGACGCGCCTGGGACAGGACGGAGGACGACCTCGCCTACTTCCGGCGGGAGCCCGAGTTCCGCTCCGTGCACCTCGTCGAGCAGCCCAACGGCGACTTCGCCCGCACGATCGCGCGGCAGCTCGTTGTCGCCCTGTACCAGTGGGAGCTCTACTCGCGACTCGTCGGTTCGACCGACCCGACGCTCGCGGCGATCGCCGCGAAAGCCGTCAAGGAGGTCGACTACCACCGTGACCACAGCATCCAGTGGGTGCTCCGCCTCGCGCTCGGCACCGACGAATCACGCCGCCGCATGATCGCGGGCCTCAAGCTGACCTGGCCCTACGTCGACGAACTGTTCGTGGACTACCCGCTCATCGACGAACTCGGCGGCGCAGGGGTCCGGCCCAGCACCCTCCGCGCGCCGTTCGACGCGGCGATCGCGGCCGTCCTCGACGAAGCCGGGCTCGAGCTGCCGGCCGTGCCCGGGGCGGTGGGTGGAGGCCGCCTCGGCCGCCACAGCGAACACCTCGGCTATCTCCTGGCCGAACTGCAGGTGCTCGCCCGCGAGCACCCGGGAGCGTCGTGGTGATGGTCGCCGACCTGCGTCCCGCTGCCGGGACGGACGCCGCCGTCTGGGACATCGCGGCCACCGTCTGCGACCCGGAGATCCCCGTCCTCACCATCGAGGACCTGGGCGTCCTCCGCGACGCCCACGTGGCCGAGTCCGGCCAGGTGCTCGTGACGATCACGCCGACCTACTCGGGATGCCCTGCGATGGACGCCATCCGCGACGACGTGACGGCAGCGCTCCACCGTGCCGGGTACGACGACGTCGCCGTCCGCCTCACGCTCTCGCCGGCCTGGACCACCGACTGGCTCACCGACGACGGCAAGGCCAAGCTCGAGGAGTACGGCATCGCGCCGCCCACGGGGAAGGCGGCGGCCGGCCCCGTGCGGATCGGACTGAGCGTCAAGTGCCCCCAGTGCTCCTCGCTGGACACCCGGGAGCTGACACGCTTCGGATCCACCTCCTGCAAGGCGCTCTACGTCTGCACTTCCTGCAGGGAACCCTTCGACTACTTCAAGGTGCACTGATGGCCGTCGTCCTCGCCCCCTCGACCAAACGGCGTAGCGCCTTCCACGCCCTCACCGTCCGCAGCGTCCGCCGCCTCACGGAGGACGCCGTCGAGGTCACCCTCGACGTGCCCGCCGACCTGCAGGACAAGTACGACTACCTCCCCGGCCAGTACGTGGCCCTGCGCACCACGCTGGATGTCGACGGCGAGCCGAAGGAGGTGCGGCGCAGCTACTCGATCTGCGCCGACCCTCGACCCGGCGAACTGCGCGTCGCGGTCAAGCGCGACCTCGGCGGTGTCTTCTCCACCTGGGCCAACGAGTCGCTGAAGGCCGGGGACACCCTCGACGTGATGAGCCCGCTCGGGCAGTTCACGCCGCGGACGACGCCGGGGGAGCAGGCTGTCTCCCTGGTCGCCGTCGCGGCCGGTTCCGGCATCACGCCGGTGATCTCGATCGCCCGTTCGATGCTCGCGAGTGGTCCGCACGTCCGGTTCGACCTCGTGTACGCGAACCGCGCCGCGATGGACGTCATGTTCCTCGAGGAGCTCGCGGACCTGAAGGACCGCTACCCCTCCCGCTTCGCGGTCCATCACGTCCTGTCGCGCGAACAGCGCATCTCGCCGCTGCTCTCGGGACGCATCGACGCCGAGAAGCTGGAGAAGCTGCTCGGCACCGTCATCGCGACCGACCGCGTGGACGAGTGGTTCCTCTGCGGGCCCTTCGAGCTGGTCCAGCTCTGCCGGGACTTCCTGTCCGCGCGGGGTGTGCCGGCGGACGCCGTGCGCTTCGAGCTGTTCACCACGGGTGAGCCGGCCCGGCCCGAAGGCAGCATCGGCCGGCCCGTGGCGCCGGACGCCGGCGGTGAGAACTACACCATCTCGTTCAATCTCGACGGGCTCCAGGGATCCGTGCAGAGTCCCACGCATGCGCGTGAGTCGATCCTCAACGCGGCGCTCCGGGTGCGCCCCGATGTCCCCTTCGCCTGTGCCGGTGGAGTGTGCGGCACCTGCCGGGCGAAGCTCGTCCAGGGCACCGTGGCCATGGAGGAGAACTACGCCCTGGAACCCGACGAGATCGCCGCCGGCTATGTCCTCACGTGCCAGTCCCACCCGACCAGCGACGCCGTCACCGTCGACTACGACGCCTAGGAGCGCCTCCATGTCCGCACGACCGACGCCGTCGAGCAGCGACCCCACCTCCATGGTCCGGCTGACCGTCACGGACGGCATCGCCGAGGTGGTGCTCGACGCCCCGTACCGGCTCAACGCCGTGGACGAGGAGGCGCTCGCCGACCTCGCCTCCGCCTACGACGACGCCGCCGCCGGTGTGCGTGGGGGAACGGTCCGGGCCCTGGTGCTGCGGGGAGAGGGCCGTGCGTTCTGCGCCGGGCGGAACCTCGGCTCCATCGAACCCGGGTCCGACGACGCCCACGCCTTCCTCGATGCCGCGCTGACACCGCTGCTGCGGATGATGGCGGACTTCCCCGCGCCGACCTTCGCCGCTGCGCAGGGCGCCTGCCTCGGCGTCGGGCTCGGCCTGCTCCTCGCGACGGACGTGGTGTACGTGGCGGAGGACGCGAAGATCGGCTCGCCCTTCGCGAATCTGGGGCTCGCCCTCGATTCGGGCGGACACTGGCTGTTCACGGAGCGGCTCGGTCCGCACCGCGCCCTCGACCTCATGTACACGGGGGAGCTCATGAGCGGCGCCGAAGCCGTCGCGGGAGGACTGTTCAGCCGGGCAGTACCCGCGGCGGACCTGCTCGATTTCACCCGGTCCCGGGCGGCCCGGGCCGCGCAGGGGCCGCTGCAGGCCTTCGTCGCCTCGAAGCAGCTCGTCGGCCGGATCCGCGACGAGCGCCTCGGCCTGTGGGATGCCATCCGCGGGGAGAACGACGTGCAGGGCGTGCTCGGGGTCTCGGACGACTACCGCGAGGGCCTCGAGGCGTTCAGGGAGAAGCGGGCGCCGCGCTTCCGCTGACGGGCGCCCGGCTCACGACCTCCGGCGGACGGAGTGATGTCCACGCGCCCGGTGATCCCCGGTGCCGCGGGAACCGGTCCGGTCGTCACACTGCGAGATCGAGGGCCGCGCTGCTCCCCAGGGCGCGCGCGAGTTCACCGGCGGACCGGCGTGCACGCTCGTGGAGAGCGTGCGAATCTGCCTCGCCGGCCCAGTCGGGGGCCGTGGCGAACACCGACGTGGGTACGACGGCGGCCCGCAGGTAGGCGAACAGCGGCCGCAGCGCGTGATCCAGCATCAGCGCGTGGCGGAGGCTCCCGCCCGTCGCGCCGATGATCGTCGGGGTGCCCACGATCGAGGCCGGATCGAGCAGGTCGATGAACGCCTTGAACATGCCGCTGTAGGAGCCGGCGAAGACGGGCGTGACGACCACGAGGGCGTCGGCGGCGCCGACGGTCGTGAGCGCTTCCCGGAGGCGGTCGCTGACCGGGCCGGTGAAGGCCGCAGCGATGTCGCCGAACAGCTCACGGAGCTCGATCACCTCGGGTTCCACCTGCGTTCCGGTGGAGGCGAGCGCCGTCACCGCCTGGTCGGTGAGCAGGTCGGCCAGCAGCCTGCTGGACGAGGGCGTTCCCACCCCCGCCGCGAGGACCACGAGCCTGACCCTCTCCGGCGCCGGTCGGACGGTCCCAATTTCATACGTATGCATGTAGTGCTCAACGCGGCGCTGTCCGGCATTCCCTCGGAGGGCCGGGTCAGGGCGTCGGCAGGATGAACAGACCCTCGACGACCTGCTCGAAGTAGGCAGGATCGGCGGCAACCGCCGACGGGCAGGTGATGATGGTGCTCACCACGCCGCCGCTTGCCGGCATCGCCCGGGTGGCCACGAAGCGCACCCCCTCCTGCCCGTCGAGCGTCAGTCCGGGGAGGGTGGTCGTGGCGAGTTCCAGGGTGGGGGCGCCCGGGACATCGATGCCGAGCGGCACCGTGCCGGCGATGCCGTCCGTCCCCACGCCCTCGAGTTCCGCGAAGTAGTCCAGCAGGACGGTCATGTAGCTGAGTGTGGCCGTGGCATCGCTCGTGAGGTCCTCGTCGCCCTCGAGCGACTCCATGAACGCCTGCTCGAGTGTCATGTCGCACCCGTTCGCGTTGCTGAGGAACGAGATGCCCTCCGCGGGCAGTTCGTCGAGCACCCACGGGTCCGGGGGCAGGCTCCAGGACGGAGGCGTGGTGAAGGACGCCGAGACGTCGAGCGGCTGCCAGGCCGGGACGTCGATGGCGGCCCCGGCGGTCGGGTCGTCGACGCCGGAGTCGTCGGTGGACCGGGGGGCGGCGATCGCCGTCGGGCCCCCGGCTCGAATCCGTTGCCGGCTCCGGCGGTCAAGCCGATGACGACCAGCGTCACCACGATGCTGATCACGCCGACGAACAGCACGCCCCCTCCGATCAGCACCCAGCCCCAGACGGGCAGACCACCGCGCCGGGAGGCTGTCCTCCCGGGCGGCGGTCGGGTCCGCTGTAGGGGTCGGGCCCGTCGTAGGGGCCGGGCGCCCTGGATTCCGCCGTGCCGTAACGGTCGTGCGGCCGTGCGGTGCCCGACAGGTACGGGCTGGATCCGTCCGCATGGCCTGGCTGCCCTGCCGGCTGCCCGGAGGGGCGGTGCCGTGCCGGGGCGGCGGGCGCGGGTGCCTGGAACACGGGAACTGGGCTCTGTCGGGTCGGCTGGTAGGCGAACGGCCCCGGCGGGATCGGCGGGATCCCTCGGTATCCGTGTCCGTGTCCGGCGCGCCGTCCGTCGTCGTCCTCCAGGCCGCGCGAAGAATCGGTGTCCGTCATTGTTCCCCCAGTGAAGATGTCAGTTGTGCCGGCGCAGCGAGCCTGCCCCGTCATTATGCAGGCGCACCGGGGGGAACGCGATGGGTAGGACTGCCATGGGGTCCGACGGTCGGCGGCTCAGCGCGTGTCGAGGTCCTCGAAGACGAGGAAGGTCTGGGTGTCGAGCACACCCGGCATGGACTGGAGCTGATCGAAGATCACGCGGCGCAGCCCCACGTTGTCCTCCGCCCGCACCAGCAGGATCACGTCGAAATCGCCGCCGACGAGCGCGATGTGGTGGACCTCCGGGACGTTCCGGAGCTTCTCCCGGAGTTCCCGCCAGGAGTGCTGCCGCACTTTCAGGGTCACGTAGGCGGATGACCGGAGGCCCGCCTTCGCCGGGTCGATGATCGCCGTGAAGCGAGTGACGACGCCGCCCTCGGTCAGCCGCGCAATGCGCGAGTACGCGTGGGCGCGGGAGATATGCACCCGCTCGGCCACGGAGGTGACGGACTGTCGGCCGTCCCTCGTCAGTTCAGCGAGGATCTTCCGATCGACGTCGTCGAGGGTTCCGTCCATCACGTGTCCACGCTCCTTCGCGTAATCCAGCTCACACTGCCAATTCGTCCAAAGAATACCGTCAATCGATCGCAATCATCCAGAGTCCTGCAAGTTCATGGATACAAAAGGAGCCCGCTGACCATACTGGATCTACACAGCATCCAGCGCCGGAGCTACCGTTCCCTGCTGGAAGAGGCGCCGCCTGTGCGGCCCGTGATGGAGGCGGAATGAGTACGGCAACGAACGAAGGACGCGGAACCCTGATGGGCGGAGCGCCCGGCGGAACACCGTCGACGGCGGCGCACGCCCTGCTCCCCTCGGTGGATCCCGTGCAGCTCGTGGATCCCGACGGGCACGCGAGCCACGACGAGCGCTACCCCCTTCCGGACGGCCGACGGTTGCTGGACGCCTACGGTCGCCTGGTCGCGGGACGCCGGATCAACGACCAGGCCAATGCACTCGTCCGTCAGGGGCGGCTGGCGGTCTACCCGTCGTCGCACGGCCAGGAGGCGTGCCAGGTCGCGGCCGCCGTCGTCCTCGGGGAGGAGGACTGGCTGTTCCCCACCTACCGCGATACCGTCGCCGTCATCACGCGCGGCGTCGATCCGCTCGAGGTGCTCACGTTGCTGCGCGGCGACTGGCATGCGGGCTACGACCCCTACGAGCACCGCGTCGCGACGCAGGCGACGCCGCTCGCCACGCAGCTGCTGCACGCCGTCGGCGTCGCCCACGCCGCGAAACTGCGGGGCGAATCCACAGTCGTCCTGGCCATGTGCGGTGACGGTGCGACGAGCGAGGGGGACTTCCACGAGGCCCTGAACTTCGCCGCCGTCTTCCACGTCCCCGTGGTCTTCTTCATCCAGAACAACGAGTTCGCGATCTCCGTGCCGTTGAAGAACCAGACCGTGGCTCCCTCCCTGGCCCACAAGGCCATCGGGTACGGCATGCCCGGGGAGCGCGTGGACGGCAATGATCTCGCTGCGCTCCTCGCCGTGCTGGGCGCCGCCGTGGACAGGGCGCGCGACGGCGGCGGCCCCTCGCTGGTCGAGGCGCACACCTACCGCATGCAGGCACACACCAATGCGGACGACGCCACCCGGTACCGTTCCGCCGACGACGTCGAGCGCTGGGTACCGAAGGATCCCATCGTGAGGATGCGCGCCTACCTGCGCGGGCTGGACCTGCTGACGGACGAGGGCGAGCGGATCCTCGCCGACGAAGCGGACGTCGTCGCCGCCGCGATCCGCGCGGGGCTCAACACGGAGGTCGATGTGAACCCGCAGGAGCTCTTCGAGTACGTGTACACGGAGAAGACGTCGCAGCTGCGCGAGCAGGCCGCACTGCTGCGCGAGGAACTGGAGCGCGACGCGGACGCGGCAGCGGCCGGGACCGGCGGCTCGATGGAAGGGGACCAGCGATGACGCAGACCACGGAGGCTCCCGCGCCGGGCATCGGCGGCCGGGCGGGTGCCGGAGCAGTGCCGGCGCCCCGGGCCACGACGTTCGCCAAGGCACTCAATGCCGCCCTCGCAGATGCCATGGAGGCCGACGCCGCCGTGCTGATGTTCGGCGAGGACGTCGGCCCGCTGGGCGGCGTCTTCCGCATCACCGACGGCCTCACGGCACGCTTCGGCGAGGAGCGCTGCTTCGACACGCCCCTCGCAGAGGCCGGCATCATGGGCATGGCCGTGGGCATGGCGATGAACGGCATGAAGCCGGTGGTCGAGATGCAGTTCGACGCCTTCGCCTACCCGGCCTTCGAGCAGGTGGTCAGCCACGTCGCGAAGATGCCGAACCGCACCAAGGGCAAGGTGCGCCTGCCGATCGTCATCCGCATCCCCTACGCCGGAGGGATCGGCGGGGTCGAGCACCACTGTGACTCGTCCGAGGCCTACTACGCCCACACGCCGGGTCTCACGGTGCTCGCCCCGGCCACGGTCCGCGACGCCTACTTCATGCTGCGCGAGGCCATCGCGTCCCCCGACCCCGTCGTGTTCCTCGAACCGAAGAAGCTGTACTGGTCCAAGGAGGAGGTGGACCTCGCCGAGCTCCGACGCACCTTCGACGACGGAGAGGCACCGCGCAGGATCGGACGCGCCGTCGTCGCACGTCCCGGCACCGACGCGACCCTCATCAGCTACGGGCCCTCCGTCCCGACGGCGCTCGCGGCAGCTGCGGCGGCGGCCGAGGAGGGGCGCTCGATCGAGGTCATCGATCTCCGCTCCATCGTCCCGTTCGACGACGAGACGGTCTGTGCGAGTGTCCGACGGACCGGTCGTGCCGTCGTCGTCGCCGAAGCCCCCGGCTTCGCGTCGGTCGCGTCCGAGATCGTGGCTCGCGTCCAGGAGCGTTGCTTCCACTCGCTCGCCGCACCGGTGCTCCGCGTGACCGGTTTCGACATCCCGTACCCGTCGCCCAAGCTGGAGCACTTCTACCTGCCGAGCGTCGACCGCATCCTCGACGCCGTCGACGACCTCCAGTGGGAGGACCGGCCATGAGCGCGCCGACCATCGGTTCCGGACTCGTCGTCTTCGCCCTGCCCGACTTGGGTGAGGGCCTGACCGAGGCCGAACTCGTCTCCTGGCTCGTCGCCGAGGGTGACGCCGTCGCCGTCGACCAGCCGATCGCCGAGGTGGAGACCGCGAAGTCCGTGGTCGAGGTGCCGTCGCCGTTCGCCGGTACCGTCGCCGTCCTGCACGGCCGCCCGGGAGAGGTGCTCGATGTCGGGGCGCCGTTCCTGTCCGTGCGACCGGAAGGAACCGTTGCGGCCACGCTTGAAGGCGGCGCTGCAACCGGCCCTGTCTCCCGATCTGCTTCCGGGCCGGCCGGCCGGCCGAGCGCCGGGGCCCCAGCTGCGCCGGCCGCCGGGAACGCACCTGCCGTCGCGGACGCGGCGTCGGCGATGCGCGAGGACTCCGGCGTGCCGGTCGCGGCCACGCATCCGGACGGCGAGCCGACGGCGAATGAGGGTTCGGGCAATGTCCTGATCGGGTACGGCACGCCCGGTGGCCTCACGGGCGGACGGCGGCGTCCCCGCCGGACGTCCTCACGCTCCGGCGGAACGCCTCCCGCAGGCGCCGTCGGAGCGCCCGCCACTGCGGCAGCTTCCGGTCCCTCCAGCTCCGCTCCGGCCGGCGTGGACCGCACGGCGGTCGCCGCCCCCCTGTGCGTCTCACCGCTCGTGCGGAAACTGGCGCGCGACCACGGCCTGCGCCTCGAGGGTCTTCGCGGTTCGGGGGAGAAGGGGCTCATCCTGCGCCGCGACGTCGAGCAGGCCATCGCGGCACTGTCGCACGTCGGTGACGCCGCCCGACCCGTCGTGGAGCGCGCCGCCGCGTCTCGCGCCGACGGGGTGGAGACGGTTGCAGCGGCTGACTCCAGGTCGGGGCTGACGGTCCTCGAACGCATCCCCGTCCGGGGCGTCCGCCGGACGATTGCCGAGGCGATGTCCCGCAGCCGGCGCGAGATCCCCGAGGCGACCGTATGGGTGGACGTGGACGTGACGGCCCTCGTCGAGCTGCGCGAAGGGATGAAGCGGAAGACCCCCGACGCCGTGCCCGGGATCCTGTCCTTCGTGGCCCGTTTCGTCGTCGCCGGCCTGGCCCGGTACCCGGAACTGAACAGCAGGGTGGCGACGCTCGACGACGGCAGCCTGGAGATCGTCCGTGTCGAGGGTGTCAATCTCGGCATCGCCGCGCAGACGGACCGGGGTCTGGTCGTTCCTGGCGTCCGCCGTGCGGACACCATGTCCGCACGGGAGCTCGACGCGGAGATCCGCCGTCTGGCAGCCCTCGCCCGGAGCGGCAAGGCGACGCCCGCCGACCTGTCGTCCGGCACGTTCACCCTCAACAACTACGGGGTGTTCGGCGTGGACGGCAGTGCTGCGATCATCAACTACCCGGAGTCGGCGATCCTCGGCATGGGCCGGATCATCGACCGGCCGTGGGTGGTCGATGGGCAGCTCGCCGTGCGGAAGGTGACCGAACTGACGCTCGCGTTCGACCACCGCGTCTGCGACGGCGGTACCGCCGGAGGATTCCTGCGGTTCGTCGCGGACGCGATGGAGAACCCCGGAGCGATGCTCGCGGACCTCTGACCGGCGGAACGAATCGGAGAAGGCGGCTCAGGCGCCGTCGGGATCGCCCAGCAACCCCCGCTGGGCGAGGTCCGCTTCCGCCGACGATCCCTCCGGCAGGGGATCCGTGGCAGGCGGCACGTCGTCGGGCACATAGTCCTTGAGGCCGATCGCCACCTCCTCGCGCTCGGCGGCGAGGGCGAGGGCATCGTCGTCGACGTGGTCGTCGGACTTCCCGTGCGTCTGGCGCGAGGGGCGGGGCAGGGCGTCGTTGTCGGGGTTGAGATCGTCCAGCGTGGGGAACTCTTCGTTGATGTCAGCCATGCTTCCACCCTAGGAACGCGCGGCACAGGGGTCGAGCCGCAGTTCACGGAGCCACGAGCCTTTCACCGGGCGGTCCCGCGGCCTATGATCCATGCCGGTCCCGGTCCCGGTCCCGGTCCCGGTCCCGGTCCCGGTCCCGGTCCCGGTCCCGGTCCCGGTCCCGGTCCCGGTCCCGGTCCCGGTCCCGGTCCCGATGCGGATGCGGGCGTGCCTACGCTCCGTCGCGCGGTGGCGGTGCGTCGAGGCACAGCCGCACCTCCACCGGCGCACCGAAAGCGATCGAGCTGATCTCCCGGGCTATATCCAGTGCGCGCTGTTCGGTGTCGACGTCGACGATCCAGAAACCCTGGACCGAATCCGCCGTCCTGGCGTGGGAGCCCCGCCGCACGCTGTCGGTGACGACCCAGCCGTTCCCGGGCGCATCCAGTCCCTGCTCGACGACGAGCTCACCGGCACTGCGGAGCCGGACATCGATGTCCTTCATCTGCTGGATCATCCGGGCCATCGCATCGGCGGCAGGTGACGGCTGTTCCTCATCGGCGCCGAAGGTCTGGAGAAGATACTTCATAGTCCCGGGATCATAATCTGCGGCGGGGCGCTCTTCCAGGGGCGCGCTTTCAGGGGCGCGACCCGGAGGCCCGGACCAGGGCCAGGGCTTCGCTACCCCGCGTCCCACTCCGCGCCTCTTCGCTATGTCCGGTACCGAATCCGTGCCGCCGCGCCCTCACCCGCGGTGTCGTTTCCCCTGGGCCCGGACGAGGACCCGTCGTCGGTGGGGCGTCCGCTCCTCCTCACAGGGTGCCCCGGTCCCCGTCGCGCGAATGTCGGGGTCTGCGAGGGGACCGTTCGCCCTTCGCCCCGGCCGCTACCGATGCGCCCTTGTCGATGGGCGCGCCACACTGCACCAAGAGTGCACGCGCGTGCCCGGCTGTGATCGCCGACCGGCGCACGTGGTGAAGGTCATCGGCGCCGGGTGAGCATAGTGTGCCCATACTGGGAGTGTCGGAGCAGGCGCATCCCGGTGATGCGGCCGGTCCGGCAGAGCGGACACACCCGACGGTGGGGCCGTGGGCATCCCCTTGGCGGTCAAGCAGCCGGCCGCCGGAGGGGTGTCGCCCGTCCTGCCCGTGGCGCAGCCCGTGCGCGCCGTCCAGCACCTGCCCACCCGTGCCCGGGCAATCTTGAGGTGAGGTTCCGGGTGGACCTGGACCGCGGTGGTGCATAGTGGGAGCACCCGGGAGGATGTCCCCGAACCCGTTCGCGGACTCCGCCGGATACACCGAAGAGCCTCGTGCACGGACGTGGGAGTCATTCCGTCCGTCAAGCAGCCGGCGCGCGGGAGGACTTCGGCGGTTCCTCCTCCTTCGCGTGTATCGCTCCGGACGATGCCCAGGAATTGTAAAGACCGCCCAGCGGAACGGCAAGCACTGTCACCTGCCGCGACCGTGGGTGGAGGATGGGGAACGAGGAAGCTGCGCCGCGGTGAGGTCCCGATCAGGATCTGCTTGCTGGGAAGTGCACGTACGCGACGAAGCGCTCGAGCGAAACCCCCGCGGGTTCGGCTCCGGATCCGTACTCATCGCACAGTGAAGGATGTACATCCCATGAACAAGATGCGTCTGCTTGCAGTACCAGCCCTCGCCGTCGGCGCCGTCGCCCTGGCAGGGTCTCCGGCCATGGCCGCCGATGGCACCTACTCGTCGACCCTCGGCCAGCTCAACGGCACGACGGGAAGCGGCACCGTCACCCTCGACGTCGTGGGTGACCAGGCCACGATCAACCTCCAGGTGTCCGGCCTCGCCCAGACGTTCCAGGGCGCTCCGTACCCGCACGTCCAGCACATCCACGGCGGAGCGGCCGGTGTCTGCCCCACTCCGGCCAACGACGCCAACGGTGACGGCATCATCAGCGTCACCGAGAGCGCCCCCAGCTACGGTGGCATCCTCGCGACGGTCACCACCTCCGGACCGACCAGCCCGGCGGAAGCCCTGAACCTCCAGCTGGGCGGGCAGGGCGGGAACTACGCCATCCAGCGCACCTTCACAGTGGACGCCGCCACCCTGGCGGAACTCGACGCGGGCAGGGCCGTCTTCAACGTCCACGGACTCGATCCCGCCACCACGCCGTCGACGCCGGAGGCGTTCAACGCCCCGAGCGATCTCGACCCGTCGCTGCCTCTCGGGGCGACCTCGCCGGCGCTGTGCGGCACCCTCGTGAAGACCCAGATGGGCGCGATGCCGTCCGGCGGGGCCGATACGGGCGCCACTGTGGAGTCCTCCTCCAGCCAGCTCGGGATGATCGCCCTCGGTGGGGGCCTCGTGTTGGCGGCAGCGGCAGGTGGCACCTACGCGGTGCGTCGGAGCCACGCAAGGGCGTAAGGGCACAGCTCCGGGTCCTGCGGAGCCCCACAGGCAGAACGGAACCGGCTGGAGAACGGGTGCCGGCGGGGAAACGGGTCCGAGCAGGGCGGCCGAACGGACGGACAGCAGGGAGGACCGAACCCTGTAGGTCGAACGGAATCCTGCCGGTAGAACGGAGGCCGGCGACGACCGCATCCACTCACGGGTGGACGCGGTCGTCGCCGGCACCCCATGGGGCAGGTGGGCCGATCCGCCCCTCGTGTCATCCCCGCCCGTGGGCGACCGTAGGGTGGGGTTGGTGATCGAATCGATGAAAGCCGCCCCTTGGGAGACGAGCACCCGTGACGGCTTCGTCCGGGTCCGTGGAGCCAGTGAGAACAACCTGCGTGGAGTCGACGTCGACTGCCCCCGGGACGCCGTCGTCGCCTTCACGGGTGTGTCGGGTTCGGGGAAGTCGTCGCTGGCGTTCGGAACGATCTACGCGGAGGCCCAGCGCCGCTACCTCGAATCGGTGGCACCCTATGCGCGCAGGCTCATCCAGCAGGGAAACACACCCCACGTCCAGGCCATCACAGGGCTGCCGCCCGCGGTCGCCCTGCAGCAGCGCCGCGGCACCCCGAGCGTGCGCTCCACCGTCGGGACGCTGACCACCCTCTCCAATTCACTCCGCATGCTGTACTCCCGCGCCGGGACGTATCCCGCCGATGCCGCGGGCAGGCTGGAGTCCGACGCCTTCTCGCCCAACACGGCCGCGGGCGCATGCCCGCGCTGTCACGGGCTCGGCGTGGCGCGCGACGTCACCGAGGCGACACTCGTCCCGGACCCGTCCCTCACGATCCGTGAGGGCGCCATCGCCGCCTGGCCCGGTGCCTGGCAGGGCAAGAACCTCCGCGACGTCGTCAGCGAACTCGGCCACGACATCGACGTCCCCTGGCGTGAGCTCCCGGAGGAGACACGATCCTGGCTCCTGTTCACCGAGGAACAACCCGTCGTCCAGGTCACCCCGCAGCGCGACCGTGTGGCGAAGCCCTACAAGGGGCGGTTCTGGAGTGCGAAGAGCTACGTCATGCACACCCTGCACGACTCCCAGAGCCAGCAGATGCGCGACCGCGTGCTGCCGTTCATGGACTCGGGCCCCTGCGGTCTCTGCGGGGGCAGCGGACTGCGTCCCGAGGCGCTCGCCGTGACGTTCGGAGGCCTCACCATCGCCGAGACGAACGCGCTGCCGCTGGAGGACCTGGCCGCCCACCTCGAACCTGCGGCGACCCTCGAACATCCGACCGCGGCACACCGGTCGTCCAGTTCGGGTGAGGGCACGGAGGTGTCGGTCACCATCAGCAGGGACCTCGTGCAGCGGCTCGCCGTCCTGGTGGACCTCGGCCTCGGCTACCTCAGCCTCAGCCGGGCGACGCCCACCCTCTCGCCGGGCGAGATGCAGCGCCTGCGGATCGCCACACAGCTGCGGTCCGGGCTCTTCGGCGTGGTCTACGTACTCGACGAACCCTCCGCGGGCCTCCATCCGGCCGACGTCGAGCCGCTCCTCGCCGTCCTCGAAGCCCTCAAGGACGCCGGGAACACCGTCTTCGTGGTGGAGCACAACATGGACGTCGTGCGGCGGTCGGACTGGATCGTCGACGTCGGCCCTGCAGCGGGGGAGGGCGGCGGCACCATCGTGTACAGCGGGCCCGCCGACGGGCTCGCCGACGTGCCCGCGTCCGTGACGGCCCCCTTCCTCGCCCGAACAGCCCCGGCCACGACGGAAGAGGGCGAACCGCGGGAGCCCGCAGGCTGGCTGCGGCTCGAGGGTATCCACCGCCACAACCTGCGGGGGCTCGACGCCGACTTCCCCGTCGGGGTCCTGACCGCCGTGACCGGTGTCTCCGGTTCGGGCAAGTCCACGCTGGTGGGCAAGGTGCTCGCCGAAGCGGTCGGCGCCCATGTCCGGGATGAGACGCCGAGTGACGTCGAGGCGGACGACGACCCCCCCGGGGCGGCCACCGTCGTCGGACGCGTCCGGGGGCTCGAGGACATCGACCGCCTGGTCAGCGTGGACCAGAGGCCGATCGGACGGACGCCACGCTCCAACCTCGCCACCTACACAGGGCTCTTCGATGCGGTACGGAAGGCCTTCGCGGCGACTCCCGAGGCGAAGGCGAAGGGGTTCGGTGCCGGTCGGTTCTCCTTCAACGTGCAGGGCGGCCGTTGCGAGACCTGCCAGGGCGAGGGCTTCGTGTCGGTGGAGCTCCTGTTCCTCCCCGGGAGCTACGGGCCCTGCCCGGTATGCCATGGCGCCCGCTACAACGAGGAGACGCTGACGGTCACGCTCAGGGGGCGCACCATCGCCGATGTCCTCGGGATGACGGTCGACGACGCCGCGCTGTTCTTCGCGGATCTCCCGGGGGTGGCCCGTTCGCTCGCCACGCTCCGCGAGGTGGGGCTCGGGTACCTGCGGCTCGGCCAGCCGGCCACCGAGCTGTCGGGAGGTGAGGCGCAGCGGATCAAACTCGCCACCGAGCTGCAGCGCGCACGACGCGGGCACACGCTGTACCTGTTGGACGAACCGACGACCGGCCTGCATCCCGCGGATGTCGTCCTGCTCCTCGCGCAGCTGCGGAAGCTCGTGGAGGCTGGCAACACGGTGATCGTCGTGGAGCACACCATGGCTGTCGTAGCAGCGGCCGACTGGGTGATCGATCTCGGTCCCGGCGGCGGTTCGGCGGGCGGGAGCATCGTCGCGACGGGCACGCCGCAGGACGTGGCGGCGCTCCGGTCGGGTACGAGCGTCACGGCCCGCTACCTCGCGGCCCATCTGGAGGGCCGTCCGGTGGCGTGACACGACGTCGTGCCGCTGCGCCGTCCCTCCTGTGCCGCTGCGTCGAGCGTGCGCCGGAACGAGGGGCCTCCGGTGATGTGACACGACGTGCTGGTGCTGCACCTCGACGCGCGCCGGAACGAAGGCCGTCCGGTGGTGTGAGGGGTCTCGCCCCTGTTCCGCGGCACCAGGAGCGACCGCCTGAAGGCCGCCGACGCAAAGGTGCGCACCGCCGCCAGAGCTGCAGCAGCTACACGAGTGCCGTGGCAGCAGGCCACGCCGTGGCCAGAGCTGCAGCAGCTACACGAGTGCCGTGGCAGCAGGCCACGCCGTGGCCAGAGCTGCAGCAGCTACACGAGTGCCGTGGCCGGAGCCGCAGCAGCTACACGAGTGCCGTGGCAGCAGGCCATACCGTGGCCGGAGCCGCAGCAGCTACACGAGTGCCGGCGCGAAGTCGGTGCGCCCCGGTACCCTGTCGTCGAGCGACCGCCATGCGGCTTCGAGGATCCCGACCGCGAGGCGCGTGTCCTCGAGCGGGTAGCTGAACGGCACCCGGAGGAAGCGTTCGAAGACGCCGTCCATGCCGAAGCGCGGGCCGGCGCCGAGCAGCAGCCCCCGGTCGCGGGCGGCGAGGGCCAGTTGGGAGCTGACCGGCGCGCCGAGGTTCACCCAGGTGGAGAGGCCGCCGGCGACGTGCGGGACCTTCCAGTCCGGCAGCGCCTCGTGGAGGAGGTCCTCGAGCTGGCCACGACCCTCGGCCAGCTGCTTCGCACGGAAGCGCAGCAGCTCGTCGTAGCTACCGAGGAGTTCGAGGGCGATGAGCTGTTCGAGGATCGGCGTCCCGAGGTCCTGCGCGTACCGTGACTGGACGAGCCGGCGGATCAGGGCCTCGTCCGCTCGGATCCAGCCAATCCGCAGCCCGCCCCACACGGTCTTGCCCATCGATCCGATCAGGACCGCCGGTCCGTAGGCTGCCAGGGGCGGTAGGGCGTTCCCGTCGATCCTCAGTTCGGCCATCGTCTCGTCCGCGACGACAACGGTGTCCTGCCGCTCCGCCGCGGCCATCAGCCGTTCACGCTGGTCGACGGGCATGACGGCGCCGGTCGGGTTGTGGAAGTCCGGCATGACGTAGGCCATCGCCGGGCGACCCCGCCGGAAGGCCTGCTCGAGGCCGTCATCGTCCCAGCCGAGCGCGGTATCGACCGGGACGGGCACGAGGCGTCGCCCGGCCGAACGGAGCGCCTCGTAGGCGTGCGGGTAGCTCGGTGCCTCGACGAGCGCCGTGCCCCCCGGGGCGAGGAGCATGCGGGCGAGCAGCGAGATGGCGTGCTGGGCGCCGAGCGTCACCATGATCTGACCGGGCGATGTCGGGACGCCGCGCGCCGCATACCTGTCGGCAAGGGCCTGTCGCAGCCGGGGGAGTCCGAGCGGGATCGTAACCGTTGCCGTTCAGATAGGCGGGGAGCTCGCGGGCAGCCTTCGAAGCCGCCTCGCCCACCTGCGGTGCTGCGGGGAGGGCCGCCTTGCTGAGGTCCAGGACGATGCCGTCCCCGCCGTCGACGGTCGGCGCGCCGCGTCCGGGCATGGCGACGACGCTGCCCGAGCCCCGCGTGCTCTCCAGATATCCCGCGGACCGCAGGCGGGCATACGCCGCGGCCACCATGGTCCTGCTGACGCCGAGCTGCGTGGCGAGCTCGCGCTCGGCCGGCAGACGTGCACCCAGCGGGATCCGTCCGTCGAGGGCGAGCAGCCTGATGCGGTCGGCCAGAGCGCCGTAGGCGGGCCCGGACGTACGCCAGGCGCCGAGCTCCATCGTGAGTCGACGGGCCGGAAGAACGATCATAAGGCCACGATGACACAATTGGCTTCTTGAAGTAAGTCCAATCAGCCGATCTACTGGACTCATGACGTTCCTCGGTGCCCGGCGTGGCCTGCAGCTCATGATCGGTGTCTTCCTCTACGGGTTCTCCCTCGCGATGATGATCCGCGCCACGCTCGGTGTGTCACCCTGGGATGTCCTCGGCCAGGGCGGATCGCTGCGGACCGGCATCCCGTTCGGCTTCATGACCAACATCATCGGGCTGATCGTCCTGCTGCTCTGGATACCGCTCCGGCAGCGCCCGGGCGTCGGCACGGTGTTCAACGTCCTGCTGGTGGGGCCGAGCGCCGAGGTGGGGCTTGCGATCCTGACCGAGCCGGACCGGCTCTGGGCGCGGATCCTGCTGTTCACGGGAGGGCTTGTGCTGCTGGCAGTCGCGAGCGGGCTCTACATCGGTGCCCGCCTCGGCCCCGGACCGCGCGACGGCCTCATGACCGGCCTGCATACCCGGTTCGGCCTGCCGATCTGGCTCGTCCGCACTGCGATCGAGGGGACCGTGCTGGTGCTCGGCTGGCTGCTCGGCGGGTCGGTCGGTCTCGGCACCGTCGCCTTCGCGCTCCTCATCGGCCCGCTCATCAACATCGCGCTGCCGATCTTCCGCGTGCCCGAGCGTCCCGGCGCGAGGCCCAACGCCGCCGTCGCGTGAAGCCCGACGTCGTCAAGCCGACGTCGGTGTTCACAGCAAGCGTGGTGCCTGCGGTAGTCGTCCGCCCGCAGATGGCCGACGTCGGTGCCCACAGCAAGCGTGGTGCCTGCGGTTGTCGTCCGCAGGCATGGAGCCGATGCCGGCGCACGCAGCGCGGCCCCGGACCCGTCGCCCGGCCGACCCCGGCAGGAGGTAGGCGCACGCCGCGTCTCGTCGGCATCCGGTGCGGGCCGACCTAGACTGGAACCCCTGCCGTAAGCGAGAGGAATTCATGACCACCGACGTCCCCAGCGCCGACACCCGCAGCCCCTGGCGCGAGCTCGCACCGGGTATCTACATGCTGCGGGCAGGGTTCCGGATGAACGTCGGGCTCGTCGTCGGCACCGAGAGGGCCCTCGTCGTCGATACGGGAGCGGGGCCCATCAGCGCCGCGGAGGTGTACTCCCATGTTCGGGATGTCACCGCGCTGCCGCTGATCGTGGTCAACACGCACGCGCATGCCGACCATTTCTTCGGCAACAGCTACTTCGCAGCCCAGCGTGTGGAGGAGTTCTGGGCGACGTCGCGCTGCAGTGCGGTCCAGGCGGAGACCGGCGAGGAGCAGCGCACACTGGTCGCCGCCGTCGAGCCCGCCATGGCTGCAGGCGACGGCGCACACGCCGGCATCCTGCCTGCGAACCGGCTGGTGGAGGGTAAGCCCGTGGACCTCGACCTCGGCGATGTGTCCGTGACGCTGTTCCATCTCGGCCGGGGCCACACCGATCATGACCTCCTGGTCGGCGCGGGCAACGTCCTCTTCACCGGAGACCTCGTGGAGGAGGGTGCCGATCCGGTCTTCGAGGACTCGTTCCCCATCGACTGGGTGCGCACACTCGGCAAGATGGCAGCGCTCGAGGACCTCTACGACGTCTTCGTGCCCGGTCATGGCGAGCCCGTCGCCGTCGAGGAGGTCGTCACCCAGCTGAACAAGATGCGCAGCGCCATCCGTGTCACGAGGACGGCGATGGACGAGGCTTCGGTGGACATGACCAAGGCCATCCCGATCCTGCCGTACGGCCCGGAGCAGTCACGGGCGCTCCTGATCCGCCTGCGCACGCTCGCCCACTGGAGCTGGCTGACGCGCAAGCATTAGCACGCACAGCCGGGATCCGACGTGTGATCTCGATCGTACCGGCGGCGGTTGTAGCGGTCTCTGCCGTGTTCCTACGCTTGAACCATAGACGGACGGGTTAGCAGCGGCCCTTCGAAGTTCTCCTGAAGGAGCCGCTATGTCGGAACGCCCCATGCTCACACCCCTGCCCCAGGTCCTCGAGAACCCCGAGCACCACACCGCCGACCTGCCGGTGCAGCTCCCCGCCTACAACCCCGCCGACCTGCGCCACGGCGTCGTCCACTTCGGGGTCGGCGGATTCCACCGTGCCCACCAGGCCGTCTACTTCGACGAACTGGCGGGCAGGGGACTCGCCATGGACTGGGGCGTGATCGGTGTCGGCCTGCACCGCCGGGAGATGAAGGACGTGCTCGAGCGGCAGGACAACCTCTACACCGTCATCGAACGGGGGGCGGAGGAGGACTCCGCGCGCGTCATCGGCTCCATGGTGGACTACCTGTACGCGCCCGAGGACCCCGAGGCCGTCCTCGCCACGCTCGCGAGCGAACGCACCCGGCTCGTGACCCTGACCGTGACCGGCTCCAGCTACCACGTGGATCCCGTGACCGGGGAGTTCCAGGCCGAGGACGAGGACATCGCGGAGGACCTCGCGCACCCGGAGCGGCCCGCCACCGTGTTCGGCTACATCGTGGAGGCTCTGCGTCGTCGCCGCGAGCAGGGGCTCCCGCCGTTCACCGTCCTGCCGTGCGACAACATGCAGCGCGGTGGCGAGGTGGCGCGCACCGCCGTCGTCTCCCTCGCCCGCCTGCGGGACGCCGACCTGGCCGAGTGGATCGACCGCGAGGGCGCGTTCCCCTCGAGCATGGTGGACCGCATCACCCCGACCACGTCGCCCGGGGAACGGGACGCCATCGTGAACCGGTTCGCCCTCGACGACGGTTGGCCCGTGCTCACCGAACCCTTCGCACAGTGGATCATCGAGGACTCCTTCTGCAACGGGCGGCCTCCCCTCGACGAGGTCGGCGTGCACTTCGTGGACGACGTCGAGCCCTTCGAACTCATGAAGACCCGCCTGCTGAACGCAGGCCACTGCGCGCTCGGCTATTACGGCCTCCTCCTGGGGTACCGCACCACCGCGGAGGCCATGGCCGACGACGTCGTCCGCGGCTTCCTGACCGCGTTCCTGGACGAGGTCATCCCGCTCCTGCCGGCCGTCCCGGGGATCGACCTCGGGGAGTACCGCGACTCCCTGCTCGGCAGGCTGTCGAACGCCTCCATGGAGGACCAGCTGGAGCGGCTCACACGTCGCAGCTCCACGAAGGTCCCCGACTACGTGCTGCCGTCCCTGCTCGCGGCGCTCGATCAGAACAGCGCCCACCGCATGCTGCTGCTGACCATCGCAGGCTGGTTCCGCTACCTGCGCGGCGTCGACGAGCAGGGGGCCGAGTACGACGTGCAGGACGCCCGGGCTGACGAGATGCGCCCACTCGCCGAGGACGGACGGTTCGACGAGTGGATCGGCGACGCCTCGGTCTTCGCCGATCTCGCCGACCGGAAGGACGTCGTGGAGGAGTTGCAGGAGCTCGTGGACCAGCTGGACGCCCGGGGAGTGCGTGCCGTCCTCGACGCCGTGACCGGTGCGTCTGCCGGTACAGATGCCGACCCCGATGCCCACCCTGATGCCCGCCCCGACGCCGGGGCCGCGTCCGACGCGGGCGCAGCTTCTGCCCGTGCGGGGACCGCCCCGTCGCGGCTCGATCCGGCTGCTGTCCGCGTGATCCTGTGTGACGCGGACGGCAACCTGTTCCCCTCCGAGGACATCGCTTTCGAGGCGTCCACCGACGTCACGAACCGGCTCGCCGAGGACGTCGGCGTACCCGTCCGCTTCGAGCCGGAGGAACTGCGCCAGGCGACGCTCGGGAAGAACTTCCGGCGTGTGGCCGCCGAGCTGACCGAGCCGGACAGCGAGTGGCCCGGCCCGGCCCGACAGCTCGGCGACGAGGAGCTGGAGCAGTGGATCTCGGAGGAGAAGCACGTGGTGAGCGAGCACCTGCGCTCCACCCTCGAGCCCGACACCGAGATCAGTCACGCCCTTCAGGAACTCAGCCGCCACTTCGAGCTCGCAGTGGTCAGCTCGAGCGCCACCTCGCGGCTCCAGGCCTCCTTCGAGGCCACGGACCTGGGGCGCTTCTTCCCCGGGAACCGGGTGTTCAGCGCGGAGGACTCCATGCCGGAGCCCGTCAGCAAGCCCGACCCTGCGGTGTACCTGTTCGCCCTCGAGCAGCTCGGGGTGTCCGCCGACGCGTCCCTCGCCATCGAGGACTCGGTGACGGGTGCGACGTCGGCGGTCGCGGCCGGGTGTCCCACCATCGGCAATGTCTGCTTCGTCGCACCCGAAGAGCGCGAGGAGCGACGACGCCAGCTCGAGGACGTCGGAGTCGTCGCGGTCGTCGAATCCTGGTCCGAGGTGCTCGAACTCCTCGCACCGGAGCCGGCCGTCAGTGCCGGCGCCACCCGCTGAGCACCGGTAGCCCATATGCGAAGGGACCGGTCGGCTGCGTTCCGCGGCCGGCCGGTCCCGTGTCCGGGGTCTCCAGGTCAGGCCGGGACGGTGGAATCCCCGAACACGGTCCGGTCGAGGAACACGTTGCGGAACTTGCCCTCGGGGTCCATCCGCCGGGCAAGGGCCCTGAAATCCTCGAACCGCGGGTAGAGCGGCGCGAGCTGCGCGGCGTCCGCCGCGAACAGCTTGCCCCAGTGCGGGCGCGCACCGAACGGTGCCAGTGCGGACTCCACCTCGGGCAGGAGGGCTTCTACCTCCGGCTGCAGCGGCTTCCAGGTGAAGTGCAGGCCGATCCCGGCCCGCTGGTGGTTGTTGCTCATCCACAGGTCGTCCGCAGCCATCGACCGCACCTCGGAGACCTGCAGCAGCGGCGTGAGCCTGGGTGCGAGGGCACGCATGGCCTCGATGGCGGCGACGGCGTGCTCGCGCCCCACGAGGTACTCGGTCTGCAGTTCCTCGCCGTTGCTGGGGGTGAAGGCGAGGCGGAAATGGGCGAGACGGTCCGACCATGGCCCGGGCACACCGAGTTGCTGCGTGCAGTGGTCCGCGGCGACGCCCGGTACCGGATGGTACGCACGGTCCGCGGGCACGCCTCCGTAGAACGTGCGGGGTGCGGGCGTGCCGCTGTCCATCCTGGTCTTGAGCCAGGCCTGGCCGATCGTGTCGCCTGACCAGTCGGTGAACAGGCTGACGCTGTACGCGGAGGACGTCGCGGCGTCGTAGTCCGCGAGGACGGCGTCCCACGGCACGTCTGTGAACACGTCCTGGCGCACGTCGAAGGACGGTTCGATGCGCAGGGTCACGCGATGGACGACGCCGAGCGCGCCGAGGTTCACCACCATGCCGTCGAAGTCGGCGTCGCCCTTCGCCACCGTGAGCACGTCGCCGGATGCCGTGACGAGTTCGAGCCCGACGACCGCCGTGGCGAGGTTGCCGTTGGCGTCACCGGAACCGTGGGTGGCGGTGGCGATGGCACCGCCGACCGAGATGTGGGGGAGCGAGGCCAGGTTGTGGATCGCGAAGCCTCGGCGCTGCAGGTGTTCCGCGAGGACGCCGTAGCGCAGGCCCGCGGCGACCGTGACGGTGAGTGCGTCGTCGTCGATCTCGACGCCCGGATCGAGGACATCCAGGGACACGAGCGTCCCGGGGCTGTCGGCGATGTCGTTGAAGGAGTGGCGCGAGCCGAGGGCCCTGATGCGGGAGGCTCCGGCCACGGCGCGCTGCAGCTCCGCGAGCGAGGTGGGGTGTTCCATCGTCCGGGCACGGTACTCGTAGTTGCCCGCCCAGTTGAGCCGATCCCGTACCTGTTCCTCGATCATGGTGGTCCTTGCCTGCCCGGTGTCGCGACGATGGGAGAGATGCTGCACACTCCGTCCGTGGCGGGTGCCCGCCCATACTACAACGTTGTAGACTCACCTCACGCGTGGCGTACAGGGCATCACGGGTGGACTGAGGGAGCGGCATGGCGGCCACATTGAAGGACGTTGCGCTGGCGGCCGGCGTCTCGATCAAGACCGTCTCCAACGTCATCAACGACTACCAGCACATCCGCGCCGACACGAAGCAGCGGGTCATGGATGCCATCGCGGAGCTCGGGTACAGCCCCAATCTCTCGGCGCGCAGCCTGCGCTCGGGCAAGACCGGCGTGATCGGGCTCGCCGTGCCGGAACTCTCGCTGAGCTACTTCGCCGAACTCGCCGATTCCATCATCAAGGCCGCCGAGCGCCGTGGCCTCAAGGTCCTCATCGAGCAGACGGGTGGCGACCGGTCCGTCGAACTCGAGATCCTGTCCAGCCCGCGGCTGCAGATGACCGACGGCCTGCTGTTCAGCCCTCTCGGGATGTCCAACGAGGACGCCCACCACCTGAACGTGAACTTCCCGCTGGTCCTCCTCGGCGAGCGGATCTTCGGCGGCCCCACCGACCACGTCACCATGAGCAACGTCGAGTCGGCGCAGGCCGCGACCGCGCACCTGCTGTCCAAGGGGCGGCGCCGCATCGCCGTCGTCGGTGCACACGAGGGCGAGGTCATCGGCTCGGCGGGGCTCCGGCTGCAGGGCTACCGGCAGGCGCTCGAGGAGGCGGGCATAGGGTTCGCTCCCGAGCTCGTGGCCTACACCACGTTCTGGCACCGTGCCAACGGCGCCAGGTCCATGCGGGAGCTGCTCGACGCCGGCGTCGAGTTCGACGCCGTGTTCGGCATGAACGACACCCTGGCCCTCGGGGCGATGCGCGTGCTGCAGGAGGCGGGCCGCAGGATTCCCGACGACGTCGCCGTCATCGGCTTCGACGACCTCGACGAGGGCCGGTACTCGCTGCCCACCCTCTCCACGATCGACCCCGGCCGGGACGAGATCGCCGATACGGCCGTGCGTGTGCTGCAGGAGCGTATCTCCGGGCGTGACGGCGACACCCCGCCGCGGGAGATCGAGGCACGCTTCCAGGTGATCGAACGGGAGTCCTCGGCGCTGCCCGCCTGACGCTCGGGCCGCGGCGGGGAAATGTGCCGCAGGAGGCTTGACAGGTGCCGACACCACTCTGCATGCTTTCTCTACATCGTTTACCTACAACGATGTAAACGACGGAACCGACACTTGTAGAGCCCTCGCACAGCGGTGGAACTGCAGGAGGACGAACCCGGATCAAGGAAGATTCGAGCGGGCGCAGCACCTTGTGCCCGGCGATCCTCCTCCCTGCAGCACCCGGACCGGCCGCCCCTGGGCGGACCACGGTGGATCATCACCGCGAGAGGAAGCAAGAGATATGAAAGCCAAGTTCCTGGCATCGGCAGGCATCGTCGCCGCCACTGCCGTAGCACTGACCGGCTGCTCCGGAGGAAGCGGAAGCGGCGGCGGAGGCGGCTCCGAAGCTGCGTCCTGCACCAACACCATCGTCAACGCCGAGGCCCCTCAGGTCACCGTCTGGGCCTGGTACCCCGCGTTCAACGAGGTCGTCGACCAGTTCAACAACGCGAACGACGACGTCCAGATCTGCTGGACGAACGCCGGCCAGGGCAACGACGAGTACACGAAGTTCTCCACCTCCATCGAGTCCGGCTCGGGTGCCCCCGACGTCATCCAGCTCGAATCAGAGGTCCTCTCCAGCTTCACCATCCGTGATTCGCTCGTGGATCTCACGGAGTTCGGCGCCAACGACGTCAAGGCGGACTACGCCGAGGGCGCCTGGGAAGACGCGAGCAGCGGCGACGCCGTCTACGCCATCCCCGTCGACGGCGGACCCATGGGCATGATCTACCGCCAGGACCTCTTCGATGCCGCAGGCATCGCAGTGCCGACCACCTGGGAGGAGTTCGAGGCAGCGGCCCGGAAGCTGAAGGAGTCCGGCAGCGGCGCGGTCATCGGGGACTTCCCGACCAACGGCCGCGCCTTCAACCAGGCGCTCTTCGCCCAGGCCGGTTCCGTCCCGTTCGAATACGACTCCGCGAACCCGCAGGAGATCGGTATCAACGTCAACGACGACGGTGCGAAGAAGGTCCTCGAGTACTGGGACGGCCTCGTGAAGGACGGCCTCGTCGCCACCGATGACGCTTTCACCGCCGACTACAACACCAAGCTCGTCGATGGCTCCTACGCCGTCTACCTCGCCGCGGCCTGGGGCCCCGGCTACCTGCAGGGACTCTCCGACGCCGATCCGACCGCCGTCTGGCGCGCGGCGCCGCTCCCGCAGTGGGACGCAGCCAACCCCGTCCAGGTGAACTGGGGCGGCTCCACCTTCGCCGTAACGGAACAGGCGAAGGACAAGGAGCTGGCAGCGAAGGTCGCCATGGGCATCTTCGGCAACGAGGAGGGCATGAACCTCGGTGTGGACAAGGGAGCACTCTTCCCGTCCTACGCACCGGTCCTCGACTCCCCGGAGTTCGCCGACAAGGAGTACGAGTTCTTCGGCGGACAGCAGATCAACAAGGACGTGTTCCTCGACGCTGCTGCAGGCTACGAGGGCGCGACCTTCAGCCCGTTCCAGAACTACGCCTACGACCAGCTCACCGAGCAGATCTACGCGATGGTCCAGGGCGAGAAGGACGCGAGCCAGGCGCTCGACGACCTGCAGGCTTCGCTGGAGCAGTACGCGACCGAGCAGGGCTTCACCATCAAGTAGCCCACGGGAGGGTGCCCGCCAGTATGCGGGCGCCCTCCTTGCCGCTCCCGGTGGAGTCCGTCCACCCGACATCCTTCCCATAGCTCGAGGAAAGACCACCATGGCCACGACCACCGCGCCGACGTCGTCACACCCCGCCGAGGCAACCAACCAGGTCAAGCACCGCCCGGACAGGAACTACCGGCGCAAGCAGCGCTGGGGATGGCTGTTCGTGGCGCCCTTCGCCCTCATCTTCCTGACCTTCCTCATTCTTCCGCTGGTCTATGCCTTCCGGATGAGCCTCTTCACCAGCACCCTCGCGACCGGCAACAAGTTCGTCGGCGGCGACAACTACATCAAGGCGTTCTCCGACCCGATCTTCCTCCAGGGCCTCGGTACCGTGGCGAAGTTCGCCCTGATCATGATCCCGGCCCAGATGCTCGTGGCACTCGTCGCGGCCCTCGTCCTCGACAACCTGGCCACCTGGGCCTCGAAGTTCTCCCGCCTGATGATCTTCATCCCCTATGCGGTCCCCGTCGTCATCGGTGCCCTGATGTGGGGCTTCCTCTACAGCCCGCGCTTCGGACCGGCCAGCAGCATCTTCGGCATCTTCGGTCTGACCGCACCGGACTTCCTGGCACAGGACAACATCTTCGGCAGCCTCGTGAACATCGTCACCTGGCAGTGGGCCGGCTACTACATGATCATCATCTACGCGGCGCTGCGCGGCATCGACCCGGGGATCTACGAGGCTGCTGTGCTCGACGGCGCCTCCGACCGGCAGATCGCCCTGCGCATCAAGGTCCCGATGATCTCGTCCTCCCTGGTCATGGTGGTGATCTTCGCCCTGATCGGCACCCTCCAGTTCTTCACCGAACCGCAGGTCCTTCGAGGAGTGGCGCAGGGAGCCATCCCGGTGTCGTACACACCGAACATGTATGCGTTCACGCTGGCTTTCTCCTACAGCCAGTTCAACTACGCCTCCGCCATCTCGTTCGCACTGGGGATCGTCGTGTTCGTCTTCTCCTTCATCTTCCTCTTCCTGACCCGCAAGCAGAGCGGACTGAAATAAGCCATGGCACTCGTCACAGACACCCCACAGCGGCGGGACGGCCGGAGAGCCCGCGGCTCCGCAGCACGGAACAGGGCTCGCAACGGCGGCCCCAGGATCGGCTCCCACATCTTCCTGCTGATGCTCGTCATCTACTTCGTCACCCCCCTCTGGTGGCTGACGGTCGCGAGCACCAAGGACACCGCGGGCCTGTTCGGCGGATCCGGCGGGCCGCTCTGGTTCGACGACGGATTCCACTTCTTCAGCAACCCCCAGGGCCTGTTCGAACGGCAGGACGGCATCTACTGGCGCTGGCTCGGCAACTCGTTCCTCTACGCGATCTCCGGCGGCGTGGGTGCCACCGTTCTGGCGGTCCTCGCCGGCTACGGCTTCGCCAAGTACAACTTCCGCGGACGGGGGGCCTTCTTCGGCATCCTGCTCGGTGCGGTCATGGTGCCCCTGACGGCGCTCGTCATCCCGACCTTCGTCCTCCTGAGCTCGGTCGGGCTCGTCAACACCATCTGGGCCGTCATCCTGCCCTCACTGCTGAGCCCGTTCGGCGTGTACCTCATGCGGGTCTTCGCCCAGGAGGCCGTACCGGACGAGCTCCTCGATGCCGCCCGGATCGACGGCGCGGGCGAGATCCGCACGTTCTTCCAGATCGCGCTTCCGCTGTTGCGCCCGGCGATCGTGACGGTGCTCCTGCTGTCCGTCGTCGGGACCTGGAACAACTTCTTCCTGCCCCTCGCGGTCCTCAGTGACCCGCTGCTGCTGCCCGTCACGGTCGGCCTCAACGGCTGGCAGGCGTTGTCCAACGCCGGCAGCGGCGGCGAGGCGCTGTGGAACCTGATCACCACGGGCGCCTTCATCTCGATCATCCCGCTGATCATCGCCTTCCTCTCCCTCCAGAAGTACTGGCAGGGCGGGTTGTCGCTGGGCTCGCTCAAGTAGCCCGCACCCCGCTCCACCACACGCCACCCTGAACAGAAAGCAGCCCGATGCAGAACGCACGCCTCACGCTCGACCCCTCCTTCACGGTCGGGCCCATCAACCGCAACATCTTCGGCGGGTTCGTCGAACACCTCGGCCGCCACGTCTACGACGGCATCCACGAACCCAGCCACGCGACCGCTGACGACGAGGGCTTCCGCCAGGACGTCATCGAGCTCGTGAAGGAGATGGGCGTGTCGACCATCCGCTATCCCGGAGGGAACTTCGTCTCCGGTTTCCGCTGGGAGGACAGCGTGGGGCCGCGCGAGGAGCGCCCCACCCGCCTCGACCTCGCCTGGCACTCCACGGAGACCAACCAGGTGGGCATGCACGAGTTCGCCTCGTGGCTGCAGAAGGTCGACAGCGACCTCATGCTCGCCGTGAATCTCGGTACGCGCGGCACCTCCGAAGCCCTCGAACTCCTCGAGTACTCGAACCTGCCCAAGGGCACCGCACTCGCCGACCAGCGCATGGCCAACGGCCGTCCCGACCCGTTCGACGTCAAGATCTGGTGCCTGGGCAACGAGATGGACGGCCCGTGGCAGCTCGGGCACCGGTCAGCGGAGGATTACGGCAAGCTCGCGGCCATCACGGCCCGGGCCATGCGCCAGCTCGATCCGTCCATCGAACTCGTGGCCTGCGGCTCGTCGAGCGCCCACATGCCGACCTTCGGCGAATGGGAGCGTGTGGTGCTCTCGCACACGTACGACGTCGTGGACTACATCTCCTGCCACGCCTACTACGAGGAGAAGAACGGGGACCTCGGTTCCTTCCTCGCCTCCGCCGTCGACATGGACTCCTTCATCGAATCCGTCGTCGCGACCGCCGACCACGTGAAGGCCGTCCGTGGCAGTTCGAAGACCATCAACATCTCCTTCGACGAGTGGAACGTCTGGTACATCAGCCGGTTCGAGAACGTCGACAAGATCGAGGGCCTCGACAACTGGCCCGTGGCCCCGCGCCTGCTCGAGGACTGCTACTCGGTGGCCGACGCCGTCGTGTTCGGCAACCTGATGATCTCGCTGCTCAAGCACGCGGACCGCGTCACCTCGGCCTCGCTAGCGCAGCTCGTCAACGTGATCGCCCCGATCATGACCGAGCCGGGCGGGCCGGCCTGGCGCCAGACCACGTTCTTCCCGTTCTCCATCACCTCGAAGCTCGCGCAGGGTTCCGTGCTCGAGCTCAAGCTCGACGCCGGCACGTACGAGACCAGCGACTACGGCACCGTGTCCCTCGTGGACGCGGTGGCCACGCACGACGACGCGACGGGCGCCACCGCCGTCTTCCTCGTCAACCGGTCCCAGACCGAGGAGACGACCGTGACCATCGACGTCGCGGCACTGAACGGGTTCAGCAGTGTGACGGCGCAGTCGCTGTACGATACGGACGTGTATGCCAAGAACACCCTCGAGGAGCCCGAGCGCGTGACCATGAAGACCAACACCTCAGCGAAGCTCGACGGCGGCGCCGTCACCATCACGCTTCCGCCCGTGTCCTGGACGGCCGTAAGCCTCGCATGAACCACCCCGAATACAGGATCGAGGGCGGCGGCTACACGGCCGTCGTCCTCGGTCTCGGTGCCGCAGTCCGCGAACTCACCCACGAGGGGCGGCCCCTCGTGGTCGGCTTCGGAGCCGACGAGGAGATGCCCAACTTCCGGGGCGCCTTCGTGGCCCCATGGCCCAACCGGATCGCGGACGGGCGCTACACGTTCGACGGCGTCGACTACGAACTGCCGGTCAACGAGCCCGAGCGCGGCACCGCCCTCCACGGACTCGTCTTCGACATCCCCTGGACGCTCGTGGAGCACTCGGAGTCCGCAGTGACGCTCGGGTGCACCATCGAGCCGCGTGAGGCCTACCCCTTCACTGTCGCTCTGCACGCCCGCTTCAGTGTGGGCGAGGAGGGCTTCAGGAGCGTCATCACCGCCCTGAACACGGGATCACGGCGCGCACCCTACGGTGTCTGCCCCCACCCCTACCTCGTCGCCGGACCGTCGCCCCTCGACGAGTGGGTGCTCGAACTCCCCGCGTCGACCGTCCTGACGGTCACCCCCGACCGACTGCTGCCCGTGGCGAAAGAGCCCGTGGAGGGCACGCCGTTCGACTTCCGGGCGGCACACGCCATCGGGGACGTGCAGATCGACCACGCGTTCACCGACCTCACGCCGGATGCCTCCGGTCTGGCGACGGTCCGCGTGACCGATCCGCGGCATGGAACCGGTGTCGCGATGGTGTGGGACGAGAGCTGCCCGTGGGTACAGATCCACACGGCCGATCTCCCTCGCAAACCCGAGAGCACCCGCCTGGGACTCGCCGTCGAACCCATGACGTGCCCGCCCGATGCCTTCAACACCGGTGAGGACCTCGTGGTCCTCGAGCCTGGTGCCACGCACCGCGCGGGCTGGATGATCACAGCCCTCTAGCCGTCCCCGGCGGACCTGGGGCGTCGAGGTGTCCTCGGCGGTCCGGTGGGCAGAAGAGCCCGGCGGCCCTGTGCCGCTGCCGGTCGCTTCCGTCGTTCCGTCCACTGCGGGTCGCCTCCGTCGAGGTGTCCTTGGCGGTCGCTGGGCAGAAGAGCCCGGCGGCCCTGTGCCGCTGTCATCGCCGGTCGCCTCCGTCGTCCCGTCCGCTGCCGGTTGCCTCCGTCAAGGTGTCCTTGGCGGTCGCTGGGCAGAAGAGCCCGGTGGCGGCCCTGTGCCGCAGTCATCGCCGTCGCCCCCGTCGTTCCGTCCCCTGCCGGTCTCGCCTCCGTCCTGCCGTCCGCTGCGGGCCGATGGCCGTGGTGTCGCAGGTCAGAGGCGAGCGAGCGGGCGGTCCTGGCCGGTGTCGGCGTCCCGCGCTGCCAGGGCGAGCAGTTCCGCGGTGATCGCCTCGCGCGAGTCGGCGGCCTGCACGATGTAGGACGCCGGATAGGTCTCCAGGCGCCGGTACGCCTGCTGCAGCGAGTCGAGACCCGACGGGGTCTCGCGGTCCGTGCCCCGTCGGTTTACCCGCTCGACGGCGATCTCGGCAGGCAGTTCGAAGTGCGCGACGACGTCGGGAGCGGGCATGGCGCGCTGAAGCCACGGGATGATCACACCCCGCGGAAGACCGCGTGCCTCACGGAGGGCGAGCTGGCAGTCGAGTCCGCGGTCGAGGATGGCGACGCCGTCGAACCGGGACAGCTGTACCTCGTTCAGGAGCACCCTGACCACGCGGGTGGTGGTCTCCAGGAAGTCCTGCAGCCGGGGTCCGGGCGTCCACCCGACGGCGTCCCACCAGCCGGCCATGGTGCGCCGCCCGGCCGGGTTCTTCAGCACGAGTGCGGTGCCGCCCCGCGCATGGATGGCCAGGGCGAGATCATGGGCTGCCGTGCTCTTGCCGGCACCGTCGATGCCGGTCAGCAGGATGCGCACGGGATGGACCTTTCGTGGAGGTGGTCCTTTTTTCAACGGGTCGCTGCGGTGCCCCGTTCCCTGCAGGTGCGGTGCAGCGGATCCGTCCGGCGGTAGTGTCGTGTCAGTCGCACCGCCGACGACGGGGGAAGAGCCATGTGGGACACGATCAGCGCAGCGGTCGCCGCGGCGGGGAGCCTCCTGACGGCCGGCGTCTACTTCGCCTTCGCCGCGATGGTGATGCCCGCCCTTCGTCCGGACGCACGGACCGGGGTGGCGGCCATGCGTGCGGTCAACCGCTGGGCGGTACGCCCGCCCTTCATGATCCTCTTCTTCGGTACGGCGGTGCTGAGCGTCGTGGTGCTGGTGATCAGCCTCCTCGGCCGTGAGCTACTGGCGGGCGTGGGAGCCGCGGGCTACCTGGCGGGCGTCGCCATCACAGTGTTCGGCAATGTCCCATTGAACGACGGACTCGACCGTGCTGCGGAGGCCGGCGGATCGGCCCGCGCGGACGACGAGGCCGCCTGGGCCGCATTCGCCGGGCCCTGGGAGAGGCTGAACCTGGCCCGCGCCGTCGTGTCGGCGCTCGGTGGTGCGCTCCTTCTGCTGCATGTACTGGTCTGAGGAACGCGAACCGGTGCCGGCGGCATGGCGGCGCACAGGCTCGTCACACGACGGTGCGTTCCTGGAGCGCGGTGAGCAGTTCCAGTTCCTCAGTCCGTGTCAGACCCGCCCTCCGGTCTCGCTCGAGACCGCGGCCACGTTCGTCGTCGAGCGTGTCCTGCAGCGTCCCGTGGAGGTCCCTGAGCTTGCCGCCGGCCGCGCGGAAGGCGGCGTTGCTGCGTCGGCTGAAGCCCGCGAAGTCCTCCGGGAGCCACAGCGGGAGCGATCTCGGGCCCGCCCAGTAGGCCACGCCCTGTGCCACGAGCCACTCCGCTTCGGCCTCCACCACGTCACCCGAGTGCCCCGCAACCGACCGTGCCTGCGTGAGGACATCACCGAAGGTGTGGATGTCGCCGACAGCGTTGACGGCTCCGACGGTTCCCGAAAGCCCCGCGGTGACGACCCAGGCCGCGAGGTCCCGTACGTCGATGATCTGGACGTAACGGTCCGCGAGAGTGGGTGCGAGCACGTCCTTCCGGGCAGCGAGGGCGCAGCGCGAGACCCAGTAGCCGAACCGGTCACTACGGTCTCCCGGCCCGGCGATCAGGCCGGCGCGGACGGTGAGGAGACGGTCCGCGAGCGCCGCAACGGACGCCTGCTCGCAGAGCACCTTGGCTGTGGCGTAGTCGTCCGCACCCTCCGCCGTCGCGTCTACCAGGCCTGCCGACTCGTCCGCCCCCGGTTCGGCGTTGGAGGCGTACGCGGAACAGGAGGAGATCAGCGTCCAGTGGGCGGCCCTCTCCGCGAGGGCTTCGAGCGCCCCGCTGACATGGTCGATGTTCCACGAGATCTCGATGACCTCGTCCCAGTCGGTGCCGAGGACGTCGTCGTAGGCGCCGGATGCCGAGCGGTCGACGGCGATGAGACGGGCTCCCGGTGGTGGCGGCCCTGAGGTACCCCGGGCCAGGCAGGTGACGTCGTGAGCATCTGCGACGAAGTGGGCGGCGAGCTCACGGCCGAGCCATGCAGTGCCACCGAGGATCAGGATGCGACTCATGCACCCACTCAACAGGAAAGGGTCCTGCCTGTCATCGTTTCTGCTGGTGCGGCGCTCTGGGCGCTTCCTGAACGTCCGGTGACTCAGGTGACTCAGGTGACCCCGGTGGGCTCGTCGATTCGACCACGCGAGCCGCCAGCAAACGGGCCTCGCGCAGCCGCTCCGGCGGGCACGAGCCGACGGGAGGCATCGAGAATTCGACGTGTCCGTTGTCGCCCGGGTGCCGGGAGAGGGACTTCCCGCCACTGCGATGGACGCACGGCAGGGCGAGCACGATCCCGCCGGCGGCGATCAGGAGGAGGGGATAGCCCCGGACACCGGCGAACAGGGCGAGTATTCCGAGGGAGAGGCTGAGGGTGCCGAGGAGAGCAAGGAATTTGGTGATCATCACACGTCCGTCGTCGTTGACTGATTGTGGTGGCACCGATAGTACTCCCCGCAGTGCCGTGCGCTGCACCCGCGCGGCTGTGTCATCCCGTCAGGACGGAACCGCTGTCCTGCCTCGGTGGGGGTGGGTGGTGATCCTGGCGAGTCGTACCTCAGCAGATCACCACGGCGCATCACCCTTCCCGGCGTACGGGCCGGGGCTGGCGGTCGGCTCAGGTAGGCCGGGCTCGAACCGGGTCGGACGTGCCGGACGGATCGGGCGGGGCAGCCGGTCGGCCCAGATGTGTCAGTCTCGAATCGGGTCGGTCAGCTCAGGTAGGCAAGGCTCGAATCGGGTCAGACGTGCCGGCCCAGCCCACCCCGGGTCAGGTCAGCCCGGGTCAGGTCCGGGTCGGGTCGGCCCGGGTCAGGTCAGGATGCGCTGATAGAGCAGGTGGTCCTGCCAGGAGCCCGCGATCCGGAGATAGGACGACGCCAGACCGATGAGCGTGAATCCGGTACGGGCCAGGACAGCCCTCGACGGTTCATTCTGCGGCAGGACGGACGCCTGGACCCGGTGCAGTCCCAGATCCTCCCGTGCGTACCCGATCGCCGCTCCGAGTGCAGCCGAACACACGCCGCGCCCCTGGAGGCCGGAGTCCACCCAGTAGCCGATGTGCGCATTGAGGAAGGGGCCCCGGACGATACCGGTCAGGGTGATGGTGCCGACGATGCGATCGCCCGCCGTCAGGACCCATGGGACATCGGTGCCCGCCCTCAGCCCCACGAGGCTGCCCGCGATCTGTTCAGCCTGGCCTGCGGTGGTGAAGAAGGCGTCGTCGCGGGACGGCTCCCAGGGCGCCAAGTGGTCGCGGTTGTCACGGTAGGCCCGGGCGAGAGCGGCGGCATCGTCCGACGTGAGCAAGCGCATGCGGACCGAGGCCGGCAGGGTGGGAGGAGACACCCGGGCAACAGTAGTGGAAATGGGTGGAGGGGGCTCGACCCGGGGAAGCCGGCATTGCTCGCGACCTGCACCCTCAGGCAAGCCGCTCGGCCGATGCGACAGGCTTCGCCCGTCACAGGTTCACGCCCGTGAGCTGCATCCACGATTGTTCTTCCGGCCGATCCTTCCGGTGTCACGGATCGCGACCGGCTGACCGACGGATCGGCGGATCGGCGGATCGGAGAGTACCTGCGAGGGCGGACGGTCAAGTCTCGGAGGGAACCTGCCTGGAACCCGAGCGCCTGCCTTTGATTCTTTCGGCCGTTGCTGGGCGCCCTTCCGGCTCCCGTCGGCCGCTGGCACACTGGTCCCATGGCAGGAGAGCCCGACACCCGGGTCGACGACTACATCGCAAAGCTGCCGCCGTGGCAGCAGGCCATCTGCCGCAGCGTGCGCCGGCTCGTGCACGAGGCGGATCCTGAGGTGCAGGAAACGATCAAGCGCACGAGGCAGCCCTACTTCGTGCTCGACGGGAACGTCTGTGCGTTGCTGGCCGCCAAGGACCACGTCAACGTGTTCCTGTACGACGGCGGGCTGGCGCCCGATCCCCACGGGATCATCACGGGCGGCGCCACCAACTCCACAGGACGGACGGTCGCCCTCCACGAAGGTGGACCGTTCGACGAGGACGCGCTGCGAGAGATCTTCAGGGCGATCATCGCTGACAACCGTGACGGTGGTTGGCGCAGCATCAAGAAGCGTGCAAGCCTAGGCGAATGAGCTCGTTCGAGGACATCGTCACGCCCGCGGGCACCCTCTCTGCCTATGTGGCGCGCCCCGAAGGACCGGTGAAGGGTGGACTCGTCCTCATCCACGAGGTGTGGGGGCTCGTGGGCCACACTCGTGATGTCGCGGACCGTTTCGCTCGGGAAGGCTATGTCGTCGTCGCACCGGATCTCCTCGCTGACCAGGGCATCACCGAGGAGAACACCGCCGGCATCGGCGAGGCCATCGCCAATCCGGATGAAGCAGCGCGTAACGAGGCACAGCCGAAGCTCCGGGCACTCCTGGCGCCCCTACGGAACCCCGAGTTCGGTTCGCTCACCACCCAGCGGGTCCAGGCGTGTTTCGCGTTCCTGTACGACGATGCCGACGTCGCAGGACGCGTGGGGGTCACCGGATTCTGCTTCGGCGGAACCTACAGCTTCTCCCTCGCCATCCACGAGCCGCGTCTGCTGGCGTGTGTTTCCTTCTACGGCCATGCCTCGTTCTCGGACGACGAACTGGCAGGCATCAAGGCGCCCGTCCTGGCCTTCTACGGCCAGGACGACGACGCCCTCATCGCCGAACTGCCGGCACTCGAGAGCGCGATGGGTGGTGCAGGTGTCGACTTCACGGCGAAGATCTATCCGGATGCCGGCCACGCGTTCTTCAACGACACGAATCGCTTCGCGTACCGGCCCGGCCCGGCCGAAGATGCCTGGAACCTGACCCTGGAGTTCCTCACGCGGCATGTCGCCTGATCCACCGGCGCGACGACGTTCCGACGGCCGCGGACGACCGCCTCATCTCAGGCCCTCCTACCTCCTGCTGGTATTCCTGGGTGGGATGGGTGGAACGCTGTCCCGCTTCGGTCTCGCCGGGGTTCTTCCGGCTCCTGCGGGCCTACCGTTGGGGATCTTCCTGATCAACATCGTGGGGGCCTTCGCTCTCGGACTGCTGCTCGGGGCCCTGGCACGACATGGCCCCGACGAAGGGCGACGTCGGGCTCTCCGCCTGCTCTTCGGCACGGGTTTCCTCGGCGGCTTCACCACGTACAGTGCGCTCGCCGTCGACTCCGCCCTGCTCCTCGGCTCAGGCCGGGTGATGGAGGGTCTCGCCTACCTCTCCGTGTCGGTGATTGTCGGGCTTGCGGCGGCGGCAGCCGGCCTTGCCGTCGGTGCTCGTGTCCACGGTGGCCCGAGGGATAGCCCGAGCGATGGCTCAGGCCGCGGTCCGGGAGCGCCGTCAGGAGCCACATCATGAACGGGTCGGTGGTGCCGGTGGCCACAGTGGTCCGGTTCGTTCGCCGTGGCCCGAGCGATGGCCCGAGCGATGGCCCGAGCGGTGGCTCAGGCAGCGGACCCGGAGCGCCCTCAGGAGCCACGCCATGAGCGCCTCCGTCATGAGCCTGTCTGTCGTGCTGATGCTCGGCATCGCCGGTGGGTTGGGGGCCGTTGCACGTTTCATGCTCGACGGCTTCATCTCGCCGATCCGGGGCGTAGTGCCGATCGGCACGATGGCGGTCAACATCAGTGGCTCGCTGGTGCTCGGGGTCCTGACCGGGCTGGTCCTCGCCGTGGCGCTGCCTTCCTCGTGGCTGCTCGTCGGCGGGACGGGTTTCCTCGGCGGGTACACGACGTTCAGTACGGCGAGCAGTGAGACCGTACGCCTGATCCAGGCCGGTCAGACCCGGGCAGCACTGCTTTCGGGGGTCGGAACAGCGCTGGCGGCTCTGGCCGCCGCGGGTCTCGGTCTGGTGATCGGGTTCGTCGCGGCGCGGATGGGCGGGCTGTGAAAGTCGGCGGTGCGGTACCGCGGGCGGATGACACCGTTCGAGGTGGGCGACCCGCGTCACCGTGGCCGGTTCTGGGGCCCCGCGTCACCAAGGCCTGGCTCTGAAGCGCCGCGTCACCAAGGCCTGGCTCTGAGACGCCGCGTCACCAAGGCCTGGCTCTGAAGCGCCGCGTCACCAAGGCCTGGCTCTGAAGCGCCGCGCCACTAAGGCCGGGTTTCCAGGCTCCGGTTCCAGCACAGGGTTTCAGGCCTGCTCATCAAGCCCCGGCTCTTCGTCCCAGGTCAGCCGGGCTGTCTCAGGCGACTCGTGTTCCCAGCCGGTCGGAGGGTTCTCCTGAAGAGGGATCCACTCCGTTGCACTGGCGAGCTCGTGGTGGACCGCACGCCCTGCCTGCCAGTACACGTTTCTTCGCGGATTTCTGGTCCGTCGTCGGTGGGCTGGTGGGGTGAACCAGGGGATGCCGTTGCGGGTTTCGATGGTCCAGGTTCCCTGGTGGATGAGGTGGTGGTGTCGTGAGCACAGCAGCACCCCGTTGTCGAGGCTGGTCGAGCCGCCGTGGGACCACGGCGTGAGGTGGTGGGCTTCGCACCAGCTGGCGGGGATGGTGCAGTCGGGGAAGGCGCAGCCCTTGTCCCTGGCGACGAGTGCCCGGCGCAGGTGGGGTGGGAAGAGCCGTTGGGCGCGTCCGACGTCGAGGACCTGGCCGGAGCCGCCCAGGACCAGGGGGATGAGGTCGGCGTCGCAGGCGAGTTTGCGGATGGTGCTGGCGGTGATCTGTTCGGCGAAGACGGCGTGGCCGGCGTGTTCTGTCGCGCCGGTGAGGTCCTTGTAGTCGATGGTCACCATGACCTGGGGGCGGTGCCCGCCTGTTGCGGGCAGACCGGTGGTGGACAGGGCGATCCTGCAGGCCGAGACCAGGCCCTCGAGGAGACGCTGGGCCCGGGTCGGGCCTGCCGGGTCGGGTGCGCCCGAACGGGGAGCTGAGGTGGCACCAGCACTGGTCGTGGGTGCGCCTGCACCGGCATCTGACGTGACATCAGCACTGGCTGCGGGAGTGCCTCGCGTGCATCCCGAGGCGCCGATGCTCGTCCGACCGGCCGCCTGCATCGGCGCCTCGGCTGCAGTCTCCGATACGCCGCTGCCCCCGGCGTCGGCCGCTGCATCGTCTGGCGTCCCGGATGCCGCCGGCCCCCAGGGCCCGGACGCCGCGCTGTCGTCCGGTTGGTCGTGTCGATCGGGTTGCTCGGAGGATCCGCGCGGATTGGCAGTCGCATTCATGACCGTTGCGAGCTGCTCGAACTGCTCATCCGTCGCACCGATCTCCAGGACGTGCAGGCCGTGGCGACGGCCCTTGAGGAACACACCCTGCCGGGCCCGCAGCACCTTCTCGGTGGGCTCCTGACCGTCCTGATCGAGCACCGATTCCCAGCGACGGGCTAGCACCCGCAGGACGTCCTCGTCGGACTCGATCGCCTGCCGGGTCAGGTGGTGCTCCATGTTCTCGAGTTGCTCCCGCGTCGCGAAGGACTGCACACGCTCAAGGGCCTGGGCTACGACGGCCATCGCCCGCCCGCTGATGGCGAACGAACCCGCGGCCTCGCCCAGAGCCTCCAGCCGCGGTGGGAGCGGGTTCCCCGACGGCGACAGGGACGGCAGCACGACCGCGGCCAGACTGAGCCGCCGCTTCGCCTCGGTGCGGCTGATGTCGATCGTTTCCCGCAGGAATTCCGCGCAGTTCCTGGACGTGCGACCGGCGTCGGAGGACGAGTCGGAGAGGGGACCCTGGACCGCTGATGCCGCTTCTCCAGGACCGGCTGTGGTGGAGCTGCCCGGATCCGACGCGAGGCCATGATGATCCGCTATCCGCGCCGCGAGGATCTGCAGGTGATCCACGACCTTCGACACCTGCTCCACGTCGAGCACGAATTGAAGGGCGTCCTCCCGCGCCAGAAGGTGGTGGTACTGCGCAAGCCCACGCGCGCAGTCGCCGAGGACGGCGCGGGCCTCATCCAGGGAGGACCCTGGCTGGGAGAGCTTCTTGATCGGTGTGACGCCCATGACCCGATGTTATCGAACATGCGTTCTATTAATCACGGCCGAAGTGCGATTGTGGAGGGGTAGTGGGGGACCGGATATCCACAGGACGATCGATGGCGGAGCTGCCCGCACCCGTCAGGGCTTGTCGATCACCAGGTGACGGACGCCGTCGACGGTGAGGATCTGACGATCCCCCTGATCGGTGAGGCAGAGCAGCACGGCGGTACAGGTGGGACACCGCAGCACCATGCCGGGTGCCTTCGCATAGAGCAGCGCCGCAGCCAGCGGACCGGAGGACCCGCAGCCCGCGCACGTGCACTCGGCGCTAGTGAGATCCGAGACGAACTGGTCGAGGGCCCCGGCGAGGGCGTTGCCGTCGAGATGGTCCTGGTCGAGGGGATACTGCTCCGTGCTGTCCATGACGATCCTTTCCTAGCCGCCGTACCGTTCGGTCCGGATCCGGCCGGCGTCGTGCCCGTCCTCGACGAGCCACGCTGCAACGGCCTCGACGAAACCCGTCGAGCCGCAGATGTAGATGGCCGGCGCATCGGCCGGCGGGAAGCAGGACGCCGTGACGGCCTCGTGCGTGAGGCGACCGACCCTCTGGCCGTCCGGCGCCTCACGGGAGTAGGCGATGTCGATCATCACCTGCGTGTCCTCCTGCTCGATGACGGCGAGTTCGCCCCGGTAGAACACGTGCTCGGGGCTGCGCACCGAATAGAGCAGTCGCGTAGGTGCCGCCGACCGGGCCTCGGAGTGCGAACGGAGCATCGCCATGAGCGGCACGACGCCGGACCCTCCGGCGATCAGCTGCAGCGGACCCGCGAGATCAGGCGTCCACGTGAACCAGCCTCCCACCGGTCCACGGACCTCCAGCTGGTCGCCGACGGACAGGACTCCGACGAGGAAGGGGGAGACCTCTCCGTCGTCGAGCTCCTCGACCGTCAGTTCCAGCTCACGCGGAGGTACCCAGGCCGCCACTGAATACGAGCGCACCGCCTGGTAGCCGTCCTCGGCCGTGAGCCGCAGGTCGACATGCTGGCCGGGTACGCCGACGACGGCATCGGGGAAGCGGAGCCTCACGGTCCGCGCACGGGCGGTCTCGGGGCGGACCGCACTGACTTCTACGACCTGCCACGTCCGCTTCACCAGTAGCGTTCCTCACGCCACGGATCGCCGTACATGTTGTAGCCGTTCGTCTCCCAGAAGCCGGGGAGGTCCTGCTCCATCAGGCGGATGCCGTTCACCCACTTGGCGCTCTTCCAGAAGTACAGGTGCGGCACCAGCAGCCTCGCCGGGCCGCCATGCGCAGGCGCAAGGGGCTCGCCGTCGAACTCGTGGACGATCCAGGCCTTGCCGTCGAGGAGATCGTCGAGCGGGACGTTCGTCGTGTAGCCACCGTAGGAGTGCACCATCGTGTACTCGGCGTCGGACTCCACGTCCTCGAACAGCGTGTCGAGGGAGACCCCGCGCCACCTGGTCCCGAGTTTCGACCAGTGGGTCACGCAGTGGATGTCGGTGGTGATGTCCTCCTGCGGCAGTGCCTGCAGCTGGTCCCAGGTCCACTGGTGGGCCTCGCCTGCGCCGGCGTCGATCCGGAAGGTCCAGTCCGCGAGGAGGACGTGGGGAGTGGGGCCCGCGGAGAGGACGGGGAAACTGTCGGTGAGGTACTGGCCGGGCGGGAGGTCCGCGTCCCGGTTCTGCCGCCTGCCGGTGAAGCCTGAAGTCGGTATAGCCATGCGGTACTCCCGCCAGGGTAGGGCGCGCCGGATCGATGGTACGAAAACGTAGTGCAACTGTTCGGCGCTGTCCAGAGCACGACGTCGAGGGGTTCCCCGCGCACTAGGGTGGAGGAGTGCCCAAGGAGACCTTCGATCTGCGTGCGATCGCGGTGGGAGCCTACGGTCCGTCGCTGCTGTACGGAGTCGCTACCGGGGCCATCCTGCCCGTCATCGCCCTGACGGCACGCGACCTCGGCGCCGACGTCGCCACTGCGGCGCTGGTCATCACGCTGTCCGGTATCGGCTCGCTCGTCACCAATGTCCCCGCCACCCTGATCGCCACGCGCTTCGGTGAGCGGAAGGCTCTCGTGGGGGCGGCCCTCTGGTGTGCGGCGGCGATGTTCCTGGCGCTGGCGGCCCCCACCCTCCCGGTATTCGCCGCTGCCGTCTTCATGGTGGGCATGGCGGGCGCGGTGTTCGGCCTCGCGCGCCAGAGCTATCTGACCGAAGCGGTACCCGCACACTTCAGGGCACGCGCGCTGTCCACGCTCGGCGGGGTGACGCGCATCGGTGTCTTCGTGGGCCCCTTCGCCGCCGCCCTCGCGATGAGCGCGCTCGGGCTCGACGGCGCCTACTGGGTAGGGGGTGTCGCGAGCCTGGTCGCTGCTGCCCTGAGCTGGCGCGTGCCCGAGCTCGAGGCTCCTTCGCGCACAGCCTCCGGGACCCCGGTGATCGGCGACGCACCGGTCGCCGGGCCGGCACCGACGGTGCGTTCGGTCATGCGCAGCCATGCCCGCATCTTCGTCACCGTCGGCATCGGGGTGCTGCTCATCGCCGCCGTCCGCGCCACGCGTCAGGCGGTGCTGCCCCTGTGGGCGGAGGACATCGGGCTGGATGCCTCGGCGACCGCCCTGATCTACGGGCTGTCCGGAGCCATCGACATGCTGATCTTCTACCCCGCCGGCAAGGTCATGGACGTCAAGGGCCGGCGCTGGATCGCCGTCCCGTGCATGCTGATCATGGGCACCGCCCTCGCGCTGCTGCCGCTCACGGACGACGCGGTGGGCCTGCTCCTGGTCGCGCTGCTCATCGGTTTCGGGAACGGTATCGGCTCGGGCATCGTCATGACGCTCGGCGCGGACCTGTCGCCGTCACCCGGACGCCCGCAGTTCCTCGGTATCTGGCGCCTGCTCACGGACACGGGGACCATGGGCGGTCCAGCACTGCTGGCCCTCGTGACCGCGCTGGCCACGCTCTCGGCGGGCATCTGGGCGACGGCGGTGCTCGGCTTCCTCGGTGCAGCGGTCCTCTGGTACTGGATCCCGCGCGCTGCCCCCGGTTCCGCCGAACCGGCGGTGACGCGCGCCTGACGCGCGCCTGACGCGCCGGGGTTCCCCGGACTCAGCGCCGCCCGCGACGGACGATGGCGCGGACCCCCAGGACGGCTCCCGCCGCGGCAGCCACCCACGGCCCGGCCACGACGATCGGGTCGATCCACTGGTGGTTGACGTCCACCCGCTTCCTGCCGAAGCGCGACGCCACACCGTGCCGGCGTCCCTCCGACAGCACACCGGTCTCGGTGATGGGGTTGTCCGGCCGCAACCTGACGAACGAGACCGCGTGCGCACCCCAGGCGTCCACGCGGTCACCGAGCAGCAGCAGCAGCCAGTGTGCCGCACGGCCCTCACCGTAGCGGTAGGCGTAGCGCCGGATGCTGCCCGAGACCCCGTGCAGCGGGGAGCTCGTGCCGAAGACGGGCGTGAGCCGGCCATGCTCGATCGAGCGTTCGCGGCCCTCCCGGCCGGGCTGCTCCTCCGGGTAGTCCCAGTGCGCCCCCGTGCTCCCGGGATCGTAGACCTCGCGGGGGTACGACGGGCGGTCCTTCCGGTCGAGGTCCACGCCCCACCCGGGGATCCGGGCACGCAGCGCCTCGGCCGTGGGGATGTCCTTGGGCTTGTTCGCGACGTAGGGCGTCTGGGGCCCGGATGCTGCCATGGTGCTCTCCTAGCTGGGGTTCGCGATGATGAGCGGCTTGATGCAGTTGTCGAGCTTCGCCGAGAACATGTGGTACCCCTCGGCGATGTCCGCGAGGGGGATACGGTGCGTCACGATGTCGTTGGGCTTGAGGTAGCCGTTCTGGATGTGCTCGAAGAGGCGGGGCCACTGCCGCTTCACCGGCGTCTGGTTCATGCGCAGGGTCAGCCCCTTGTTCAGTGCATCACCGAACTTGACCGCGCTGAAGATGGGGCCGTAGGCGCCGACGACGGACACCGTCCCGCCCTTCCGTACCGAGTCGATGGCCCAGTTCAGGGCGACGGGCGATCCGCCCTGGAGCTTGAGCTTGGTCCCCGTGACCTGCTGGAGGAAGTTGCCGTCCGCCTCCGCGCCGACGGCGTCGATGGCCACATCCGCACCGAGGAAGTCGGTGGTCCGCTTCATCTCGACGACGATGTCGTCGTACTCCGCGAAGTTGAAGGTCTCCGCCTGGGCGAAGGTCCGCGCCTTCTCGAGCCGGTACTCGAGGTGGTCGATGACGATCACCCTGCCGGCTCCCATGAGCCAGGCGGACTTCGCCGCGTAGAGGCCCACGGGGCCGGCACCGAACACCACCACGGTGTCGCCCTCGGTGATGCTTCCGAGCTGCGCCCCGAAGTACCCGGTCGCCAGGGCGTCGGTGAGCAGCACGGCGTCCTCGCTGTCCATCCAGTCCGGGATGATGGCGGGCCCGACGTCCGCGAACGGCACGCGCACGAACTCCGCCTGCCCGCCGTCGTACCCGCCCGTCGTGTGCGAGTAGCCGTAGATGGCGCCCACCGCCGTCGCATTCGGGTTGACGTTGTGGCAGTTCGAGAACAGGCCACGCGCGCAGAAGTAGCAGGACCCGCAGTAGACGTTGAACGGCACCATCACCCGGTCACCGCGCTTGATGTTCTGCACCGACGGCCCCACCTCCTCGACGACGCCGATGAACTCGTGGCCGAACGTGTGACCGATCCGCGTGTCCGGCATGAGTCCGTGGTAGAGGTGCAGGTCGGAGCCGCAGATCGCCGCCGTCGTCACCCTGACGATGGCGTCGTTCGGATGCTCGATCCTGGGCATCGGCTTCTCCTCGACCCTGATCTTGTAGGGCCCGCGGTACACCATGGCTTTCATCGGTCGCTTCTCTCCGTCGCTGGTCCGGCCAGCGTTGCACCGTCCATCCCGTGCTTCAACGGGTGGGGCGTGTGCGGAAAAGGGCGTGCGGGGCGGCCCCGGGGGTGTTACGGACGCTGTCCCCGGACGGCCGTCCTGCCGGCCTGCGCGGCGAAGAGCCGGCCCGCGGCGGCCGCCAGCGTGAAGCCGACGCCGATGATCCACATGAGCCCCCACCAGAAGAACAGGGGGACGTTCGCCGTCCCGGGCTCGGGCGCGGGACCGACGGCATGCACGGAGACGTAGAGCACCGCGGACACGGCGAGCCCGCCGAGTCCCAGGACCCAGCACAGCACCAGCCACCAGCGCGACGACGCCCAGTGCGCGCCGAAGCCCTCCCAGTTGTTCCAGTGCTCGCCCGTCCGCATGACGACGAGGCCACCGAGGAGCGTCCACGTGCCGACGACGAGGAGGGCGGCGACCACGTCCGCAGGGCGGTGCCACAGGTTGATGAAGGTCGCGGCCCCGGCGAGGACGGAGTAGGCGCCGCCCAACGCCGCGGCAGCCGGACGCCACCGCGGCGTCACGATCACGAAGATGGCTGCAGCAGCCGAAGCCGCGAGCGTCGTATGCCCCGACGGTAATGAATTGAAGGCCAGTGTCGCCACGCCGCGGTCCGGCCGGTCGAAGACCACGTTCTTGAGGAGCTGCGTGGTCAGGTTCGACGCCAGGATGACCGCGACGGCGACCGCCGCCGCCCCGTACCGCTTCCGACGGAGGGTGACGAAGAGGATGGCCGCGGCCGCGAGGACCACCGAGATGGTGGGCAGCGTGTCGAGGAACCGCAGGAACGGCAGTTGCGTATCGGGTGCCGCGACCCCTGCCTCACGCCAGGCGGACTCGTCCGCGAACTGGCCCGTCGTGGTGCGGACGAACGCCCAGTACGTCCAGCCGAGCGCCGTCGCGCAGGCCACGGCCGCCAGCACGAACAGCAGCGGTGAGCGTGCTGCCCGGTCCGGTCCGGTGGAGGTTCGTTGCGACGACATCGCCTCCATGCTGTCACACGATCCTCCGCGTCCCGTCACCCTCCCGTGACCTCCCACCGGTCTCCCAGCGGCCTTCCGGCGGCTCCCGTAGCCTGAGGTCGTGCATCCGCAACAGCCCTTCCCACCGTCGCTGCCCCTGCCCTCCCTCGAGGAGCTGACCGCCTCCGCGCGCGTCGTCTCGGTGCCCATGCGCGTCCGGTTCCGCGGCGTCCTCCTGCGCGAGGCCCTCCTGCTCCACGGCCCCGCCGGGTGGGGTGAGTTCTGTCCCTTCCTGGAGTACGGCGACGCCGAGTCCGCCGCGTGGCTCGCATGCGCCGTGGAGGCCGCGTGGCACGGGTTCCCGGAGCCCGTGCGTGCATCGGTGCCGGTCAACGCGACAGTCCCCGCCGTCGGGCCGGCCGACGTCGAGGGTGTGCTGACCCGCTTCGGCGCCGTGGGCGCGGTCAAGGTCAAGGTCGCCGAGAAGGGCCAGGCACTGGCGGACGACGTCGCGCGGGTCGCCGAGGTGCGGCGGCTCCTGCCCGACGCCGGGATCAAGATCGATGCCAACGGCGGCTGGACGGAGGAGCAGGCGCTCGATGCCGTCGACGCCCTCGGCCGCTTCGGCCTGCAGTACGTGGAACAGCCCGTGGCGGACATCCCCGGGCTGCGGGCCGTGCGGCTCGAGCTGCGCCGCCGGGGGGAGGGGATCCTCGTCGCAGCGGACGAGAGTGTGCGCCGGCAGGAGGATCCGCTGCTGGTGGCCCGGGAGGACGCCGCCGACCTCCTCGTCATCAAGGCGCCCCCGCTCGGCGGTGTCCGGAGGGCGCTGTCCATCATCGCGTCCGCGGGCCTGCCGGCGGTGGTGAGCTCCGCCCTGGACACGTCCGTCGGGATCCGTGCCGGCGTCGCGCTCGCCGCTGCCCTGCCGGAGCTGCCCTACGCCTGCGGGCTCGCCACGGTGTCGCTCATGGCGGGAGACGTCACCGACGATCCGCTCGTGCCCGAGGAAGGGCGGCTCACGGTACGAGACGTCGACGTCTCGGCGGACCGGCTGGACCGCTTCGCCGCGTCCCCGGACAGGAGGCAGTGGTGGCTGGAACGCCTCGGACGCGCCCACGCCGTCCTCGTCGCCGCGCGGGGGGACGCTCCTGCCTAGGACGGGTCGCGGAAGCGACACGGGAAAATCACACCCCCGAAATACAGGCACAACACGAGCGGGATAGGTTAGATCGTCAATGGTCTTGTGAGAGGAGCAAACCCTTGACAACTTCGGAATCGCTTCCCCGCCCGGTGGTGGGCCTGACGTCCTACCTCGATCCCGCCGTCACCGAGGGCTGCGGAACGGTCGAGGCAGCCTTCCTGCCCCAGAACTACCTCGCACCCGTCCTCGCGGCCGGGGCCATCCCCGTGCTGCTCCCGCCCCAGGGAACCGACGGCGGCGTCGTCGAACAGCTGCTGCCGAGGCTCGACGGCGTGATCGTCGTCGGGGGCTGGGACGTGGATCCCGCCCGCTACGGCGCGGAGCCGCACGCGGAGACGGATGCGCCGCACCGGCTCCGCGACGCCTGGGACCACGCGGTGGTCCGTGAGGCGGTGCGCACCGACCTGCCGCTCCTCGGGATCTGCAGGGGCGAGCAGATGCTCAATGTGGCGCTCGGCGGCTCGCTGCACCAGCACCTGCCCGACCAGCCCGGTGCAACCGTGTACCAGCTCGGCGATCACCGGTTCAACCGGATCCCGGTGGACCTCCGCCCGGGCTCGCAGGTCGCCCGGGTGACGGGTGCCACCCGCCTCGACGCCGTCCCGGTCTCCCACCACCAGGCCGTGGACCGCCTGGGGCCCGGGCTGGTGGCCTCGGCGTGGAGCCACGACGGTGTCGTGGAGGCCATCGAACTGCCCTCCAGCCGCTTCTGCATCGGCGTCCAGTGGCACCCGGAGCAGAGCCCCACCGAGACGGCCCTGTTCGACGCCTTCGTGCAGGCCGCACGCGAACGGCAACTGGCACGCGCCCTGCCGCTGCACCTCGACAGCGCCCTGGAGGCGGCGCTCCCGGCGAGCTAGCAGGCCCGGACGGGCCGGTCCTGTTCGGCCGCCGTTCACGCGCCATTCACCGCTCGACACCCCGACTGTTCAGCTGCCCTCGACAGGGTGGACGGTAACGCCGTTCATCCTGTCGAGAGGGACCCTCCATGACCGAAACCACGCGCCGCCTGCTGCCCATGCTCGGCCACACCACGGGGAAGCGCAGTGCCGTGACCTGTGCCCTCAAGTGCGACAACGCGTGCTCCGACGCCGTCTGCAACACGTCGGGCAACAGCTACTTCCGGGACCTCGTCTCCCGCGAATTCTCCCGCCGCAGCACCCTCGGCGCGGGCGCTGCGGGCGCGCTGACGCTCCTCGTGGGGATGCAGGCCGGAGCGGGCTCCGCACAGGCCGCCCCGCCTCCGGGCAAGGGCTACCTGAAGAGCAACCTGCCGTTCGACGCCATCGCGCCCGTCGATGCCCTGGTGGACGATCTGACGGTGCCACAGGGCTACGGCTGGAAGCCCGTCATCCGCTGGGGGGATCCGCTCTTCCGCGCCTCGCCGGCCTTCGACGCCGAGCACCAGAGCGCCGCGGCGCAGGCGCAGCAGTTCGGGTACAACTGCGACTACACCGACGTCCTCGAGATCGCCGGCAGCAAGGGCCGCCGCGCGGTGCTGTTCGCCAACCACGAGTACACGAACGAGGCCATCATGGTGCCCCCGACCACGCCGGCGGCCGAGGTCCGCGGGATCGGGAAGGCCGCCCACGGGCTGTCCGTCGTCGAACTCGAGCGCAGGAACAGCAACAAGCCGTGGTCCTACGTCCAGGGCGCCCCGCTCAACCGCCGCTACCTGACCACTACCCCGTACGAGGTGACGGGCCCCGCCGCCGGCTCCGACCTGCTGAAGACCAGGGACGACCCCGCGGGCCGGACCGTCCTCGGGACCCTCGGCAACTGTGCCGGTGGCACCACCCCGTGGGGCACGATCCTCTCGGGCGAGGAGAACTTCAACGGCTACTTCGTGGCCGGCGGCACGAGCGACGGCGACCGCCGCTACGGCATCACCAGCAAGCCGACGGCGCGTGGCTGGGAGATCGACGAGCCACGCTGGGACACCCGCAACGCGGGCTACGAGAACGAGAAGCACCGCTTCGGCTACGTCGTGGAGATCGACCCGTTCGATCCCACCTCCACACCGAAGAAGCACTCCGCGCTCGGCCGTTTCAAGCACGAGGGCGCCAACGTGACCGTCGCCGCTGACGGCCGTGTCGTGGCCTACATGGGGGACGACGAGCGCTTCGACTACCTGTACAAGTTCGTGTCCACGAACACGGTCCGGCCGGGGACGAGCCCGGCCGCGCGCAGGGCCAACATGACGCTGCTGAGCGAGGGCTCGCTGTATGTCGCACGCTTCCAGGGCACCTCGGTGGCCGAGATCGACGGCAGCGGCACCCTCCCGTCTGACGGCGCGTTCGACGGCGTGGGCGAATGGCTGCCGCTGCTCATCGACAACAAATCCGTGGTCGCGGGCATGACGGCGGAAGAGGTCTGCGTCCTCACGCGCCTCGCGGCGGACAGGATGGGAGCCACGAAGATGGACCGCTGCGAGGACGTCGAGCCGAATCCGCGGACGGGCAAGGTGTACGTGGCGTGCACCAACAACACGAACCGCGGCGTGGGCGCCAACGCCGCCGCCGACGAGGCGAACCCCCGCACGCAGAACCGCGACGGGCACGTCGTGGAGCTCACGGAGGCGGGCGGCAACGCGGCCGGCACGCGCTTCACCTGGAACCTGCTGCTCGTCTGCGGCGATCCCGCGCGCAACCCCGCCACCTACTTCGCCGGCTACCCCGTGGACAGGGTCTCCCCGATCTCCTGCCCCGACAACGTGGCGTTCGACTCGGCGGGCAACCTCTGGATCTCCACGGACGGCCAGCCGGGCACGGTGGGCTACGCCGACGGCCTGTTCAAGGTGGCCCTGGAGGGTGCCGACCGTGGCCGGGTGCAGCAGTTCCTCGCGGTACCGCGCGACGCCGAGACGTGCGGCCCGGTCATCCACGACCAGGACGGCAGCGTCTTCGTGGCGGTCCAGCATCCGGGCGAGGACGGCAGCTGGGCGGCGCAAGCCTCGCTGTTCCCCGACTACGTGCCGCTCGGCGGCCGCCCCGCTCGCGGAGAGGCCGCCGTCCCGCGCCCGTCGGTGGTCCAGGTGTACAGGGCGTCCGAGGGCCGCCGCGACGAGGACCACTCCGGCCGCGGACGGGCACGGCAGGGCACGCCGCGCCGCTAGGCCCGGTCGGTGCGGGGCCGCCACGACGGACGGCGCCGGACGCGCAACCGGGGCGCACCTCCGCCCCGGGTGGGGGGTGCGCCCGGCCGCGGATGGAAGGATGGACCGGTGACCCACGAAGCGCCCGAACCGGCAGCCACGCCTGAAGCCCCCCTCGATTCCGCGACGTCGGCCGCCCGGGCCGTCCGTGCCCTGGTGGCGGGCGGCGTCGTCGACGTCGTCGTCGCGCCCGGCTCGCGCAGCGCACCGCTCGCGTACGCGCTGGCGGAGGCCGAGGCGGCCGGCCTGGTGAGGCTGCACGTGCGGATCGACGAACGGTCCGGCGCGTTCACCGCCCTGGGCCTCGCGCTCGGTGCACGGCGTCCGGCCGCCGTGGTGACGACGTCGGGCACCGCCGTGGGCGAGTTGCTGCCGGCCGTGATGGAGGCGAACCATGCGGCCGTGCCGCTCGTGGTCGTGTCCGCCGACCGGCCCGCCGAGCTGCGCGGCACCGGGGCCAACCAGACCACCGTGCAGCCGGGCCTGTTCGGCGTGCACGTGCGTGCCGGCATGGACGTCCCGGCGGGGGACGATCCGGGGCGGGCGGTCACCGACGCCCTCCGCGCCGCCGTCGGTGCGCCCGTGGAGGGTGTGCCGACGCGTCCGCCGGGCCCGGTCCACCTCAACCTCGCCTTCCGCGACCCACTCGTGCCCGGGGGCGACGGCGGCGACCGGGACGAGACGCTGCCGGGGGACGGGCCGGCGGAGACGCCGATGCGCATCGGCAGCGTGCCGACGACCGGCACCGCCGACCTCCCCGATCCCGCCGGTGCCGGCGGTCTTCATATCCCGGACGACAGCAGGACCGTCGTCGTAGCCGGTCACGGGGCCGGAGAGCTCGCCGCCGTCTTCGCCGCGCACCTCGGCCTCCCGCTGCTCGCCGAACCGTCGTCGAACGCCCGCTTCGGCAGCAGCGGCATCGCCCCGTACCGGCTGCTCCTCGAGCACCTCGGCCCGGCCATCACGCGCGTGGTGACCTTCGGCCGTCCGACCCTGTCCCGACCGGTCACCGCACTGCTCGCGCGGCCCGATGTCGAGCACGCCCTGTACCTGCCCGAGCCCGTCGCCTGGTTCGAGGAGGGGCGCCGTCCCGAGCGCATCATCGACTCCCTGCCCGAGCTGCTCACCTTCGCAGGACGCGGCGAGGACGGCTGGCTGCAAGCCTGGCGGCAGGCGGGTGCGACGGCGGAGGCCGCGATCCAGTCCCTGCTCGCCGGCGAGGAACGGCTGACGGGACTGCACGTCGCCGACGCCGTGTGGGAGCACACGGACGGCAACCTGGTGCTCGGCTCCTCCAACCCCATCCGCGACGTGGACCTCGTCGCCGCCACCGACTGGCATCCGCTGGAGGTCTTCGCCAACCGGGGGCTCGCCGGGATCGACGGCACCGTCTCGACGGCCACGGGGATCGCCCTCGCCGCCGGCATCCCCACGCGCGTGCTCCTGGGGGACGTCACGTTCCTGCACGACGCCGGCGGGCTGCTCCTCGGCGCCGGCGAGGCGCAGCCGGACCTGCAGATCGTGGTCCTCAACGATGGCGGCGGAGGCATCTTCGGGCTGCTCGAACACGGCGCGGACACGACGACGGCACGCTACGGTGCCGCCGTCGAACGCCTCTTCGGTACCCCGCACACCGTGGACATCGCATCGCTCGCCGCCGCACACGGCGTGCCCTACGAGCGGGCGGGGACCCTGGCGGAGCTGGATACGGCGATGGAGCGGCCCATCACGGGCCGCTCCATCCTCGAGGTCCGGACAGAACGCACCACGCTCCGGACCCTGCATGCACGCATCCGCCGGGCGGTCGCGGACGTCACCGCACCGTAGGCCCGCGGCCCGTTCCTGTCGTCAGAGGACCTTCGACAGGAACAGCCTGGTCCGCTCGTGCTGGGGGTTGCCGAGGACGTCCTCGGGCTTGCCCTGCTCCACCACCACACCGCCGTCCATGAACACCACGCGGTCGCCGACCTCGCGGGCGAAGCCCATCTCGTGCGTGACGACCATCATGGTCATGCCTTCCCGGGCCAGCTGCTTCATGACCTCGAGCACGTCGCCGACGAGCTCCGGGTCCAGGGCGCTCGTGGGCTCGTCGAAGAGCATCATGTCGGGGTCCATCGACAGGGCGCGGGCGATGGCGACGCGCTGCTGCTGGCCGCCGGAGAGCTGGGACGGGAAGGCATCGGCCTTTTCCGCGAGCCCCACCTTCGCGAGGTTCCTGCGGGCGATCTCCGTGGCCTCGGCCTTGCCGCGCTTCTTGGCCCGCTGCTGCGCGAGCGTCAGGTTCCTCAGCACGGTCAGGTGGGGGAAGAGGTTGAACTGCTGGAAGACCATGCCGATGCGCGTGCGCACGCCGTCGAGGTCCGTCTCGCTGTCCGTGATGTCGACGCCCTCCACCATGACCGTGCCGCTGGTGGGCTCCTCGAGCCGGTTGACGCAGCGCAGCAGCGTGGACTTGCCGGAGCCCGACGGGCCGATCACGCAGACCACCTCGCCCTGGTCCACATGGAAGTCGATGCCCTTCAGCACCTCGTTGCTGCCGAAGTTCTTGCAGAGCGCCCGGACCTCGATCGCGGGGGCTGCCGCGGTACCCGATGCTGCCTGGGCCACCGGAATCACCGGCCTCTCTTGTTGTGTCGTTCGAGCTTGGCCACCAGCTGGGTGAGCGGGAGCGTGATCACCAGGTACATCAGTGCGGCCACCACGAGCGGTGTCGCGTTGGCCTGGCTGGTGAGGGCGTCACGCGCGAACGTGGTTAACTCGCGGTCCCCGATCGCCATGCCCGCGATGAACAGGAGCGAGGTGTCCTTGATGAGGATCACGAGCTCGTTGGTCAGGGGAGGCGTGATGATCCGGAACGCCTGCGGCAGGACGACGGTCACCATGGTCCACGCCGGATTCATGCCGAGGGAGCGTGCGGCCTCGACCTGACCCTTGGGCACGGCCTCGATGCCCGCGCGGATGGTCTCGGCGATGTACGCGGCGGACACGACGATGAGTCCGATCAGGCCGGCCCCGGCGTTGCCGCCCGGTGGACGCCACCCGATGGCGATCGGCAGGGCGTAGGCGAAGCCGAAGATCACCAGCAGCGCGGGGAGCCCGCGGAACAGTTCGATGTACACGGTGGCGAGCCAGCGGTACGGCAGCACCGGGGAGAGCTTCATGAGCGCCAGCAGGAGGCCGAGCAGCATGCCGCCGACGAACGCGATGGCCGTGTATACGACGGTGTTCTTCGCGGCGATCGTGACGACTTCGGGGAAGGTCGACAGGGCGACGTCGAGATTCAGGAAATACGGCTGGATCCGGCCCCAGTCGACGGCGAGGATGACGAACAGGACGACGGCGACGAACACCGCGTAGAGGACGCCCTGGATGAGGCGTCTGCGTGTCGAGCGTTTCACGCGGGGTACTACCTTCCTTCGGGAAGTGGCACCCGCGCGGCCGGACGTCGGAGCGACGGGCCGCGCGGGTCGGACGGGCTACTCCGCGAAGTAGGAGTCGTAGATTTCCTGGTACTTGCCGTTGTCGCGCAGGGCGGTGAGCTGCTCGTTCACAGCGGTGACCAGCGCCTCGCTGCCCTCCTTCGCCATGATGAACCCGTACTTCTCGTCCGTCGGGTACTCCTCGGCGATCGTGAAGGAGCCGTCCTCGGTGTGGCCGAGATTCACCGGCAGGTCCTGCAGCAGCGCATCGACGTTGCCGGCCTGGATCGCGGCGTACATCTCCGCGTCCGAGGGGAACTGGACCAGTTCGGCGTCCGGTGCGTTCTTCGATGCGTAGGTCTCACCGGTGGTGCCCTGCTGGACGCCCACCTTCTTGCCCGCGAGGTCGTCGATCGACGCGACGTCGGAGCCCTTGGGAACGAGGAGGGACTGCAGCGAGTCGTAGTAGGGGTCCGAGAACGCGAGGTTCGCCGCGCGCTCCTCCGTGATGGTGACGGCGCTGGCGCCGATGTCGCACTGGCGGGCGGCGAGGACGGCACCACTCTGCAGGCCGTTGAACTCGACGTCCTGCACCGAGAGCTCGAGGTCCATGCCGGACGCGATCTCCTTCATGATGTCCATGTCGAAGCCGGTGTACTCGCCGTTCTCCTCGAACTCGAAGGGCGGGTAGGGGATGTCCGAGCAGACGGTCAGGGCGCCCTCGGACACGAGGTCCAGGCCGCTGTCCCCACCGGATCCGGCGTCGTCGGAGCCTCCGCCGCAGGCGCTCAGCGCGAGGGCGCCGGCGGCCACGACGGCCAGCATTGCGGATTTCTTGGAAAGCATGGGTACCTCACTAAAGCGGACGGGATGCACGGGAAAAAGGTCCTGCTGATTGTAACGACGAAAGTGGGATGTGCATCACGGGCTACGCCCATTGCCTATTGGTAACCAGAGCTGCCCGCCGTCCCGGGCCCCTCCTCAGCGCGACAGGCCGAGGGCCTCGATCATGGGCCGGAACTTGCTCCAGGTCTCGGCGAGTTCCGCTTCGGGCTGGGAACCCTCGACGATCCCGCACCCCGCGTACAGCCTCACCCGGGTGGGCGTCTCGACGACGGCGCCGCGCAGCGCGATACCCCATTCACCGTTGCCGCCGGCGTCGATCCAGCCCACCGGGCCGGCGTACGGGCCGCGCTGGAGATGCTCGAGCTCGCGGATGAGCGCCCCGGCCACCGTCGTCGGCGTGCCGCACACGGCAGCGGTGGGATGCAGCGCCTGCACCAGGGCCAGCGACGTCGGCACCAGGCCGTCCTCGTCCACCGTCAGCTGCGCCATCACGTCGGAGGCGAGATGCCACACGTTGGGCAGCTGGAGGACGAAGGGCTCGCTGTGCGAGGTCATGGAGCTCGTGAAGGGTCCGAGCGTCTCGGTGAGCGAGTCGATGGCGATCTGGTGCTCGTGGAGCTGCTTCTCCGAGCCTGCGAGCACGCGGGTGGCGTAGCCGGGGTCGTCCGCGGGAGCGCTGGCACGGTCCAGCGTGCCCGCGAGCACGCGTGCCCGGGCGGTGCTGTCCTCGACCTTGATGAGCATCTCCGGCGTCGACCCGATCAGGCCGTCCACGGCGTAGGTCCAGCAGTCCTCGTACCGGACCGCGAGCTCGCGCAGCACCTGGGCCGTGGCCACGGGGGTGTCGAGGTGGGCGACGACGTCGCGGGCCAGCACGAGCTTGCTCAGTTCACCCGCCCGGACATGCTTCACACCCTCGGCGACGGCGACCTTGTACTGGTCCTCCGAGAGGACACCCGGGCCGAGGCGGTCACCCGGGCTGGGGGAGCGGCCGGCGTCGGGCTCCACGAGGTAGGCGGCGAGGGCCGCCTCGGCCGCCTCGGCGGTGAGTTCGGCGTCGGCGTCGTCGGTGATGTAGGTGAGCCAGCTCATCCCCTCACTGCAGCCGACCACCACCTCGGGGACGATCAGGCGCGACTCGTGGGCGGACGTCTTCGAGAAGGCGAAGGAGCCGAAGGCGATGAGTCCCGACCCGGGGACCGAGAGTTCGTCCAGCACCTCCGCGCCGGCGAGCTCGCGCCGCCACCACTCCTGGGCCCGCGTGAAGCGGTCCGGCCCCGTCACGGTGAAGCGCGCGGTCTCGCCGTAGGCGACGAGCCCGCCGCCGCGGCGGATCCAGGTGTGGGCGTCGTTGCGGACCACGTACTCGAGGAGGCCTGTCCGGGGGTCCATGCTGCCGTGCGCCACCGTGATGCTGCGGAGGCCGCGGGAGTGTCCGGGCGCAGGCGTCAGCGCGGTGAGGGACGGTGTGCTCATGATGCTTCAAGCCTACTCCGCGGTACCCCGGGAGATCGGTGCGGACCGGTGAGATGCCGCACGTCGTCGAGGGGACGCTGCCGGTTGCCGCGGACCGAAGGTGCTGGTCGGGTACCGTGCCGTTGTTTGAGACAATGGCGAGGTGAATCGTGCATCGCTGGAGAAGCGTCCTGACGAAGTGGCAGCCATGTTCGACGACGTGGCCCCCCGGTACGACGTCGTCAACGACGTCCTGTCCATGGGACAGACGCGCCGATGGCGGCGCATCGTGGTGGACGCCGTCGGCGCGGAGCCCGGCCAGCGCGTGCTGGACCTCGCTGCGGGCACCGGCACGTCGAGCGAACCCTACGCCGACGCCGGGATCGACGTCGTCGCCTGCGACTTCTCACTCGGCATGCTGAAGGTCGGCAAGCGCAGGCGGCCCGACATCGCGTTCGTGGCCGGCGATGCGACGAACTTGCCCTTCGCCGACGACTCCTTCGACGCGTCGACCATCTCCTTCGGGCTCCGCAACGTCAACGAGCCGAAGAAGGCGCTCGCCGAGATGCTGCGCGTCACCCGGCCGGGAGGACGGCTCGTCATCGCCGAGTTCTCGCAGCCCACGGTCGCCCTCTGGCGCACCACCTACACCGAGTACCTGATGCGCGCGCTGCCGGCGATCGCCCGGAAGGTCAGCTCGAACCCCGACGCCTACGTCTACCTCGCGGAGTCGATCCGCGCCTGGCCGAACCAGGACGAACTCGCGGGCTGGCTCGCCGAGGCCGGCTGGCAGGACGTCGAATACCGGAACCTGAACGGCGGGATCGTCGCCGTCCACCGCGCCACCAAGGCACCCGCCGCACCCGGCGAGGAGCCGCTCCGACCCGGACAGGTCCGCCTGCGCCGCACGTCCGCGGCCGCGTAGATGACCGTCCTGATCGTCGGCGCGGGCCCGGCGGGATCCACTGCGGCGTACTACCTCGCACGCGCGGGCATCGAGGTCACGGTGCTCGAGAAGACCTGGTTCCCCCGCGAGAAGGTGTGCGGTGACGGACTGACGCCCCGCGCCACCCGCGAGCTGCAGCTCCTCGGCCTGCCGCACGACGAGAGCGAGGGGTGGCGCCGCAACAAGGGCCTCCGCCTCATCGCGGGAAAGCGCACCGTGGAGGTGCCCTGGCCCGAGCTCAGCGACTTCCCCGACTACGGCCTGGTCCGCACGCGCCTCGGCTTCGACGAGGCGCTGGCGCAGCATGCCCGTACCGCCGGTGCCACCATCCTCGAGGGACATGCCGTGACCGCCGCGCTGCGCGACGATGCCGGCCGGGTCACCGGGGTGACGGCGAACGTGCTCGACGCCGACGGGCGCAGGACGGGCGAGACGCGCACCTTCACGGCCGACGTCGTGCTCGCCGCCGACGGCAACTCGACGCGCACCGCCGTCAGCCTCGGACTGCAGAAGCGCGACGACCGGCCCCTCGGCGTCGCCGTGAGGACGTACTTCACCAGCCCGCGCACCGACGATGACTGGATGGAGGGGTGGCTCGAGCTCCCCGACGCCACCGGCAAGCCGCTGCCCGGCTACGGCTGGGTCTTCGGTGTCGGTGACGGCACCTCGAACGTGGGCCTCGGGATCCTCAACTCGTCGGCGGAGTTCGGCAAGCTCGACTACAAGCAGGTCCTGCGGGACTGGACCGCGGGCATGCCCTCCGAGTGGGGGTTCACGCCCGGGAACCAGGTCGGCGAGATCCGCGGCGCGGCACTGCCCATGGGCTTCAACCGCACGCCGCACTACAGCCCCGGGCTGCTGCTGCTCGGGGACGCCGGCGGCATGGTGTCGCCGTTCAACGGCGAGGGGATCTCCTACGCGATGGAATCGGCGCGGTACGCCGCCGAGTTCATCGAGCGGGCACAGGGCGTGGGCTCGCCGCTCGGACGCGACCAGGTGATGTCCGGCTACGCGCCCCATGTACGGGCGCAGTGGGGGAGCCACTTCACGCTCGGGCGCGTCTTCGCGCAGCTGATCGGCAAGCCCGCCGTCATGTCCCTGGCCCTCCGCACCGGCATGCCGGTGCCCGTGCTCATGCGGTTCGTGGTCCGGATGCTCGCCAACCTGACGGACGCGGGCGGCCGCGGCTTCGAGGACCGGGTCATCCACCTGCTCGAATCGCTCGTGCCACCCACCTCGAACCAGCCGTCCCTGACCGGCTATCTGCGTGCGCAAAGCGCCGCCCCACTTGGTTAGGCTTAGACGGTGACACAATCCTTCAACCCCGGGTGGACCAGCGTGGGCCACGCCAGCGCGCTGGACACCGCGGACATCCCGGACGCAGGTGCCCTGCGCCTGCCGCCCGGCTTCGCCCTCATCGCCGAGGACCCGGACCTGGGACCCTCCGTCTCGTCGTGCCTCGCAGAGGTGGAGAAGCAGCTCCGCGAGGCCATCGCCAACTCCGATCCCCTGGCCGACGCCACGAGCCGTCACCTCGTCGAGGCCGGCGGCAAGCGGATCCGCCCCCTGCTGACGATCCTCGCGTCGCACCTCGGCAACCCGGCCCGGGCCAAGGTGGTGCAGGCGGCCGTCGTCGTCGAACTGACGCACCTCGCCACGCTGTACCACGACGACGTCATGGACTCCGCCCCCTACCGCCGCGGAGCCCCGACGGCGCACGAGGTGTGGGGCAACTCCGTGGCCATCCTCACCGGCGACCTCATCTTCGCGCGGGCCTCGATCCTCGTCTCCGAACTCGGCGGCGAGGCGCTCGGCATCCAGGCGCGGACCTTCGAGCGGCTGTGCCTCGGCCAGCTGCACGAGACGGTCGGTCCACGCGAGGGCCAGGACGACCTCGAGCACTACCTCTCCGTGATCGCCGACAAGACCGGCTCCCTCGTGGCCGCCTCGGGGCAGCTCGGCGCGATCTTCGCGGACACCCCGCGGGAGGTCGTCGACGTCATGGTCTCCTACGGAGAGAAGGTCGGTGTCGCCTTCCAGCTCGCCGACGACGTCATCGACGTCACGGGCCTGAAGGTGAAGTCCGGCAAGGCCCCCGGGACGGACCTGCGGGAGGGCGTGCCCACCCTGCCGGTCATCCTGCTGCGCCGTGCCGCAGCGGCGGGCGACCAGTCGGCGGCCGACGTCGTCGCGCTGGTGGACGGCGACCTCTCCTCGGACGAGGCCCTCGCCGAGGTGGTCGCCGCCGTGCGCGCGCATCCGCAGACGCAGGAGGCCTGGGCCGTGGCGCAGCGGTGGGCGGACGATGCCGTGGCCGCCCTCAGTCCCCTGCCGGACAGCGTCGTCAAGCGTGCGCTGGCCAGCTTCGCGCAGGCCGTGGTCAGCAGGGACGTCTAGCCCCGCCCGGCGCCGGCCGTCCACTCTCCCGTCGTCGTTCCTGCCTTTTGCGCTCGACGGGGCGGTATCCCGGCGTGTCGTCGGGCGACACAGGCTCGAGCCGGCGAAAACCGGGAACGACGACGATTCCGCAGCCGTCGCTACCGCTTCGGGAGGAACGCCCTCAGCTCGTCGGCCTTCCGCGCCCTCACGGCCGGGTCCACGATGGGGCGCTTCGGCGTGAAGTAGAAGCCGTCGTCGTGCCAGCGGGGGAGGACGTGCTGGTGGTAATGCCAGACGTGCTGGCTGCCGGCGGGCTCGTTGTGCTGCCGCGTGGAGACGCCGTCCGGGGTCCAGGCGAGCTTGATCGCGATCGCGATGTCCCGGGTGAGCGTCATGATGCGGGCGGCGACGTCGTCGGGCAGTTCGTAGAGCAGCTCGACGTGCTCGCGCGGGGTGATGAGCACGTGGCCGGGGTTCGGCTCGAAGCCGTGCGAGGCGATGAAGGCCAGCACCAGGTCGTCGGAGTAGATGACGTCACCCGGGCGGCACAGGTTCCTGGGGTTGCTGAAGTCCCCGCGCGCCAGATCGCAGAAGGGGCATAGGTAGCCCTCGGGAGCGTGGTGGACGAACTCCATCAGTTGTCCTCGTCCTCCTCGAAGACCCATTCGAAGAGGTCGAGCACGTACTCGCTGAACGTGCCCTCCTCGCTCTGCCACTCCCCGCGGGCGTTGTTGCGCCGCCACACGATCGGATCGGGGACGTCGAGCTGGTCGGCCCGCATGCCCCACGTGAACTGCTCGTCCTCGTCCTCGAGGAAGAGCAGATAGCCGTCCTCGATCTCCAGCTCGTCCGGGTCCCAGAAGAAGTGGAACGCCTCCATGATGTCCTCGGTCGCGCCGACGGCACGGTAGAACTCGCGGAGGGCGAGCGGCAGGCCGAAATCCTTGCCCTCGAGCAGTTCGGCGAGCTCCTCTTCGGACAGGCCGTCCTCCTCGACCCACTCGTCCTCGAAGTACTGGGGCACCAGGGCGCGGAATTTGTCGGAAAACAGCTCAGTCACAAGTACTCCAGGAGTGGTGGTGGGGGATGCTCTCATCCTAGCCCGACGCCTTCCGGCCACGGACTACTTTCGCGCGGCGGCCGTCCTTGCCGCGAGCGGCGCATGCCACCCGTACCGCCATGCGAGCATGCGCAGGGAGAACACGAGCGAGGCTGCGACCATCCCGGTGACGAGCGTGAAGGATCCCGTCAGGTACAGCACGGTGACGATGGTGGCGCCCAGCATCGCCGGGAGGGCGTAGATGTCACGCGGGTCGAAGAGCTGCGGGATCTCGTTGGCGACGACGTCCCGCAGCAGACCCCCGCCCACAGCGGTCGTCACGCCCAGCAGCCCGGCCGATACCGGGTGCAGGCCGGCGTCAAGGGCCTTCACGGTGCCGGTGATGCAGAACAGGGCGAGCCCCGCGGCGTCGAAGAGGACCAGGACGCGCTTGACGCGCTCGACGCCGGAGAAGACGAAGTACACCAGCACCGTCGCGAGCAGCGGAGGCAGCAGGTACAGCGGTTCGGTGAACGCCGCCGGCGGGACGTCGATGATGAGGTCACGGGCGACTCCTCCTCCGAGCGACGCGAGGGAGGCGAGCAGGAGGGACCCCACGAGGTCGAACCCCTTGCGGACCGCCAGGAGCGACCCGGAGACGGCGAAGAAGAAGACCCCGAGGAGGTCGGCGGCGAGGGCGATGTGTGAAGCGGTTTCCATGTCTTCCTTCGGCGGACCGGCGCTGCTGCGGGTGGGCGCCACCCGTCGGTCGACCGGCGGGCCCGAAGCCCTGACCAGCATGACAGAGGCGGCGGCGCCGCTGCGCGTCGCCGGTACCCGGGCGGCCACCGCGCACCCGGCACTAGGCTGACCCCATGACGAGCGGACACCCAGCAGGTACGGACACCGTCGAACCGAGTGCGCAGGACGGCTCGCGGGCCATGCGCCTGGCGTCCCGGCTGATCGGCTTCCTCCCCACCAAGAAGAACCTCAACGGAACCGACTGGGTGAACGCGAAGTACCCGAGCCGCACGTACCCCTCGATGGCGGCCATCCCCTGGACCTTCAGGCAGACGCACACCATCCAGGAGAAGCGGATCGACGGCGTCCGCACCATCACCGTCAGGCCCCTGCTCGGAGCGACGCGCTCGCACATCATCTACACGCATGGCGGCATATACATCAACGAGTTCGGCCGCCCGCACTGGTGGATCATCGCGGAACTGACGAAGCGGACGGGCGCCGCGGTCACCGTGCCCCTCTACCGCCTGGCCCCGGAGAGCACCTACCGGGAGGCGTTCCCCTACCTGGTCTCCGTCTACCGTGACGTCCTCGTCACGGCGAATCCCGAGGACGTCACGCTGATGGGTGATTCCGCAGGCGGCGCACTCGCCATCGCGCAGCCCTGGGCCTTCCGGGATGCCGGGCTGCCGGCGCCCGGCCGCGTCGTCGCCTTCTCCCCATGGCTTGACGTCACGGGCACCAATCCGGAGATCCCGAAGTACGACGCCGTCGATCCCATGCTGTCCGTGCCCGGCGGTGTCCAGGCCGGACTGTGGTGGTCGGACGGCGACGATCCGAGGACGCCGCTGGTGAGCCCTGCCTGCGCTCCCGCCGACCTGCTGGCCACGGTGCCCGTCACGCGCATCTACCAGGGCACACGGGACGTGTGCATGGCCGATGCGACGGTCTTCCGGGACCGGGCGGTCGCGGCGGGCGCCGACGTCACCCTGAAGGTCTACCCGGGCGGATTCCACGTGTTCCCCGCCTTCCCCCGCCTGCCCGAGTCCAGGGACGTCTATACGGACATCGCCGCGTTCCTCGGCCGGCCGGCCCTGCCCTAGCCGACCGCCGATCGCGGTGGGGCTTCGGCCCGGCGAGGACGGCCCTGCTTGGGCCCCGCGCGGAGGGGAGTCCGGCGTGGAGGGGAATCCGGCCCTGCGGGCCGCCGATCGCGGTGGGGCTTCGGCCCTGCTGGGGCAGGGCGCAATGGCAGCCGGTGCTCCCGGGGTAAGCACGCCACGCTGGGCTCCCCGTCGCGGCCCGACGATCACTCCACGATCACTGCACGACCGCCGCACTGTTGCACAGAACTTGATGGGAACTTTAGGTGGGTCACTGCTTTCATCGCCCTGGATCGACGGGCTGCGCCGCTAGTCTGTGGAAGCCGGTGAGCAGAAACCGGCCTCTTTGCCGTTCCGACGGACGGGCTCGACGATGGACGGGGAAGGCCAGAGAATGGACAGGGTGCTTTCCTACCTGACGCTCAACACCCGGCAGTTCCACGAGCTGACCCTCCGCGGGCGCGTCATCCTCAGCCAGCTCCCGCTCTCCCTGACGGTGCTGCTCATCGTCGTGAGCGGTGTCCTGTTCCACCGGGACCTCCTCGCGAGCGGGCCCTTCCTGGTCGGCGTGGGTCTCCATGCTGTGCTGCTGGCCCTGTGCGTCCTCGTGCCGTGGGACCGCCTCCCGCATGCCACCTTCCTGGTCATCCCGCTCCTCGACTTCATCCCCATCGGGTTCATGCGCTACGGCGCGGGTACGGTGATCACCGGTGTCGGCCTGCTCGCCGTGTTCCCCGTGATCTGGCTCGCCGCATCGGGGCTGTTCCCGCGTGCTGCCCTCGCGGTGGGCTTCCTGGCCTCGCTCGGCATCGTCTGGGTGCCGGTGTTCGCCACGGATGTCGAGGTCAACTCGCAGACCCTCACCCAGTCCTTCCTCCTGCCCTTCATCATGCTGGCGATCGGCGTGACCATCCGGGTGATGACGGCCAGCATGATGGCCCAGCAGGAGGTGGTGGAGGAGAAGGACCGCGCACTGCAGCTGCTGCTCGAGGAGAGCGCCCGGCGTGAACGCCTGCTGGAGACCGTGGTCAACAGCGTCGACATCGGCCTGATCGCCCTCGACGAGGCCGGCCGCCCGATCCTGGCGAACCGCAAGCTCGAGAGGTTCCGGGCGCTCGCGGGCGGGACCGGGGACACCGCCGAGTCGGATCTCCGCATCTTCCAGCAGGACGGCGAGACGGTGCTCCCCGCAGCCCGCCGGCCCACGCGCCGCGCAGCCGACGGCCAGGTGTTCTCCGACTACCTCCTCTGGTGGGGGGACCGACCGGCGCAGCGCGTGCTCTCCACCTCGTCCCGCCAGATGACCAACCAGGCGGGCACCCGCGAGGGATCCGTGGTCACGTTCAACGATGTCACCGAGCTCGTCACCGCCCTCAACGCGAAGGACGAGTTCGTCGCGACGGTGTCCCACGAGCTGCGGACGCCCCTCACCGTGATCAGGGGCTATCTCGAGCTGCTGACCGGCATGCCCGACCTCGAGCCCACCGTCGCGTCCGGTCTCGAAGTGGTGTCGCGCAACTCGGAGCGCCTCCACAAGCTCGTCATCGACCTGCTCTCCGCGGCGGAGGGCCCGCCCGAGGTCACGCCGGTGCCCACCGACTTCTCGGAGCTCGTCAGCCGGCACGTCGCGACGGCCGAAGAGGGCAACGGCAACCCCCTGGTGCGCTTCGAGGACCACACCTCCCCGGATCTCGTGGCCCTGTGTGACGCCTCACGGATCGGCCAGGTGCTGGACAACCTGCTCTCGAACGCCATCAAGTATTCGCCGGGTGGAGGCCGTGTGACCGTCCGCGCCACCGCGGTGGACGGCGAGGTGGAGTGCAGCGTGACCGACGAGGGCAGCGGCATGTCGCCCGAGGAGCTGAAGGGCGTGTTCTCGAAGTTCTTCCGCACCTCCGGGGCCCGCAATGCGGCCATCCCCGGCGTCGGCCTCGGCCTGGCGATCTCCAAGGCGATCGTGGAACGGCACGGTGGGACCATCACGTGCCGCAGCGTCGAGGGCGTGGGGTCCACCTTCACGTTCCGGCTGCCGCTCGCACACATCAGCCAGGACCAGCAGCTCCAGTCACAGTAGCCCGGGCGAAAGTGCCGGGCTCGCCGGTTGCTCAGGTGAAAGCGCGGTCGACCGCGCCGACGGGCGGGCCGGCGAAGCCCCGGTGAACCGAGGAAGGCGTGGCCGATTCCGCCGACGGGCGGGCCAGTGAAGGCCCCGGGCGGGCGGAAGCGCCGCCTGCCACCCCTACGGACGCGCCGGACCCAGATCGACCGCGACCGTGGTGCCGCCACCCGGTGTCTCCGTCACGCTGATGGACCCGTCGTGGGCGCTGGCGATGCGGGCGCACGTCGCGAGGCCGATCCCGTTGCCGGCAGGCTCCCCGTCACGGTGCAGGCGCACGAGTGGCTCGAGCACGCGCTGGCGGTCGGCCGGATCAATCCCCTTCCCGTGGTCGATCACACGCAGCACCTGGGTCTCGCCCACGCTCGCGACGACCTCGATGCGAGGCGGACCACCCGGGGTGGAGTACTTGATCGCATTGGACACGAGGTTCTGCAGGAGAGCCGTGACCTGCGCCTGGTCCACGTGGAGTTGTGCGTCCTGGACGGCGATGAGGGCGTCGGAGGCGCTGCTGAGCGGCAGCACGTCCTGCAGGACGGCGTTCATCAGCGTGCTGAGGCGGACCGGCCGGCGGCTGATCGCCCCGCCGACACGGGAGAACGCGAGGACGTCCTCCACCGTGGTCAGCATGCGGCTGGCACTGCCGCGGATGATGCTCAGGTAACGCGCGGCCGGCCCGGAGGATCCGATGTCGGTGTCGTCCTCGCCGAGCTCGGCGTACCCGAGGATCGCGGTGAGGGGGTTCTTCAGGTCGTGGCTCACACGCGCGGCGAAGCCGGCGAGGTCCTCGTTGCTGCGCCGCACCACCTCGAGCGCCTCGACCAGTCTCCGTGTCCTGAACTGCAGCTCCAGGACCTCCACCACCTGGCGCGCGAGGATGTCGAGGCCCTCCTGCTGTTCGGCGCCGAACCCGAGCACCTCGGGGGAGAAGACGCACAGGGAGCCGAGCGCGTGTCCCTCCTGCGTGACGAGGGGCACCGACGCGTAGGAGCGCACGGTGGCGATACCGCCGTTGACGAAGGGGTTGTCCGCGAAGCGGGGGTCACGGGACGCATCCGCGAGCGCCGTGATGGAGCCCGAGGTGAAGACCTTCGAGCACATCGAGTCCTCGCGGGCACAGACGGCGGCGTCCACGCCGACGGCGGCGATCTGGTGCTGCTGGTCGGCGGTGATGATGTTGATGACACCCGCCTCCATCCCGCTCACGCGCACGGCCAGCTTGACCAGGTTCAGGAGTTCAGGGGGCGTCTCGTAGTCCAGCCGGTCCACCGGGGTGCCGTCGGTCTCGCCGTAGGGAAGCCGGTAGTCCTGAAGGACCGCCTGTCGGGCGAGCTCCTGCAGATCCAATTCGTCGGCATGAAGCAGTGACATGCGAACCCCCGTAGAACCTTGAGACCGGTGCGTACGGATCCCACTATTCCATGCACGTCCAGCCCGGGCCGGCTGCCGGGCCCTCCCGCGCCGTGACGGACGGCCTACGGGGACTCCGGGGTCGACTCAGCCGAGCGCCCTGATCCGCAGTGCCAGGTAGAGATGCACGCGGTCCGCGGTGACGGCAGGGTCATAGCCCGTGAGCGTGACGACCTGCTGCAGCCGATAGCGGACGGTGTTGCGGTGGAGACCGAGGGCTGCGGCGACGGCGGCCACGGAGCCGTCGAGGTCGAGGTAGCGCTGCAGCGTGGCCAGGAGACCGGCGCCGTGGGCCTCGTCGAAGGCCTCGAGCGGCTTCAGGGTCTCGGCGGCGAGATCGGCGAGGGGCACGTCGGCGCTGGTCATGAGCAGCGACGTGAGGCTCAGCCGGTCCGCGATATTCAGGGCCTGGCCCCGCTGCAGGGCCTCGCGGGCCTCGAAATAGCTCCAGCGCAACCCGTTGGGCTGGGCGTACGTCCCGCCGACCCCTATCCGGGCCGTGAGACCGGCGCCGTGCAGGTAGCGGCCGAGGTCGGCGGGATCAGGCGTGGCACCCGCGGGGAGGACGAGGACGAGGCGCTCGTCGACGAGGCCCGCCGACACGCCGTTCCACCCGTCGGGCAGGGGCAGCGTGCGTAGCGCCCGCCGCTGCCCGGAGGCGACGTCGACGATCAGCACGCCGTGGCGCAGTGCGGTGTCGATACCGGCCCCGGCCAGCCTCGCCGCTGCCTCCGCACCGGCGAGCGTACCGCGCACCACGTCCTCAAGCAGCTGGCCGACGGCGTTGCGCACGCCCGTCCGGTTCCGGGCCTGGTTGGTCAGCTCCACCGAGATGAGGTTCTGCGCGTACTCGACGACGGCCGCCCGGCCGTAGGGCTCCGCGATGGCGAGCGTGCAGCGGTCCTTCAGACCGGTGGCGATGGGGAGCCGGTGCCACGGCGTCGGTGCATCAGGTGCATCAGCGGTGGCGGAAGCGCCGACCGTACCCGCCGTGCCGCGCGCCCCAGGATCGGACACGCCCCCGGCGACGCCAGCGGCGCGGCCTTCGGCGACGTCAGCGGCGCGGCCGCCGGCGCCGGCGCCGGCGCCGCCGACACCGACACCGAGGACACCGTGGACACCGCCGGCACCGCCGGCACCGCGGGCTCCGGGGGTGCCTCCGCGTCCCGGGGAGCTGGAGGCCCCCGCGATCCGCGCACCGTACTGGAACAGGGCGACGTCGGTGCCGAGCATCCGGGCGAGCTCGCCGAGGAGCGCTTCGAGACCACCGGGCCCGAGCAGCGCCGATGCCAGGACCGCGTGCCCCTCGAGGAGTTCCTCCAGGCCGGCGAACCGATCGGCCGACAGGGCATCGGCCACCCTCTTCCCGATGGCGATGAAGGGGACCTCGTAGGGTACGCGGAAGGCGGGCAGTCCGACGTCGTCCGCCTCCGCGAGCACGGCGGTGGGGATCCGCTGGTGGGTGAGGCCCACCCCGAAGCCGATGGCGAGTGCTCCCGCCTCGTGCGCCCGCCGGACGAAGGCCCGCTGGGCTGCCCCGGTCTTCAGTCGCACGCCCGTGGTCAGCACCACCTCGGCCCCGTTGAGGAACGGGCGTGGATCCTCCAGCTCCGTCACCGCGACCCACTCGATCGGATGCGGGGGAGCCGCTGTACGTCCTTCAGCGACGAGGCCCAAGGCCGCATCGGTCAGGAGATCGGTGAGGGTGATGGCCATACGACCAGCATAGGTGTCCGCTGTACTCCTGCACGGACGCTACCGGGATGCTCTGTGCAGATATCCGTGGCAGTGGCGGGGTTCGGCCCGGTAGCGTTCTCTCGAAACCCGCGGCCCGGACACATCCGGGTTCCGCGCGGACCTGACCTCGTGAAAGGCACTGCACCGTGGCTGAGACCCTTCAGAACTACATCGACGGAGCGTTCGTGACGCCCGTCGGCACCGAGCTCCTGGACATCGTCAACCCGACCAACGGTGAGGTCGTCGCGCAGTCGCCCGTGTCCTCGCCCGCCGACGTCGACGACGCCATGCAGGCAGCGGCACGTGCCTTCACCACGTGGAAGCGGACCACCCCGAGCCAGCGCCAGCTCCTGCTGCTCAAGCTCGCCGACGCCGTCGAGGCTGCGAGCGACGAGCTCGTCGAGGCGCAGCACCGCAACACCGGCCAGGTACGCGAGATGATCGCCGCGGAGGAGGTGGCCGCAGGTGCCGACCAGCTGCGGTTCTTCGCCGGTGCCGCGCGCATCCTCGAGGGCAAGTCCGCCGGCGAGTACCTCGAGGGCCACACCTCGTTCGTGCGCCGGGAGCCGATCGGCGTCGTCGCGCAGGTGGCGCCCTGGAACTACCCGTTCCTCATGGCGATCTGGAAGATCGGACCGGCGCTCGCCGCCGGCAACACCGTCGTCCTGAAGCCCAGTGACACCACGCCCGAATCCACCCTCGTCCTCGCGCGCCTCACGCAGGGCATCCTGCCCGACGGCGTCCTGAACGTGGTGCTGGGCACCGGTGAGACCGGCGCCGCCATGATCGAGCACCCGGTCCCGGGCCTCGTGTCCATCACGGGTTCCGTGCGTGCGGGCATCGCCGTCGCCACCAGCGCGGCGAAGGGCCTCAAGCGCGCCCACCTCGAACTCGGCGGCAAGGCGCCCGCCGTCGTCTTCGCGGACGCGGACCTGAAGAAGAGCGCCGCGGCGATCGCCGAGTTCGCCTTCTTCAACGCCGGCCAGGACTGCACGGCGATCACGCGCATCCTGGTGCAGGAGGAGGCGCACGACGAGTTCGTCGCCGCGATGGTCGAGCACACGGCCACGCTGAAGACGGGCAGCGCCGACGACTCCGAGAACTACTTCGGCCCGCTCAACAACATCAACCACTTCAACGCCGTCAACGCCGTCATCGACGCGCTGCCGGCACACTGCAGTATCGCGACCGGAGGCCGACGCGCCGGCGACAAGGGCTACTTCTTCGAGCCGACGATCATCACCGGCGCACGCCAGGACGACTCCGTGGTGCAGCAGGAGACGTTCGGGCCGATCGTCACCGTGCAGACCTTCACCACCGAGCAGGAGGCCGTGGAACTCGCCAACGGCGTGGACTACGCCCTCGCCTCCAGCGTCTGGACCACGGATCACGGGACCGCGATGCGCGTCTCGCGTGACCTCGACTTCGGCGCGGTCTGGATCAACACCCACATCATGCTCACCGCCGAGATGCCGCACGGAGGCTTCAAGAACTCCGGCTACGGCAAGGACCTCTCCATGTACGGCGTGGAGGACTACACCCGCATCAAGCACGTCATGAGCGTGCTGGACGCCTAGCCGTCCCCCCGAGATAAGGAACCCACATGACTACCTTCGCAACCACCCCCGGCACCGCCGCGCCGCGTTTCCGGCTCGAGCAGAAGCGCCGCATCAACGGCGACTTCCCCGGTCCCAGGTCCACCGAACTGGCTGCGCGCCGCGCCGCCGTCGTCGCCAAGGGCGTCGCCTCCGGCGTGCCCGTCTACGTGGCGGACGCCGACGGCGGGATCATCCACGACGTCGACGGCAACTCCTTCATCGACCTCGGCTCCGGCATCGCCGTGACGAGCGTCGGCGCCTCCGATCCCGCCGTCGTCGGCGCCGTCAAGGAGCAGGTGGAGCACTTCACCCACACCTGCTTCATGGTCACGCCCTACGAGGGCTACATCGCCGTCGCCGAGCAGCTCGCCGAGCTGACGCCGGGCGACTTCGAGAAGCGGACCGTCCTGTTCAACTCGGGGGCCGAAGCCGTCGAGAACGCCGTGAAGGTCGCGCGCCTCGCCACCGGCCGTGACGCCGTCGTGGCCTTCGACCACGCCTACCACGGCCGCACGAACCTGACCATGGCGCTCACGGCCAAGGCCATGCCCTACAAGACGAACTTCGGTCCGTTCGCGCCCGAGATCTACCGCATGCCCATGAGCTACCCCTTCCGTGAGGAGAACCCGGACATCACGGGTCCCGAGGCGGCCCAGCGGGCGATCACCATGATCGAGAAGCAGATCGGCGCCTCGTCGGTCGCCGCCATCATCATCGAGCCGATCCAGGGTGAGGGCGGCTTCATCGTGCCCGCGGACGGCTTCCTCCCGGCCCTCGCCGAGTGGGCCACCGCGAACGGCGTCGTGTTCATCGCGGACGAGGTGCAGTCCGGCTTCTGCCGTACCGGCGAGTGGTTCGCGGTGAACCACGAGGGCGTGGTGCCCGACCTGATCACCATGGCCAAGGGCATCGCGGGCGGCATGCCGCTCTCGGCCGTCACCGGTCGCGCGGACCTGCTCGACGCCGTCCACGCGGGCGGACTCGGCGGCACCTACGGCGGCAACCCCGTGGCCTGCGCCGCAGCCCTCGGCGCGATCGAGACCATGAAGGAGCAGGACCTCGCGGGCCGCGCACGCCACATCGAGGAGCTCGTCACGGAGCGCTTCGCCGCCCTCCAGGCGGACCTGGGGGAGCAGAGCATCATCGGCGAGGTCCGCGGTCGCGGCGCCATGCTGGCGCTCGAGTTCGTGGAGCACGGCAGCAAGGCCCCCAACGCCGAGGCGACCAAGGCCATCGCCGCCCAGTGCCTGCGCGAGGGCGTCATCATCCTCACCTGCGGTACCTACGGCAACGTGATCCGCCTGCTCCCGCCGCTCGTCATCACCGACGAGCTGCTGGCCGACGGACTCGACGTGCTCGAGCGCGCGATCCGCTCCGTCGACGCCGGCTGAGCACCGGTAGCGACCGCGAGAACGGCGAAGGCCCCGCAGCACTGCTGCGGGGCCTTCGCCGTCGAACGGGTGGGTTCAGCCGACCGGGATGAGTGCCCGGTACTGCGGGTTCTCGGCCAGGAAGGCCTGGGCGTGCTGGCAGTAGGGAACGGGGGCGAGGCGGCGGCGGTGGGCGCTCAGCAGTGCCTCGCGGACGAGGACGGGCTCGAGGCCGGCGTTGCCGTAGGTGGGCCCGACCACGGTCTCCAGCAGGCGGATGCGGCCGGCCCTCATGTCGTACTTCACGTAACCGACCATGATGCCGTCGTGGAACAGTTCGAAGCGCGAGCTCACGGTGTTGTCGCGGAACTTCTCGCGCAGCTTCGCGCTCTCGGTCCGTTCGGCGGCACGTGCGTTGCGGGCATCGAGGGCCTCGACCACGGCCTCGTAGTCCTCCCGGACGCCGAACGGCGGGAAGTCGCCGTCGAGGATGCGGTAGAGCTGGTTGGACAGGATCCGGAGCTCACGCGTCGTCACGGTGGACAGGTCGGACGGGACCTCGGGTGCTTCGGGTCCGCTGGAACCGATGGTCCCGGGAACTTCGGCGAACTCGATGTCCTGCAGGTCCGACGGGGTGCTCACGTCGGGTCCGGTCTGCTGGGGAAGGGTGTCGGGGGAAAGCGGTGCAATTGTCATGGCGACCTCGGAAATCTGTCATTCTTCGGGCCGCTTCTTGACCGCCCTCTGAACCTAACAGCTACTTCGCGATCCGTAAAGCTAGGGCGTCTAGCAATCAGCAGGCTCATCGACCGTCCGGGGACCGGCATGCGCCGCGGATCAGGACGAGTAGGCGGCGAGCTGCTGCCGGAGCCCGGTGATCATCCCGTCCAGTCCCGCGCGGAAGGCGGCATCGGCTGCGGTCTCGGAACCCGCGGCGGCGCTGGCGCTGCGCACGGCGGCCGTGAATACGGGGAAGCGGTCCGCGAGTGTGCCCGAGTCGAAGATGTCGCCGGGTGCCGTGACGTCGAGCGCCGAGCCGTAGATGAAGGACTCCAGAGCGACGATCGCCGGCACGATGCGATCCTCCGGCCACCCCGCGCGCTGGAACCCGCGGGCCACCTCCTCGTACATGCGTAGCGTCTCCGGCGCATCGGTGACGGGCATGACGGCGATGACCGGGACGAGCGGCGCATGGCGGGCGAAGATCTCGCGATAGGACCAGGCCCAGCGCCGCACGGCCTCGTCCCAGGGCTGGTCCGCGAAAGCGTCGAACTCGACCATCGTCATGACGTGGTCCTGCACCCAGCCGAGCACTTCCTGCTTCGACTCCGCATGGTTGTAGAGCGCGGACGGCGCCACCCTCAGCCTCCGTGCGACGGCCGACATCGTGAGCCCCGCGTAGCCCTCGCTGGCGATGAGCTCGAGCGCCGCATCGGTGATGCGTTCCTTCGACAGGACGCTCCGGGGAGGACGCCCGGCGCGTCGCGGCGCCGGCGTTGCTGCTGTCATGGAACGTGCCTCCTGTTGCCGTGGCGTTAACTCTACGGTCGTTCCCTTCCCTCGCGGGTCGCCCGTGGCTATAGTAGGGCAAAATAATGAATGTCATTCATTTTGTGGTCCGCGTCATGCGGCCCGGGAGGATCCCATGAACACCATCGAGCGCGACGTCGTCATCATCGGAGCAGGCCCTTCGGGCCTGACCGCAGCACGCGAGCTGACGAAGGCCGGCCACACGGTCGCCGTCGTCGAGGCACGGGACCGGGTGGGCGGGCGCACCCACACGGACGTCATCGACGGCGCGGTCCTCGAGGTGGGCGGCCAGTGGGTGTCCCCGGACCAGACCGCGCTCATCGGCCTCCTCGACGAGCTGGGGATGGACACCTTCCCCCGCTACCGGGAAGGCGACTCCGTCTACATCGGTCCCGACGACAGGCCGGTGCGGTACTCGGGCGAGATGTTCCCCGTCAGCGACTACACCCGTGAGGAGATGACACGGCTCATCGACATCCTCGACCGGCTCGTCGCCGAGGCCGGCCCGGAGGCGCCGTGGAACCACCCCGATGCCCGTGCCCTCGACACCATCTCCTTCCACCACTGGCTGCGGCAGCAGTCCGACGACGAGGAGGCCTGCGACAACATCGGGCTCTTCATCGCGGGTGGCATGCTGACCAAGCCCGCGCACTCCTTCTCCGCCCTGCAGGCGATCCTCATGGCCGCGACCGCCGGCTCCTTCTCCAACCTCGTGGACGAGGACTTCATCCTCGACCGGCGCGTTGTCGGCGGCATGCAGTCCGTCTCGGAGCGGATGGCCGCGGACCTCGGGGAGGACGTGATCCTCTCGAGCCCGGTGCGGACGCTGCGCTGGAGCGGCATGGACGGGCGCGACGGCGTCACGGTCGTCTCCGACACGACGACCGTGCACGCTCGGTACGCCGTCGTCGCCGTCCCGCCGAACCTGTACTCGCGCATCAGCTACGACCCGCCGCTGCCACGCCGCCAGCACCAGATGCACCAGCACCAGTCGCTGGGACTCGTCATCAAGGTGCACGCGGTCTACGCGACGCCGTTCTGGCGCGAGGAAGGACTCTCAGGGACCGGCTTCAGCGCCGGCTCCATCGTGCAGGAGGTCTACGACAACACGAACCACGAGGACCCGCGCGGAACCCTGGTGGGCTTCATCTCCGACGAGAAGGCCGACGCCATGTTCGAGCTCCTGCCGCACGAGCGCCGCGAGCGCATCCTCGGCTCGATCGCGGGCTTCCTCGGCCCGCAGGCCCTCGAACCCGAGGTCTACTACGAGTCGGACTGGGCGTCCGAGGAGTGGACCCGCGGCGCCTACGCCTCCAGCTACGACCTCGGCGGGCTGCACCGCTACGGCCGTGACCAGCGCACACCGGTGGGGCCGATCTACTGGTCCTGCTCCGACATCGCGGCCGAGGGCTACCAGCACGTGGACGGCGCCATCCGCATGGGGCAGCGCACCGCGGCCGCGGTCCACCGCGCGCTCGCGTCCGGGCTTCAGTCGGCCGGTACCGTGAAGGAGGCCTGAGCATGCGCTACATCGTCGGGTACACCGCTGACGAACGCGGACACGACGCCGTCTGCCTCGCCGTGGCGCTCGCCCGGCGCCAGGACGCGACCCTCGATCTCGTCCTCGTGACGCCCGAGCACTCCCTCTACGCCGGCACCTACCCGCCGGACAAGGGCTTCGACAGCCTGCTGTCCGAACAGATGCGCGAGTGGATGGACGACGGACTGGCCCTCGTGCCCGACGACGTCCAGGCACGCGGCGTCGTCGTCCGGGCCGAATCGAACGCGGAGGGCCTCATCCAGGCCGCCGAGGACACCGAGGCGTCCCTGATCGTCATCGGCGCCAGCTCACGCGGCCTCGCCGGCCGGTTCAGCGTCGGCAACGTGGCCCGCAGCCTGCTCCACGCCTCGCCCGTCCCCGTGGCGCTCGCCCCCCGGGACTACCGCCGCACCGACCCCGTCACGCGCCTCACCTGCGCCGTGGGCCGGCGGGCCGGAGCGGACGCCGTCATCTCCGTCGCCGTGTCCTCGGCACGCCGTCGCGGCCTGCCGCTGCGTCTCGTCTCGCTCATCGCGCTCGACGCCGGCCAGCCGGACCCGGGCGGAGCGGAGGACGAGGCGAACCGGCGGCTCGCCGAGGCGGCGTCGTCGCTGGCGGCCGGTGGTCGTGTGAGCGTCGAGACCGCGCGCGGTGCGTCCGTCGAGGAAGCCATCGAGTCCATGGCCTGGGACGAGGGGGAGGTGCTGCTGGTCGGTTCCAGCCGCCTCGCGCAGCACGCGCGGATCTTCCTCGGGTCCACGGCCGCCAAGATCCTGCGTACGCTGACCATCCCCATGGTCGTCGTCCCGCGTACGTACGCAACGCCCGGCACCACTTCCGGCCCGGGCGCCTTACCCACAGAGGCGGACGCATGAGTATCGACGAGACAACACAAAGGGGATCAGGGCTCAGCAAGAAGGGTCTCGATTCAGGGACCGTCGGCCTGCTGGGTGCCGTCGTCATCGGGGTGTCCTGCGTGGCCCCCGCCTACACCCTGACCGCGGCCCTCGGCCCCACGGTCGCGGAGGTCGGCGTGCACCTGCCCGCCATCTTCCTCATCGGCTTCATCCCCATGCTGCTCGTGGCCCTCGGCTACCGCGAGCTGAACAGCTCCATGCCGGACTCCGGGACGTCTTTCACCTGGGCCACGCGGGCCTTCGGCCCGTGGATCGGCTGGATGGGCGGGTGGGGTCTCATCGCCGCGACCGTCATCGTGCTGTCCAACCTCGCCGCCGTCGCTGTCGACTTCTTCTACCTCCTGCTCTCACAGGTGCTGGGCAATCCCTCGATCGCGGAGCTCACCCTGAACCTGCCGGTGAACATCGCGACGACGCTCGTGTTCATCGCCCTCGCCTGCTACATCTCCTACCGGGGCATGGAAGCCACCAAGATGGTGCAGTACGTGCTCGTCACCTTCCAGCTCGTGGTGCTCGCGTGGTTCGCCATCGCAGCGTTCGTCCACGTCGCGAACGGCACCGCCTTCGACGCCACGAGCATCAGCGCGGACTGGTTCAACCCCTTCGCCGTCGGCTCGTTCTCCGCCTTCGCCGCGGGCGTCTCGCTCTCGATCTTCATCTACTGGGGCTGGGACGTGACGCTCACGATGAACGAGGAGACCACCGACCCCGACAAGACGCCGGGCCGTGCGGGAGCACTGACGGTCGTCGTGATCGTGATCGTCTACCTCACGGTGGCTCTGGCGACCCTCGCCTACGCCGGGGTGGGCGACGGCGAACTCGGTGCGGGCAACCCGGACAACCAGGAGAGCATCTTCGCGACGCTCGCCGGCCCCGTCATGGGTCCCTTCGCCATCCTCATGTCGATGGCCGTGCTCAGCTCCTCCGCAGCATCGCTGCAGTCGACGTTCGTCTCGCCCGCACGCACGCTGCTCGCCATGGGTCACTACAAGGCGCTGCCGAAGGGGTACGGGCGCATCAGCCCGCAGCACAAGTCCCCGAGCTACGCGACCGTCGCAGCGGCCGTCGCCGCCGCCGGGTTCTACGTGTTCACGCGCCTGGTGTCGGAGAACGCCCTGTGGGACACCATCACGGCACTCGGCCTCATGATCTGCTTCTACTACGGCATCACCGCGCTGGCGTGCGTCTGGTACTTCCGCGCCCAGGCCTTCGCGAGCGCCCGCAACGTCTTCTTCAGGTTCCTCGCACCCCTGCTCGGCGGCGTGATCCTGCTGGTCATGTTCTTCAAGACGGCCGTCGACTCCATGGACCCCGAGTACGGCTCCGGGTCCGAGCTGTTCGGGATCGGGATGGTGTTCGTCCTCGGGATCGGCGTGATCCTCCTCGGGGCGGTGCTCATGCTGGTGTGGTCGCGCATCAATCCGGCGTTCTTCCGCCAGGAGGTGCTGACGCGGGGGTCGGCCCCGCAGGAGTAGCGGCGCGGGTCCACCCGCACCGCCGTCCTGCAGGATCCCGGCAGCACGCAGCCGGCGCCCGTGGGGACTGCCCGTGCCACGCACGGCCGACCCGGGACTTGGGACCGAGGGCGGACCCGTCGTGTGTGCGCGTCATGCGGAGAAATGCGGCGGTGTGCAGGTCCCGTGGAGCCGGTGCGCGCCTAGCATTTCCCGTATGGAGGGACGCCGCACGCGGGCAACCGGGACCGCTCGGCACGCAGCCCTCGACGTCGTCGAGGAGCGGGCCGCGGCGATGTGCCGCAGCGAGCAGCGCGTCTGCCGGATCCTCGCCCGACGGATCGATCCGGCGATGGAACCCGCCGCCTACAGCGTCCTGACAGCGGCCCGCATGCTGGGTCCCTGCCGGGTGACCGACCTCGCCACGACGCTGGGCATGGGGACGCCCGGGGTGAGCGGCCATGTGGCGGCGCTGCAGCGGCTCGGCCTCGTGGAGCGCGGCCCGACGGGCGGCGACGAGCGGTCGCACCCGGTGGTCCTCACGCAGGAAGGCGCGCGGCGGATCGACGAGGCCCGGCTGGGCCGGCGGCAGGCCTTCCGGCGGCAGCTCGACGGCTGGGCGGCGGCCGACGTCGTCGAGCTCGTCGGCCTGCTCGCGCGGTTCAATGCGGCGTACCTCGCGGCCGAGGTGCCGGAGGTGCCGCGGGAGACCGGGGAGACCGGACTGCCCCGTCCCGCACACGCCTGACCGGACCTGACCTGACCTGACCGGGCCCGACCGGACCGGACCTGACCTGACCGGGCCCGACCGGACCCGACGGTCGCGCCCACCCCTGACCGGACCCGACCTGACCCGACCTGACCCGACCTGACCGGACCCGCCCGGAGCCGCCCGGACCTGACCGGACCTGACCGGACCTGACCGGACCCGACCGGACCCGAGCGGTCCGGGCAGGGCTTCCGGGAGCACCGGCCGGTCAGTAGAGTGACGCCAGCCAGACCTCGCGCGGTGGCGGTGGTCCTTCGAGAATCGGGGCAGCATGAGCCAGTTCCCAGTCGACAGCCGCCCGCACGGGGAGCCCGCGGAGCGGTCCGGGAAGGGCCTGGCGGCGGGCGCACTGGGACTCTGGGAATCGACGGTGATCGGGCTCGCCTCGACGGCGCCGGTGTACTCCCTCGTCGCGACCCTCGGATTCGTCGTCCTGGCCGTCGGGGCCCAGGCCCCGATCGCCTTCGTCCTCGCGTTCATCCCGATGGTGTTCATCGCCTTCGCCTACCGGGAACTCAACGAGGCGGTCCCCGACTGCGGCACCTCCTTCACCTGGGCCACCAAGGCCTTCGGGCCCTGGGCCGGGTGGATGGCGGGGTGGGGCGTGGCCGTGGCGGGCATCATCGTGCTGGCGAACCTGGCGCAGGTGGGCGGCACGTACCTGTGGCTCCTCGTCGGCGACGGCTCGCTCGCGGAGGACCCGCTGGTGGTCACGATCACCGGGGTCGTCTTCATCGCGCTCATGACGGTGGTGAGCTACCGCGGCGTGGAGATCGGAGCGAAGCTGCAGAACGTCCTGCTCGGCGTCCAGTACGCCGCGCTGGTGCTGTTCGTGGTCCTCGCCCTCGCCGGCGCGGCCGGTGGGACGGCGGAGACGGCCACACCGCCGTCCTGGGACTGGTTCAACCCGTTCGCGTTCGAGAGCGTTGAGGGCTTCACCGAGGCGATCCTCCTGGCCCTGTTCGTCTACTGGGGCTGGGACGCCTGCCTGGCCCTGAACGAGGAGACCAGGGACGCCCGCCGCATCCCCGGCCGTGCGGCGCTGCTGTCCACCGTTCTGCTCCTCGTGACCTACGTGGGCGTGACGGTCGCGGCCATGATGTACGCGGGTGTGGGGGAGGAGGGGATCGGCCTGGGCAACGAGGCCAATGCCGAGGACGTGTTCCTCGCCCTCAAGGACGCCGTCCTCGGGCCCTGGTTCTGGCTGCTCGTGGTGGCCGTCCTGGTCTCCGCGGTCTCCTCGACGCAGACCACCATCCTGCCCACCGCGCGCGGCACGCTGTCCATGGCCGTGTACAGGGCCCTGCCCGCCCGCTTCGGGGAGGTGCACCCCCGGTTCAGGACACCCTCGTTCTCCACCCTCGTGATGGGTATCGCGGCCATCGCCTACTACGTCCTCATGACGGTCATCAGTGAGAACATCCTGGCCGATTCCATCCTGTCCCTCGCCCTGGCCATCGCGTTCTACTACGCGATCACCGGCTACGCGTGCGTGTGGTACTTCCGGCGTGAACTGTTCACCTCCGGCCACAACGTCGTGTTCCGCTTCCTGCTGCCCCTGATCGGCGCCGTCCTGCTCACCGCGGCGTTCATCAGGTCCGCGATCGACATGGCCGACGTCGAGTACGGCTACAGCGTGCTGTTCGGCATCGGCGGGACATTCGTCACGGGGATCGGCTCGCTGGTCCTGGGCCTCGTCCTCGCGGTCGTCTGGCGCAGCAGGCCCGGCTCCCGGCCCTTCTTCCGGGGCCGGAGCCTGAACGAGGACACCCCGGTACTGGTCCCCGACTCGCCCGACGTGTACAGGCGCTCCATCGACGGCGGGCTCTCCTGATGCGGATCCTGATCATCGGCGCGGGCGGTGTCGGCTCCGCGGCGGTCCGGATCGCCGTGCGCCGCACCTTCTTCGATCGGCTCGTGATCGCCGACTCCGACCCCGCGCGTCCCCAGGCGCTCGTCGACGAGCTGCAGGACCCCCGCCTCGTGGCGGCGTCGGTGGACGCGTCATCGGCGGAGGCCGTGACCGCCCTCGTGCTGGAGCACGGTGCCACGCACGTCCTCAACGCGGTGGACCCGCGCTTCGTGATGCCGATCTTCGACGGGTGTTTCGAGGCGGGTGCCACCTACCTCGACATGGCGATGAGCCTCTCGGCGAAACACCCGGAGCAGCCGTACGAGAAGACGGGGGTGCTGCTCGGGCAGGCGCAGTTCGACGCCGCCCCGCAGTGGGAGGCGGCGGGCCGGCTCGCCCTGGTGGGGATCGGCGTCGAGCCCGGGCTCTCCGACGTGTTCGCCCGTCACGCGGAGGACGAGCTGTTCTCGTCGATCGACGAACTGGGCGTCCGCGACGGGGCGAACCTGACGGTCGACGGCTACGGGTTCGCGCCGTCGTTCTCCATCTGGACGACCATCGAGGAGTGCCTGAACCCGCCGGTGGTCTTCGAGCGGGACCGGGGCTGGTTCACCACCGAGCCGTTCAGCGAGCCCGAGGTGTTCCACTTCCCCGAGGGCATCGGGCCCGTGGAGTGCGTGAACGTGGAGCACGAGGAGGTGGTCCTCATGCCCCGCTGGACGCGGGCCCGGAGGGTGACGTTCAAGTACGGGCTGGGGGAGGAGTTCATCGACGTCCTGCGGACCCTCCACAGGCTCGGACTCGACTCCACCGAGCCGCTCCGGGTGAAAGACGTCTCCGTCTCACCCCGGGACGTGGTCGCGGCGGCCCTGCCCGATCCCGCCACGCTCGGCGACCGCATGCACGGGAAGACCTGCGCGGGCGTCCTCGTGACGGGACGGGGGAAGGACGGTGCGCCGCGGTCCGTGTACCTGTATCACGTCGTCGACAATGCATGGACGATGGCGGAGTACACCTCGCAGGCCGTCGTCTGGCAGACCGCCGTGAACCCCGTGATCGCGCTCGAGCTGCTGGCGACAGGCCGGTGGCAGGGAAGCGGCGTGCTCGGCCCGGAGGCCTTCGACGCGCGGCCCTTCCTGGACCTGCTGGCCGCAGACGCTCCTGCGGGCTACGGCTCACCCTGGGGGATGGAGGAGCGCTGAGGCGGCCCGCCCCATCCGGACGGGCCGCGCCGGCTCGCTCAGGCGGGGGCGGACACCGGTTCGGCGCTCTTGGCGACCCGGGGCTGGCGGCGGACGGTCCGGAGCATGTCGACCGTCAGGAGGATGAGGGCCACCCACACGAGGCTGAAGCCGATCCATCGTTCGAACGGCATGTCCTCGTGGAGTACGAGCAGCGCGAGGAGGAACTGGAGCACGGGGGCGAGGTACTGCAGGAGACCGATCGTGGTCAGGGGGAGGCGGCGGGCGGCAGCGCCGAAGAAGATGAGGGGCACGGCGGTGATGATCCCGGAGGCGGCCATGATCCAGAAGTGGCCCGTCCCCTCGCTCACCAGCGTGGCGTCACCGGTCGAGGCCAGCCACAGCATGACCGCCACGGCGATGGGTGTCAGGACGAGTGTCTCGATGCTCAGGCTCGAGACGGCGTCCACGCGCGAGCCCACCTTCTTCTTCGCGAACCCGTACAGGCCGAAGGAGAACGCCAGCGACAGCGCGATCCAGGGCACCGCACCATAACCGACGGCGAGCACCACCACCGCGAGGATGCCGATGCCGATCGCCGTCCACTGCAGGGGCCGCAGCTTCTCCCGCAGCACGATCACGCCGAGAAGTACCGAGACGATGGGATTGATGAAGTAGCCCAGGGCGGCTTCGATGGCCTGGCCGGACGTGACGCCGTAGGTGTAGACGAGCCAGTTGACGGCGATCAGCAGCGCCGCCACGGTGAGCGTCCCGACGATCCGCGGGGTGCGCAGGGCCGCCAGCACCGGCCGCCAGGACCGCAGGGCGGTCAGCAGGAGGGCGCAGAAGATGAGCGACCACATGACGCGGTTGGCGACGATCTCCACGGGCCCGGCCGGCGAGAGGATGAGGAAGTACAGCGGCAGCAGACCCCACAGGCCGTAGGCGCCGACGCCGAAGAGGATACCGACGGAGTTCTCGCTCCGCGCCGGACGACTGACCTTCGTACCTGTTCCGCTCACGAGGTCGTGAACCGAGCGGTGCGAACGTTTATTCCCGGGCGCCGGTTCCCGTCACCGCCGCACCACGGGAGGGAGGAGATCCCCGCCACTGTTTTACGCGGTCCCGCCCCACGGGATTTAGAATAGGGAAATGTGCGCTTATTTCTGCGCGACGGTATCCACCAGGATCAATCCCACCGGGAAGAAGGCTCATCAGTGTCTACCTCAGCTGCGGCACGACCGTTGCGGGTCGCGATCATCGGCGCCGGTCCGGCAGGCGTCTACGCCGCCGACATCCTGACGAAGTCGAACGAGGTGCAGGGCGGTGACTTCGCCGTCAGCATCGACCTGTTCGACCAGTACCCCGCACCCTACGGTCTCATCCGCTACGGGGTGGCACCGGACCATCCGCGGATCAAGGGCATCGTCAACGCCCTGCACAAGGTGCTGGACCGCGGTGACATCCGGTTCCTCGGCAACGTCAACTACGGCCGGGACCTCACGCTCTCCG